>NZ_JBAQOK010000001.1:0-6186 GCF_049304695.1 Sphingobium sp.
CAGCCCGTGACGTCGATGTCGCCCGTGGGTCAAGCGGGATAAGCCGCCAGAGCGACGGCAGCGTTTTGGAAGGGCCGGATGCCCGGCGCGGCGATCGTGGCAACACGCCGAATGACCGTGCGGCCGACAGCCAGATGCGCGTGATGGAAGCGGTGATACGACGGACGTTGTTCGACAATCCCGAGGCGGTTGCGCGGGTGATGACAGTCGCCCGCACACAGCTCGATGCGCATATTGCGGCGGGACGCAATATCCGACCGGCAATGGTCAAGGACGTCTCCCCCAGCGTCAGGCAGGATGTGGTCCGCGGCCGCGACCCAGCTACGCCCCCCATCCCCCGTCCCGGTCGCGAGCCCAAGCCTCAGGAACGCAGCCGCTCTCGGTGACTGGGAATCAAGTCTTTTGTGGCATAGCCCCTCTGCGACAAATGGGTCCGGCGATCGTCTCCTGGTTTAAGAACAGGCACATTTGTTCGGCTTGGACGAACATTTATCGTGATTGGTAAACCACGAGGGGTGCAACTTGAGCCTGTCGGATATACTATGCGCGCGACTCGTCCCGCAGAACGCGACAAACTTGCCAGATAGTATAATCATCGTTATATCGAACGCGCCGGACATCGCTCACAGAGGCTCAAATTGCGCGAAGGATATAATCTCAAGACGCTTGGACCTCGGGCCGCCCAGCTGATCGTCGAACTCAACGAACGCCGGCAGCCGATCTTTTCGCTCGCCGACGTCGCCGAGATCACAGGTCTGAGCCCGTCATCGGCACGCAGCCTCGTCGCGAACACCGAAGCGCGCGGCATCGTCACGCGCCTCAAGCCCGGTCTCTACAATCTGGTGCCTTTCGAGCGGGGCCGCGACACCGAGCATGTGAGCGATCCCTACCTCATCGCAAGAACGCTGGTTGGCGACGCGCCCTACTTCATTTCTCACGGCAGCGCCCTTGAGCTTCACCGCATGGTCACGCAACCGCAGTTGGTCATCATCGTCTCCTGCGCCAAACGCCTGCGCCCGCAGCACATCCACGGATATGGGTTCCGTTTCGTCGACGTCAAACCGCAGGATTTCTTCGGCGTGACCGAGATCTGGATCACATCCCAAGAGCAAGTCCGTGTCAGCGATCCCGAGCGGACCATCATCGATGGTCTCGACCATCCGCAATTTGTCGGCGGCGTCACGGAGGTCGCCAGGGGGCTCTGGATGAAGCGCGATACGCTGCGGGTCGCACTGATGATCGACTACGCGCTTCGCCTCGGCGTCGGCGCGGTAATCCGCCGCTTGGGCTATCTGCTGGAATTTTACGGACTGGCCGATGCAGCCGCATTGGAGCCGTTGCGCGCGCGGCTGACCCCGACCTATCAGCGTCTCGATCCCCTGTTTCCCAATGAGGGCAGGATGCTGGCGCGATGGCGCATCCGACTCAACATCGAGCCCGACGAACTCGATATAATTCGGAGCAGTTGATAATTCCCAAGGCCATGACAGCTCTGCAAAGCGTGCGATTCCGTGCGCGGTGCCGGTGTCTCCTGATGAGATCCGGTTAGCATTCACTGGTCCTGCATCAGCTTTCCACTTTCGGCATCAGATCATGCTCGCATACGCCCGAATGTCGAGCATTGGCGCAGTCCCAATAGCTTGGAGCTGCGCAATCAGTTCGAACAGAAAGCGGGTCGCGGCCTTGTCGACCGTGTTGAGCTCAAAACTGTCTGCGCACTTGGTGAACCAACCAGCATCGGCAATGCATCCAATGTCGAGCGATTCCTCGTCCAGGTCACGTCTAAGATGCCCTGCTAACGTGTCGCCCAAAGGCGGCTTCCAGCCTGCGCTCAGTGTGAGAATGCCCGCAAGAATATGATGGAGCGGCTTCGCGCGGGACGGCCCGTCGATCGTCTCTGCAGACAGACTTGTGCGGTGCAGCCGGCGCACGGAAGCCGCCTTCTCTCCGGCATAGCGGATGTAATCGGCCGTCAACTCCTGCTTGGCTTCAAACACCGCATATACGCTTTCCGCCGGTACGACATCGGTGCCTTTGAACGTGAACACGAATGGAGAATATTGTCGGTCGTGGATGATCACGTCGATCTGCTGGCTGAAGACACCTCGGCTATCGACTACAAATCCTTTGCGGGCTTCATATCTGCGGGGCAGATAGTGGGTCAGGACGTCAATCCAGACCTGCTCGCTGGCGTCGCCTTTGTCGGTAGGGTGGCCGAGCTTGCGCGCTGTAGCCAGCTCGCTTTGTATCTTCTCGTGGAAGTCGGCGAACAACGCCGCGAGGGACCATTCAGACGTCATTGGAATACGACGTTCCACGGGCTCTCAAGCGCGACTTGCGCGCTTTTTATTACGGCACCCTTTGCATCTGCCGTGAGCACATTGGAAACGACGTTGTTGGTGTTTGCCGGATCAACGAGCCGTTTGTTGGCAAGAGAAGTCGTTATGGCGCGAAACACAGTGACGATATTCTCCTGGACATTCCCAACCCGGGCACCCCGGAGCGCATCAAGCACAAAAAGCTCAAGATAAAACGACTGCCAGTCGATGCCAAAGTGATTGCGCCAAATCTTGATAAGCCGAATTTCATCGAGACGACCAGAGTTAGAAACAACCCGTATATGTTCGCTAATGTTGGTCTGGAGCCAGCTACCTGTCTTAGTGCTCCATAGGCTATGGTAGTTGCCGTACTGATCTTGCCGCCTGGCCGGCGTCACATCGACTTTCCATCCGTTCACCGTCAAACCGGTCGACACGTTCTGACGGCGTGGCGCATAGCCAGCTTGCAAGAAAGCGTTGAACAATGTGTCGGATATCCGCTGCAGTGTGTCAGTCAGCGTCGATGTGAGCGAGACGAAAAGATCGATATCCGTGCCGCCGTGAACTGCGGTCCCCTTCGCGAAAGACCCGCTTGTGCGGATATCGACGATGAACGGGCCGCCCCATGTCTGGATGACTGGCTCGATCAACGGCTGAACGCCGCGCACCGGCGAAAAGAGGCCGGTATCGACCCGATGCCTCGCCAATACTTCGCGCAGATGTTCGTCGATCCCTACCATGGCGGCAGAGTAGGCCGCGGAGCCAAATTCACAAGTAACCCGAGCAGCAGAGAGCGCGTGACCGGTCGTGTAATCCCGCCAATGACGCTGAACGCCCATTGCGCTCGGCGAGTATAAAACGGAGCGAGAGCGGCAAATCTGGACGAGGAAAGGGGAGAGCCTCTTGCGAGACTCTCCCCGAGCACCTTGCGGTGTAATTCCAAAAGGCCGTGAGGCCGAAGCAGCCGAAGCTGTGAGAACCATATAGCCCTCTGGGTATTAAAATTCAATGTACGCCAGCGCGCTAACGCCCTGATTCCGGCCATTTCTAACGGTACCAGCTGGAAAACGGCATGCTCGAATGTTACTTGATAACCTTGATATGTTCTATTGTTCTTGATGGCCTTGAATACCTTGAATGCATTGATACCCTTGATGGGGACAGAAACACATGCTAACGCGCCGCTATGGAACGATCGAGAAGTGCGCCCTTGGACCGTTCGGCGTCCCCCGAAGCCGAATCAGTCGGTGTCGATCGCATTCGAGGGAAAGGGCGTGGGGGCAACTTCCTCGCTATCGATCGCTCCGCGTGGGAACGCCTGTGGCAGGTCGAAACCGGCAACAGGCTGAACTTGGTCACGGCCTTTATTGTGCTCCTCGCGGGAACGGGTAGCGATCACCAGCTCAGCAAGTGGTCGGCCAAGGCATGCGAACAGCACACCGGCATGGGAAAACCTCGGGCCAAGGTGGCGATCGACGAGCTGATCCAGCACGGCTTTGTCGCACGCACTGAGCGGTCGACGAAGCTGTATCCGCAATATCGCCTGCAACCGATCCCGCTCGACAGCGACCCGATCTTTTTGCCCGTCGCGTTGGTAACCGGGATCGAAGCCGAAGCCTCGATGCTTCGGCGGGTCCGTGAGACCGGCGATGCGTTGTTGCTGCGGATGTTGGTCGATCTTTATGGCCTAATCCAGCTCGACGCGACCTTCGGAGTGCCGATTTCCGCGCTGAGCCAGACTCCGCCCATGGACCATCCCGCCCGCAAGGTGTTCGAGATCGGTGTTCATTCTGTCTGGGCACTTCGTCTTGTCGGCGGTTCCAAATCCGCAAAGGGCGATTGGGCGGGCTACCATCGCTCCAAGAGCAATAACAAGGATGCGGCCTGGGAGGATTTTTGGGCGCGCATCGCCATGATCGAGAAGATCGGGGCCATCTGGTATGAGGCTTGGATTTTCGACAGCGAAGAGCCTGACGCCGAACCGTTGTTCCCGGTCGATTTTGCGGCCCTCTACCACCAGTCGGAAGGCGACGACGTCTATCGGCTCACCCGCACCATGCTCGATGCGGCCGCTAACCTCTCTGAGGAGCGCAGCGACCTGCTCGGTCGCTATGCCCTCGACGTGCTGGTAACGCTGGCGCAGCACCGCCGCGCGCCGGGCATCCGAGGCGTTGCAAGGATGCGGATCGAAGCGGACACACCGGGCCGTCGGCTCTCCTATTACAAGCGCCGCACGCAGATTGAACTTTACGAAGCAGGCTTCACTCAAATCGCGCTCGATGCGCTGCGGGGGGAGTATAGTCGACCGATGAATACGGCGACACCGCAATGAGCCGACCAACCGCCGGGAAGAAGCAGCATTTCCATGTCGAACGATAATTCAGAAGCAAACGAGAATATGGAAGTGCCATTCCCAAGCGAGGCCGAGCTGTTTGCGGCGGGCTATGTGCGGATCCTGACTGACGAGGACTTGCTTGCGAGAGGCTTTGTGCCGATCGATTTCAAAAACATGCCGGCGGTCGAGGACATGACCACGGAGCTGGGGCATCCGTTCCCGCAGCATCACGAGATCATCAAGGCCGGATATATACCAATCAGCCGCCGCGAGCGGCGAATTCAGAGCCGTCCGCGTGTTGGCCAGATGTACTGGGTCGATTTTCCGCACGACGCATATGTGCCCGAGTTCGTCAACGAGCATCCCGGCATCGTCATCCGCGCTGCAAACTCACTGAGTGACACCTGCATCATCCTGCCGGTCACCAGTGCACAGCAAAAGGCGGGAACCCACTTCCACCAGCTTTCCAAAAACCCCAACCCAAGGGGCCATGCTGAAGGGCGGACCGCCTACGTCGTTTGTGACCATCTCTATACGGTTCACGTCAACCGCCTGCGACCGTTACTGTCGCTGAAATATGTGCCTGTGTACCCGAAGGTCGAGCCACACGACATGACGGCTATCTTTGCGATCGTCGAAAAGGTTCTGGCGCTCTCGTCTGCGGCGTCGCACGCGGCCGTCGCAGCAGTGGCCACAGCAGCTGCAATGCCTGCCGCACCGGCAAAACCGCTGGGACCAAACACCCTCACGCTGAAGAAGAAGTAGGATCGGATGTCGAGTTGGGCGGAAAGGGCGGCTGCAACCCTGTTACCGCTCAGTCGGGCGTCGTCTCTTGGCCCAGCCCTACGCGAATGGTCCTATACGGGCCGATTCTTCGACCTGGAGGCAAGGGACGGAATCTGCGAGCTGTGTGGGCAGCAGGACCTGCGCTATCATTTCGAGATCGAAAATTCCGGCACGGCGTCGAGCCTTTTGGTCGGCTCCGAATGCATCAAGCGCTTCGAGATCACCGGCGTCGACGAGCAAGGACAGCGGCTCGATGCCGATGCGACGGGCAAGCTGGTCGACCGGCATCGCCGCGGACTGGTGGAAGATGCCCGCAAACAGCGGGTCATGACGGCGTTGCTGAAGCTCGGCCAGGAAGTGGACGATTTCGATGCCTGGGATTTCATCGATTTCGTCGACGACAAAGGCGCGTTCACGCCCAACCAGGTCACGATGATTTTCTGGCGAATGAGCTCTGCCGGTGTCAATTACCGACCGGCGGACTGGAAGGTGCGGATGCGGCGCGACAGTGACTGGCGCCAGTTGCGCACCATGAAGCCCGCAGCGTTCAAGCGAGTTATCGCTGCACTCACGCCCGCACAGCGACGTCGCGTTGCGGAAATCGAGGCTAATTTCAGCGAAAATGGGCAGAGATGGCGATAGCATCGATCACGAAAATGGCACCGAGATCATCGGTGCCATTTGCCATTTCCTGCTTTGTTTTCCGAACTGATCATTCAGAATGCGGACCACGCCGGAACGTCGCTG
>NZ_JBAQOK010000002.1:0-1668 GCF_049304695.1 Sphingobium sp.
CGGCGGCGAGCGTCATGGCGGGATCGGGGAAGACCCGGTTCCATTCACCAAAAGGCTGGTTGGCGGTGATGAGCGTGGAACGCCGTTCGTACCGTGCGCTGATCAACTCGAACAGGACGGACGTTTCAGCCTGATCCTTGGTCACATATGCGAGGTCATCGAGGATCAGCAGATGATATTTGTCGAGTTTGGCTATCGCGGCTTCGAGCGCCAGTTCACGGCGGGCAACCTGAAGTTTCTGGACCAGGTCGGAAGTGCGGGTAAACAGGACGCGCCAGCCATTTTCGATCAACGCAAGGCCGATTGCGGCTGCCAGATGGGTTTTACCCCCACCCGGTGGACCAAAGAAGATGAGGTTGGCGCCTTTTTCGAGCCAGCCATCACCAGAACACAGCGCCGTCACCCGGGCGCGGGAGATCATTGGCACTGCATCGAAGGCGAAGCTGTCGAGAGTCTTGCCAGGTGGCAGGCGGGCTTCGCCCAGATGCCTTTCGATCCGGCGTCGGTCCCGTTCTGCGATCTCATGCTCAGCGAGCGCCGCAAGCAGGCGGGCCCCAGGCCAGCCTTCCTTGTCTGCCCGCGTGGTAAAGTCGGGCCAGATCAGTTTGATTGCTGGCAGGCGCAGGTCGTTGAGGATGAGGCTCAGACGCTGGGCGTCGATAGCGGGTGCGTTCCGGCTCATGCGGCTTCTCCCGCCAGGAGAACATCATAGGTGACAAGGGGGACCAGTTCCACCACCACGTCGGGAAGTGCCGCCGGATCGGGAGCGAAGCGTATTCGCAAGGCATCCATGTCGGGGAGACGGTTAGCAGCGACGTCGGCTGCCAGCAGTTCCGCGAGTTCGGCTTCGCAGGCCCTTTCGTGCGCCATTGCCAACAGTTCTACCATCTGCCGACAAGCGATCCGTTCGGGCAACGCGGCGATGAGCCGGTCGAAGGTCTGACGATAAGGCTCCCTTGGGAAGAGCTGGTCACGATAGACCAACTTCAGGAGCGCCATGGGTTTGCGCCGCAGGCTATGGATGACGTGCCGATAATCGACCACATGGCCGTGGGAGCCGTTATTGAACGACCGCCCCCGCGGCAATGTCATGAGGTGAGTGCCGCCGATGAACAGATCGAGGCGATCATCGTAAAGCCGAACGCGCAGCCGATGCCCGATCAGCCGTGAGGGCACGGTATAGAACACCTTACGAAGCGTGAAGCTGCTGGTCGAGGTGACCGTGACGATCGTCTCCTCATAATCGCTGGTGCGCGCGCCAGGCAGGGGCTGCAATATCGCACGCTCGGCGTCTATGCGTGGGCCGTTGCGCCGGTTCTTGCGGCTGACGACTTCGTCGATGAAGTGCCGGTAACTCGCCAGATCATCGAAGTCTCGCGAACCACGCATCAGCAGCGCGTCCTTTATTGCTGCCTTCAAATGCCCGTGCGGGCTCTCGATCCCGCCATTCTCATGGGCAACGCCGCGGTTGTTGCGCGTCGGCGTCATGCCATAATGTTCGCACAGCGCGTCATATCGCAGCGTCAGATCTTGCCGGGCATCGCATTGCCTCACCTGAACTGCTCCCGGCGGGGATAACGTTGCCTCATCTAGAATGCTCCCGAAGACGATCGGGAGCGGACGATGAGGAAGGTGAGCATGGCAACGCGGACGGAGTTGGTTGAGGCG
>NZ_JBAQOK010000003.1:0-15735 GCF_049304695.1 Sphingobium sp.
GCCGATGTGCTCAGCCGCATCGCCGACATCCCACAGAGCCGGCTCCACGAACTGCTCCCCTGGAACTGGCGCGTCACAGACGATCAACGCCAAGCGGCCTGATCCGCGGTTCTCACCGGATGCATACTTTTTCTCTCCCGAAACAACGCCATTAACGGGAGACGAAGAGGCAATTTTCTATGAAAAATACAGATTGCTGATCAATGAATGGCAGCAACTCAAGTTTGAATGAAAATATGCGGAAAGAAAGTTCATTCGTCCTACAATAACGATCGACCCTTCCTCGTCATTCAGATGCCAAGTTTGCGTCCCTAACAGCGGACCTTCCGCTTAATGAGAGCCTCTCTGCATAATGTCTTCTGGCTGAAGCCCGCCATACATTCCGCAGACGACTACGCCTTTTCGACGACCAGTCTATGCCCATAGCGCTCCAGCAATGCACGTAGAACTTGGGCACTGGAATAAGCGGCAAAATGTTGATGTCCGTCCTCCTTGTCTGGATCTGCGAAATCACATACGCCTTTGAGTGCGAAGTATTGTGGATGTGGTCGGGATGCAGCTTGAGCAGCAGCAAACAGGCCATAGATCTCCATTTCAACGCCAATCAATTCTTGATGCTGCGCGCGAATTTCTTTGATCACTTCACCGTCGGCAAGCACTGCGGATCCTGATGCAACAGGGCCAACATGTATCTGAGGTACACCGGAAGGCGTTCCTTCAAACTCCGTGGCGATCATTCCAAGGGCATTTTTGTCGCCGCGCAACTGTTCGATATGGCTGCGCACCTGCGCCGATGCGGGTAATTGATGGGGACGTATAGAGAACTGGGTATTTTCTTTGTCTCGAGCACGCTTTCCGCTCTGGAAATCCCAAGATGGGTCTGCAAAGAGCACATCTCCAAGCTTCACCTTCCCACGAACCCCTGCACAAATTCCGGTCATGGCCACAAGCTGAGGCTTGAGTTTCTCGACGATAGCCGCTGTCCGCAAAGCCGTAGAAACCATTCCCATGCGCGGCGCGGATGTCACACTGACTTTTAGAGTCCTGCCACCCGATTCAAACCACCCGTCATGAACGAAAACCATGTCATCGATAGGGCGCGATGCTGACCAGTTCCATGGCAGTTTTAGCACTTCTTCCATTTCTGGTTTCGCCAAAGCGCAGATGATCGCAATATCGCTTGGCTTCTCGCTCGGACCGTTGGCGATTTTTAATTGATCGAGCAAATATCGTGCACAGTTGGTAGCGCGATTGAACCAGTCGTCATTATCCGCCGAAAATTCCAAAACCGTCCATGTGTACGCCTCGAAATCCCGAAGTACCGAAGCGCCGACCTCTCGGTCAGCTGTTATCCCCAGTATATGACGCGGTGGGTTAGATACTTCACCCTCTCGAATCTCAAAAAGAAGGTCGGCGGAATGCTGGATCGACTCGTCACTTTCCGGCCACAACGGTATGAGAATATCCAGAATGAGAAGATCGTAATTATGCTGTTCCATCTTCTCGCGCGCAGAAACAGTACAACTAACAAGATCAATCTCGTTCCGATTAATGCCAATTTTGGAAAATGCCGCAATCAAGCGGTCGTAACGCTTCGGACGGTCATCGACGATCAATATTCTCACTGCGAGTTCCTAGTGATGCCAGCCTCGGCCAGTGTCGAAGCGAGGACAGTTTTCCATTCGTCAAAGGTCGAATTGTAGTGAAGGACCGCCCGCAACACCTCCGGAAATTCGTCGATCAGTTCGGCTCTTAACTGCGCGAGATCAACCGTGCTCCCACCTTCGCGGACAAAGCCTTCATAGCCTGTAATTACTACGGTCGGGCAGACTATCTCCGCCATCGCCATATGCCGGAGAACCTCTGTTCCACCAAAGCCTTGAGGACGACCGCCGCGTTCACGCTCACCCACATCGAAGGTGGGCAAGGACATATCGAGAATTAAAAGATTTATGTCCGACGTTTCTAGCGCATCAAGCGCAGAGTTGACGGACCGTGCCGACAAAACAGTCGCGCGCGGGGTGAGCTCACTAAGAAGCTTCTCGATATGCCGTCGCTTTGGAGCCTCATCCTCAACCAGCAGGATGGACGTTTCAATTGTCGTCACTCGCACCTCCCGTTGACAAACGCACCTCGTAGGTCACATCAAGGCGGAAACGCCCTTCGGCCGTGAACGCAAACTTAATTGATCCGCGATCTGATTGCGTAACGACCGCTGCGAGCTTGGCAAAGCCACTTCCCCCTTCTGTTCGTGTCCGGCGGTCATGTGATCCTTCCTCGATCATCTTGCGGATTACATTGGCTTGCCGTTCCTTGTCGGCGCGAAAGGAGGGGCGGCAGTCACTGACGACCACAAGTGACAATGTCGAATCCGCTTCATTCCATTGTGCCGTCACATCCACCTTTGGCGATTTCATTCCAGAATGCTTGCGTGCATTGCCCAAGCCGACGAACACGACGTCATGGACGAACACGAGATTGGAGGCAGGAAGCTCGAGATCGCCTTGTGCGTTCTGGCTAATTTGCGGGGAGAAGCCTCGTTGTGACTTCAACGCAGTGTCCACACCGATTTTGAGTATCTGCTCGAGGGAGAACAGGCGATGCTGCCTTAGCGTATCTGCATGTACGAACCATTGCGCGACCTCATCGAGTTTGATTTGCACCTCACTGGAAGCGCCGCCCATGGTAGCATCGAATTCGAGCCATGCACCGTCCTGCTCAGCCAGCTCACGAATTCGCGCTCGCACGATATCGAACTCGTTAATTATGCGAGATTTCATGTCGTCGGTGATGAAAGTTCGTATCTGTGATAGGGAACTTTCGATACCAGTCCATAATATGGGCAAAACAACACGAATGAATTCAGAAAAATTTAAATCTAGCCTGATTAGAGCTCGAGCAAGACTGATCATATTACGATTAAGCGTCAGCAATATCATCCCTTGCGGCTTTTCAATGCTACGAAGATGAAAGTAAGCGTCCTTTGCCTGCATTAGTATCTCATCAAACTTTATAGCGAAATTCCGCAGAGCATTGTCAATTTCACGCTGCGCTGTTTCATCAGCATGATCAAAACGATTGAGCCAGACGTTATTGCGATGATATTCACCAGCCTCTGACTCTCGCGTTGTGATCAGATCAGCAAATTCGAGAGGGCCGCGAATGAGCCCAATGAAACTTTGGTGGCGAACACGTTTCGACAGATAGAAGTCGAGCCCGAAGGCCGCATTAGTGAGAAACTCTTCACCAAGGCGTCTCAATATGCTGACAAGTACGGCATCGGCTTCATTGTCAGGGACGAAAGCGGCTTTGTTGGCAGAATTTCGTTCAATCTCCTGAAGTACGTCGTCGAACGACTGCGGTCCCAATACATCGATATCCACCAGATCGCGATATCGCCCGTAATCTTCCGCCAGTTCACGTAATGCCCAGCGCATGAGGCCGTCGCTATCAACATGGATACGCGTACTGTCTACAATCCAACGACCATCGTCCATCTCGAGATCGTTGGCGATCAGAATGATTTCACTTTGATAGATTTCTAGATTTTTGCTGTCGAACCGAGAGAGCAAGCCACAGATGGCCTGCCTTTCCTCAAGAATGGCTCGCGTACCTGAAAACAGCCGTGAAAGGTCAAGAATACCGGGTACACACACCTTGCGGAAAAAGTAGATAAGCTCATGTCGATCAATATTCAGCAACCCGAACTGTAAATCAGAGGGACGCGCTACGGCCAAACGACGCAACGCATGGCCTGTAGCAAAGCGCATCATTGAAGCAGTTTCGCTTACCTCCTGCTCTGACCAGAGAAGATGGAGCGCGTTAGGTGCTGCTAGTGAACGATCTACAGCTTTGAAATCTTTCCATAGATAATTTTTCAAAGCGCTGACGACGGGCAGAAACCGCGCGTGCGTGGGGCTGCGTGTTCCCTCATTCGCAATGAGAGAAATCACTTCCTGCCGCATGCCTTGAGCCCAAAAGACGTGAAGCTGCACAAGCGCGCCTAAATTCCGCAGAGATTGCGGCCATGTGTCACTCAAGTCTGCCAACGCGTCGCCAGCGAGCCCATATTCACCGCGATCAATATGGCCGATAGCACGGATTAAACGACAGGATTTTGCTGGGTCGGCTCCAGGGCAGGAAGCTTCGTACCAAGCCTTATCAGTGGGGCTGCACGCGCTGCCATCACGGCTGCATCCATACCCCCATAATCGGTCCTCAATGCCTCGATAGGGGCTATTGAGCCCGACCAGCCAAGGCTGCCATGGCTGGTCAGGTCTGATCCGGCGTAATTGCATGAGGCATTCAAATAGGCCTGCGGCCAAGGGGAGCCCACGAAGGTTCAAAGCTAGCTTGGTCAGTTGAGCCCAGGCATCTTCCGATCCGTTGGATCGGCGTTGCACCCGTGCGATCAGCTCGGCGACCTCTGTCGGCCTTGCACTGACCGGATTACGCTCGCGGCTAGCAGATGCCAGCGCCAGGCCTGCATATATATACTCCCAAGGATCGTCCGATGTGATGCGACACGCGAGGCGCATCGCGCGGTACAAGCGCCCTTCGAACAAAGCGTCAGAAATTTCGGTGATCCGGACAGGGAGGGCGAACTGACGTGTTGAATCGAGAATTTCGGTTATTTTCCATAGCCTGAAATCATCGACGTCTATGCTGGCGATGCAGTCAACGATGAGCGTTGCCCGCTCCGGGTCCGGCTGGCGCCGCACAAGCTCTTGCAGTACAGCGACAAATGTCTCGTAAATGTCAGTTATGCCGTGACTTTGCTCAACGCGCAAAATCTCGGCAAGCCCCTCGTCGGTGTTAGGGAATTCATTCTTGAGACGATATCGGTCATAAGTTTTTGTCGGTTCGCTGTGCTGCGTCAGCCCTGTTATGCGCTGGTCGATATCATCAAGAAATTTGGACAAGGTTGTGCGATCCTCATTTCGCACGCTAGTATGATAGACCGTGAAATTAAGCAGCCCAGCACGATGAATATTACGTAACTGTGCTGAATAGCGTTTCTGCCGTTCCAGTCCACCGGCCAGATGTTCAAGCGCCAGACGTAGCTGGACAGACCAAAGGGAGACGCCGAGCGCTTCTTGGATAGCGTCAATCCCGGCGATTGCAGATTCATATTCGCCCGCGAAGGCGGCTTGCTGAACGAGTGCCACTGCTTTGTTGAACAAGTTCAGCTTCTGCGCTTCAGTCCTAAATCGCTCGGTGAGCCATAATAGTTCATACTCAAGCGATATGGCTGGAGCTTTGGAATAGATACCTGTGAGATCATCATAGCCGGTCGGAATGCTTGTAAGATCACCAAGCTGCGCCTGAGTTTGCTCTGCCAACCATTCGAGGTAAGGGCGATATTCACTGGGGCTGATGGCAGCACGCGCGTCCAACAGCAGATCCTGAAATGATGAACGGAACACGCGATGTGGTAGAACACGCTGGTTCTCGACAAATCGGCGAGATCTGAATTGTGAGATCAAGCCACGAAACCGATTCTGAAATTGTATAAAAGCCTGCGTGCTATCCGTTTTCGTACTCAACATCATACCCGTAGAAGCCCCCCGCCGTTCCTCCCAACTTGACCGCATTCTTTGGAGAAACGATAATCGTAAGACATTCGTCGACGCGGGTCGAGATGAGTTTGAACAAGAAATAGAACCTTTGTAAAATACAGAGATCGAGATCGGAGGCTTGACAAGCCCTGAGGCATACCACCCATGGGACAATACAATGTCCGCTTAGGTCAGGGTCGTGTCTCGAAGCGGACCGTCGCGAAAGTCCCAGTTCTTGCCGCAAAGCGGCCCGGCGGTATGAGGCCAATGCAAGCCATTGAGGTAAGCGTAGCAATCAGCCTGCGTTCCAGATTTGTTGCCATGCAGCAAATTCCGACGGACGAACCAGGTATCGCGCGAAATTGCCCTCGTGCAAGCCCAGCAACTCCGTTTCTGCGACCTCGGCAAACTGGTCCTGATCGGCCGTTGGGATGAATTCACGGGACGTCGTGACCAGATGCGCGCGCGTTGCCTGTCGGCTCAAGGCGCCGCGCACAACATCCCGAACGACATCGCGCAACTGTTCCCGATAGCGCAGGCGAAACGGGTCTGGCTCACCCATTGATTGACGTACGGCGGCGTAGCGCGCTGCGGATCGCTGATAGGTCCAAAGGAATACGTCGCGCAGCAATGTTATGTCGTTGCGTTCATAGACGCCAAGCGTGGCACGCGTATAAAGGTCGCCTGGAACCTCGGTGAACGACAATGGCGCAAGGTTCGCCCGGATCATGGGTATATTGGCGGCGAGGCGTGATACGCGTTTGTTCACATCGTCAAAGGGCTGAAGATATGGAAGCTGCACCATCATGAAAAAGGCCTGCTCGAATGGATCGTCGATGGCCGCCGCTGTGGCAAGGATTTGATCGAAGCACTCCTCGATGAGACCCGGACCTTCCAGTGGATGAAAAGTTGAACCGTCTATCCCTACGATGATGTGGCGCAGTCGCCCCACCGCCGTAGGGTCAGCTAACAGATTGTTCGCCAATAACGCATGCAGGTTGAGTATCGTATAGCGATTGAACCCGACATCGTTGGCGTTGGCGACGAGAAACTCGATCGCATCCTTATGATTGAGGATCATCTGCGCTTCGCGCGGTCCGCGCCCCTCGGCGGCTTCCCCGAAATCCAGCAGCCGCCGCGTATCGAGCAGCGAATATGTGTTGCCTTCGAGACGGCTGGAATTCCATGCAAGGTCGATAAGCAGCCTGTTCAATATCTGCTTCGCGTAGGTTCCTGCCGCTGCGGCCTCAATCTGCGGCTTGCCGATTGTAGCCAGATGATCGCGCTGCTGCTGGGTCAGATAGAAGGTTTCGTTGGGCCGGTAACGATCCAGGAAGCTGCGTTCATAGCCGACCGGTTGTCGCACCGCGACGGGCTGGCGCACATAGGCAAGGACAGCGCTGCCTTCAGGTGATATCGGGACGATGTCGGCTGGGTCAGGCTGGGCGATGATCTCATCACCATGGTGATATCGGGCTGCACGCCCGTCGCCGGTAAGGCGTAGCCGACCCGCGTCAACCAATGCGCGAAGACGATATTGGAGGGTACGACGGGCACCAGGTTCCGCGAGCGCGCCAGTGATCTGCGCTGCTGACGCACCATCCGGGAATTGGGCCACGGCGGCCTCGATCGCTTGTAGGTCAGCTTCAGGTATTGGTCGTGCCACATAAATTCCTTAGTTGCGCAAAAGATAAATCGCGCAACTATAAGAGTCAATGCGCAACTAATCGCGGTTGTGCGCAATTTCGCGGGAATTCGCGCAAGCTTGCAAGCGGTGGCCGGGTTATGCTTGGAAGGCGGAGCAGGCGGCTCTTTGGATCGGCCCTTCTTGTCATTTTGCTCTCATGCGCTTTGCAAAGATTGGAGCATGGGTGCCTTCCGACCAACCTTTCAGCAGTTATCCAAGGGAAGGAGAGGGTGGGGGGTGAATGCTCCCATTTTGGGAGTGATTTTTTATCCGCGGAACCCCGGGCGTGATAGTATCGACCAAAAGGAGGATCGCATGAGCGGAACGGAAGACAAACCCATTCCAGGTGAACCGCCGCAGAGCTCAGATCTGGAAAAGCCAAAAGCAGCACATTGGCTCTGGCGACCCTGGTATGCCAAGTCATGGTGGACAGCAGCTGCAATATTCTGGCTGATTGCGTTTTTCGCGCCGAATCTGTTTCTGAACACAAATCATGTCGCCCCACTCATCCTGCTCTTTCATCCATTCCTGATGGTACCAGCACTGGGTTTTGGGTTCTTTCGAACGTGGTTCCGCCATCACTCTTCCAGTAGCGAGAGCAGCGGGATATCAGCCGGTCACTTAGATGCAAACGGGCGGCATGATCGCGAATTTCGACGTATGGATCCCACAAATCCCGCTAACTCAAGATACTACGCGCATCCCGGCAATCCAACCAGCACAGAGTGGCTCGACAAACATGTCCGTGGCAAACACTAGCGATCCTCAGATGATTGTTTTCCATCACCCAGGCCTGACTGACGATCACCGCTAAATCGACCGCTTTCTAGAATTTGGGATTGTTCCATCGATGTTAAAGGTGCTGTCAGGTCCCAAGTCCCGCGACCGGCTGCGGCTTGGCTAAGATAGTGATCACGGAGGCCTTCTGCCCCCAGAATGCGACTGCTCAATACCGATGTGAACGCTTGGTGCGGGTCGTTTGCTCTGGATGCGGCCTTCTCAGCGGCGGAAATCACATTGCGAACGTCGTAATTCAAAATGTCGATATTCGCTGCGGCATCGGTAGATGCGGAACCAGTATCGGACGTTTCAAATCCTCCCTGCCCACTGAAACTACCGCGCGAATGACGATCGTTGCCCTTTCCAGATCCGCTACTTTCTACCGAGCCGCCAAGTGACGCGCCGACAGAAGTGCGATTGGTAACCTGGTGACTGGCACTACGCGACAGCGACCGCGTCCATCCTGTCTGCGTCATGATTGCCTGAACATCACGCTGAAGCGTATCGGCCACCTGCGGCTTCAACCGCCATTCGCCCTTGCGATCCATCTCGAACCCGCCGCGCAGCCAGTTTGCCATCATGGCATGGCCTTCCGCCCCGCCGCCCAAAAAATGTTCGACCGTATCTGGCCCAGCCTGTTTGCCTGCCTCGAACCGCGTGCTGGTGTCCGAGCGCGCCGACTTGCTGAACCCGGTGCTGCTCGATACCAACAGGTCGTTATGGGCAAAACTCAGCCGAGCCCGCCCACCCTTGGCGATCGCGCCGAGCTGGCTTTCGTTGATGAGGCCCGCCTGCCACATCTGCGCAGCGGTCTGCGGCGTCAGATTGAGGTTGAGGTCGCCATTCTGGTCCATCGCAATCTGTCTTTTGGTAAGGTCGGCGCCATTGTCGCGCAGCAATCCTTGCATCCGGGTCAGCCTCTCATTCTCGACGATGCGGCCAAGCCGTTCGTTGCGCGCCCGATCGGCGATGCCCGCCGTGCCGTCCACGGCCATATCGACCTGGTTCCCGGCGGTACGGCTGAGCGCCTGGATGAAGCTGTCGAGCCGCGCGGCCTCGCGCACCGAAGTTCCTGCCACTGCCGCCCCTTGCGCAAACCCAAAATTCTCGCTCTGCCGCCGCTGTTCGCCAATGCGCGCGGCCGAGCGCGTGCCGTCCGGGCCAACTTCGCGCTGCGCGTCGAGCTTTCCCGACCGCTCGGCAAAATCATAGCCCGCCGCTTCCCGCGTCCGTCCATAGACGCTCGTGCCTTCACGCGCGGCCTCCGCAGTCGCACCATCGGCTGCTCCCAACTGGGTGGCGGCATTATAGCTTTCCAAGGCATGCATCACCTGCGCCTCATTGCGCCCGGTCGCACGCGAAAGCTGGGTGATGGCACTCGAGCGTGCTTCTCCAGACAGCGCGTTGATGAAGGATACACGCCGCCCGGTTTCGTCGATCGACAGGCTGAGCATGGAGGCTGCTTCTCGTTGCCCGGCATTGCTGCCCGTCCGCCAGCCCTGCTCGGTTGCCACATTGCCACGCTCCACCTGGGTGACATGGTCCCCGGCATAGTCACGGCGACCTTCCATCGCGCCGACCGTCATCTGCGCTGCGGTCAGGTCATTGCGCAACATCTGCTCCTGATCGAAAGCATTGGCGCTGAGCTTGGCGAAAGTCGGATCAGCAGCAGCCTGCCCGATCAGAGTCGAAGCTTTGAGCGCTGCGTCCTTCGCATCATAACCGTTGCGCTCAAAATGGCGCTGGGTGCCAGACAACATCATGTCATAGGCGCGATTGTCGCCGAAGGCCTTCCACTGCACCATATTCTGGGCGAACGCCGCAAACGCCCGCTCACCCGATTGCCCTTCGCCAAAATAGCTGGTGCCAAGCGCCCGCAACGCATCCTTCTGGGCAAAGTCATGAATAGCGCCGGTCGTGGCACTGGCGCGCACCGCCTGCGTGATCGCGGGATCAGAAAGATCGCGCCCTAAAAGCGCTGGCGACAGCCCGCCCAACTCTCGCGCCGCATCAATGCCGCCCAGCGCCATAGCGCTGTTTCCGGCGAGCCCGCTGCCATGATCGCCGATCACGCTGCCCGCTGAACCAAAGGCGCGGTTGCCGCCAAAGGTTGAGCGCTCACCAAAGTCCCCGAAGCTCGATGCTGCACCGCGCCGGGCCATCGTCCCGCTAGCCGATGCCTGCAATTCCAGCGCCGAGGCAAACCCTTCCCGCGTCATAAGGGGTGCGGCCGCCGCGCTACCCTGGCCCTGTGCCTGCAACGCGCCACCGGTGAAGGAAGAGAAGACATTGCCCGAAAAGCGGAACACCGTGAACACGAATGCGCCAGCAAGGCCAGCGGCGGCCGTGCGAAACGTCCCGAATATCGCCAGCGCCTTCATCGCCGAAGAGGGGGCGAGCATCCAGGCATTGACGGCCACATGGTTGGACCGCATTTCGGCCAGCACCCCCATCGCCCGGCCCAGGGTGAGCTGATAAATGCCCGCATCGATCACGCCCCACATGGCGACGAATACGAACAGTCCGAGCGCAAAACTAGCTACCCGAAGGTTGATGGGGGTCAGGATGAATAGCAGCGCGATCGGCATCACGAACAGCATGATGCCAAAGACCGTCGCACGAATGGTCGGCATCCACTGATTGGCGACCGACATGGTCGAAAGCCCGCTTGAAACGACTGCCCGGTTCGCCATGACCCGCGCGGCAGTCGCTGGACTATCCTCGTACAGCACATCTCCCACGCTGTTGCCCAGCAATATGTCACTCATGAAGGCCTGGAGCGTGAGCGGCGTCCCCATCATCACCTCGCCCATTTGTCCAAGCCGGGTGCGACAGCGGGTGAGCTGACTGGCGTCTGCCACATCATAGCCTGTGCTCTGGCACACTTGGCGGGAATACTCCTCAAACAAGGTGGAGTCATTGAGACGCGACTGGATATGATCCCAGCTTCCCTGGCACGACATGGTCGTGCCCGCCTTGTCGGCCGAGGTGAGCACTGTGCTGAACGTCGCTGGTCCCGCCATGGCGGCGAAGGCTGCGGGAAGATCGGTCGTCCCGCGGAACAGCTGGTCGTCATCCACGCCATAGGCAGGCGATATGCGGGCAACCGGATAGCATTGCCGGACATAATCCTTGATCGTGGCATCGAGAAAACTGTCGGTCATCGGCCCGCGCCGTGACACTGCGTTCAAGAACAGGTCGAAGGAATGACCGCCGGTCCCAAATTCCAGCTTGGCGCTGGGATCAAGACTATTGTCGTCGATGGTTTCGGCAAGCGCCCGTTCCATCAAATTGGTGACGCCTGCGACCAGGACGATCAGGTTGGGCACGTCGCCGACCGCCTGATAGGCATTGCGCACCCGGTCATAGACATGGACGGTACCGGTCGTGGCGATCAGCCCGACAAAGAGGCCAACACCCATGAGCATCTGGAAGCCGAACCCGACAAGGCCCATGCCCTGGCCACGAATGGAGGCCAGCACGACGCCCAGCGCTAATCCTACGACCGCGCAGATCAGGACGAGCGTTTCATAGCGTGGGTCGCCAAAGATCATCGAAACCAGGCGGAACGCTTCGACCGTTTCGGCAAAGCCATCATAGGTGTGGAAACTTGATTCCAGGGCAAAGGCCTGCGTGGAGCCAAGTAGCAAGGGAAGAGCGGACAGGGCGCGAACAAGGCGACGCATCGGTGGAGCCTTTCCTGGATGTTCAGCGATTGGTGCCGGAAACGGTGCCGGTCGCCTCTCGCGCGTCGCGATCGCGGGTGCGTAGCAGGCTTGCATAATTGGCCGAGAGATTGGCCTGGGCGAGCGCTGCCATATAGCTTTGCCGCATCTGCGCGCGCTGGCGCAGCACTTCGTCGTGCAGGTCGCGCAGCTGCTCCATGCCCTTGGTAAGGATGCGCGTCTGGCAGATATTGGCATTCGCGCCATCGGCTGCGCCTGCAACGTTCGCCCCCCGCTCGGCATTCGACACCGCGAAGTCGATCGAGCGGGTGAGATCGTTGAGCATCTGATAGGCAAGCGTCAGCGCAACAAGTTCGTCCGTGTCGGCAATGACACTGTCGGACACGCCCTGGCGCACCCCCCATTCGAGCAGGCGATAGACCGGCAAGGTGCGCACATTGGCGACAAATTGCCGTTCCTCGGCGGACAGCGCGGCGCGTGTGCGGATTTTCGTGGCGATTGAGTTCATGCGCGCCTGCGCCAGTTCGAGCGCGCCCTTGCCGCCGTCTGCCGCGCAGTCTGTGGCGGTGGGCGGCATAGCGAGCGCCCGGCTCTGGACTTTGCCGGCCAGAAAATCCTGCGAACTCTCGCTGTCCTGATGCGGGCAGGCCGGGATGGCCGAGAAGATCGGCACCTTGTCGGTCGCGTCCCAGCGCATATAAACGTCGCCGACCCGCGCGCGCATGACGCCTGCCCAGTCGCCTGCACCCACGCGCGTGGCTGCATGCGACAGCAGCGAACCGGTACGAAAGATGTCGGTTACCTCGGCCGGACAATTGGCCAGCGCGTCCTTCAAATCTTCGGTCGGATTATTCTGGTTTGCCTGGATCTTCTCGCGGCTTTGCTGATAGCTTTTGGCAAAGCCCTGTTTCACCGATTTATAGCCGGTCATTTCCTCAATGATGCCCGACATATTGTCATCGCCTTTGGCGATCTGGACCATGCGATTGGCGAGGCGGCAGTCATTGACCTGGATGGAATTGAGGAAATTGGTCGCAGCCTCCATCTTCGAGATGATGAAACGGTCTATTCCGCACAGTCCAAAACCTATGATCGTGTCTATGTGCTCGCTCCGGTAGGTTCGTCGCTGGTCACTGGTAAGAACTATTACACGGCCATCACCCGCGCGCGCTTTGGGGTGAAGCTTTGGACGGAGAGCGTGGATCGCCTGATCGAAAAGCTTGAACGCAATTCTGGCACGAAGACCTCTGCGCTCGAAGGGCTCGGTCGGCTCGACAAGGACAGCGTCAAGGGCAGGGCAGTCAGACATGGGCAACGCTGGGACGAGCTGCGGCTGCTACAGCAGGCGAATCGGGAAGCGCGCAAAATGCTGACATTTGATGGGCGACAGAGGCGATCACAGCCGATACCTGACAGTCTGGCGGCGAGCCTTGTCGGCCGCGCGCAGTCAGTTGCAAACATGCTCGATCGGTGGCTGACGTCATTGCTTGGCAAGTCCGACGACCAACACCGGCAGACTAACGATCAAGCAGCGTCACGACAATCTGATGGTAATTCGCCAACCCAATCGCGTGATTATCGAGGTGGTCATGACCATTAAATTGGCGACCTGCGCTTGCCGTATTGCGATCGCATTGCTCGCAATGTTGATGCTGACTCAATCTTCGCCCGCACAAGCCAGATCAAAGCTGCCTGCATTGCACGAAATGACGATTGGAAAATGTATCAGGCAGGCAGCGGCGGGACACGAATGGCTCGAAAGGACGCTGTGGGGCCTGCGCGATCAGGAAGGTGGGTGGATTGGTGCCGAGATTTTGAACACAGACGGCAGCTATGATTTGGGACCGATGCAGGTCAATAGTTGGTGGGTGGGACGGATTTCCAAAATCCTCCGCCATAGCGGGTCGGATGTGCGCCATTGGTTGATCCACGATGCCTGTTTCAATGTGCGGGCCGCACGTTGGATATTTCTATCTGCGCTCGCTGTGACGGGTGATTATTGGCAGGCTGTTGGCGCCTACCATAGTCCGACAAAGCTGCGTCAGCAGCGCTATCGGGCGAATGTCGCGGAAAAACTGATTAAAAGATTTGGGTCAGATTTATTCGAATGAAAATATGCCAAGTTGCAAGTAAATCAGAAAACCAACTGCCATAACTATTTGGAAAGCGCACAAATTAACTATAATATGGATACTCGATAATTGCAGTTATCATAGAAGCGGAATTGACCGCTCTCTATAAGGTGCGTATAGGCGCGGCTGAGGAGCGCAGGGCATCATGGGCACTGAAACCGCCCAGGAAGGGCAGAAAACCTCTGTGGCGACGCCGGAGGCGTTCATGCCGGTCCTCAGATCACCGGCCGACCTTGCATGGACAATCGTGCAGATGCGCGCCGGCGAGCGTGTTATCGTCAACGAGGCGCTGATCGCGGCTTATCAGGCCGCCTCGTCGCCCCACAGCATCCGCGCGCTCAAATCCGACGCCGAGGCGTTCGACGCCTGGTGTCGGCGCACCAACCGCATCGCGTTGCCGGCCACAGCCGAGACTGTGGCCGATTATCTCGATGTGCGGGCAGGGAAGGGGAGCCGGCCTGCTTCGCTCGCGCGCTACAAGGCGTCGATCGCCAAGATCCACCAATTGCTCGACCTCAAGGATCCGACGTCGGCACCTTTGGTCAAGCTGCGTCTGCAGGCTGTGCGCCGCGAGAAGGGGGCGGCGCAGAAGCAGGCGCGGCCGCTGCGGTTCAAAGGGCCGGTGCGCGACGTCGAGCGCGACAAGGCGCGTGGGCTCAACATCCGCGCGCTGCTCGAGAGCTGCGAAGACGATCTGCCGGGCCTTCGCGATCGTGCATTGCTGTCGGCGGCCTATGACACCGGCCTGCGAGCCTCCGAACTCGTGGCGGTAGCCGTCGAGCATATCGAGGAGGCGATCGATCCCGAGGCACGGTTGCTGCAGATCCTGCGGAGCAAGGGCGACCAGGACGGAGAGGGGGCAACCGCCTACCTCAGCCCGCGCACCGTGGGAGCGATTGTGGCCTGGACCGAGGCGGCTGAGATCACGGTGGGGCCGCTGTTCCGACGGGTGCAGGTGCGGCGGTACAAGGCCCGCGCCACCGTGCGGGGGCGGCCGATCGACAGTATATCAGGCAGGGAAACGTGGGATCTGCGCAAGACGCTATCCAAGCCGGCGGTGAAGGCGCGCGTCGAATATGACATCGGCACCGTCGCGCTGCACCCGGGCTCGATCGGGCCGATCTTTCGGTCGATCATCCAGCGGGCGTTCGATCGCGGCGCGCTGCCCGATCTGACCGCAGAGGATTTGGCCAGATTGCTAAAAGGGATCAGCGCGCATTCGACACGGATTGGGCTGAACCAGGATCTGTTCGCGAGTGGCGAGGACTTGGCCGGCATTATGGATGCGCTCCGGTGGAAATCGCCGCGGATGCCGCTCGCCTACAACCGCAACCTCGCCGCTGAGCATGGCGCTGCAGGTCGCCTCATGGCGAAAATTGCTTAGCCGTCAGCGCCGAGATCGAACGAAAGCTGGGACACTTCCGCCGTTCCTGACTCACGGCTTGAATGGCTGCTTCTGTCTGAAGCAAACGATGCCGATGGACAGAGGGTCTGACCGTAGATGTGCCGAACCTTTGGGAAGAACTCGTTAGTGCGAGAACGGATCCAGCTGAGCAATACGGCTGGAAGCACGGCGCGCCGGCGGCTAGATCGGTTCAGGGAATTACTATCTCGTGGGGGCGGAGTGCTGACTTCAATTGGGATTGCTGGCGAGGCGACATATCCAGCCGCAGGTGAGAAGCTCACCAACCTTAAAAAGATCAACTACCTATTCGGTCACAATGGCTGCGGGAAGACAACCGTATCCTGGCTGCGCAATGCGCCACATATGGCGCGGCGATCTGGATGAGAAGTTTCCGTCAATCAGGATGAGAACTGATCGTCGCGGTTTTCAAGTGGTGCCTGCTTTGATTGACGCTGGCAAGCGCTACTCGCAGGTTTGATTGTCGCTG
>NZ_JBAQOK010000004.1:0-29792 GCF_049304695.1 Sphingobium sp.
TTCTGGAGGGCAAATCAATCAGCTCCGTCGCCAGGACCTTCAATGTTCACCCGGCCACTATCTATCGCTGCATTGAGCCAAACGGCTCCTTATGACACTTTTCTGTTCCGCTCAGCCGCACGACCCATAAAACGGTCATTATCTCCAGTTTTGACGCCCTCTGTCGCAGAGCCTGTGGAACCTAAGGGTGACCCAAATTGAAAGGACTGTCGAAATCCCTCACTAACCCAAAACGCCAAAGGGCTACCGGGGACTTGGGCAAATGAAGATTGCTTAACTTCAAACATCCAAGGGCAATCTTCAGATCTAATAGCCTCTAAAGATTTTGCTGATTGGTTTTCGCTACCCTTAAAATTTCCAAGATCGATATATTTGCCAATATATTTATCAATTTTGCTTCTAGATATGGAAATGCACGCAACTGGTATGCATGCCGGCTCGAATGCATTATACTCAAGCTTAATAACGCTTCTTATTATTTTTTCTTCTAAGATTCCTAATCTAAAATCACTAAATGACGGTATAAACATCCAGACATACGGAACGACAAATGAGCTATATTTTGATGAGATTTCAGACCAATGGTCGATGAACATCGAAAATAAGTCAGATTTGCTTGCCGGGAAATATTCATCCGCAAAGATTTTTAAATTCTCAGTCATGCCCTTGCCGCCCATATAGGGCGGATTGGCAACCACACAGTCGTAGCGATCACCCAGCAGCCGAGCCTGTTCAACTAGCGGCTTCAGCGCCCCCTGCGCATCCTCCTGCGCCTGCCGCAGCAGCAGATCACCCGTCAGCGGCTTTGCCAGCAGCGCATCGAGCAAAGGCACGCACCGCATCACCGCATCCGGCACCGTGATCAGCGAGCCAAACGTCTTGGCCTCACCGAACAGCGTTACCAGAGCCTTGATCGCCTTGGCCTCTTTCGATGTCGGTTGCTGGGCTGACAAGGTGGGCTGGGACAAGGTCTCGGGCAGCAAATCGCCGCTCGGCACCATCTCAAACCGCTCTTGCGGCAGCAGCGCCTTCGCCATAGCCTCAGCGTCCAGCCCCTCGCTATCCTGCAAGGCCAGCACGTTCAGCTTGGGCGGACTGCGCAGCACCGTACGATCATCGGCGCAGGCTTTCATCAGCAAGGCAAAACCCGCCATCTGCGCCGCCCGGTCATCGATATCGAGACCGAACAGATTCTTCGTCAGAATCGCGCGCGCCGCTTCCCGCTTGGTATAGCCCCGTTCAAGATAGATCGCTCGGAACAGGTCATAGGCTTCGACCAAAATGTGGCCTGACCCAACCGCAGGATCGATCAGCGTGATGGCTTCGGGGTCCAGCTGCTTTGGCGTGATCCCATCGATCTGGGTCTGCACTTCCGGCGCCTGCTCAGCCGGTGCAATGTAGTATTCCATGCCCGAACGAATGCCGCTGTCGGGATAGGTTGCCAGCCACTGTGCTCCAAGGCTGTTCTGAACCATGTATTTTACAATCCAGTTGGGCGTGAAAAGCTGGGTGGCGGCGGGGATGTCTTCCGACTTCACCACCTTGCCGATCACCTGATCCTTCTTTTCCGAGATGTAGAACTGGTAGAGCCAGCCAATGATCTCGATTTCCTGCCATTCGGCCTCATCGATCTCGTTCACCAGCTTGCGCACGATGCTGTCGGATTGCAGCAGGTTGTCCGGCAGCAGCAGTTCGGTCTCGTCGTCGATCTTTTCGAACAGGAACGGCATCGCGCGGTGCAAATCATTGCACTGGGCGATCAGCAGCTTGCGATAAATCTGCTCGTCCTTGGTGCCATCCAGCTTAAGGTTGACGATCTCATCGCGGTTGAGGCCGGGAAGATTGATTGAAGCGGCTTTCTCCAGCAACTCAGGCTCATCATGGCCCGCCGAGTGCGACAGGACGCGGCAGCCATGATCGAAATAGTGGTGCAATTCCATATACCGGATGGCAAGAAACCGGTTGAACCAGGTGTAGGCAACAGCCTCCATCACCCGAGCAAAGCCGTCCCGCGCAATGCGCGCGATCAGCCGCGCGCGCTGGTTCGCGACCGAACGCGGGAACGCCTTGCCGTTCAGGATGAAAAGATCGCCCTGAACTTCGCCAGCAGCGCTCCCGGCCTTGGTGATGCCGAACTGGGCCGCGCGGTTGGTCATGGCCTGAATGAAATCAAGCCGAGCCTGCGGGGCATATTTCTTCAGGACGTTGCGGTTAGAAGCCATGGGAAGCAGAACTTTCAGAAGATTTCGATGCGGGCGTTGCTGGCGATGGCCTCTTCAAGCTGTTTGCGCAGCGCGGCCAGATATTCGTCAACATCCTCGCGCGTTTCGAGATAGGGCTTGGATGCGGGCAGTCTGGCCGAAATCTGACGGCGCGGTTTGAAGTTCTCCGGCGCCTTGACCTTGGGGGCGGGCGTGAACGGTGTCGCACCGGGCTGCTTGACGACGGACGGCTCTGGCGAAGGTTGCGGCGTTGCAAAGGCGAGCTTTGCTGCATCGACCGCCTTCTCGATGTCGGAGTGCGCAACCTCGGCAGCTTCGGCCGCTTCCTCGATCAGGTTGGTGATCTGCCCGGTGTTGGTTTCAACCTCGATCCGTTTGCGGATATCCTGAATCGGCTTGAGGCATTTGTTCGAAAAGTCAGCATCAACGCCGATGCTAGCCAGATCGGACCGCAGTGTTTCAATTTGCGGATCAACCTTGGCCAACGCGTCTGCGCGCCGCTCGGCGATGACTGTTTCGTTTCGTGCCCGCAGGGTCTGAATCAGCGGAGCACTTTCCTTGATCCGGCCATAAGGGCGCGGATCGTTCAGGATCGAGCGCCCTGTTGCCAATGCCGCCGCCGCGTCAGTATCCCGGTTCAGGAAGAAGGCGTTGGGCTCAAACTCGTCGCGGAAGGCCGACCGCAGTGCTTCCCATTGCGGCTTTTGCTGCGTGTAGAACGTTTCCAAGCGCTGGAATCGCTCACCATAATCCCCGAGGTCGGCCGCGTGGGCCTTGGCGTGGCCGAGGAAGCCGAAACTGTCGCGGTTGGCGAGCAGCTTGTTGAGCATGCCTTGCAGGTCGGCGATTTCATCTGAACCGGGATAGGCACCCGTCGCTGCCAAGCCCGACCATTGCGCCAGAAGCTGGGATTGCTTGCCAAAGCGATCGCGCAGCCAATTGTGCAGATCATCTTCGCCTTCTGGTGCCGCGGTGCCAAACAGGTCGCGCGCCAAGACGCGCACCGACTGGATGTCGGCCTTGTCCACCGTCTTCCGACGCGACAGGCTGACCCTGTTCCATTTGGTCGATCCGTCGATTTGCGCGTAAACGTCGCCCGCCTGAAGCTTGCCACCATTTGCGTGCAACTCGATCTGGCCAGCCTTGAACAGCCGGCAGACGAGCAGCAACGTATCGAGTTCTTTCCAGCCATAGGGATGCCGCGCGAAACGTTCAGTGATCAAAGACCCGAGATTGACCGACTGACTGCGTCCGCTGAGCAGCTCGACATATTCCAGCACTTCTTTGAGCGCCCGAGCATTCTGACTGCCGCCAAGCAGATCGAGCTCTTCGCCGCTGGGATCGGCAAGCACGCGGCGCAATTCGGCCGACTGATCCGACGGCGAATGCTGGATGAAGGACAGCTTGTTGTAGCTGTTTTCGACGAGGTATCGCAGCGCGGCATCGACTGCGACCTTGGGTGTGCCGGGAAAGCTCTTTTCGTTGCCCAGCACATAAAACTTCGCCTCTTCCAGCATCTGCGTGAGCGAAGTGCTGATGCGATTGCGGCGTTGTGAATTTTCCAGGCGTTTGTCGTCGTGAATCCGCTTGGTTGTCTGTGGCAGCGACCCGTCGGATTTGAGGCGTAGATAGGCCTCTGTCTTGATGTAAGCGGTGATCTCGTCTGACAGTTTCTGATCGTCACGCAACTTGACCACGACCTGACCAACGGAGCCATCTACGCTCAGCTCAATGCAGCGCGCGTCATTGAAGGTACCAAAATCCGGTGCCAGCGGAGTCAAGACTGAGAGGACCAAACTGCCCTCGACCCGGTTACCGAAGGGGGTCAGGTCGATCAACCGGGTAAGATCGAAATCCTTGCCGTTGGCGGCGTGGCGATATCGGCGATCCCGCAGAACATCTTCGAAAATGACATCGCCAAGCAGGCGGTTGAGGTCCGCTTGGCTGTAGTCCTGATCCTTAATCTCCTTGTTGATGTCTCGCTCTTCGTTCGTCAGGAAGAAGTAGAGATCACCATTTCGGCTAATCAAGGTTTCCCGCTCGAGCCGAAGCAGACTTTGCTCGATCTCGGACCGGAGCGCACGTTTGTCAGCGTCGACCTCGTCCACGAAAAACGTGACCAGATTATCGATATTGGCGGGCACTTCCTCAACGTAACGAATGAGGAAAAGTGTCTTCAAAACCCGCGCATCAAAATTACTGCGGTCAGCGATGTTCTCGACCCGGCCGATTGCCGTGCGGACAACGCCTTCAAGGAAGCTTTCAATCGCGGGGTAAAAGGCGTCAAGAGGTACGAGCGCCCCAAGGGGCTTGCTTTTTATAGCCTTGGCAGCGGTCTGGAACGCATCCAGCATCGAGCGTTCACCCTTCGAAAGGTGGCCGCCTGTCGCGCCAAATTGGCGACTGGCTTCGAATATCTTTTGAACCAGCAGGAATTGGTATGGGGCAAACGGGTAGCATTCAATGAAGCCATCTGCGTCCGCGAAGGACCGCAGTGTTATGCCCGAATCTCGAAACGTGATCTGATTTCGGAGGATATCTCCCTTTTCCCGAAACAACGTTTTCAGTGCATCTTGGGCAGCGGGAGCCTTCTCCAGCAGTCGTCGCTGGATCACCTCATCTGCGTTTGCTCCAGACAGCGAGAGGCGGGTCGTAAATCGACCCTGAATCTTGGAGAAATCCTTGCTGCGATCCTTTTCGAACGCGCCGCCGACGACCGCCTCAATGTCCTCCTGCGAAGTAACCACAACCCAGGCACGACCATCGCACACTGTGCCCAGATTTTCCGTTATCGTCTGGAGATTGAGCATGAGCTGCGATTGGCCACCGATGAACTGACCGACCTCGTCAGCGAGGAAGACCAAGCGCTTGCCGCCGCCCGATTTGTCGAGATACTGCCTGACCCACTTGGCAAAATTTTCGATGGTCAGGGCAAGACCTTTGTCGAGGTTATCAATCCATCCCTGAGGATCCTCGATCCGCTGATTGAGGACCTTACTCAGCGCCGCAGCGACTTCCGAGCCATAGAACTGGTAGGAATCGCGCTCTGCCCGCCAGTCGAGATTATGATCTTCAGCAAGCGCATCGATAAACGCCTGGAACTTCCCCTTGTCGTCCAGAAAGCGCTCCATGTGCGCTACTTCGGGGTGATCGCCACAGTAGCCGAGGTGCTCGTTGAAAACCTTCAGAAACACCTGAAGGATGGCATCTCGGCTATGATTTTGTTCTGCCTTGCTATCAATGTTGAACAGTATAACCTCGGTCTGAGCGTTTGCCATTCGGCGTAGATCGCCCTGAAAGGCGCTATCGCCAGCTGCCTTCTCGATGAAGAAGTCGAGGGGCAGGCGATCGGGCTTGCCGTCTTCAGCGACCAGGTCGTTGGCTAGCAGGTAGGACAAAATCTTGATGAAATGAGATTTGCCTGATCCGAAAAAACCGGAGACCCACACGCCCATTCGGGCTGAAACCTCAGCGTCGTTCTTGCTATCAATTCCCTGAAGAAAGGCGTTTACGAACTGACGCAAATGCCGGTCCACCTCTTTGGTGATCACGTACTCTTCAAGCTCATTGTAGGCCTTGTCGCGCTGATCAGCCTTAATGACCCCGTTGATGGGGCGATTGATGTCTTTGGCGAAAATATTTTCGATAATCATGGGCATCAATCCACCAATCTAAATGCGCGATAATACGGTGTTTCTTGCATATCGCCGAACAATTGAAGGCTCTGGCCACTAAAACGGCCAGGGAAGAATAGCACCAGAGGAACGGCGCCCAATAGAGGTTGAAGATTGTTGAGAAGGCTATGTGTCCTAATTAGCGGATAAGCCGGGCCGACGCCTGTCAGGAACAGCATGTCGGGGGGCATGCCGCCAAATTTTTCCAACAATGCCGCAGCCATTTTGCCGGGCTCGAGTGGACCTTTGAGGGCGCCGAGCAACGTGGCAACTCCCTTGGCTTTCTCCATCGCCAATGCTTTAGTATAAAGGTCGCGCCTCTTCAGTTGCTCGACGGCCAACTCGAACATATTGACCACGCCAACCTTCAGTCCGGTTTTCCGGCCAAGATCATCGAGCAACCATTCGATGTGATTGTTGACATGCTGCTCCGACTCGCTCGGATAATCGAACGCGTAAAATGGCACGTCGTTACCAAGGCCACGCCCGTGCAGAAATTCGTCGGACGTGACCCTATCTCGGATCCGATCAAGGCGGGTCTGCAGGCTTGTCATATGAAGGCCTGCATCGCGCGGACGACCTCGTCATATTTATGTTCGTGGAGATAAGCCATTATTTCAGGCTGGTAATGAACGCGCTGGAGCGATGGCTTCGAGCCGTCGGAAAGCATTCCAACCTCCGCCAAAATCTGGAAAACGCTGTCGCCCAGTTTGTCCGTGGTGGATTGTGTCCAGACCGGCATTTCAGGATCACGCTCGCGGCATGTGGCTACGAAAGTGCGCCAATGACGGCGAGTTAACTCCAAGCTGCCAGTTCGAAAGTGATCGCTAACATACAACGACAGGAAATCTTTCAGCAATTGGCTGTGTGCGATCGCTGCAGCGAATACGGCTTGGGTGGCCAAGGGCTTCGGACCGTCTCGAACCAAGAGCCAATGCTCGGATGTCATTGTCTTCAGCCGCGTCCGTATGAGGCTGGCTTGGCGCTTCGCAGTGCCTTGGGATGTCTTTTGCAGGACATTCTCGATTTCGATCGCCTGCTTCCATTTCTCTGCGGACACACTTTCGAGCAACAGGCCTGCGATGATCCTTGATTCGTAAAGCTTTAAGGAGCCCCCAGCGATGTCAGCTTTGTAACGCAACGTCTTTTGATCCCAATCCGATATGCTCAACCTGCTAGCAGATTCGCTCCGATTCTGAACGGATTAAATTTATGAGGGTCGGTGCAGTCCGCTGCGCCGCGGAGCGTGTGAGATTGCCTTCAAATTACGGGGTTTGGTCTTGATGTGGCATCGTCAACGAAGTGTACTAAGGGTCAAAGCTGAACCCTCGTTGCGGCCAAATGCCTGAACGCCCGGTCTCGACAGGTGAGCAGGATCACCTGCATACGCTGAGACGCCTCTTCCAGGATTTCCGTCATCAAATCGAGCCGGCCATCGTCGGAATAGACCAGCGGATCGTCGAGAATGAGCGACACCGGCATACCCTGCTCCAGCAGCATGTCGGCAAAGGCGAGACGGGTCAGGACCGCCAGTTGCTCCTGCGTTCCCTTTGAAAGCGTGCCGCAGACTTCACTCAAGCCGGAGCGCGTGACCGAGGTCAGGCCGAGTTCTGCGTCAAAGTTGAGTTCGGCGCCGGGAAACAGGCGCTCAACATGAACGCGAGCGCGCTGGGCTACCGGGCCAACGAAGGTCCGGGCTGCCTCGGCGCGCGCCTCGTCCAGCACATCCTTGAGCAATTTGATCGTGGCCGCCTCTTCGTCGAGCCGCACCAGCGCCTGCGTTGCGGCATCGGCTTCTTCGGCCGCAGCCGCAGCCACGCTCGCCAGGCCCTTGCCGCCCTCGCTCTCAATGATCGCCTCAAAGCGCGCAATATCCTTTTCGAGGTCGCTCCGCCGGGTTTGACCGGCCTTTGCCCGGCTATCGATCGTGTCGATCTTGCGGTTGATCACCTGCACATCATGAGCCGTGGCGTCGCGCTTCGCCTCGGCCAGCTTGACAGCAGCCTGGGCGGCATCCTCCCTGGCTTTGACGATGGCGTCGGCAAGCCCTGTAAAATCGGGCCGTCCCTCGATCTGAGCGACGCGATCCGACGCATTGGTCTGATCACGCTCGGCGCCTGCCTGCTCGGCGGCAAGCGGGCGGTCCTTATCCTCGATTTCACGCAGATCCTTAACGGCCTGGTCGTGCATGGTCTCCGCGCGCACCACTGCCGTTTCCGTTTCTTCCAGGCGCCGGGTGAGTTGATCAACCGAGATCGCGTCATCATCGGGCGTGGCGGAATCCGGTGCGAGGCTGGCCACCAACAGCTTGAGCGCATCCGGACCTGCCGCGAGATCCAATAGCGGCTGCGCCGGCGTGAGGCCGGCAATCTTGCTTTCGAGCACTTGGACGGTCCCCTGGGCGTCGCGCGCAGTGTCGTTTCGCGTCCGCGCTGCTGCGAGGTCCACCACGTCCCACTCGGCTAGCTCCAGAGCCTGTCGTTCAAATGCCGCGGCGAGACTGGCTTCCGCACTGGCTGCCGTCGCGGGCGGCCGGATAACGAGGATGCCGCCACCCAACGCAATTTGGGTCTCGCCGGTCAAGGTGCGCGGGATATTTGGAGTCAGTGGCTCACCACCTATGGTGATGTCCGCAATGTCACCAATAAGCTCGATCGACGTGGCACCGGCATTGACCCCAGCCCGCGCCTCCGCAATCGCGCGGTCATTGGCCTCCAGGCGGGCGACCGCCTCAGCTGGGATGAGCCGTTCCGCGTCAATTCGAGCATCGCCCAATTGCTGTTCGAGGTTGAGTAGCTCGGTATGCCGCTGGCGCGCGTCGGCGATCGCCGCACGCCGCTGACGTAGGGCGACACGCCCCTCCCCCTCTACAAGCGACTGACGGGCTGCGGCGCGATCATTGCGTGCCTGGTCGAGCGCTGCCTTCGCCTCAGTCACTTTGGTTCGTCCGGCTTCCAGCTGACCGGTAAGCTGTTCGCGATTCGCGGTGATTGCGGCAAAAGTTGCGCTCGCAGCCATCAGCGCTGCCCTCGCAGCCTCGTGCTGAGCGTGCAGATCCTCGAGGCGATCGAGGTTCGTCGAAAAATTCTCGTGCTCGGCTTTGCGGGTTTCAAGAATCTGCGCCGCAGCCTTGGCGACCTCGAGTGCCTGAACAAGATCGGCACGCTGTTCTAGCTCGGTCTCATCTGCCAGCTCGCGCTCAAGCACCTTAAGCCGACCACGCGCCGTTTCCAGATCGCAAAAGCTCTTTTCGAGCGCATCGAGCCGTGTGGTCGCGTCTGCAGCGGCTTGCCGCGCCTGCTGGTCGCGATCACGCGCCGCTTGCCAACGCCCCTTCGACTGGGCTTTGCCGCCAGGCGTCCAGTAAAGTTCATATTGCTCATCGATCCGCTTGCGGACCCGCTCATAGGCAGCGCCGCCGACGATCGTCCCCACCTCCGCCTCCAGCGTCGCCTGGATGCTGTTGCGCACGATGTTACCGGGCGCGGTCACCTCGAGCGCCTGCGCCTGCGGAACCCACAGCATACCAAGCGCGCCATAGGTGGCCGGGTCACCGCGCTGACTGCTATCCTTGACGAACCCAAGCAGCGCCTGGAGCCTATTTTCGGCTTCCTCGCCCTGCGCTCGCCCCTGCGGTCCCGTGACTTCGACTTGCGGACTTTTGAGAAAACGCTTGGCGATCTTCCAGCTGTCGGCACCGATATCGAAACTGACTTCGATCTCCGGCGCAACCGCCTCCCCATAGGGAGCAAAACTCTGGGCAAGCTGGTTCTTCGTGGCGTGGCGGACGAAAAAGGCCGCGCGCAGGGCTTCGAGGATCGTGGATTTCCCACTCTCATTTGGTTCGATGATGATGTTAAGCCCCTCGCCCAACCCCTCGATCGTCAGGGGTTCGCGGAACTTGCGGAAATTGTTCAGGCTGATCCGCCGCAGTTGCAGGCTCATGCTTGGCCTCCCCGATGATATTCGACGAAGAGCCGCTCCATTGCACGCCGCGCCGATATCGCATCAGTTCCGCCGGCGTTGATGGTGTCGGTAAGCTTCTCTGCCGCTATGCCGAGCAAACCCTCGACCTTGAGATCCGCCAAGTCTTGCTCGCCCGGTCGGCCGACCAGATCGTCCGACCGGACATCCAGAAAGCGCAGGCGATGCCGCAGGTCATCGTCGAGGCGGGACAAGATCTCGACGCGGTCGGCCAGGCCCGTAATGCCCGCAAGCGATAAGCGCAGCAGCGTTGACGCAGGATCGATGGCCGAGAGCAGCACCTCGCATTCCGCCGAGAAGGCGGAGGCGTCCTGCAGCATCCAGTCCCTGAGTAGCCATTGGTACCGGCCAGTGCGTACAGGTTCGATCTTTGGCTCACCTCCTGGGGCAAGCTCGACCATGAGCGCATGGCCGGGTTCATCGCGCTGGAAGCTATCGGTTTCGGGGGTTCCAGCATACCAGGTGCTCGGATCGACCTTGAGCGTGCCGTGCCAGTCGCCCAGCGCCAGATAATCGAGATTGGACCGCTTCGCCCGATCCGGCGCGATCTGGTTCTTGGTCTCGCCGCGTGCCGTGAAATCACGAATGGAACCATGGGCAAGGCCGATCCGTAGCTTCGCGCCTGGCGTTTCCATGCTATCGAAAAGCTCGGTCGGATCGTCGAGATGGTGGCGATGGATGAGCGGTGCGGGGAGCAGCCAGACTCCCGCTTCGATCTCCTGTGCGCTCGGGTCCGTGAGCAGGATGATATTGTCCGATGCTTTGCGGCGAACGCGGTCCCACAGTCCGCCGTTGCGGGCATAGTCGTGATTGCCCGGCAGCAGCCACCAACGACAAGGATAGCGCTGCATGCGCGAAACCGCCTGGACAATGACCCGGTCTTCGGGGCCCTCGGTATCGAAGATATCGCCTGCGACAATGACATGCCCCACCCGCTGGGCGGCGGCGACCTCGCCGATCCGGTCAATGGCATCGAAGCGCGCTTCACCAAGCGCCGCACGGACCTCGGGATCGAACCGGCCGAAAGGCTTGCCGAGCTGCCAGTCAGCGGTGTGGAGGAAACGCATGGATCAAGGTCCCGTATTAGAGGTCACAGGAAAAGGCGGAAGGGCACACAGCGTGTTGACGAGCCGCATCTGCTCGATGCTGCTGCAGTTGGCCTCGCGCAAGCGGCCGCTGCCAAAAACGAGCGCGAGCGCTTTGGCGCGTGAGACCGCGACATTGATGCGATTGAGCGAGAAGAGAAACTCGATGCCGCGGGCCGTTTCGTCGGCTGAGGAAGCGGTCATGGAGACCAAGCAAATCGAGGCTTCCTGGCCCTGGAACTTATCAACCGTACCGACACGGATACTGCCGGGCAGCGCGGCCCGAAGTGCGTTGACCTGCGCGTTATAAGGCGCGACCACGATTATGTCGCTGGGTTCAATGGCACGTGTCATGCCGGTCTTGTCGGTCCAACTTCCTTTCAGCAGATGATCGACTGCCGCGCCTATCGCGGCGACTTCCTCGGCGGCGATCTGGGTATTGCCGTCATGGGCAACTGAAACCCAGTATGCACCGGCCAGCGGCCAGGCCGTTCCGGTCACGCTCTGGCGCTGGGTATCGCCATGGCTTGCAAGCCGCCCTTCATAGACCTGGTTTGAAATGAATTCGCAAACCGCCGGGTGCATTCGCCGGGTCTCGGCTAGGAAGATGCCCCGATCGGGCGGGACGGTGGCATGCTCGCCGAGCATCCATTCCAGGCATGACAGGTTGGCGGGCGCTGGATGCGCGCCTTGGATGACTTGCGGCAGCTGGCGCGGGTCGCCGACCAGCACGATATTGCGCGCGGCACGCCCCATGGCGACCATATTCGCCAGGCCCACTTGCCCCGCCTCATCGACAAACAGCCAATCGAAACGCTGCACATTCTCATCGCGCGCAAAGAAGAAGGCCGTGCCGCCCACCACATTGGCGCGGGCGAGCATCAGGTCATCATTAGCTGTGGCGAGGTGAACGGGACAATCGCTGGCATAGCTATCGTTGCCGCCAGAAATCTTATGGGCGAACGACACAGGGAGCATGCCGCCTTCTTCTTGGCAAGCGCGCAGGCAACCAAGCAACACGTTGCGGATCGCCTCATGGCTGTTCGAGGCGACGGCGACGCGATGTCCCGCTTTCACCAGCGCCAAGATCACCCGGGCCGTGACATGTGTCTTGCCCGTTCCCGGCGGTCCCTGGATCGGGAGCAAGGTCTGATCCATGGCTTGCGCGGCGGCGATGGCGCCCGCCACCGGCTCCTGGCCGCTGAGAATGTCTCCGTTGATGCCGTTCAGGCGCGGGGCCGCGCCCGATAGCAGATCATCGACCGCACGATAACGCCGTGCGCCGCACTGGTCGTCGATGACGTCGCGCACCGCTGCCGCCAACACCTTGGTATCGAGCGGCCAATCTGGATGCAGGGTCAGCCGGTCGGTAAGGAGTTCGGCCCTTGCCACGCCGACCTTCAGGGTGATCGTGCATGCGTCGCGATCAAACCCCTCAATCGCAACGGTCGCCGGCGGCCCATCGGTCCCGGGAACAGTCGCCTTGCCGCCTTCGCGCAATTTGGTTTCCTGAAGCGGAAAGCGATAGGTGCGCATCACCGAGCGCTTGATCGGCTCGATCCCGCATATCGCCTCAAGCCCCCCCAACGCATCGAGATCGTCGATGAGTTCTTCCTCATCGCGCGCGGCGCTGTCGAACACGGTCCACTGGGCGGGCTTGGCTTCACGCTTATGGAACAGCCCGAGGTTGAACAGCAATTCCTGGCGCTCGGTGGTCAAGGTGGATGCAGCCAGGCGCCTGCGCAGCGCTGCCGTTTCCTCATACTCGACCGACTCTTGCTCAGCCGCATTCTGTGCCAGCACGGGCCATGGGCCATCGGGACGGATGCCGACCAGCCAGTCCCGCAGAAGCTGGGTCGACTGGCAGTCGATCCGATTATAGTCCTCGATCTCGTCGAGGATCTTCTGATCGCCGGTCTCTCGCCAATTTTCATACGCCACGACCGAACCGCCCGCCGTCTTGACCTCGCCTTCGCGCTTCAAGCCATAAAAGGCTTCCATCGACTTGATGGAATAGTTCGGCTCCGAGGCGATGAGCGCGCCGCGCACCACGCCAAAAAGATCGACAAAGCGCCGTTCGCGCATGAGCCGGTCGAGAATGGCCTCGCCGATGCCATATTGCGTCGTGAGGCGACGCAGCGCCGTGATCTCATAGGGCGCGTAATGATAGATGCGGGCATCCGGATACGCCGTGAGGCGATCGCGGAAAAAGGCCAGAAGCCGCTCGAGCGCCTGCGCTTCGGCGGCATGGTCATGGGCCCAGAAAGCATGAAAACTATCATCGGTCCAAACGCCGTGCAGATATTCAAGGCCGCCCTCATAATGGGGGTCGCCCTCGATATCGTAGAAGAGATCGCCCGCCTGCGGTCGAGGGAGCAAGTCAAAGCCTTTGCCTGGTTGTGCCGGGCGCAACTCGAAGGCAGGATCGCCGGTTTTGCGCGCGTGCTGCAATCTTGCCTGGCCGATAAGTTTCTCCGCCGTCGTGCTCGCAATTCCGCGCACCGGGTCCGCATGCCGAGCAAGCGCGGCCATCGTTTCGATGCCGGACGCTTCGAGCTTCTTCACTTGGCCGCGGGTAATATTGGCGACCTGGAACAAGCTGTCCTGGCCCGAGAGGACGGCGTCACAATGATCGCCCCATCGGCACAGCGAACAATCAGCGCATGGGATCGGCCGCGTTGGTTGGGGGGAAGCAACAAAAGCCTCGAGCTTCGTGCGCGCACCGCGCGCATAATAGGCATAATCTGCCAGACGCAGCGTAGCGCGCGTGCCATTACCCAGTTGCACATGCGCGTGCTCCGGCATCACGCCCTGAATCTCCGCCAAAAGGTCAGAATAGAGCACGAGCTGCAGCACATGCTTGGGATGGGCTTTGCGCTTGAGCTTGGTATCCGTCACTTCATAGCTGAATGGCCCCAGCAATGACGGACGCTCCACCCGTTCGAGAAAATCGGACCAGCCACCCCACCGCGCAGCCAGAAAAGCGCCCTGGAAGATGATCTGCGAGCCTTGCGCCAGAGCCGCTCGCGTCTCATCCGCATTCTGGGCAAGATCGCCGCGTGCAATCTCGACGACTCCGTGGCCTGCGTCCTTCAGCGTCTCCAAATGAGCAGCCTCATGGGCATCGCCCTGCCGCTGAAGCAGCGCGGCATCTTCGCTATCTTGACGGGGAATGAGCGGCTCGCCGCGCATATAGGCCAGATCAAGCACCGTCGCATGGGCACAGCCGACGAACCGCATCAAGTCGGTTGCCGAAAACAGAATGGAGTTGCCGATCGTCCTCACTTGGCCCCCTTGATTGCCCTGCGCCCCCGAGAGGGAATCACCTCGACAGGCGCCACCCTGTTCCTTAGCATGCAAGGGTGTCAATCTCTGACATGGATATGCAATGACTTTCGCCAAGGCCAATGATCTCCTGCGCCTCGCCCAGCTCGCCGCATCACGGCGTTTGGGGATCAGCCTTGAAGAAATCTCTCAGGAATTTGGCATTTCGCATCGTACGGCGCAGCGTATGACAAGCGCGCTGGAAGACAATTTCGCGAATGTCGTTGTCATCGACGATGATGATCGTCGCCGACGCTGGCGTATAGAAAGCTCGATTCCCGAGCGGCTTCAACCGCGTCAGGAAACCACCATCGAGGCTCTGGAAATCGCCGCCCGGGCGGCGCGTGAAGAGAACAGACTTCGCCACGCACGTGCGCTTGAGGACATAAGAGACAGCCTGATCACGCGCCTGTCGCCTCGCGACGCGCTGCGGTCCGAAGCAGATGCGGAAGCGGTCCTGTCGGCCTTGGGCCAAGTGGCACGGCCAGGTCCCAAGGTCGCGATGAAGCCTGAAGTGACCGACGTTCTGATTGAGGCGCTACGCGGGCCCTTTCGGATGCGAATAATCTATGGTGACACCACCGCCGAAGCCCGGATCGTCGAGCCGCACGGGCTGTTGCTGGGTCTGCGCAGTTATCTCGTTGCCCGCCAGGCCGACAGGGGCGAAAATCTGCGCCATTTTCGCCTGGATCGTATTCACAGCGCCGAATGCCTCGATGAAAGTTTCCCGATCCAGTCCAGCTTTTCCTTGAACGATCATGCGTCACAGGCCTTCGGCGCCTATCAGGACCCCGCCCAATATGGCGAGATCGTCTGGCGCTTTCTTCCCGAAGCGGCCGCGCGCGCAGCCGAGTTCCAGTTCCATCCCAACCAATCGGCCGAATATCGCGACGATGGCAGTCTGATTGTCCGGTTCAAGGCAGCGGGCTGGCTGGAAATGGCTTGGCACCTCTATCAGTGGGGCGACAAGGTCGAGGTGCTGGAACCGGCGGGACTGCGGTCGCTGGTGGAAGGACATGAGCGCTCGGATTTCCCGGCCTTGCCCTAATCGACCGGATAGCGCCGAACGCGATCTGCACGATTGCGTGCCATCCCAGCGACGGCTTTCAATTGAGCTCAGCGATAAAGCTGGTCGCCGTTAGCTGCGCATGATTGCTTAACGGCGTGCACAGCGTAAAGGCGCTTGGCGCACGAGCAAAGTTCCACAGCCGCATGAGACACCACTCGTCTCGCCGGGCACGAGATAAGCGCGATCGACGGCCCGCCTGTGACACAAAAGCTGGATTGCAGTCAGGGTTGATCGTCTTCGACTATCCCAGCTTGGCGCAGAAACTCAGAGGCACCAAGATTCATATCGATCTCCATTCCAGATCGAAGCCAATGATAGACGAAAGGCAGGAGTAGCGGATTGCTGGTTCTGCGCTGGAATATCCTGTTTTGAAACTCGCGCGACCGTCTTTCGCATTCCCCCTCGTCGCAACCTTTGGCGAGCGCCAGATCCCACAGGGCTTCGGCTTCTGCGCGGGCCAATTTCTGGGCGTCCGCCGCATCACGCTGACGAAAGGCATCGCGCACCGCCCAGGACAGAATCGGGGTTGCTGGGACTAAGACCGTTACAACGAAATCGGTGAAAGGTAGATTGAGGGCTAGCCCAGCAGCTACCAGCGCAAGCACGATTGCCACGGCTCCGGCGATCAAAATGAAGCTATAGTTTTCGCGCAGCTTGGCATCATACCACAGGTTCGTTCGCTGACAGATTATCCGTGCCAAATGCAAAGGAGCCCGTCCGACAGCGCCCGGATACCAATCGATGAGCTTTGCATTGCCCTTCGGCCATCGCCGATCCGCCTCGGCGACAATCTCCGGCTCAAGCGGCTTGCCAGCGGCGAATTTGCTCCATGGCAATCTTAGAAGGTCGCAGTCAAACCGCTCACAGATCAGAGCTGCAGTCTTCAACCGACGCTTCAAAGCACGGTCGAGAAATCCGATGTCAATCAGCGTAAGGCTGACTGACAATGCGCCTGCGATTGGGCGTATTGTCGGCGTAAAGAGCGCGATGATCGCCATCACAACCGGGACGATGACGGTCAAAGTGACCTGCACCAGCTGTAGATGCGTGGCGCGCCGATAGATTTCGGATCGGGCGCGCAGCAATCGCAAAAAGGGCGGCGTGTTCTGCCGCTCGGCTATATCGTTCATGGTCATTCGATCACCACGTGAAACGGTGCACTTTGCCCGACGAGGACATCATCGGCCATCCTGATGATGAACGCCTCCGCGAGATGCACACCCCGATAGTGAAGCTCTTCCCACCGCCGTCCATTCTGCTGGGGCGTATAGAAGTCGCCGCGCCCCTGCCGCAGTGAAAGCGCCGCGGCGCCCGTGTTGGTGATGCGCCACTGCACCCGAAAACCACTGGGCAACAGCTGTCCTCCGCCGATCCTCGCTTCGAACCACAGCCCCCCCCGGCGTGGCAGCACCTCTCCTGCCCCCACCACACGAATGGCATTGGCATTACGGGATTGATGCCAGGTCGCCGTGACATGGACGTCGCGCGACACGTGCGGCGCCCGGATCCAGTTGGGTTCGAGCATGTGCGGGGGCCGGTAGAAGAAATCCGGGAGGATCGATACGCCATAATCACGAACGACCTCGACCAGACTGTCGAGATGGGCAGCCGTACTGGTCAGCAGAGCCCGTACTCGCGACACGCCCTCAACATTGGCCTTTGAAGCTTCTACCACTTCGCCCTTGGCAAAGGCCTCCCCAAAAACGCGGCGCCAGGCAGTGATGCTGGAGGAACGGTCTTCCGCGAGATAGGCCTCGTCAATCCACCCGCGATATTTGTGAATGAAGGACCTGAAGTTCAGATACTGGGTATCGGTCCAGCTGGCAGCAAAATCCTCGCTCGAAAGCTTCGGGTTCTCCACCCGCGGTTTAGCCGGCCGATCCTGCAGCCAATCATCAAGCCGTCCGATGACCGTCCGCAGAGTGGTCGGTACATCCAAAAATGCGTCGGAATCCTTGTCATACCAGTGGATCTGCATGCCCAGCAGCGTCGTGAGTAAAACCGAGGGGCAGGTGAAGGTGGTCTTGATGTCCCGGAGATATTTCATCAACCGCGTGACTTTGCGGAAGCTGTTCGATCCCGACAGCGTGTTTCGTTCACGGAGCCAAGCCGTGAATTCGGCCGGATCGCTTGCATCGAAGCGGTCGGCAGCACGATTGCAAACCTCCAGGCTTCCGTCATATTTCCGCGATCGTACCAACGGGGCGATATCGACCTTGCGCTCGCCGGGATAGGTGATGGTGACGCAATAGTCCCAGGTCTTAGCCTTGGAGCCATAGACGGAGCTGTCAGCGAATGCCTTTCCCAGCTTGGCTACATAGTCCTTCGCGCTCCAACCATCGACGGGATCCACGACCACCAGAAGGTCAGCATCGAATTCGCCGCCATCAACCGGCTTGATAATCGTGTCGTGCGCCCACGAACCCTGCTCTTCAAATCCACAGACCCGGGGAGACCATTCGCACTGGCGGATGAAGTTAGTGATCGCTTCCACATTGGATTCAAGCAGGTCGATGCGGGTCTGATTAAGATTGACCGTCTCTTTGAGAAACGACGTGAATTGAGAAACCAGCTTCATGATAGCGCCTCAGGCCGCAAGAGCGATGGTCGTGCGCTCCGCACGATTGAAGACGAAATCTACCGGTGCGTCGGCGCGTGTACGGAAAAAAGCGACCGTATCCGCGTCGAGTTCAACGCGATCCAGAGGGCCGAGCAGCCAGCTCTCCCCATAGATTTCCACCCAAACCGCTAGGTTGCGCGTCGGGAACCCACCAAGTGCACGAATATTCTCGGCAGACACGGACGAATGATTGGTCGCGCGCAGGCAGCCATCAATGTCAACGATATGGTTGCCGATCGAGTCCCTACGTTCGCATTTCATCTCATCGTCTCCGATTCGGTTGTCAGACCGTTACAATCGGCGATGAGGGTGACAAAAATGGACATCCTGATTGGGACAAGGTGTGACTTTTCGTCGGACTCCGGCAAGATGGCCGTTCATTCATATCGGGAAGAACATCCGTAAGCCTCTGGAGGACCGTCCGGCCGGTAACGACCAGCTTCGCCGTTCACCGACCGGGCTGTGAATCACCGCCGCTGCCACCATGAAATCGGTACTGTCCCTGGAATTCCCCCTGTTGCCGGAATTCGCCAGGCCTTTCCGGACATTGCCTTTGCCACTGAATGAGGTGATATCGCGCGCGGCACGAACTTGGATGCAGGGCTGGAGAGAAAGATGGCATTTGTTGAACCGATTACGATCAAGGACGCCATCGACAACATTCACCGCAAGAATTACCTGCTTCCCGCAATCCAACGCGAATTCGTCTGGAGCGTCGATCAGATCGAAACGCTCTTCGATTCCCTTATGCGGGACTATCCAATCAACTCATTTCTCTTCTGGGAAGTCGAACGCAACAATGTCGACAAATACCAGTTTTATGAATTCGTCCGCGAGTATCACGAGCGCGACAGCTACCATAACCCAAAAGCCAATCTGAGCGGCGAGTCCGGCATTATCGCCATTCTCGACGGCCAACAGCGCCTGACCTCCCTTTATATCGGCCTCAAAGGGTCATATTCTTACAAAATGCCGCGCAAGCGCTGGGACAATGATGCCGCTTTTCCCAAGCGGCATCTCTATTTGAACCTGTTCCATGCTCCCGCCGAAGACAGCAACATCGAGTATCAATTCAGCTTCCTGACAAAAAAGGAGGCCGGGGTTCGCGACGCTGACAATTTCTGGTTTAAGGTTGGCGACATTCTCGACATCCTTGAGCCGGTCGACGTCAATGATTATCTGCTGAACAATGATGTCGCGCAGTTCGGAAATGACAAGTTTCGGCTGGCCAATAAGGCTCTCTTCAAGCTGCATGACGTCATACACAAAAGCAAATCAATCAACTTCTTCCTGGAGCGCGGCGAGGACCTCGACAAGGTTCTCAATATCTTCATCCGCGTAAACAGCGGCGGCACCCAGCTCAATTATTCCGACCTGCTGCTGTCCATCGCCACGGCCCAGTGGAAGGACAAGGACGCACGTGAGGAGATCACCGAATTCGTTGACGAGGTGAATGCCATCGGCGACGGCTTCAACATCAACAAGGACTTCGTCCTGAAATGCTGCCTAGTCCTCGGCGGATTTCGGGAAATCGCCTTCAAGGTAGACAATTTCAACAAGGCGAACATGCTCAATATCGAGCGCCAGTGGGAGGACATCGCCAAAGCGATCAGCGCCGCAGTCATCCTGCTGGCCAATCTCGGCTATCACCGAGATACGCTGACATCCAACAACGCCCTGATCCCCATCGCCCATTATCTGAAGAAGATTGGCGTCCCCAATAACTTCGCCATTGCATCGAAATATGAGGCGGACCGAAAGGCCATCTTCAAATGGCTGGTGATCGTTCTCCTTAAGCGGACATTCAGTGGTCAGCCCGATAACGTGCTTCGTCCTATCCGTGAGGTCATCAACAGCGCCACACAAGGCTTTCCGTTCGAAGAGATTTCAAACAAGCTGAAAGGCGGCACAAAATCCTTGTCATTCGACGAAGACGAGATCGTGAGCCTGCTCCACTACAGCTATGGCGAGGCATACACCTACTCTGTTCTAGCATTCCTTTACCCGATGCTGGATTTTCGCAATAAGTTCCATCAAGATCATATCTTCCCGAAGAAAATGTTCACTAACAAACGCTTGTCGAAGGCCGGAATCGACGATGAAGACGTTGAATTCTTCATGGAAAATTTCAACAGCCTCGCCAATTTGCAGCTGCTAGAAGGGGTTCCAAATCAGGAGAAATCGGGCAAGGATTTCGACGCCTGGCTGACTGAGAAATGTCCCTCCAAGGCTGATCGCAAGGACTATATGGCCAAGCACTATATTCCTGACGTCGATCTCTCGTTTGCCAACTTCCGGGAATTTATCGAGAAGCGGGAAAAGATGCTAGTGAAGGCGTTCAAGGAATTGCTAGCGTGACAGGAGGAGGGACAGCTTTACCCTAAATACGAGCCGTCCCCTCTCGGCTTCATCCCGTGCGAACCGCATATTTATTGATCTCGTGTGGCCAAACCCGCTTTTCCGCCATCGGCCGGCCTTGCTCATTTATCACTCTAGCCGGATTGGCCTTCGGACCGTCTGGCGCAGCCGCCGATAAAGCGGACTCGATCGGAGCGATGGCCCCGACAATTTCTTTTTGTGTAGTCACCTGGGCGCTCGCTCCTAGCCGATTTTTGCCATTAACCGACCAGCTGCGCCTTGCTCAGCCGCCAGATTGCGATTGTAGGAAAGCGGCATCCGCGGACTCTTCCAGCGCAGCGCCTCCATGATGCCGGCGAGATCCTCGCCGCTCGCGAACAGGTCCTGGTTGAGCCCCACCCGTGTCGAATGCGCGCTGATCCCCTTCAGCATCCGCGACAAATCGTCAGCCGTCAAATCTCCGAGCGCGCCGCGGTCGAACGCGCGCTGGATCATTGTCCGAAAGATCGGTCCGATCGATCCGGGGTGCAGAGCCGTCGACCCGATATCGTACTCCACCCGCGCCTTCACCGCGGGCTTCGAGAGCGTCTTGCGCAGATCCCAGGTTTCGCGGCCCGAGATGCTGTCGATCCGCCGCCCCTTCACCGCGGCGCGCGCCTTGTATCGGCGGACCTGGACGCGCCGGAACAGCGGACCTGAGGAGATGTCGGCCGCCTCGGTCCACGCCGCGATCGCCCGTGCCGAGCGCGGCGACAGAAAAGCGGTCGCCCCCTCCCCATCCTGATCGCCCTTGCTGCGCAGGATCTGCAGCAGCCGCGCCTCTGGATCGATCGCTTCCTCGACATGCTCGACTGCGACCGCCACCAACTCGGACGCACGCAAACCGGTGTCATAGGCGGCCGACAGCAGCGCCCGATCGCGCAGCCCCGGCAGATCGTCGCCGCAACTTTCGAGCAGCGCGCGGATATTGAGCCCGCGCGCCGTGTCGCGTTCGACGTCGCGCACCGGGCCTTTGAACCGTAGCGGCCGCGCCTGCTTCTGCGCCGCCCCCTTCTCACGGCGCACCGCCTGCAGCCGGAGCTTCACGAGCGACGCCGGCGTCGGATCCTTCAGTTCGAGCAACTGGTGGATCTTGGCGATCGACGCTTTGTACCGGCCGAGCGACGCGGGCTTGCTCCCCTGCCCCGCCCGCGCGTCGAGATAGTCGGCGACCGTTTCCGGCGTTGCCGGCAGCGCGATGCGCTTCATGCGCCGACACCACAGGTCGAACGCCTCGAGATCCGATTTCAGCGCGCGGATGGTGTGTGGCGAGGATGCAGCCTGATAGGCGGCGATTAGCGGCTCGTTGATGACGATGCGCTCGACCGCGTGCATCTTCACCACCGCCCAAGACAGATCGTTGACCGACGCCATCGGCGCTGGGGCCATTTCCTCCGCCATCAGGGCGTTATCGTCGAGTTGAGCGAGGTGATCCATCGGCGTGATATGTAGCTCACCTTTTAAAGAGGCGTCAAATATGGAGATGTGATAACTGCAATTATCACATGTTCATATTCTAACGCTATCTGAGATGGAAACTAAATGCTGACTTTGGTTTCCCTAAAGGTTACGCTAGAGTCTGCATTGATGGCAGACCCCTCCCCTTCCTATGCCTCCAATGAGCAGGCCATGCTCCTGCTCGGCCGACTGGATGGACGACTCCAGAACAGCCCATGGGCTGACATCTGGCTGGCCCGTGCGCGGTTGCAGGGCGCGGCCCAACTTGCCGGTCTCGCCGGCGTGCCCGTCGACGTCCGGCATCTGCAGGACTGGATTTGCGGTCGCACACCCCCTCCCCGCGCCTCTGAGGGGTTGAGCGATCCCGTTTCCGTCGCAGCGGTGTTTCATCTCGCGATTGAGGCCAGCGCTGGCGATCAAGGGCCGCTAGCCCGCGCGACGCTGAACGTCTTACGCACCGTGCTGGACGATCGAGCCGAGGCCAAAGTCTGGGCGGGCAGCGACCTGGCCTATTTCGGTCCGGCGTGGCGACAGGCACGAGCGGAGACAGTGGCCCCCTACCCTTCCCCATCGCTGCGCGCCATTGCCGATCGGATTGTCGCCATGCTCAAGGCGGTGGTCGTTGCCGATCAGGCCGCGGTGGACGTGACGACGATCGACGGCCGGACGCTCATGCTCGAGCCACGGGCACGTGACAGGGCTTGGTTGGTCGCTAGCTATATACCGGCCATGCTCCGCCATGCCGGACTTACGCTGGGCACCCTGCCCTCTCTCACTCTGTTGCCGAAATTTCCGCCACACGAAGTTGTCGCTTTGGCCGATATCATGACGCGCTCACTGCTGACGAGCTGCCAGTCCGGTCTGAAGGACCTCGACTGGATCGAGCGCCAAGGATCAAAGGCCTTGGAGGTGTCCGCAACGCGCCGCAGCCGGGCGCCTCTCCTTGCCCGCCTTGCGCTGGCCTACCCCGGGCTTCGCCCCGCAGCCGTCACCCGGCTTCTTCAAGTCACTCCTCAGGGTGCACGCAAGCTGCTAGCAACCGTCCGGTAAATGATCGCTACTGCCAATGCGTATCGAGTAAGGTCTTGATCGCGGCTTCAGCCTCTTCCCGCGAACCGCCGCCGTGTGGGAGCAAGGTGACCCTCACCCCTTTACGATCCTTACCCTCGAAACGAAGCAATGGCTTCCCGCTTTGCGACGCGATGGTTTCCGTCGATCCTGACCTCTTGGGGGATCCTGACCTTTTGGGGGGATCGGCTGCCAGCGCCAACGCGCGAAGAATGTCCGGCACGGCCGCAGAAGCCCCCTCGTCAGCTGTTCGAGCGCGGAGCGCGGCCGCTTCGGCAAATACCCGTTGGCGACGATCGTCGGGTTTCAATAGAGGCTTGATCGCCGTAACATGCTTGATCCGCAAATCCTGCGGATTGGGAAATGCGACCATCAATTCCGCCGGCAGGCGGGCGAGATCAAGATAGCGGCTCAGCCAGCTTTCTGTGACATTGATCCGCTCGGCCATGACCTTCTGGCGGCCCTCATAATAGGCATCAAGCGCACGGAGATAGTCGCGTGCCCGCTCCAGGTCGCTAAGGTCTTCGCGCGCCCTGTTCTCGATATCCGCGATGCGGAATGCTTCTTCATCCGACAGTTCGCGGACGTCGACCAAGAACCGGAAGTCGGGGTAATTATGGCTACGCAGCCAGCTGATCGACCAGTGACGCCGAGCGCCACAGATCACCTCAAAATCATTGTCTGGTTCGCCGCGCACCCGCCGGACAATTGCCGGCATTTCTTGGCGTCCCTGCGCCTTTATGCTCTCGATGAGATCGGCGCATCGCTCCTCGTTGAGGAGCGCATATTCCCGGTTGTGCCCCGCCCACATTCGGCATCGAGCGGGATCGACCAGTTCATGCGTGCGGCTGACAACCGATCCCGCTGCCAATTCGGCCAAACGGTTCTCTCTTCCAGTCAAGACATTCGAACCAAGGCCGGGACGACGCGGGGCGGGCGCACCATCTTCAGGCAGATTTATTCCGGCCGCCAAGTCAGCCGCGAAACTCGCATTCTTTCTGCTCATAATGCCGCCCCTCTACCCGGAATTGCACCGGTGCAATTTTTGCTTTTCATGCCAAACCTTCCTTTCGCAAACGGCCTAAGTGGCTGGGCCACATGGCGCGAATATCCAATTCCAGCTCAGCGTTGACGCCATCGAGATAAGTGAGGCAGCGGTTGCGCACCGCACTGCTTGTGACGGGGCCATCGAGTTCATAAACCGTCATCAGACGAGCCGTCGCATTGTCGATCTCAGCAGAATCCTTAAGCGGCGTACGCACCATCGCGTGACCGAACAACGTCCGCATCAGATTGAGCAGTTCCTTCTGCATCGACTTGTTCTCGTCGACCTTCGAGGCAACAAAGCGCAGGAATTTGAGAGTCGGCGCAAAGCCGCGTTCGGCCAGCGTCTCGATGGTCTCATCAAGCATCGCCAGAAACGCCGCGGTCGAAGAAAAGTCCATGACGGTTGGAGGCACCGGCACAACGAGAGCATTCGCCGCGCGCAAAACCGACAAGGATATGGCGCCAAGGGCTGGGGGCGGATCAAGGACAATGACATCAAAGCGATCAGCAATGCTAGCGATGCCTTGAGAGAGGCGATCGATAAGCCCCCCCTGCCCGCGCGCCATCCGGGCGGCGATCTCATATTCCGACTGGAATAGCCGCAGATTGGCAGGGATTAGTTCAAGGCCGTCGAAATGCGTTTTGCGCAGGGCATAGTCGAGCGAGGTCATTTCCTCCTGGCGGAGAAACGGATAGAGCGTGTCGTCCTCGGTCAGGTCGAGATCCGGCACATAGCCGAACAGCGTCGTTGCCGACGCTTGGCTATCGCAGTCGATCAACGCGACCCGATAGCCCTGGATGGCGAGATACTGGGCAAGATGCACCGACAGGGTTGATTTGCCGACACCTCCCTTGAAGTTCTGGACAGCAACGACACAGCACGGGTCGTCTACTGCCCGCCAAGGTCTCGTGCCGAACAGGCCCCGCATATCGTTGAGCTGCGCGAGCGTATAACCCACTCTGCGATTATTCTCGGTTCGCGGCGGCGGCGGAAGTCGCCCGTCCTTTTCTGCGTCGCGGATCGCTGCAGGCGTCCGCCCCACCAGGTCGGCCGCCTTTCCGATTGGGAAAGTGGGCTCACGCCGATCATCCGCCCGCGCGCTGCGCGCCGAATCGCGAAGCCGCTCCAGCACCGAGGACGTTCGCTGGGCAAGCGTGGCCACCGATAGAAGATCGTGTGTGTCGTCGATGTCTAGTGATGCTGCCACAGGGCGCCCCTTTGCGAAACTCGGGGCACTGTAGCGCAACTTGCGCTTTTCCGTCAAATAGAAGCGGAATTTCGAAAGTTACGGCGCATCATGGTCGGCATATAGCCTGAATATCGCCAATCACGGCCTATCAAAGGGTCTATCCTGACTCGGTGGGGGCGAAGGAAAATTGCACCGGTGCAATTTTCGTTAGGGACGCCCCCTCCGCGCAACGAAACTCTCGCAAAAGCCGGTCCAGGAACTCAGCAACTTCGCGCCTTTGAGTTTCACCAGACGGTCGCCCATCTGCTGGCGATATGCATCAGCGATGAGATCGATATCCCACCCGCCACCGTTCGATCGAGCGATAGCCGCCAAAGTCTCGGCGTTGAAACGGATCGTTCCTTCCGGGAAGATGATATCGGAATTCTTCTCAGGTGCGACAAGCGCGCTGATGGCAGCCTTGACGACCGATCCCACTTCCACTGTGTCGGCGACCGTTTCCACAGCCCCTTCCCGGCGCGCCTTGCGTCCTGTCGAGTGCCGCTCAATCTCATCGACGGTCGCGATCTGCGCTGGCGCATCCTTTGGCTCGAAGCGGAACTCGATCTCGGTCACCGTTCGGCCCTGCCGTATCTCCTTCCACTCGACGCGGAAGTGAGCCAACTGATCAATTTCGGCCTTCGCCTTCTCAAGCACCTTGCGCCGCAGTTGCGCGAAATCCTTATACACGTCCGGCGATATTCCCAGCGCTGCGCGCAGCGCTGCCATATCGCCCTTCCATGTGGACTGCCGGCGATGAAGCCGCAGCGATCCAATTTCGTAGAGCTTGAGTGCATAGCTCGACCGAAAGCCCAATACCGCCTGTCGATTGAGAACCGCGTAGCTCTCCGACTCCTGGATGAGCTTGCGGGCGTCAGGCGTAAATTCCCATTCAATCCAGCCCGCGTCGGCGCCATCCGTATCTTCCGCCTCTTCGCGAGACGACGAGATCAGGGAAAAGCGCAGTGTAGCTTTCTTGCCGCGCCAGGACCGGTCGTCTATCGCAAACAGAGTCCGATGAAGTTCCTCCAGCATGTCGGAGATGCGTTCATTACCCTTGTGACCGCGGCGAATATCAGCCTTGCGCATGCGATGCGGCCGATCTTGCCAGGCATCGCCGCCCGCTGTCAGGATCATCAACGCGAGCAGTCGTGACGCTGTCAGGCTGAGCGACTGGCCTTTCACAAATTTGATCTCGACGATGCTGCCGGGCTTGGCGAATTCTTCGCCACCCTTCGCCTGCAAAGCCGCTGCGACACGCATGGCGCGGCCAGGCGCCGAATCGGCTTGCGCCTCTCGCGCTGCATCGGCGCTTAGATTTTCCGCATGTTCCATGTCATATAGGCCGAACGTATATTGGGCAGATTCGCCTAATTGCTGCCTGACCTGTCCTCGCTCGTCAAGTCAGGGCAGGCTGAAACCCTTTCTGTCGCCCCCATCCGGTCAGGTTAGAACCGTGTGGCACTCCCGCAAAAGCACTGGGATCCTGCCGAGTCGCAATGCGATTCGCGTTCTCTTGGTTTTCGGCTCGCTCACGCTCGATAAACGCTGCAGAACGACACCATTCCCAGGCGAGAAGCCGCCAAAGGGCATCGCCCCCAATCAGTCAGGATAGCCCCAATAGGTCAGCTATCCGCCCCCGACCGGTCAGGTTGACGCCCCCGTCGGGTCAGGCAAAGTCCCCCGTGCGGTCAGGATAAACGCGACAAATCATTGAAATTGCAGACCTTTTGAGCACAGAATCTGAATCACTTAGAATCATGAATCCTTCCGCTGCGAGCAGCGGCGTTGTTCTAGAATGATTCTAAAAGACTAAATAGGCGATTCGCTGATCGTTTAGCTCGGACAGCATAACCAATGTCCCCCTAGTTGGGGGGATACCGCAACACCGGTGTTCCACGATAGCATCCCGGTCTCGATCCTGGGCAGCTCCGCCCCGCGACGAAATCCTCGGCGATCCGACAGCAGCTGAATCACCGCTCGTCGCCGCTGGGCACACGTAGTGAGGAGATCGCATGATCAATTTTGCCAAATTCGAGATTATCGGACGGATCGGTGAGATCGACGCCAAGCCCAAGGTCACGAACATCTCGGTATGTGCGAACTATCGCCGACGCGGAGAAGGCGACCAGTGGATCGAGGACAGCTACTGGAACCGCGTCGTCATTTTCAGCGACGGCCAGCGGAAATATATCGATGAGAAGGCCCAGGTTGGCGATCTCGTGCGGATTGCCGGACGGCTCCGTGACACCTCCTACGAGCGCGACGGCACCACCCACTACACGACCGACCGGATCGTCGAAGAGTTCGGTGTGCTCGCGGCAAAGGCGGCATAGACCGTAGGAGGCCGCGCCAATCGGGCAAGAGGGGAGGGGGCATGCGCGAAGCGAACCTAAATTTTCGATAGGAGTTTCGCTTATGCCAGCCACCATCGACGCAGCAGTTCGCGCCAAGCAGATCGTCGAGAGCCTGGGCGGACGCTGGTCTGGATCGCGCGGAGAGTGCCGGTGCCCCGCCCATGACGATCATTCCCCCAGTCTTTCGGTCCGCCTCGGCACCAAGGCGATCCTGTTCAAATGCTTTGCGGGATGCACATCGACCGATATCCTCAAGGCTCTCGATCGTCAGGGTTTGCACGATCGAGAGCCGGTCCATGTCGAACCGCGTCCGCCCTCACGCGATCTGAGCGGTTTGGCCAGGTCATTATGGCAGCACAGCATCCCCATCGCCGGCACACCGGCTGAAGCCTATCTTCATGCTCGGGGTCTTTATGCGCCGACGCCCAACCTTCGCTTCAATCCGCAAACGATCATAGGGAAGGGGAAGGATCGGCGCAGCCTTCCCGCAATGATCGCAGCGGTAAGAAATGAGCTGGGCCTGGTCGCGGTCCACCGGACTTTTCTTGATCCCGCCGACATTTTGCGGCGCCCCTTCCGCAAGCCCAAGCTGGCGCTGGGCCTGCTCGGTTCGGGCAGCGTGCGGTTTGGTGAGCCGGATGACGTTCTGGGCATCGCCGAAGGGATCGAAGATGCACTGTCCGCCATCGACTGGTTCCAATTGCCGGTTTGGGCCGTGCTTGGTGCCGAGCGCTACGCCCATGTCGGTATACCGTCCCATGTGAAGCGCGTTATCGTGTTCGGTCAGCGCAACAAGGCGGCCAAGATCTGCCTGAAGAGGGCAGGGGAGCATCTCAGCGCCAACGGGCGAAGGGTCGAGGAGTGGCTCCCATCCGAGCACGACGACTGGAACGATGCTCTGCGCGATCGGCTTGCCCGCAACGCCGTTCCTCGCACCGTCATCCAGACACACGCCCACTGAAGAGAGGAGAGGAGGCCTCCGGCTTGTTGATCCGGTGATGGGCACCGGACGATACTATGGAGGCCTACAATGCGCACCTCAGCCGCTGCTCTCGAACTCGATTTCACCGAACCATCCATTACCGCCGCGAACGCCGTCTATGCCGTGCTGCGGAAAGGCGACGGCCTGGACCGGCCTGGCCTGCTCCGGGCGATGGAAATCGCCTATCGCTCAACCGCTGCCGATGGGCATTGGTCACTCCGCGATGCTTATGATGTGCTGGAGCTGGCCCAGGTTCTGCACCTCGCCACGCTTGACCTGTCGCAAGAGCCCGCCGAGTGCCTTGCGGCCCTGACCGCGCTCACCGCATCCCTGCCGACGCATACGGTGCGCAGTGAAGAACAGATCGCGCTCCAGCAATTTTCGACACCGGCCGCGATTGGCTACCTTGCCGCACTCGCTGTCCGCATCACCACAGCCGATACCGTCCTGGAGCCCTCCGCCGGCACCGGGCTCCTCGCCGTTTTCGCCGCGCGCGCGGGCGCAAAGCTTGTCCTCAACGAGATCGATCCCGCGCGCGCTGACATGCTCCAGGTAGCATTCCCCGCCGCACCGGTCAGTCGCTACGACGGGGAACTCATCGACGATCTGCTGCCGCTGTCGATCCGCCCGACCGCCGTGCTCATCAACCCGCCCTTTTCTCGCAGCATCGGTCGATATGCCGACCCGCTTGCCGCGTTCCGCCATTTGCGGGCCGCCCTGAAACGGCTTGATGCCGGGGGGCGCTGCGCCGCTATACTTCCCGATCGCGTGGATACATCGAGCCCCGCCTGGGCGAAGGCGACCGAGGGCTGTGCGATCGCGCTCCATGTCGAACTGCCCGCCAATGCCTATGCCAAACATGGCACCAGCCAGATCGTGAAGCTCATCGTTCTGGAAAAAGGCGTCCAGGATGACGTCGCCATCGTTCGGTGCAACTCACTCCCCGAAGCGCTCGCGACGATCATCGCTTCCACCGCCAGCGTTACGGAAACCCCGCGACGCTCCCCAGCGCGCCTTGCACCAACCCGAGCGCGCGCATCCCTGCTCGGCGGTCTCTCGAGCAGACCCCGGCTTTCGGCCCCGATCGCGACGACCGCCCAATCTCTCAGCGCGCTTGATATCGGCTACACCGTCTTTGCTGAACCCGTACCGACCGGTGAGGCGGTGGGGGTGTACCTGCCGTATCGGCCAAGCCGCATCGCCATTCCCGGTGCATCCGCGCATCCGACCGCTCTGGTGGAATCGATCGCCATGGGCTCGATTACGGCACCGCGGC
>NZ_JBAQOK010000005.1:0-44567 GCF_049304695.1 Sphingobium sp.
ACTGAGTAAGTCCATGTCGATCACTCCGATGCCTCCTGACTGTCAGCCAGGGGCTAGGAAAACATGGGTCAATTCTCAGTGAAAACTTATAACCCTCCCGGGTCACTTCTCAGTGCAACTCAACACCCAGCCCAACTCATCCCGAATCGCCTGCCTTCAGGGTGTGCGGGCTGCAGACGTCGTCGTTCTTATTCTCGGCCCCGACTACGGCTTCGTTCCGGCCGGATCGGCCATATCCGCCACTCATCAGGAGTATCGTGAGGCGCGGGGAACGACGCCGATCCTGGCATTCATCCAGCAGGGTATCGATGCCCAGCCGGAGCAGCGCGCCTTCATCGATGAAGTGCAGGCGTGGGAGGGCGGCCTCTTCCGACGCGGCTTCAACGATGTCACGGATCTCCACGAAGCCATTACGCAATCGCTCCACGACTACATCGTCGCGACCGCGACAGGACCCGTCGATCAGGAAGATCTTATCACAAAGGCGACAGCCCTCATCCCCGCAGAAAGGCAGAACCAGCACTCGGCGACCATTCTAGAGCTGGCGATCGTAGGTGGCCCCGTTCAGCAGATACTCCGCCCGATCGAGATAGAGAACCCCGCGCTCGGCGAGGAGGTGCAGCAGCAGGCGCTGTTTGGCGAAAACCGCCTTCTCGATCGCACGAAAGGTAGTGTCGTCGGCCTTGATGGCTCCGACCTCGTGATCCGGCAAGACCGGGGCGGATCGATCCGGCTGACCGAGAAGGGAGCAGTCGCTTTCCGCCTCCCGCTCGAAGATACCGAAGCGAATGACAGGATGAGCGGATTCAGTGGGTTGCTGATCATCGAGGAGATCGTGCGGGAGAGGCTTCAATCGGCGTTGGGATACGCCGCCGCCACGTTAGAGCGCATAGATTCCACCCAGCGGCTGACGCACCTCGGTGTTGCAGTATTCATCTCCGGTAGCGAATACCGCACGTGGAAGACCCGCGCCCAGCAGTCGTCGATGGGCGGTTGCTTCCATATGGGGATGGGGCAGTCGGAGCGGATCCCGATCTCCACGGTCATTCGCCGAGCCGCGCTTCGCATGGATCGGACCCCGCTAATCGAAGACCTCCTCGTGCCGCTGCGCAGACAGTTTTCAGAGCGATAGGTCATGGGCAGGCCAAAGGAGCGGATCGCAGGAGACTTGCTGGCTTCTGATAGACGCTGGACGGCCTCAAAACCCTGTCATCCCCCTACGAAGTCGCTGACGGGCAATTGAAAAAACGGTATGCTGTCGTTGAATTGCGCGTCACGGGACGCATCGGGAGGTGTGAGCTATGACTGAACGCAGCGTCAGATTCGATATGGGCGACTACCGATGGGTTCCCCATCGCGAGAGTGTCGGCTTCATCGGCACCACGGAGCATGGCGCAGTGGAGTTCCTGATAACGGCTGACGCGATCACCGAGCTTCTGAACCCCGAGCTCGATGGCATAGATCCGGATACTGCACTCGAAGCGTTCATAGAATTCGAAGCGGACATCCATCGCATCGCGCAGCGTGAGTTCGTGAAGCGGCTCGGAGGCGAGCCGCCGATACTCATCACGTCTGCGGACGTCGTGTCCTAGGCAGGGCCGCGCTCACCCAGATCGCGCTTCACCCGATAGACGGCTTCGCGCACCTCGTGTTCCGCCCGCCGTTCCCTGCCTTCCTCGCCACCCCAAGCATACGGCGGATCGTCAGCCATGCCGCGCCCGCCTGACGAAAGCCTCAGCTTCGGAAACCACGTCGAGCCAGCGACGATGCTCGTCCCGGGCGTCGCTAGGGCGCCATGCGCCAGCTCCCCCTCCTCACACCTAGCATCCACCCGGGTCGGCAGGTCGTCGATCTCGATATGAAGGCGATTGGAAGGGAAGCCCGGGAGAGTATCCGCCTCGCCACCTCCACCCGTGCCTCTTCGGTATCCCGCAGACGCGGGGCATGTCGTGGCAGCTTCGCCGCACGCAGCAACGCGCTGAGCCACTTTCCGTCCCACGACGGCGCACTGGCGAAGAGCGTGTGCCCCGACAGACGCTCCTCCATCCGGCTTGCGACCTCGTTATGCGAGGCGCCATTCCTCTCCAGCATGTCACGTGGAATACGGTGGACGGCCTACGCCTCGGCATGCCAGTCCGTCCACTGCTGCGCGGGACGGATCAGATGGGATTCGCAGATCCCATCCTCGAACACCCAGGCGACCTCGATCGGCTGGCTGAGCTTTGCGAGGGACGAGGCCTCGAAGTCGAGAGATACGGACATGGGGTCGGAAACGATCGGAAGGGAGATAGGCTTCATCTTCTATCCTGGGGCAGGACCCGAAGCGCGAATGCGATCGCAGCGGACAAGCCGTCCGGTCCGACGCTGTGATCCACCCCCGGAGACGCATGGGTCCGCACCGGAACGCCTGCTGCGGCCAGCGCCGACGAGGCCGTGTTCATCGAGCGGAACGGCACGACGTCGTCCTCGGTGCCATGGATCAGGAGGACGGGTGGCCGACTCCGCACGTCCGCTGGCAGCCGCTCAGGCGCCACGAGCATACCGGAGATGCCGATGATGCCGGCCACGGGCTCTGGTCTGCGCAACCCAACGTGAAGGGACAGCATTGTCCCCTGGCTGAAGCCTACCAGCAGCAGCCGGTCGCTACCGAGCCCCGCCGCGGCCAGCTCCCGCGATATGAAGTCGTCAAGGACGGGCGCGGCCGCCGATGCCCCAGCGGCACGTTCGGCCATTGAGGATGTCTCGATCGGCTACCACTGGTGCGCGGCCGCCATGTAGGGCAGCTGCGAAGGCGCATTCGGCGCGACGAACGCGGCATCGGGTAGCGCCGGCCGCACCATCTCGGCCAGCGCGATGAGGTCGTCGCCGTTCGAGCCGTATCCGTGCACGAGGACGACCAAGGCGTCAGGCGGGGATTCCGAGAGCGCGGGGAGACGTGGGCCATCGAGCAAAAGGCGGTTCCTTTCAGTTCATCGGTCACCCAACAGCCTGCGGCCCTTAGCTGAGAGGCTGCGAAAGGTGATGGACCAGCGGGTTTCTTCCATGGGGGCGATCCCGTGCTCCCATTCGTCGCGCACTGGGCCGCTGAGCGAATACAGAGACCGGGCGTCGAGTGGAACCCGGTGGCGATCGAAGCCGCCAGACCTTCGCAGCCGGGGTCGGAGATCGGCGGGTGCCCCAAGCGAGATTCCAACGACATCGCCGAAGATCGGCCGGTCACGATGCCATCCGATGCCGGTCCCGGGATCGTACCGAAGGAGCAGTGCCTGCACGAGGTCGCCTTCCTCCAGGCCAGTCGCCTCAGCCGCGCCCCGCCGTACGTCGAGAAGCCAGTCTGGCATCGGAGGCGCCACGGCAACTTGGGCCGTCTCGAAGTCATAGGACCAGCCGAAGGAGTAGGTCAGCCGCTTTCCGAGCCAACCCTGGAAACGGAACGGCGCCAGCGGTAACGCGTCGATGGCCGCTATCAACGCCCCCTCATCCGCCAAACCGATGATTTCGGGATGGTATGATAGGCCCGCGGGAACTGACGGGGCCGCTGCCGACAGGTCGAAGAGGTCTAGCTGTTGTACCACCTTCATATAGGTGAGTTTCGGAATGGGACCAGCGGGCAGGTCCTGCGTTGTGATCGAATGGCAAAGCGTCCACTCAAGGTCTTCTGCACCACCGCCGGCTTCCAGGACGCCTACGTAGCAACAACCAGCCAGAAGGCGGCGCTGGAGGCATGGGGTGCGCGCTCGAACCTATTCGCCAACGGTGTCGCCGAAATCGTGACCGATCCCAAGCTCGCCGAAGCCGCACTCGCGGAGCCCGGCAAGGTTATCCGGGCGCCGCGCGGCACGACGGCCCAGCACCTCGCCGCTGCCGCCAGGTCAGAGAAGCCCTCGACCAGAAGAAGACCGAAGGAAGGGCGGGTCAAAGCGAACGGTGGGAGCCGAATGCGCGCGCAGCCGAAACCCAAACCCAGTCGGGCCAAGCTCAACAAGGTCGTCGCGGCACTGGAGGATCAGCGGAGAGCATTCGAGGCCGAATTGTCGGAAATCGGCCGCCGGATAAGCGAGCTGCGCAGGCAGCGCGACGACTGCCGGGCGAAGCGGGACGCCGAACTGACTAAACTTGAGCAGTGACGCGTCCACGAGGAGAAGGCTTACATGTCCGACCTCGCGGAATGGAACGGCTAGTCCCGACCTTTCGCAGTCGAAAGTCTCTACAATCCATCGTCATCATGCTCCTGCAGATTGTTATGGAATGCCGAATTGCCATGAGGCACTGTCGATGAAACCACAGGAGTTTCAGCAGTGGCTTTCGAAGGCTTGGACGATCAGTCGCAAAAGATCGAGCATCTCCAGAAGGTCGTGGGGACAATCGAGACCCACATCGCGAAGATCGGGTTCGCCCCCGCCGACGCCGAGAGTGTCAAAGAGGCCATCACGCAGATGGAAAGAGCGGTAGACCAATGGGTAAGGGGACACGACGGCGACGCTACTGTCGGACCGTTCGTCGACCACCTCAAGAACACCTATCGCAAGGCGATATTTGAGCAGGCCGCCGCCGGGCACACGACATGTTCGCCTGTCACCCCAACCGCCGCTTCATCGCGGACCGTCTGACTTCCGCATTTCGGTTGGGACGGCTGACTTGGCCGCGAACGCAAGAGGAACCTTGCCGACTATGGCGACGCTACCGCGACAGGACAGGATGTGCATCGAGGAATTGCTGGGCATGTCCTCAGGCTACGTCATGGACCTCACAAATAGAGAGTTTGGCGCCATCGTGCGCGAAGAACTCGAGATCGACGTCGAGGATGCAAGCTACGCCGTACGCGGAACCTCGAAGGCCAACCGCCTCCGCTGCATCATCGAGACCGCCGAACCCGGTTCCGCAGCACAGCTCCTCCGAGCTCTTTGGGATCATCGGGAGCAGCGCGGATGGACGCCGGGAGAGATGGTCGAACCGAGGCCAAGTGTCGTGCGCCAGCGGTTCATGGAGGTGGTCGAGCGGCTAGAGCGACAAGCCAACCTCTCCGACACCGACGCCCTGTTCGCCTTCGCGGAGAACGCGACGCTGGACCAACTGATCGAGGCGATCCAGCGCGACGTCGCAGCCGGACGCCATGCCGCAGCCCTCGACCGACTCCATACCTACTGCATGAAGCGGTTCACTAACCTCCTCGATCAGGCGGGTCTACCTAACGTGCGGGAGGAACCGCTCCAGAGCAGGGTTGGAAAATACGTGAAGTGGCTGATTGAGACCAGCGATCCCCGGCCCATGACTCAACAGATACTCAAGAACGGCATGGGCATCCTCCAGCAGTTCAACGACATCCGCAACAACCGCTCCTTCGCTCATGACAACGATCTCATCGACGCGCACGAAGCCCGACTCATCTTCGACACCGTGGTCGCGATCCTGCGTTTCCTCGAGCCGCGCGCGGACACGGCTCGCAAATGACGACCCCCGTCAGGTCGCGGGCACTAGCATGTTCCCCTGGCGGGCGAGACGGCCGGCATCGACCTCGGCATCCACCGCTTCGAGGATGACCCCCTTCACCTGCGCGCTCGTTGATCTGATACCCAGGGCGCGGGAGACGGCCTGAACCACCTGATCGGCGGTAGCCCCGAAATTCTCCCGGACGATCCGGGTGGCGGCCGCGCGCATCTCGGACGGCGGCAGCATTTCCGCCTTTCGCAAGGTCGGCGATCGAGTGGAGCTGCGGTCGCGCACGGCCGGCTCGCGTCCAGGAACGTCGAGGAACTCGCCCTCCGCCACGATCCGTTGCATCGTGAAGGACATCTGTATCGCGCGCTCGATTGCCGACTGGATACGGGCACCAGCGCGTTTGAGGCCCCAGGCATCCCGGATCCGGTCGATCACCTCGTCGATGTGGACAGGCCCTTCCGTCGCGACGACCTGCTCGGCGAGTTCGGACAGGATGCCCGTCGGCGTGTCATGCAGTTCCTCAAACCGGTGCGTGGGACGGGTGACGACCGCTTCGACGTAGACATTTTCGTCTGAGGGGACCGGGGCAGCGGCCCTTTCCAGACCGATTTCCGTCACGTCCTCGCGCTCGACGGTGACCACATCGATCGGCACCGCGCGGTGATGCCGCTTCTCGACGGCGGCGTCATGCTCGGCCTTGGCCGCCTCAATGCGGGCGACCGCCAACTCCACCTGCTCGTTTGGTCTCTGGAACCAATCCGTGCTCCAGATGCGATGGATGCTCCACCCGTGGCTTTCCAGCACCGATTGCCGGAGACGGTCGCGGTCACGTGCGGAACGGGCGTCGTGATAGGACGCACCGTCGCACTCGATGCCGATGAGATACCGCCCCGGCCGCTCCTCGTCGGCGACCGCCAGGTCAATGAAGAAGCCAGCAAGGCCCACTTGGCGATGCACCTGGTAGCCACGCGCCTGCAATGCCTTTGCGACCTGCTCCTCGAACACGCTGTCGTGATCGCGCCCAGTGCTCTCCGCGATCGTCAGGCGGCCGGTTCGTGCGTAATGCAGGAACATGCGGAAGGCGAAGACGCCTTTGCGGCTCGCGGCGAAGTCGGGGTCTATGTCCTCGTCCGTCATCGAGGAGAACACCTCGCACCGCTGCTTCGCACGGCTGATGAGAACGTTGAGCCGGCGCTCGCCGCCTTCGGTCCCCAATGGTCCGAAGCGCATCGGAACGCGGCCACCCGCCACCGTCGGGCCGTAGCCGACGGAGATGAAGATCACGTCGCGCTCGTCGCCCTGTACGTTCTCCAGGTTCTTCACGAAGAAGGGCTCCGCCGGATGGGCGCCCTGGAAGAAGCCATCCAACTCAGGCGGCAGATCCCGCCGCAGCAGTTCTAGCTGGTCGAGGATCGCCCGGCGCTGGGCGGCCGAGAAGGCAGCGACACCCAGCGACAGGTTGGGATGTTCGCGGGCGTGCGCGACGATCGCCTCCGCCACCCTCATGGCCTCGACCTGATTAGTGCGCGTCCCGCCTGCGTCGAAGATCCCCTCCGGTATGCGATGGAAACGAAGTCCCATGCCCGCCTCGGCCGTGTAGGGGCTCGGCACGATGAACAGCTTGCTCTCGTAGAACTGCCGGTTGCTGACAGCAATCAGCGACTCGTGCTTGCTGCGATAGTGCCACCGGAGCATCCGTGTCGGCAGTCCGCGCGCGGTGAAGAGGCCGAGGATGCTTTCGATGTCGGCCACACGGGTGCCGTCATCCTCTTCCTCGTCCGACCCGGCGCCCGTCATCTTGGCGAAGAAGGCCGTCGGCGGCAATTGCTTGGGATCTCCGACCACCACAACCTGCTTCGCGCGAGCGATCGCGCCCAACGCATCCACCGGCTGGATCTGGCTGGCCTCGTCCATCACCAGCAGGTCGAAGTCGAACGCACCGGGCGTCAGGAACTGGGCGACGGAGAGCGGGCTCATCATCAGAACGGGCTTCAGCGCCTGGACTGCCGGTCCCGCCTTCTCCATGAGACGGCGGATAGGCATGTGACCGCGCCGCTTCTGCATCTCCCCGCGCAGAATGCCGAGCGGACCTACCGATCCGCCGTCGCGCGGCGGAACCGCCTTATGATGGGCCCTCACGACCTCGACGCCCGCAGCGGCGATGCGCTGGCGGTCCATCTCCGCGAACTCGCGGGCAAGCCGACCGTGCATCGTGCCGTCGAACCGGCCGAGATCGGGCTCGATCCGCACCTGATCTGCGTATACCGCCTCGAAATAGGCCATCTCAAAGGCAGGTATGAGCTGAACTGTCGACAGGCCGCCATCCCGCAGCCGACCCACTATGTCTCCACAGCCGAGCTCGGTCGCCTTCTCCGCCCGGCCTCGATATGCGACCCAGCTGGAAAGACGCTCTCCGCTGGAAGCCCATAGCTGGAAACGGTCTGACAGGAGGGGGATACGCACGTCGACAAACGCCGCCTCGCCAACCGCCTCGACCGCATCCAGTTCCAAGTCCGCTTGGATCCGATTAACGTCCTCGCTGAGGCCGCGCACGTTTGCCTCGATGACCTCACCGCGGGCAGCTGGCTCGGCCCGGTCCGTCAGGCGACTGGCCAGCATGCGGATGTCTTCGTTCGACCTGATCCAGCCGGCGGCGCGCGAAAGACGCGTCCAGTCCGAGGCGGGGCCGCGCCATCCGTCGTCGAATGCAAGATGTCCTAGGCTCTCCCCCGCTACCAACCGTCCGGCGAGCTCCTGCCCGTTAACGATCCGGTTCAACAGACTCCGGCGCTCATTGAGCGTGGAGCGCACCGAGCGCATCACCGCCGCAGTGGTCCGGTCGGCGCCTGCGATGCTGGCCGTCTTAGCCAGTGCGGCGTTCAGATCCGCCCGATCGGCTGCAGCCGTCTCGCCGAACACGACACCCCATGCGCTCCCCAGCACGTCACGCAGTTCGAAGAGCGTCCTCGACGCCTCGTCCAGTTCCGGGGCGACGGCATTGATCTCGAACGAGACGAGGTCGGCATCCGGCTTTTGCGCCGCGATCATCCTGGGCTCTGCGCCCAGGCCCTTGAGGGACCGCATCCATTCGACGATCGCGACCAGCGGTGCCGAAGCGGTTCTGGCGCCACGCCAATGGTCACCGAAGGCGACCCTGCCAAGCGCGTCGTCGGACTCGATCTCGCGCCGTGCGGCCTGCCCCGACGCCAGCGCATCGAGCTGGCCCAGCGTGTCCTCGAGCGGCTGGTCAGGGCTCGCCAAGAAGGAGCGCACGAGCCGATTGGCGCGACGCCATTCCCCACTGAATATCCGGAAGAAGCCCGTTCCGTGCGATGCAAGCGTCGCGCGCGCCGCCGAGAGATCCGCCTCCCATGCGCCGTCGAGCAGTCCACCCCGCGTACGCTCCTGCGCGTCCTCCAGCTTGGCCACCGTTGACGCCAGGTCCCCCGCGCGTTCGACGCCAGTCTCCCACAGGTCGGCCGCGAAGACCTCTGCGTTCGCTTCGGGCGCAACCGCCACCCTCTCCGACACGTCCACGAGACGGCGGATGTCCACCAACGTGGCGGGAGCCTGCCGGCCAACTGCGCGAGCCAGCGCGGACGTGGCAGCCAGAAGCGTCGGAAGGCGCTTGGCGACGTCGGCCACCAGCGCGAACGCCTCCGCGTCGAACTCGCCGGGCAGCGGAGACAACGTGTCCCTCGCCTCTGCGAAGTCCGTCGTCCAGGCATCATCCAGGAAGGCGTCACCCAGCTCCTCGCGCACTGCCGCGTGGCGCGCGCCGACATCCAGCAGCGCGGAGATGTCAGTGGAGTGATCCGACCAGGCATGGCTCGATAGAGCGGCCGAGGTGAGATCTGGCGCGGTTGCCACGCGTCGGGCCAATTCGACCAACCGCGCAATCTCGGCAAGACGGGTCGCCGGCTCCGCTTGAAGCGTCTCGGCCAGTCCGTGTTGCGCCACATCGAGGCCGATTAGCCTTTCGAGGACGCCCGCTAGCCGTGCGATGAGACGCTCCACGTCCATCGGTAGGATCGCAGCGAGGCCGACCCCGCGCCACGGATGCTCGGCCGGGACGCCGATGGCATCGACCCGCTCCGCCAGCTCGGCTAGAACTGAGCGACGGTCCGTGAATTCGTCAGCGCTCCAGGACGTCGCGCCTTCGAGCCGCACGTCATTGGGACGCTCGCCGTCCAGCCGAAGCCTGATGAGCTGCCCTATGGTCTGAAACGGAGTCAGCCCGGCCGCAGGATGTCGCCGGTGCATCCGGTCGGCATGTCCGTTCAGCTGGTCCCTGGCCTCGAGAAGGCGCGCGTTCAGCGTGCCCGGCTCCTGGCCGCGGGGCGCTCCCAGCTCCCAGGTCCGACGGAGCTCGTCGAGCACCGCGCGCTTGTTCGCCTTGTTGCTGTGCAGCTCGAGGCACGCGTCGCCCACACCCGTCGCGTCGAGACGGCGCTTCACGACCTCCAGCGCGGCCATCTTCTCCGCGACGAACAACACGGTCTTTCCGTCCGCCACCGCCGACGCAACGATGTTCGCGATCGTCTGGCTCTTGCCGGTGCCAGGCGGTCCCTGAACCACCATGTCCCGCCCCTGCCGGACCTCGTGCACCACCAGTGCCTGCGAACTGTCGCTGTCGACGATGTGGAGCATCTCCGCCGGCGGGATGAAGCCGTCGATCTTGGCATCCTCAGGGATCATGCCGTCGCCGCCCTCGAAGCCTTCCGCGAGCAGCCCGCGGATCAGCGGCCGCTCGTTGATCAGGGCCCCCGACGGCCAGCTCGCGGGATCGAGGTCACGATACATGAGGAACTTCGCGAACGAGAAGAAGCCGAGCGTCACATCGTCGGCGATCACCTCCCAACCCTGCTTCGAAGTGACAGCGTCGGCTACTCCGCTGACGTAGCCCTCGAAGTCGAACCCGTCTGTTGCCTCGAAAGCGGGAAGCCGGATCCCGTGGACGCGATCGAGATATGCTTCGAGCGAAAGATTAGCAGCGAAGTCCTCCTGCCGACCTCGGAGCTTGAACTTCTCGCCGGCGTTGCCCCGCTCAAGTGAGACCGGGACAAGCAGCAGCGGCGCGTAGCGCACGTTGGCGGCGTTCTGCGGATCGATCCACTTGAGCGCGCCGAGAGCCAGATACAGGATGTTGACGCCCTGCTCCTCTTCGAGCGTCCGGGCATCGTAGAAGAGCTCGAGCAGCCGCTTCTGCAGCCCCTTCGACGTCAGACGGGTCTGAAGTCGGGTATCGACGTGCCGGGCTGCTCGCCCCTGCTCGTCCACCTCGTCGTCGGGCTGCGCCAGGTTCGCAACTTCGTCCGGTTCCTCCTCGCCCTCGGCGACATCCTCGGGCGACAGGCGCCCCGCCAGAAATGTGAAGACCTTGCCCTCCCCGACCAGCAGTCGGAAGATCTCCGCGCTCTTCTCATCGACGACCTGCACGGCTTTCGCGCTCTTCCCGGAGCGTGGCATGTTGAGAAGCCGATTTCTGGCGGAAAGGTCAAGCAGTTCCATCCTCGCCCGGTCGAGCTTGTCATCAACCGGCAAATCGCTCTGGAATACCGAAGTCTGTTCGCCAGTTTCACCTGCAGCGCGAGTCGCCACTTGAAGTCCCCCTATCGCAACTCCCTGATTGGTGACCCAATTGTGTCATCGTTGTCCAGTGCGGCAACAAATGACTTTTGCAGTCACATATAGCACTTCGGTTCATTTCGGACCGGATTTGCCCTTCAAGACACAGCCTGAACTACATGCTCATCGACAGGCGATCGAAAAGCGCCTTAGCATGTGGTGTAAGTTCGTCCTTACACCGTCCTACGACCCAGCTCGTTCATGGATGTCTTGACGCGCGCGAAGGCGCCGGTTGTCGATGGGACATGGGGTGGTGCCGCAGGAGACGGACCAGTCAATCTGATCGACAGGAGAGATGTCGCGGACGTTGCGCGGATCGCGCTTCTCCAGGAGCGGTTCGCCTCCTCTCAACGGGCATATCATCTTACCGGACCGGGATCCGTGACCATGCCACAAGTCGCAGGCGAGCTATCGCATCTCCTTGGGCGCGCCGTCACCTACCATCATCGCACGACATTTGATCACCGCGTACACCTGATGAAAGCCGGTTCGAGCGAAATGGTCGCGGAACTGCTGCTTGAACTCGATCTAATATTCAAGGAGGGCATCCTGTCCGAGACCACCGCCACTGTCGGCGAGCTGCTCGGGAGACCCGCACGGTCGGTGTCCGCATGGCTGAGCGAGAACCTCCAAGATTTTACCCGGTAGTTGACGCTAAACATCACAAATCTACCTCTCAGGTGCAAACGTTCAGCTATTCTAACGGCTGCCGACCAAAATACGCCGTTTGTTGGTCAATCCTCCAACATCAGCCCTCGCTAGGAACCGACGTCCAGTGTTTTCCCGACGGCCATCGGTACGCGCCCGAACGTGGCCATCAGCCGACTGATGAGTTACGGGTTAGCGTCGCGGCACCATCCCCCAGCAGATGCTGACGCTCTCGCTGCGCAGCTTCGAACGCCAAGGCTGGTCACCCCCACCGTTAAAGCTAAAGGATGCGCGCGCTCGCTTCGAGGCCGCCAAGTGCTAAGCGGGCACTATCGAACCCATCGACTTCGAGCCAACCGATGCTATTGATATCAACCAATTACGGAGTTCATCCCGTTATGACGACGGCAAAGCAGATCATCGCCGCACTAGCGAGTGATTGGCGCCTGAGCGGGGTCTTCGCCGGCTCGATCGAGCGATCCAATATCAGCGTTGCGTTTCTCCTGAGTCCGATGCTCGGTCGGGACTGGGAGCAGGACGTCACGGGTGTCGTCATCCCACTTGGCTGGTACATCACCAGGAAGTCCATTTTGGCAGGATCAGGCTTGTTTGAATTCTGCATCGAGCCAACCTCCCAGGAGCCGGTCACCCCCGGCGTCTATGTCTATCACGCGAGCCCTCGCGAGCATCGCGGACTGATCGAGGCCCAAGGCCTGACCGTCAGCGCCTCGAGCACGACTTGGACGAACCGCCGCTATCTTACGCCCCGCGTTCACGTCGCGGGTTCGCTTGAAGGCGCGTTGACCTACATCGAGAGCCGCGCCACAGGAATTGCGGCCCTAGAAGGGATCACTCGGATCGGCGCGAAAGTGCTGCAATCGTGGGACGTCCAGAAAGTGCGCACCGGAACCGAGACCTACTATCGCGACGCGGAAATGGGCGGCAGCCTGTGGTGCGAGACGGCCATCCCGCCCGACCGGGTACATCGCCAACCCGCAATTTTGATCAGACTGGCGGTCGAATTGAAACTGCTGAAGAAGAGGTGGGCGCTGAAATGACAGAGCCGATCCCTGGTCTGGCTGCCAGAGCCTCTGCACGACTCCGGCTGTTGTCGGCGAAGGTGGTCGATCGTCGTCCGCTGGGTGCGGATAGCATTGACTTCGAACTCGCCTGGCTGGCGGATCCAGACGCGTTGGAGGCAATCGACGTCGACCTCGGCAACATGGTAGATCGCGATAGTCGCGTCATCTACCAGTTGGTCGCGGATGAACCGACTTCATATGCTGGTTTGCGAGATGCGTTTGGCGCGAGGCCAATGGAGAACTCAAAAGGGAAGCCGTTGCGATACAGTCGCATGATGGCGCCCGCCGATCCGTGCGCGCTCTACGTCGGATCAAGCGCGAGCTTCCGATCGCGTATCGGTCAGCACGTCGGCCGCATAGGCGGTGCGGGCACTTACTCGATGCGGCTGGGTCTCTGGGCGACGGCGGTGCCGGCGAACATCACCCTAAGATTCTGGTTGTATGACCCGGATATTAATCTGATCGAGCTTGAGGCGCTCGAGCAGGAGCTATGGGACAGCTGCACACCATTGCTTGGGAAGCGTAGTGGAAGGTAAGACCGGACGGCAACGCCTCACACCTTGAAACCTCGGTCCAAAAGGACTGCATGACACTCACCGACCGCCGCCTATTTCCACTATCCGGCGACCAGCCGACTCTCTGGACGTCCTCTCTACGGCTAGGCGGTAGGGTTTTAGTACAGTGTAGCCGGATGACGACCGCAAAGGACTAGGTTGCCAGTGGTTCGGCGACCACCCATACATTCATCCTGTAGCCTGCTGCATCGAAAAGAGGGAACGTAGGGAATGACGGAAATGCTCGGTCGGCTGCTCGGCGGCGACCTCTATGCCGTCTTATCGCTCGCGACGAACGCGGAGCTCGATCCGCTGGTGAAGATCATCACCGCGAAGCTCACGAACTTTCTTGACGTGAAAGACGAATACAAGCGCTATCAGCCTAACCATCGAAACTATCATACCCTGATCGGCGACGAGCTGCGGCTCTACGGCGGCAACTCGCTGATGAACCTAGGTCGCGGTGTCGAGGGGCCATCCTACGATGAGATCGTGGCCAATGTCTGCTGGAAGCTGAGCGTGCCTTACGAGAAGGGTCGGACTGTTGAGAACGAGGCGAACCTTCTCGACATCTTCTTAGAGCAGCGATGGCGCACGCTTAATCCGGCGGAGCGGGATCTGCTCGCTGGTGCAGCTAGGGAGGCTGCTCTCGGGAAGACCTCCGAGAAGGCATGGTATGCGCGGAGTGGGGCGGCCGCTCTCGCGACCACCCTGTTTACTGGCCCTGGTTCGGCAGTCCTCGGCATCAGCTTGCTGGACCCGAGCTACAAGGTGACCGTGCCGTGTGTCCTTCACGTCGCGTTCCTTCGCCGCAAGTTCCTCGAGGAAGGGCGAGCTGGCGCGGACGAGGCCAAACGACCGTCGACAGGCGAGATTCGCGTGGAACCGGTCGATAAGTCCGACGAAGCCTCCACAACCTCGCTCGAGTTGCACGACGACGGGGGCGTGCGACTGCTTACGATCCGCGACGTTCCCAACATGGGCGGCCGACAATGGAGCAGAATAGGAGACGCGGATGACGCTGGCGTCGGTCGGCTTAATTCCCTCGTGCAGGCGGTCCCGGCTTTGGGGACCGCCGCGGAGATCGCGGGCGCTACGGGGACGCGATACATGGAAGTCGTCTGCAACGGCGATTTGATGAAAGCCGCGAAGGGCGGCGGCTATCGCGCGATGTCGAGGAGCGGGACGAAAATTACGGAGCACGCAAACCTGTTCGGTGCCGACAAGCTGTCCTTGGTCGTCAACGCGACCGCGCTGATGAACGTGGCGTCCGTAGCTCTGGCGCAGAAGCATTTGGCTGACATCAGCGAAAAGCTATCGGCACTGAAGAAGGAAGTCGACAGCGTGGCCGACTTCCAGGTCGCTGGGCGGAAGGCGATCCTGACGAGTTCCATCCGCTATTTCGAGCAGATTGCCCCTGCCGTGCTGGCCGGCGAGCGTTCGGGCGGTTTAGCTTCCCGGATAGAGGATTGCGAAGCGAAACTCCTGGAGGTGCAGGACCATCTGGCTCACGATTTCGCTAAAGCGATCAAAGAATTGCAGGATCTGAAGGACGGCAGCTGGTTCAGCTCGTCCGAATACGTGGACGCAATTGAGAGGCAGCAACACCAGCTCAACGATCTGTCGGAGCAGCAAATAATGTGCCTCAGGGCTCGCGCGCTCGGTTGGCAGCTACTGTGTGAGTTCCCCGACGGAGAAATCACGAAGCGCCGCCGCCGCGACGACATCTTGGCCTCGCTTGACGAACTGACGGCGTCGGGTGACCGACTTCGCCGCATGGATGCAGCCCTTCGCGAGAAGCTCCGAAACGCGTCGTCCCTGTGGTCAGCGAGCGCGATGAACAGTCGCAAGCTAGGCATCATGCGAACCGGCGACAAGTTTCTTACGAAACTGGCCGAGGAGGGCGGCCGGATTATGGAGGGAATAAAAGAGAGCGAGGAAGATCGGTCAGCGTTGCAGCGTCCTTTCAGGATGCGGCTGATGATCGAGGACGGTAGAGTCTCGGCGGTCCAGCCGCTAGAGGTTGCGGCCCTGGCCTGATTGAAACGCCCCGGTTTTGCCGGAGGCTATTCGGTTCAAATAATGCCTCCATGATCGCCGATCATCATTGCGACAAGTGGGTGGTGCTGTGCAAATGTGATTGCCATTGGTCGTTTAGGGAGAGCCCGTTAAGAACTCTGGCCTAATGCGAAACCGCCAGACAATATATGAACCCGACTGAGATCACATTTTGATCAACGATTTACGAGAAGCCCGCCATTCCGCTGGGTGGTCCCAGAGGACCTTGGCAAATCGGATTGGCTTAGATGTTCAGTAAGCGTGGTCAGAAGGCCGCCTTGTCGATTTCGCAACAGCCGAGATGCCTGTGGGTTTTGATGCAGGGCCATTGCACCACCGTTCCTATTTGGTTGACGCACGAGCGGGCAACGACGATCGTACTTAGATGCTCAGCACTCATCCAAACGCGGAGACACTGCGGGACCGCATCTCAATTGCCGCTCTCATTGGTGAAACGGTCCACCTTGTACGCTGTGGCGACGAACTTCGTGGTCAATGCACGGCTCATCAGGACCGCGAGCGAGGCTTGCTCGTTTACGATGCAAAGGGACTGTACCACTGCTTTGCCTGCGGTCGGCGAGGAGATGTGGTGCAGTGGACCCGGGAGACCGCTCGATGCAACGAAGAGGCGGCGATAGCGATTCTTATTCGGCGCGCCGAACTTGATAAACCGGACAACTGACCCCGCCTAAGCAGGCACGTCATTTGGCGTTCGCGGGCTCGATGCCCTGACCTGATAGATATTGGAGACATCCCCGCGCTGCCCCACGCTCGCAAGCAGCGGAGACAGGTCCTCCAGCCGCTGGGCAATGACGTGGATGACCTCGCCCTCCTTTTGGACCTGACCGCGCAGCCCCATCATGCGGGCGCCCAAGACGATGCGCCGGTTGTAGCCGCGGCCGATCATGCCGTTGATGAGCTTGTCGCGGAAGTACGACACGCCGCCTGTGAGTTTGAATGTGGCCATTGCACGGCGGAGCAAATCCGCCTCGGATGGCGTGAATCCAGCACTGTGGATCGGCGTGCAAAAGGGACCCTGTTAGAGGGGTGATCGGCGTCTAAAAGGGACCCCTCATTCTGATGGTGTAGTTGACCGCCTGGTTATTCAGGTGGTGAGATCGGGATGTTGGTGGTGGAGACGGTCGTTCGGATTAGGCGGGAACACGCGAGCGGGAAGGCGATCAAGGCGATTGCGCGCGATCTGCGGTTATCCCGCAAGGTGGTGCGCAAGGCGATCCGGGCACCAGAAGGCGCATTCGATTATCGCCGCACGGTTCAACCGCTGCCTCGGCTTGGGCCGTTCCAGGAGCGGCTCGATACGCTGCTGACGGAGAATGAGGCCCGGCACCGGCGCGATCGGCTGCGGATGACGCGGATCCATGATCTGCTGTGCCGTGAGGGGTTCGAGGGCTCCTATGATGCGGTCCGGCGCTATGCCCAGCGCTGGAGGGAAGCGCGTCGCAAGGATGCGGGCGACGGCGCGCCAGCCTTCATCCCGCTCATGTTCAAGCCTGGCGAGGCATACCAGTTTGACTGGAGCCACGAGGATGTGGAGATCGCGGGTAAGCCGATGCGAGTGAAGGTGGCGCATATGCGGCTGTGCGCGTCACGGGCAGTCTACGTCCGGGCCTATCCGCGCGAGACGCAGGAGATGGTGTTTGATGCCCATGCTCGCGGGTTTGCGTTCTTTGGCGGCGTTCCCCTGCGCGGCATCTACGATAACATGAAGACCGCGGTCACCGCCGTGTTCGCTGGCAAGGAGCGCGTGTTCAACCGCCGGTTCCTGGTTATGGCCGATCATTATATGGTGGAGCCGACCGCCTGCTCTCCGGCGGCGGGATGGGAGAAGGGGCAGGTCGAGAACCAGGTCCAGACCATCCGGGGACGCTTCTTCCAGCCCCGCCTGCGCTTTGCCAGCATCGAAGAGCTCAACGGATGGCTGGAGGCTGAGTGTCTTCGCTGGGCCGCAACGCACGCGCATCCCGAGCAGAAGGAGCTGTCCGTGGCCGAGGCGCTGGACCTCGAACGGCCTGCCTTGCAGCCGATGTTGGCACCCTTCGACGGCTTCCACGAGACCGCCCATGCCGTGACCGGCACCTGCCTGATCAGCTTCGACCGCAACCGCTACTCGGTCATGGCCAAGGCGGCGCGGCGGGCTGTCCAGGTCCGGGCCTATGCCGACCGCATCATTGTTCGCCTGGGCGACGATGTAATCGCCGAGCATGCCCGGCACTTCGGCCGCGACCGGACGATCTATGATCCCTGGCACTACCTGCCCGTTCTGGCCAACAAGCCTGGTGCCTTGCGGAACGGGGCGCCCTTCCAGGGCTGGGACCTGCCACCGGCATTGGCGCGATTGCGGCGCAAGCTGGGCGGCGGTGACGAAGCCGATCGTCGCTTCGTGCGCGTGCTGGCAGCCGTAATGCCCGATGGCCTGGAAGCGGTCGAGGCCGCGATCCGGGAGGCGCTTGATAGCGGTGCCGTCAGCGACGAGGTAATCCTCAACATCCTGGCCCGATACCGGGACCCGCCACCCGAGTGCCCCCTGGACGTGGTCGTTGATCTCAAGCTCAGTCACCCGCCGATCGCGGACTGCGCGCGCTACGATACGGTGCGAGACCTCCATGCAGCGGCATGAGATGATCGAGGCGATGCGCGCTCTCGGCCTCAAGGGCATGGCAGGGGCCTTCGACGAGGCGGTTACCACCGGGCTGCAGCGCAAGCGCACGACCCACGAGATCCTGACCGACCTGCTGCGTGCCGAAGCCGCGCATCGTCATGCCGCCTCGATCCGCTACCGCATGACCGCGGCCAAGCTGCCTGTAATCAAGGACCTCGATGCCTTCGTCTTCGAGGGCAGCCCGATCAACGAAGGACTCGTTCGTTCGCTGCACGCCGGCTCGTTCCTGCCAGGGCGGCGCAATATCGTGCTCATCGGCGGCACAGGGACGGGCAAGACCCACCTGGCTATCGCGATCACCGCCAGCGTCGTGCGTGCCGGTGCCCGTGGGCGCTACTTCAACACCGTCGACCTCGTCACCCGGCTCGAGGAGGAAGCCCGCATCGGAAAGGCCGGCACCATCGCTGCCCAGCTCGGCAGACTCGATCTCGTGGTGCTGGATGAACTGGGCTATCTGCCGTTCGCCCGATCCGGCGGGCAGCTCTTGTTCCACCTGATCAGCAAGCTCTACGAACAGACCTCTGTCATCATCACCACCAACCTCGCCTTCGGCGAGTGGCCCACCGTGTTCGGCGACCCGAAGATGACCACCGCGCTGCTCGACCGCATCACCCACCATTGCGACATCGTCGAGACCGGCAACGACAGCTGGCGCTTCAAAAACCGCAGCTGACCCGATCAGAAAACCGACTTCGCGCTGCTGACGCCTCCGGTCGGGCTACGCCCTCCCTACGCCGCCAGCAGCGCGAAACCAGCGCCCAACATCGATCAATCTATGCAACACCAAGGGGGTCCCTTTTGCGCGCCGATAGGGGGTCCCGATTGAACGCCGATTGACAGGTGAAGGTCGAACGCCGCGTGCCCATGCTCCCGTTCAGCCGCGAGGTCCGACGACTCGAGTGGCTCAAACGAAGCCTGACCGTCTATCGCCTCGCGTTCGGACAACCGCGTCAGGAAGACCTGCTGGAGTATCTTCACAGCCTCATGGGAACCGCCATGGCGGCAGAAGATCTCGCCGACCTGCAAATCCGGCTCCAACCGTGACGTCGCGCCGCTCAGTCGCCTTCAACGGCAAGTGCCTTGCAGCGCTCCCCGACCAAGGCGATCACCTTCTCCTGCGCTGTCTTGGCGGCCTCAGCCTCGGCCGCGAAGGCAGGTAGCTGAAGCCCCTGCGCCCGGTCGGCCACACGCGCGGTCAAGTCCGCAATCGCAGTCTCGGCATCTCCGGCGGATACGCCGATTGTCCGCGCCAGCGCGAGGAAGTCCTGGGGCGTCAGACGGTCATCCTTGCCGTTGAGCTTGAGCGCCATGCGATCGCCCCCCAAACCCGGGAAGACGCGCGTGGTGACGGCGTCGTAGAGCGGCGCGAAGCGCACGCTCGTGAAGGCCTTGGCATCCACCTCGGCGACTTTGAGCACAGCGAGGTTCTTGAGATGCATATCGCCATCGGCGATGAGCCAGGCGAACACGGCCCGGCGGAACAGGATATCGAGATCGCTGGCCGGATCGGTCGACAGCGGTCGTAGGCCGCGCGCCATCCGCTCGATCGTTCCGTCGTATTTGGCGGATGCTGGAAGGTCCAAAATGGAGCAAAAGTCCTCCATCGCCAGACGCCGCTGATCCGCTGGCGCGCGACGAATATCGAACCGCTCGACGACCAGTGCAGGCGACATGCCGTCGGGCATCTCCAGCAGCGCGGCGTCGGGCACATCGAACCCGGCCGAGCGGCCAAGCTCCAGGCAAAGCCACTCGACGACCGGTAACATCTCGAAGCCCGCCGTGCCGGCGGGCTTGAGGATATGGGTGAACGGCTGATCGATGGCCGGAACGAGGGCGCCATCAGGCATCAGGCTCATCGGCGCCTTGATCTGGACGCCCGACAGGCGCGGCGTTTCCGCGCGCGCGAAGATGCGCGCCAGGTTCTGCTCGAAGGTCTCCTCGATCTCGCCCCGGGCCGGACCGGCGTAGCGGCCCGTGAAGCGACCGGTGTCGATGTATCCAGCCAGTGTTGTCGTGAGAATGTCAGCAGGCAGCGCCGCCAGTTCTTCTCGACCCTCGACGATGACGATGTTCGACATATATCGCCGTCCGCGCCGGAGCGCCTCGCGTTCATCGCGTTCGTGGAGAACCTGCGCCAGCCAGCCCTCAGGAAGCAGCGATTCAATGAAGGCCGGCAGCTTGCCCGGCGTGGTTTCGCGCACGAGGGCCGGTCCCGCTCGACGCCCCGGCTTCCAGCGCCATTCAAATCCATCGTGGGTCAGCCGGCCGAGCGGCTCACCGTGCCAGGCGACGAGGAGATCGAGCGCTGCCTTGTTGACCGGCGCCTTGGCAACGCCCGGCTGAGCTAGCAGAAAGCGTTCGGCACCTTCGCCTTCGCGATACCATTCGTTCTCGCGCGCCAGCACCCAGACGGCGTCGGCTGCGGCTTGGGGCGTCCCATGTTCCTCCACCAGACGCGCCGCCATCTGCGCGCGCATGTCGGCGGTAGCCGCGCTCGCATGTTCGCTGCGCAGGCGGAACGCTTCGAGAAAGCGCTGGCGCGGCGATGAGGCGTCGACGCGCAATTCGCCCAGGTCGTCGCCAATGACCGCCATCGCCGTCGATGGATGCTTCGGCGCTTCGTTCTGGATGATCTCAAGCGTCCGCAACCGCGTGCGCTGGTTGCGGCGGCCGCTGATGAACAGCCGCCCGTCGGGCGTCGGGGCGAGCAGCGCCGCACTCGCCGACGACAGATAGGCGTTGGGATAGAGATAGTGCGCAATCCGGACCGCATGACCGAGGATCGTCGCCTCGATATCCCCTTGGTGATCGACGTAAACCCCGCGGACGAGTTGGATCAACTCACCGGCCTTCGCGCGCTGATGCGCGCGCTTGGCGTCAATTGTCTCACCGACCAAATGAAGAGCCATAGGATTATCTCGCGTCTCAGATGCGCGTTAATCCCACCATCCGGTTTCGCGTGCAAGAATTATCTCTCATCTGAGATGCGAGATAATCCGACGTGTAGAGCTATTGGCGCGCGCCGACCCTGAATGATCGGCGCGATCCAGAACAGTCATGCCGCGAACGGCGCGCAGCCAGCCCTATGACGACTGGCCTAGCGGGCTCCGAGCGGGTTCGCCGATCCCCGCCACGGGCCTTGATCCGTCTCTCGCGGCGGCTTCTCCGATGGTCGCAGCGTTTCTGGGTCCCGGTCCCCAAGCTTACGTTGACAAGGCGTTATCGATTGATCGCGCGAGATGGCCTGCATGATGGCTCGCAAATTCCCAGAAACTCCGGACGCCGCCCCGACAGAGATCCCTCGATCTCGGGCTTCGCGAGCTAGCGCTCGCTAAGGCCGGAATCAAAAAGAATACCAGAATGGCTTTTCAATAGAATGCCTGAGACTGGTTATACAATATCTCTTTCCAACGGTATTTTCCGGACAAATCTCGCGACGCATTTATTTCGGATGGCCGCAGATAGTGCCAATCAGGAGTCGACAGCCATTACCAAGTAAATAGCAATAGCATTTGACAAGAAAGGCCTTTGCCGATGCTTCTATTTATATGAAATTACTAACGTCACGTGATTACGGCCGATCCCGTTTTGCAAGAAGGCCGCTCACCAGAGCGAATTGACGAGGAAGGCAATTCCCAAGATGTAATAAGCCAAGGAACTCAAAATGATCGGGAAGCAATGCGAAGGCGACAATCGCGAAGTTCATACCCTGTGATCAACGCGTTCCAGTTGATCTTCGGCGGTGCTTCCAGCGTTAAGTCCGCAATGCGCAGCAGGCGATCGAGAAAGATTGCGGTTTCGAGAATTGCGATGCTCGCGCCAGGGCATCGATGGGAACCATCACCGAACGCAAGCCCCGCGCTACCGACGCGCGCTGCCAAGGCGCGATCAGGATCGACTGCATGCGGACACGCGCCCACCGCCGCGACATCAGCGTTCGCCTGGCGGATATCGATTTTGAAAATCTGGCCGGTATTTGGATTCCGTCGCGAAAGCTCCCCGACGACCGGTTCGAGCCTAAGGATCTCTTCCAAGATGGCGATCCGCCCGGTCTCATCTGTGGCAAGGAAGCGTGTCCGAAGCTCCTCGCGCTCGAGCAAATGCCATCCCGCCATCGTGATAAATTCGCGTGTCGTCACCATGCCGGCTGCAGCGTAGGTCACGCACTCGGTAAGGATCGCGCGATCCGAATAGCCTTCGGCGATCAAATGCGAGATCACGTCTTCGCGCGGGGCACGGCGACGCGCGAGAACCGCTGGGAACACGTCTCGAACGTAAAAATTAAGCATGTGGATCTGAGCCCGCGCGAAGCGTGGCAGATCGAGGATCGACTTGCCGAGCGCGACATTGCCAGCCTGAAAAAAGCGTTCGAGCCGACGCGCCATCCCGGTGCGATTACTATCGGTAACACCGACAACCTCGGCCGCAACGGACACCGCCAGCCGCATGCTCATGTCGTCAAGCTTTGCGTGGCCGCGACGCTGCATGTCGCCGATTAACGCATCGGATTCACGTTCGATAATCGCACGGTAGCTGGTGTCGACGGTTTTGGGGGTGAAGAACCGAGCGGTCGCAGCACGCTGACGGCGATGGCGCTCACCGTGCTGGAAAATGATTGGCGCAAAGCGCTCGTCGCTGAACCTTGCCATCAGATCAGCGCGGAAACTGGCCTGATGCAGCTCATCGTCCCGGAGTAGCGCGCGTGCTTCTGAAAAAGACTGGACTGGGCAACCGCGACCCATGGGCTGCGATGGAATGCTTTTTCGATCGTCACGGAGATCGTCGACCCCGCTGGACGGTTCGCGCGATAGCGTGGAATACGAACTCATCGCTTTGCTCCTTTACTCCAAGGTCCGCTATATATGATCTACTGTGGCTCATAAAAGGGGTAATAGCGAAAAGGGCGTGGACGCTCGTGTCACGCGAACCCGTTCGCTGCTGCGCGACGCGATGCTGGCGCTGTTGCAAGACGGCGACGCGCATTCGATCACTGCGCAACGTATCGTCGCCCAGGCCGGAGTCGGCTACGCGACCTTCTTTCGCCATTATCCCGGCGTCGACATGCTGTTGCTCGACGTGGCGGACGAGTTGATGGGACGGTTGGTTAAGCAGGTGGCCCCGGCTCTCGTACGTGGAGATGTGGGAAACGCCGTGCGATCGGTCGTGGAGTTCGTCGATCTCCATCGGCACGCGTCTGCAGCTCTGCTGGTTGGCGGTGGCGATGCAGTGCGACAGGAAGTGACGGCTCGCGCCATTCGATACGCAGAGGGGCTCGATCTTCCGTTTGATTCATCCGTGCCTCGCGGACTCGCTGTTCGGGTCGTAGTGGGCGGAATAATCACCATTTTAAGCTGGTGGTTGACGGAAGGACTCACCAGTTCAGCCGATGACGTGAGCAGCTTGATCGAACGGTTGACGATACGCGCCCTTGTGACGGCGCAGACGTAACACCGGAGTACAGGTCGGTGTGCTCCCTAGGTTGGTCGAATGCGGTGCTAAAAGCTTCCTAAAACCCTGCTCGGACGCGGCGGATAGCTTGGTATCAAACCGGTCTAATTGCGCTCGATGCTCCAGCCCGCCAGCAACGCGCGCAAGGCGGCGACGAACGCCAGCGGCTGATCCAGCATCAGATGGTGCCGAGCTTCGGGTACAGCGATGATCGGAATATCGATACCGCCGAGCTCGCGCACGTAATCACTGGAATCGTTTGTAAAAAGGAGGCTTTGCTCGCCGTGTACTATCGCCTTGCGGCCTGGTGCCTCGACCAGCGTTCTGCCCATTTCAAGCCATTCGCTGGGCACATTATCCCGCTTGAACACTGATGGCGAAAACTTCCAGGTCCACGCTTCGCCTTCGCGTCGAAGTGAGTGATAGGCCATGTAATCCATCAGGAACGCCTCACCAACGGGCTGTGGCGGAGATAGAACGTACCGCTCGCGCGCGCTGGCGTAATCGGGGTAGCGCTTATGCGGGCGATCGGGGTCGCCTGATCCCGGGCCGGTGCGGCCGCCGCCCCAAACGGCGTCAAAGCTGGACGGACGCAGCACCATCAGATCGCAAATCACCGTACCGGCAAAGGCATCCGGCGCCAGCGTGATCGCCTGGAGCGCGACTGCCGCGCCAAAGCTGTGTGCGACGATGATCGGCTTGTGCTCGTGGCCAAAAAGTCCAAGGGCCTCCGCGACCCCGATCATCTCCCGTCCTCGCGCGACCATGTCACAATTCTCGCGAACGTCGCTGTCGCCCATTCCTGAATGGTCGTAGGCGATCACATGGTAATTTTCAGCTAGGTAAGGCGCGACGAACGCCAGGCACCGTGCATGAGAGAGAAAGCCGTGGGTCATCAGTAAAGGAGGCGCGGAACGATCTCCCCAGCGGAAGTAATGCATTCTCACACCAGAGACCTCGACGAAGCCTTCCTCCCGCGGCACGGATAGCGCGTCGACAAACCAATCGGGCAGGTATGCAGGGTCTGGCGCCCACGTCTGTACGATATCGGACGGGATTTCACGCATGGTGTTCCAGTGCCTTTCTTTGACTGAATCAATTATGTGGCCTTGATCCGGCGTGACGCGATTGAAACCGAACTGTCCAGGCTGCGGCGTATTCATCCTATTGTTCTCGAACCGGATCTTTTCCAGTTTCGGTATATTTTCGCATCGCTTGTTTCAGGAGCTTCGCACGCGGGCGCGGGGAGCATTGGTAGCTGGACCGGGAGAGGCGGATCGGTTTCAAAGCCGTCAACGAGCACCCGACGGGCTCGCGATACGCGACTTTTAACGGTGCCAAGCGGTACGCCGAGACGATCCGCGGCTTCCTCGAATGTCAGCCCGTCTCGTGTCACCAGCTCGAAGGCTACGCGTTGTCCATCAGAAAGCGACGACACGGCTTGGTTGAGTTCACTGGAGAAAATCCCTTCGTCCTGCGTGGCAGGGGCAATTAAAAGACGTTCTGCGATTGCCGGATCCCACGATACCGAGCGCCGATCCTTTCGCTTCCCAGACAGGAAGCTGTTCCGTGCGATCCGCATAAGCCAAGCCTTAAGGTTCGTCCCGATCTCGAAACGCTCTCGCGCGGCCCAGGCGCGCACCAATGTATCCTGAACGAGGTCATCGGTATCTGCCTCGTTACGCGTCAGTCGACGCGCATAAATCCGCAGGTTTGGCATCACCCTGCGCACAGCATGGCTAAAACCGCGCTGGCTTATAAACGGATCAGTCTGCTCAATGGCGGCGGGAAGTGTCATCCTCGTCACCTTTGCAGAATATGCAAATTGGATGAGAAGACCGCTCCAACCACGAAAGCCGACGCGATCCCATTATTCTGTGGCCTTTTAGAGGAGGTCGGACTGGGCAAACGCATCGACGCGGGATGCCGTCGAGTCAGCCTTTGGTCGATATTTGAGCCACGCCGCCAATCCCACTCAACGCTGTGATCGCAGCGTCGAATTGTATCGCCGGTAGCGTGAATCCGAACGCATCGGCTTCCGCAAGGAGGACGAGCAGCGCAGCGATGAGTGTCGCCGCTTTGTCTTTTGGGTCGGTATTCGGCATCGATCACTCCGATGGTTGCTGCCGTTGTTCGGGAATAGCACCTTCTCGCATCGATCCCGGGTCGAACCACTCGCCAGCAAAACCGTGCCGGGGATCGGCACACGCTGTTCATGGCTTCGATCCATTTTTCGCCGCAGGAGTCTCGATCTCGCTTGGTTGACCAGCAGGCGAGGGTTTGAAATCAGGCAATTTGGTCGATCCCAAGCCCCCCTGTTCGATTCTCTTGGCGACATCGCCGGCACGACCGACTGGTCCCCGGAGCGATCGAACGGTCTCAGTGACCTGGCGGGCATCCGCTTCCAACTGCCTCATCCGAGGTCGTGCGCGCGAAACCGACTGCCCAAAAGACACGGCTGATTTGTCAGCCGAGTCCAGCGACCTAGAAATACGCTCACGAAATCCTCCTCGTGACGCTTCAATGCGTCGGCGAAGTCTCGTTGCACCATCCCCTGTATTGGCGATCTGCTTTGCAAAAGCATCGAGCCTGTCCGTCTGTGGCAACCGTCCCGCCACTTGACCGACTTTGCCAGTCCAGCTCTGCGAGTTGCGCGCGAGTTCGTCGAGACGCTTCTCTATCGAACGCAAACCAACGGGATCGAGCTTTTTAGACACACTTTCAGCGTTCGACGAAACCTTCGCAATGAGGTCTGCTGGACCACCGCCGCCCAAGAGTCCTCCGCCCTTTGCTGGTACGATCGGGAACTGCTGCCCCTCTCGGGCCGCGAGCACCGGGTTGCGATTGTTGTCGCCGCTCAGGCTCAGTTTTGCCGATCCATCAAATAACGACCGTTCGATCGATGCTGTCACACCTCGATGAAGAATCGTGTCACTGGTCAGCACGAACCGCACGGTCACGAAATCTGGATTTTTGGGCTGAACCTTGATCTCAGTTATGCGACCGATGGCAACGCCGAGAAGGTTCACGGCCGACCCCGGTTGCAGGCCATCGACGGATTGTTCAAATCGTATCTCGTACGTCGGCCCCTTGGCATCGCTCGCCTGGAGAAGCCACAAAGCGAATCCGATCGCAGTGACCATGAGCAGGCCCACGATCAGGCTCACCTTCAACCAGTTTGAATGCGTTTCCATCGGGAGCTAGGAATCCCGAGACCTGTCGCGCCAGGCGCGATGCTTTGCGGTCAGCTCTGCGTGCGCCGCGCTCATCGCCGCCTCACACCTTCCAAAACGGCCAGTGCAACAGCGCCGAAAGCCAACAGTCCCGCCAGGAGAGGCTGCGAGGAAAACACTATCGCGGCGCAGATCGCGAGGGTGGCAGGATAGAGCTGCGGAGTACCCCTGCCGGCACGCTCTCTTCCGCGTAGACGCTCAAGGTCCTTGGGCGCGATACTGACGGTGATCGAGCCGGTTCGCGCAACCTTCTCGATCTGTCCGACGAGGTTCGGCGTTGACAGAACCGCTCGTCCGAGCGCTGCGAGCAGCTTGCCCGCCTCGCCGCGCAGCCGGGCAGGGCTCGCCCGCTCCCGCATCATTTCCTTTGCTATGGGAGCAAGCTCGCGAGCAATGTCGAATGCCGGATCGATGCGCCGGACGAACCCCTCGGCGGTCAGCAAGGTCCGGAGCACCAAAGCGAGGTCAGGCGGAAGCGCGAGATGAAAGTCGCGCAGAATCGCGAATACCATCTGAAAAATGTCGGCGAGGTCAATCTGATCGAGCAGGACGTTGCTGAAGCGGTCGATCAGCTCTGCCATTGCCTCTTCGAGCCGGACCCGGTCCACGTCCGGATCACCAGCCCAGAGCATAAGGATATCGACGACACCGCCGGTGTCTTCCGAAGCGATCGCGAGGCCAAGCCGAACAAGTTCCTCCCGGCGTCTCGGCAGGAGGGTGCCCACGGCCCCGAAATCGATCAGGCCAAGCGTCCCGTCTTCAAGAAAGAAGACGTTGCCGGGATGCGGATCGGCGTGGAAGTGACCGTTGATGATGATCATGCGCAGGATCGCCTGCGCATAGGTGCTGGCGAGCGCAGCCAGATCGAGATCGCTTCGGCGTGCCGCCTCCAGATCGCTTGCGGGAAATCCGCGGAGCCGCTCCTGGATGTTCACTCGCCTGCCCGAAAGCTCCCAATCGAAGCGTGCCGTCCGAACCCCGAAGTCCTTGAGGTATTCACCAATCGCGTCGCTGGCGCGCGCTTCTGCGCTGAGGTCCATCTCCCGGGCGAGGCTCTCGGCGAAATGGCGCAGCAGTTCGTCCGGCTTCAGTCTCGCAATCTCGGGGATACGGCGCTCCGCGACCCGGGCCAGTCTTCGCAGTAGCCGGAGATCGGCATCGACGATCCGCTCGATGCCTGGGCGGCGAATCTTAACGATAACGTCCCGCCCGTCGAGCAGCGTCGCCGCATGCGCCTGAGCGATCGAGCCTGCCGCAAGCGCTTCGGTGTCAAAGTGGCTGAAACTTGTTTCGATTGGGCCGCCGATCGCTTCCTCGATCAGCGGTTGCACGGCCGCGAATGGAAGCGGAGGAACGCGGTCCTGCAGTTTTGAAAGTGCATCGACCCATGCCGGCTCCAGAAGGTCGCTTCGCATCGCAAGGATCTGTCCGAATTTGACCGCGACAGGACCGATATCCCGCAAAAGCGCGACAATCGCTTCCGGCCGGGTATCTTCAAGCGGCTCGTCCCCCCCCACCCCCAGACCCAGCCGAGCGGCCAGCCCCTTGAGACCGTGCCGCCCGAACAGGACGAGAATCTGTGCGAACCGCTCCCTTTCTTTTAGAGCAGTCGTATCGGCTTCATCAGTAGGAGTTCGATCAATCATGCGCCCGGCTTTTCGGGGCGGGAACTTGGGTCTCGGGAACGCTGGCCTTCGTCTCCAGATGGTCGACGAGCCGGTTCAAATGCTTGATCGCCGCGTCGAGGCCCTCGAGTTCATCCGCTGTCAGGCTTCCGAAGGTCTGCCCCACGATGTCGTCGTAGAGCGGCATGGCCAGTCCCAACGTGGCCCGGCCGGCGTCTGTGATCTGCACCAGTTTGGACCGGCGATCGTCCGGAGCAGGCGATCGTGACACGAGACCATTTTGTTCGAGCGCGTCGATCGCCTGGGTGACAGTGCGGGGCGCCTGATCGAAAAAGCTCGCAATGTCGGTGGAGCGGCGCGGTTGTTCCGCGAGATACGCGAGCAGTTTTAGTTGGGCCATCGATGCACCCTGACAGGCAAGATAGGCGTCGATCAGTCGCCGCATCCTGTACCAGGTCCAGCCGAAGGTGGTTGCGATCCCACGTATACCCGATTGGTGAGGTTCCATATAATGTGGTATTGCCGAAGCTCGGCCGCCGTGTCAAGTCCCCCGGCTCTTTGAATCGATAGTTGATCGGGAATAGAATGGTGGAAGATCCCCCAGTCGGTTCAGGCGACCATGACGATGTCGGTGAGCGGCCCGCCGGTCCGCTCAAGTCGGTACGGGTTCGGTTGGCGCTATTGATTGTCGCGATCGCGATCGTGGGAGCGGGGTTGGTATGGTATTTTGACCATCAGAACCGCGGCAAGTTCATGCAGAAAACCGACAACGCTTATGTGGCGGCGGACTCTGTCGTGGTGGCCCCGAAAGTTGCCGGATATGTCGAGCGCGTGTTTGTCAGCGCGAACCAAGCGGTCCGCAAAGGGCAGCAGTTGGCAGAACTGGACCCTCGCGAATATCGAGCCCAAAGCGAGCAGATCACCAGCCAGATCGACACAGCGAAAGCTGCGGTCGAGACGAGCCGTTCGCAGATCGCTGAACAGCAGGCGACAATCGTCCAGGCGCGTGCTCAGGCGGCCGCGGCGCGCGCCGAGGCCGCCTTCGCGCGGCAGCAGGTTGCGCGCTATCAGCCGCTGGCGGCGTCTGGCGCAGAGCCAGGCGAGCGATTTGCTCAGCTTCAGACGCAGGCACGACAGGCAGATGAGCGCGCCAATGCTGCTCAGGCCGGCCTTACCGCAGCAGAAAGGCGCGTTGGCACGCTTGGTGCGCAGGTACGACAGGCGCAATCGCAAGCCGAAGCCGCTCGCGCTCAGCTCTCCGCCGCGCGTGTGAACACCGAATCGACGTTGCTCAAGGCAGCGATCGATGGTCGCGTCGGCGATCTCGCTGTCCGGGTAGGGCAGTTCGTACAGCCCGGAACGCGCCTGATGACGCTGGTGCCGGTGGAGCGCCTCTTCATCGAGGCCAATTTTAAAGAGACGCAGCTAGGTCTCATGCGAGTCGGCCAGCCCGTCAGCATCGACGTCGACGCGCTCCCCGGGGTCGAGCTGAAAGGGCGGGTTGCCAGCTTCGCACCGGGCACAGGTGCCCAGTTCTCCGTGCTCCCGCCGCAAAACGCGACCGGCAACTTCACGAAGATCGTTCAGCGCGTGCCCGTCCGTATCGCGATCGATGCGCCGCCCGAAGTCAGGCCCCTTCTGGTTCCCGGAATGTCGGTCGGCATTACTGTCGATACCCGTTCGGCCAAAGGCGACCTGGAGAGAATCCGGCAGGCCGTAAGTCGGAAGCGCTGAGCGTGGCGACGGTTGCTGCATCTCCGGGGACGTTACGCGCCGAGCGAGCCGACTCGACGGCCTGGATCGCGGTCGCGGCCGGCGCGCTGGGCGCGCTGCTCGCGACACTCGACATCTCGATCGTCAACTCGGCGCTGCCGACTATCCAAGGGGAGATCGGAGCGACCGGCACGGAAGGAACGTGGATCGCCACGGCTTTTCTCGTTGCCGAGATCATCATCATACCGCTGAGCGCGTGGCTGGAACGGCTTTTGGGGTTGAGGACACTTCTCCTCATCTCTGTGACCTCTTTTACAGGATTCTCGGTCCTGTGCGGCACCGCTACGGATCTGATGACAATGATCGTCGGAAGGGCGGGTCAGGGGTTCACGGGCGGCGTGCTCATCCCGACAGCGATGACGATCGTCGCAAAGCGCCTCCCGCCATCGCAACAGCCAATCGGCATGGCCCTTTTTGGAATGACCGTCATCCTGGGTCCGGTTCTTGGCCCCCTGCTCGGAGGCTGGCTCACGGAAAATCTGAGCTGGCATTATGCCTTCTTCGTCAACGTGCCGGTCTGCGGTCTGCTCTTGCTGCTGCTGCTTCTCGGCCTGCCGCACGAGAAAACGAACTGGGTCTATTTCCGCGAGGCGGACTGGTTCGGGATCGTCGGCATGATCCTCGGCCTGGGAGGACTGACGGTCGTGCTTGAGGAAGGGCACCGTGAAGAATGGTTTGAATCGACGTACATCGTCCGGCTGACGATCATGACCCTGATTGGTTTTGTCATGCTGGGTATCGGACAATTCAGGGCCGCCAAGCCTGTGCTTAAGCTGCGGATCGTGATGAATCGACAATTCGGCAGCGTCGTCGTCATGGCGCTGGCGCTGGGCATGGTGATGTACGGCTCGACCTTCGTCATCCCGCAATTCCTCGCGCTGATCGCTAACTATAACGCCCTTGAGACGGGTCAGGTGATTTTCCTCATGGGTGTGCCTGCCTTCCTGCTGATGCCCGTCATCCCGCTGCTTATCCGCGTCGTCGATATCAGGATCGCCGTTGGCACAGGCCTTGCGCTCATGGCCGCCAGCTGCCTCGTCAACACCAGCCTCACCGCGGAATCTGCCGGAGAAGCCTTTACCGCCGGACAGTTACTGCGTGGTGTCGGCATGATCCTCACCATGCTGTTCCTGAACCAGGCCACTATCGCTTCGGTCAGCAAGGAGGATGCCGGTGATGCATCAGGCATCTTCAATGCCGCACGAAATCTCGGCGGGTCGTTCGCTTTGGCCGCCCTGGCCTCCTTTCAGGACCAGCGAATGTCGCTCCATAGCCGACGGATGGAAGAGACCCTTTGGGCAAACGACCCAAGGTTGCAGGATTATCTCGCCGGCATGACCAGGACGTTCGGCCAGATGGACGCCGCCCTTCAGTCGCTTGCCGGGACCATTCAGCAGCAGGCCTTCATCATGACGTACAATGACATTTTCCTGGCGATGGCGCTTGCGACACTAGCCACGCTTCCACTCGTTTTGTTCCTGCGCCCGCTGCCTAAAGGGCAGTCCATGGCGATGCATTGAGGCTGCGATGATAAACTTCAGAGGTCTCGTTCTCGCCCCCTTGCTGCTCGGCGGATGTGTCGTTGGCCCGGACTACGCCGGACCGCCGGGGTTGGATCGCGCCGCCCCCCAATCCAAGTTCGTGCGCCAGACCGCGAGTACGAGCACCAATGACCCCGCAGTTGCTGAGTGGTGGACGGCCCTTCAAGATCCGGTCCTGAACGAGCTTGAGCAACGCGCACTTGCAGCGAATCCGTCGATCGATGTCGCCCAGGCGCGACTCCGTCAGGCGCGTGCATCCGTGCGCCAGGAGCGCGCTAACCGCTTTCCGAAAGCTGGGGCACAAGCGACCGGAATCTTCGCCGACCTTCCCGGGATCGATCTGCAGTCAGCTCAGGGGAACGGCGCAACGCCCCCTTCCCAGGACGCGGATTCCTCTCTCCAGTTTTTCAATCTCGGCCTGAACGCAAATTGGGAAATCGATTTTGCGGGAGGCCAGATCCGAAAAATAGAATCCGCTAACGCACTAGCCGCAGCGGCGTCCTACAACGCGGCAGATGCACACGTTCAACTCGCAGCCGACGTTGCGCAAAGTTATACGAATCTGCGGGACCGGCAGCAGCGCGCCGCTGCACTTCGTGGGGGGCTGGACCTGCAGAAGCAGCAGCTAGGCCTCGCTCGGCAACGCTTTCAGCAGGGCACGGTGCCGGCCTTTGCCATTGGTCAGGCGAACCGCGCCATTCAGGCTACCAACGGCGATCTCGCTACGGCTGAGGCGGAGATCGGAATTTATCTCAATGCGCTCGCCGTGCTTGCAGGGGAGGCGCCAGGGAGGCTCGATTCCTTGCTGGCTATCCCGCGTGACGTCCCCTTGCCACCACAGGTCGTCGCCATCGGCGATCCCGCCTCTCTACTTCGCCGTCGACCCGACATACGCGCCGCCGAGCGCAATCTGGCGGCCACGACCGCCCGGATTGGCGTCGCTGAAGCAGCGCGTTTTCCCAAGATCAGCTTTATGGGGATCCTAGGCATCGGCGGAACGTCTGTCGGAGACCTGGTCGATCTGGGAAATATCTCCAACATTGCCGTGCCCCAGCTACAATGGGGGTTGCTCGATTTTGGACGAACTTCGGCCCAGATAACGCAAGCGCGCGCTGGACGAGACGAAGCTGAGGCACAGTATCGACAGGTCGTTCTAGGTGCGTTCCAGGACGCCGAGAATTCGCTCGCGCGCTTTGCACAGCAACGTCGCAATGTGGCAGCGCTCGCCGAGATCAAGCGATCGGCTGACGAGTCAGACATTTTGACACAACAACGCTTCCAGCGACAGGTGATTTCCCGCAGTGACGCACTCGAGTCCGGTCGTCAGAAAGTGCTTGCTGCATCAAACCTTCAAAGTGCGGTTGCGGCTCTTACGGCAAGTTATATCGCCATCCAAAAATCACTCGGACTCGGGTGGCAGGAATCGACCTATCAAGGATTGGCAACGGATTCCTCGACCACGTCTATCGGAACAAATCAGTGATCCCTCCGCCTGTCATGCCCTGGTGTCGCCTTTGGGGTAGTTACCGAATTACCATAACGGCGCCTTGACTGAGGAGACGCTGCTGTGGTCGACACCGAAATACGGTCTGTATGGAACGGGAGGTGACGATGCAACTTCGGTCGGGAGTTCAAGATTGAGCAGTTAAGCTGGCGCAGGATTAAGGGCGACTGCTTCTTCACTTCAATTTATTGATCTACGCACGATACGCGGCCTTTCGGATTGGCAAGACCTGGCTCTGGCAATCGGACTGGCAAGCCTGCGCCGGCAGTTTGTTGACGTCGTCGCTCCGCTCGACGGACTGCGTCCTGCGCATGACTAGGGCCAAGGGACAACCAGAACGAGCCCGCCGATTTGTACGCCATTGCCGCCGCGGGCCCTACGCCGGTGTGTTCGCTCTTTTCATGTCGGGTCTATCGGCTCCAATCGGCATCAGACGCCAATCCCGTTGGAGTAGAGTTATGTCGACGAAACCTGAGGCCCTCAAAAAGCGGATGATCCGCCGCCATGAGCTTCGGCAGATCATACCGCTGGCCGACACCACCATCTACGAGATGGAACTGCGCGGCGAATTCCCTCGTCGCTTTGCGCTCACCCCGCGCTGTGTGGTGTGGGATCTGGCCGAGGTCGAAGCGTGGCTGACCGAGCGCCTGGCGACAGCTCGGCGATCGCCCATCGACCGCGCGCCGCATCCTGATGTACGCAAGCGCAAGGCGCGCCCCGTCAAAGCGCCGGATCAGGCACGAGCATAGGCATCGAGGGCGGAATCAGGACCGGCACGCGCTTCTGCCCCGCCACCCAAGCATCGATGATATCAGACCACTCCTGCATCATATGCCGCCGCTGATGCTCGTACTCCGCCTTGTTGTAGACGCCGCGCGAGGATCGCCCATCTTCATGGGCCAGGCACTTTTCGATCCAGTCACTGTTGAACCCCAGTTCGTTGAGCAGGGTCGATCCGGTGCGGCGCAAGTCATGTACCGTGAACGGCTCCAGCGGTAAGCCTTCCTTCTGCGCACGCTCCACGACGGCATAGGTGACGCGATTAAAGGTCGCCCGGGACATCGGCGCATCCGCATCATACCGAGACGGCAGAAGGTAGCGCGAGTTACCCGCGCAGGTCTTCAACGCGATCATGATGTCGAGGCATTGCTGCGAGAGATAGACGTTATGCGCCTTGGATCGCTTCATGCGTTCCTTGGGGATCGTCCACACGGCGTTCTCGAAGTCCACCTCGTCCCAGACCGCATCCTGCAGCTCGCTCTTGCGCACCATTGTCAGCAGAAAGAGGCGCATCCCGAGTCGGATCGTTGGCAGCGTCGCCACATGGTCGAGCTGCTTGAGCATCACGCGAATTTCCGTCGGCGACAGCGACCGGTCCTTTGGAACGAACTTCGCGATCGAGGCGGGGCCGACATCGTCGGCCGGATTGGCGACCTTCTCGCCGTGCAAGATCGCAAATCCGTAGATCTGCTTCAGGATGTCGCGGACATGGATCGCAGTCGCCGGAGCGCCGCGATCGACGATCTTGCCGCAGTGGGCGCGCAGGTCATCCGGCGTGATTTCTGTCAGCAGCCGATTCTTCCAGACTGGCAGAAGCTCTCGTTCGAAGATCGAACGCCGCATTGCGCGGGTGCTGTCCGCCATCGGCGCCTTCACCAACCAGCGCTCACCAAACTCACCGAAGCTCTTGGCCTCTTTGATCCGGCGTTTGTCGCGCTGCTTTTCCTGGGCAGGGGACCTGCCTTCGAAGACTGCACGTTTAGCGTCGATCGTCGCTTCACGGGCTCGAGCAAGGGACAAACCGGAGGGACCGTACTTCCCGAGCGTCAGCGTCTCGCGTCGCCCATGCAGCCGGTAGTCCAGCCGAAACGTCAGCGTCCCGGAGATTGAGACCTGAACATAAAGGCCGTCACGGTCCGTGACCTTGTATGCTTTTTCGCGTGGTTTCAGGTTCTTAAGGGCAACATCGGTGAGCATACCGACCTCCTCTACGCAAAATACCGTCAGGCGATTTTCGGCAATTCTGCCGAAATTGTCGCATGATTTACAATGGCTTAGTGCGGAAAGAATACCGTCACTGGCTTCAATACCTCTGACGGTATCGCTGGATTGGGCCAAGTGCAAGTTTGCCGGATACCGTCACGCAGGACGCCAGGGCCAACCGCTGCTCCGCGATTGACCTCGATAGATAGCGTGAGATAGTCTTTTTATTTCAATGCTTTGACCGAGCTTTGCCGATTGATCGCGATAGCCAAAAATGGCCCCGAATCATTCCCATTCTATGATTTGCCGGTTGGCCATGGCCGCCGGCTCGATCGGCACCAACTCGTCCAGCCGGCCGAGCGTCAGGACGAAGCCGCTTGGATGCTGGGAGGTGTGGCGCGGCGTGTTGATCAGGTCCTTGGCCAGTTCCAGCGTCAAGGCGAGACGGCGATCGGCGGTGTCGAGGTTCAATTCCTCGGCGTGCTTAGCCTCTACCCCTTCCCTGCTCCAGCCCCATATGGAGCTTGCCAGTCCGGCGACGACGTCCTCGGTGAGGCCCAGTGCCTTGCCTACCTCGCGCACGGCGCCTCGCGCGCGGAAGCGGGTGATGACGGCGGTCAACGCCGACCGCTCGCGCCCATATGTCTCGTAGATCCACTGGATCACCTCTTCGCGCCGCTCATGTTCAAAATGGACGTCGATGTCGGGCGGCTCGCGCCGTTCGGCCGAGACGAAGCGCTCGAACAGCAGTTCCGACTTGACGGGGTCGATGGAGGTGATGCCCAAGACAAAGCAGACCGTGCTGTTGGCCGCACTGCCGCGCCCCTGACAGAGGGTGTCCTTCGACCGGGCGAAGGCGACGATCGAGTGGACGGTCAGGAAATAGGAGGCGTAGGCCAGATCGCCGATCAGCTTCAGCTCATGCTCGAGCTGCTGCCGGACATTGTTGGGCACGCCGCCCGGATAGCGGCCGGGCGCCTTCTCCCAGGTCAGCCGCTCCAGTTCCTGCTGCGGCGTCAGGCCGCTGTCGCCGATCTCGTCGGGATAGGTGTAGGTGAGCTGGCCGAGGTCGAAGGTGCAGCGCCGGGCGATCTCAACGCTGCGCCTAAGCGGCGCCAGATCACCCAGATAGCGGGCGAACAACCTTTCCATCTCCTGCCCGCTCTTCATGTGCCGGTCCGCGAACCGCTCGCGGCGCCGTCCGAGCGTGTCGACCGGGCACTTTTCCCTGATGCAGCTCACCACGTCCTGTAGGAGCCGGCGGTCGGGGGTATGATAGAGCACGTCGCCGGTGGCGACGGTTGGCACCTTCGCCTTCATCGCCATGGCCGCGAGGTCAAGCAGCCGGATAGCGTCCTTCGGCCGTCGTCGGATGGTCAGCGCCATGTAGGCCCGGTCGCCGAATATGCCGGCCAGCCGATCCAACGCCTCCTCCGTCGCCGCGTCGGCGCGGTCAGGCACGAGGATGCCGATGACGCCCTCGGCCCAGTCGGCGACGTCGGACCAGTGGAGATGGCAGGAGCCCTTGCCGGCATTGCCCTTGCCAATGCTGAGCAGGCGGCAGAGCCGGGAATAGGCCTCGCGGTCGGTGGGATGGACCAGCAGCGACGTGCCGCAGACCAGATCGAGACGACAGCCAATGACGGCGCGCACGCCGGTGACCTTCTGTGCGTCCCAGGCGCGGACCGAGCTGCCGAAGCTGTTTTGATCGACCACGCCCAGCGCGGGCAGGCCTAGGACAGCAGCAGCGGAAGACAACTCCTCCGGGCTCGAAGCCCCTCGCAGGAAGGAGAAGTGCGTGGTCGCCTGCAGTTCAACGTAGCGTGCGCCATGGAGGGGATCGTCGCCAGTCATAAAGCGCGGCGCGCCTCGACTTCCCCATGGTAGGCGATACCTTTGCGCAATACGGCCGTGGGGTGCGGTCGGACAAGGTTGGAGATATTTGCTGAATGGCTGACGAGACGACTGCGGGGCTGGTATGGCTGGAGACGATCATCCTGAAGCCAGATCGGTCGCTGAAAACAGACGCGGCCGTCGTGAAAACGCTGAAGAAAGAACTGACCGAAGCGCTTGCGGAACAGGGCTATGGCGCGGCTGATCTGAAGCGATGCGTTTACATCATCCGCATGAAGGGCGATTTTGTCATCGCCTATCCAACGGGACGATCGCCGGTCCTTTATATTGGGCGGGGATCCGCGCTCGGCCGGTTGTCTACGCACCTTAGCCGATGGCTGCACGAGATCGACGAGTTCGGAAAGGATGTGAAGATCGAGATCCGAGTCTGCCGGACGCGGCGCCGCAACCGCCCCGACCTTTTTAAGAATGTCGAAGCCGATTTGATCGCCTGGTTTGCGGAAAAATACGGTGTAATCCCGTTCTTTAACGCCCGTCGTGAACATACTTACGAGGAATGTGCCGACTACACTAACACCGACGCGGCGCTTATGATGGCGGCGCTCGGCGTTGGTAAGGGCAAGCGGCCGCGATGGGCCATCGCGCCGGCTCCAGCGAACAAAAACTATGAGGTGTTCCATCGCGGCATGGAATGAGACGAGGCTGGAAGTCATGCGAACGCGCCGTGGATGAACCATCGCATGGGACCGGTCGCTGGACTCTCGCCGTCCCCAAGACGGAACAACCAGTATCGGCCGCCACGCTCAGTTTCGACTTGGAAATAATCGCGGACGGATAAGGGCGTGCCGGCCTCGTGGCCGCCGTCCTTCCACCATTCGCCATGCAGCCGTTCAGGGCCGTTGGCCTGCACGATGCGGTATCGCCGCCGGCGCCAGATGAACATCGCCGGCGGATGGTCGGGTGACCTGGGGCTTTCCCCGCCTGACGAAAGACATGCGGGAGCGCGGCGAGGATCCCGGACGTGTCGGCATGGTGGCGGACCTCACCAATCCGATGTGGGAGGAGATGGTCGTAGAGCCGCGCTACCGCTGCCTCGTCGTGCTAACGCATTTCGCCAATCCCGCTGGGGACGAGGGAGCGAAGACGCGCACCTGGTTTTCGGTGAAGGACCAGCCCATCGCGGCATGGGCGGGCTTCTGCAGGAACATTCCGGGCGAAGGACCGGTCTATGCCGGCATGACCATGGAGGCCAACGAGGCCATCCCGCCGACCAACGACCGCATGCCGGTGCTGCTAGATCCGTCCGAGTATGACGACCGGCTGCGCGGCGGCATCAGGGACGTCATCCGGTTCCAGTTCCGACCACCTCTTCCGGCCGACCGCGTGCTGGTGCAGCCGAGGAAGGATCTGTGGCGGAGCGGATCGCCTCCGCCGGATGGGGCGCGGCAGATAGCGATGATTTAGCTTCGCTCCGTTCAGAGATGATTTTCGCCGTTAGTCCGAGAGAGCCTCTTCGATGACGGACACCACGACTGACACGTCTTCCTGCGTAGGCTGAATACCCAGATCACCGTGAACGACGGCGTTACGCCGAACAATCAGCGGGCGAAGCAACTGCTCCGTCTCGGGTTCGATGCGACCAAGCATGGCTAATGCCTGAAGTACGCTTCCCGGAGTTCGAGGGCGGGCCTCATCCTCGCCTTCGACATTGAGCAGGGTAGTTTCGAGCAGGGACCACGCAAGCAGGAACGCAGCCCGGTTGTAGCCTTGATCCATCAGTGACCGAACATCGTCGAGTTGTATGCGGATTTGGGTGACCGCCGACGATCTGATCATCAGCGACTTCAACGGATCGTCGGCGACATAGGCTACAACGAACTTCCAGTTGGGCTGCCCTTCAAACCGCGCCCTGATTCGCTGAAGGTTGCCTTCATTCACGCGGTTTCGGCTCCGTTTGACTTCGATCGCGACGTGCTCGTCACCCTTCCGCGCGACAGCGTCGGGTGTGTAGCTCCCCAAGAACTCAGGCATGCCTTTCCGATTAGGTTCGACCTCGAACGAAAAGCCCTCTGCCTCATATTGTCGGCGCAACGAATCCAGAAGATCGCGCTCGTCCTGACTCGCTTCGTGCTGAGTTGCGCTCATGAATTTGTCCTCCAACTCAGATCGTCATCGACCCGGATATAAACTACTGGTTGCGGCTCGCCGGATTCCGACACAGCATCCAATGCTGCTGCCAATTGACTTGTAGGAGTGCCGAAGGACCAGCCCTTTCCGGGTTCGAACTTCTGGGAGACGACCCTCTCTATCGATCTGTCGTCCAGATACGCTTGGCCGATCATTGCATCGAGGATGGGCTTCACGATGTTGTCGACGTCACCTTCCATAGGCGCGATCGGAAAATAGAAAATTGTGACAGCTAGCGATGCATCTTCTTCCAGCCAGACGAATTCGCTGGTTTCCTCGGCCCGCTGGCGTGCAGCGTCGGCGACAGTCGCCTTCCATTTCTCCTTCGAGCTGTTCTTTGCCTGGAGCGACCGCGGAGTGGCCGCCAGATGAAATTCCAATGGAAACATCTAAGCACATCTCGCTTCGGTTAAGATTGGGCGTTGTCCACGGAGTGATTTCTCGAGCAGGTCCGATGCACTCCGTTCTAGGCGATCGAGCGCTGGGCGACTGGGGTTCGCGCACGGATATGATCTGGTCCTGATTCGCTCAGAAACCTTAGGTTATCGAAAAGCTGCCTCTTGGCCTCGACCAGAGGCACCTCCCATATTCCAGCCAGCTGCTTGACTGCGATCCAGGCGTCTGCGGGGTGCAGAGGGCCATCGGGACCGCTTCCGAAGGGCCCATCGGTTTCAGTCAAAATCCGATTGCGCGGCATGGCTTTGGCAAGGGATCTACCCTTCGCCCCTCGCAACATGGCGGGTCCGACCGAGAACCAGCAACCGATGTCAGCTGCCCGGCGAAGCTGCGACGAGGTCCCCGAGAACCAGTGCAGGATCGGTAGGCCGGCCCCAGGGACCTTGGCTAACTGGTCGAGGATCTCGTCCACGGCGTGACGACTGTGGATGCTCATGATCCGGCCACCACCCTTATTGGAGAGGTGTAGGACGGTATCGAACACCTTCCTCTGCAGAGCTTTGTGTTCACGATAGCCAGGCCCCCCATCGAGGCCAATTTCACCGACATAGCGCGATCGGGGGAGCAGATCCTCAAACAACCCCAACTCGTTGTGGCGCTCATGAGCGAGCTGCGGATGCAGACCTAGCGCGGTGCGGATGCGCTTGTGCCCCTTGGCGAGCTGGGCTGTTCGCACCCATGCGCGTGGCGTCGTCGTGACGGATAGGACGTAGACGCCAGCGGCTTCCGCATCGCGAACCTCTCGAACTGGGTCCGGATAGAGATCCAGATGGCAGTGGAAGTCGATCAAATTCTCAGTCCATGTGACGCGAAGAAGTTCTCGAGTTCGTCCATACCACGTTCGACGACGGCGAAGAGCGCTGTGCGTTCTGTGAGATCCCGTGGAAGCGGTCCGGTCTGCATCACCCACCTCCGAAGGCCTCGGTCATAACGACGCCTGAGCGCGGTATGGATGGACACGATGTCGTCCCTGTAGTCGTCTTCGCCGAGCGCGTCGACCAGCTTGTCCGTATCATACTCGGTTCCATCGGTCAGTCCGGCTCGATGGAAGGACGAGCGGCGGATCGAGCATGGCCAGCAGCGACCGCACTGCATGTTCTTCCGCTTCCAGTTCCCACAGGAGACGGTCGCCGTGGCGAACTCCGCGATATTCGCCTGATTCGCCCGACGCGCCAGCATCTCTCCCTTGGTTTCGTGTCGATGCGGGTTTGTGATCCTAACCCCGAGACTGATAGCGTCGAAGAGCTCCTGGAGAAGCGCGAGATAGTGGGGATGCGCAGTTCTGGTGCTTAGTGCGCCGATACGACGTGCCGTCAGAGGCGGGTTGAGAGCGATCAGCCCGTTCTCGCACATGAAGAGTTCGATCGAAGCGGATCCGCGGAAGGTCCGCACCGCCTGCGCAACGAGGGCTGCGAAGGTGAGGAAGAGAAAGCTCCGGGTGCGCGTGGTGATCTCGGTGGCGCCCTCGCAGCTCGGATAGCTGTTGAACTCGAAGCGTTGGGGTTTGGATGGGAGAAAACCGGCAACCGCGGCCTGATAGGTTTTGTCGCCACGCGGCGCATGGCTGACCAGGAGTGGCCGGATGCCGCCGTCGATCAGGTCCATTACGCCGAGCCCGCTGTCGAGTCCGCCTGAGAAGAGAGCGACGGCGTCGATCTTGGAGGGGTCTATCACCGCGCGATTTCGCACGTCGAGCCTTGTCGGCGGTTCGAAACCTCCGCTGCGAAATCTGAACGACCAGCTGTCCCCGCTGAGGAAGCCCAGCGCTTTCGAAAGAAGTGGTGCCAGGGCCGTCCAGCGGTCCGCCTCGATCACTGGCACGTCGATCTCGATCTCCCGCCGCCAGCCGTCAGCAGCGTCGTCTCGCAGAACGAAGGTGTCGGCGGCCGTCACCGCCATTGCTACCGCGACCAGGTCCATTGCCTGTCGCGATGGCGGAACCCCCAGACGGGAGAAGCGGTCGCGCAGGTCGTTGCCGATCAGGCCGGCGCCCTTGATGGAGGTATGTGCACCATAGAGCAGCACAGGGATATCATCGTCCGCGAGCCCTTCGCCGACGCGCACCGGATCCAGTTCGAGAACGACACGGGTCATTCGGTGTCGCTCCACACCTGCCAGATGTCCGCAAGGGCGGATTGCTCGATCTTTGCGATCTGATCGCGGGTCAAGGTGCCGAGGTCGCCCGTTAGGCGGGGTGAGAGATGTGCGTCCATCGCGGCCCGCACCACCTCGAGAAGCTCGTTCTCCGTGGCGGTCGAGCGTTCGACGCTTGGCGCCTTCTTCCATGCCTCGCCTGCCGCAGCCGATATCTCCTGGAAGAGTATCTGCGAGAAGAACTCGACCAGCACTGTCACGATCTGATCGGGCTCGATAGCCGCCGGATCAAATACTCCATCCTCGCCAAGCACTTCGGCCAAGGCCTCCTGCATCGCCGCGCGCACCTGATCGACATCGGCGTTCTCGGGGGCGAGAGCCTCGGCTATCGCCTGAGCCGCCTCGTCCACCGGCATACCTGCCAGAGCGGAGAGGTTGAACGTCCCGGAGGCGGTCTGGATTTCGCCACCAGATAGGGCCTGTGCGAGGTCGGCGCCGGCCGCGTAGGCTGGACCGAAGCGCCGTGGCCCGACGGCGGAGCCACCAGTGGCGGCCGAAGCGTATTTTTGCAGCGCTTTGGCCATGGAGCCGCCGCTGCCACTCGCCACCTTGCCGAATTCCGTGCGGAAACCACGGAAGCGTTGCCCGGCAGGCTGCGGCACCGGCGCTCCGGGCGTGGCGTCAGCCCAGGGTGGCACCAACGGCGATCTGCTGTTTGGTCCTTTCGCGGAAGCTGAAGTGCCCATCAGTCCATCTCCACCCAGGAATCGTTCTTAATCAGCGCCTTCAGCCATTTGGGCTGGTAGGTGAGCGACGTGAGATACTGGCCGAGCCTCTCCGCCGCATCGGGCCACGTCCGCGCGAGGACGACGCCACCGCGCACATCGCTCCTGCCCTTCGACCAGTCTGCGCTTTTCCGTATTTCAGCGATCATCGCATCCATCGCCGCGACGGCTTCGGAGGCATCAATACCCTCCGCAGTCTCCCGCGCGACTGAGGAGCCGACGGTCGCGGTTGCGAGCAGCGTTTCCACTGCCTTGAGCGTGGAGGGTGACAGGGCCGATCCGCGGAGTCGCATCGGAACCGTCTCGCGCGACAAATAGACGGCCGGGCGCAGATCCACGCCGGCCAGTTTGGGAGCGAGACCGAACCAATCCCGAAGGACTGTAAGATGCGGCTTCATGGCGTCGGGCAGAAGATCGCGCAGTGCGGCTTCGGTCTGCGCAGCTTCAGCCTTCGCGAAGAGTTCGCACTTGCCGCCCTCGGCGGTCTAGATCTCGTGCTGGAGTGCCTGGATCGACTTGCTGTCGGTGCATCGCTCGAACAACGCGAGCTTGGCAATGACGGTCTCGTCGAGGTTCATGACTCTTCGCTTTGCGACCGATGCGCGCATCCGCACCACGTTCATCATCCTCTTCACGATGCGCGGGTTGCCATTGACTTTAGCCGATTGCGCCAGCGTCGGTGCCATCCTGAGACCCAGCTCGATCTGATTGCGCAGCCCCGGTTCGGCCGATCCGAGCAATCCCATGACCTTGTCGACGTCGTAGCCATCGCCATCCTCCCAAGAGTGGCGAAGATCTTCGATGAGAAAGTCGCGCAACGCGGCGATCTTGTCCTCGGCACAACCTGAGCGCACGGCGTTTAGCATCGTGAGATAGGCACGGATCTCCAGGATGCCCGGACGCGGCACATACACGGGCACCTGGATCAGCTTGTCGAGATAGTCGGTGACAAGGCGCTCGTCGGGATCGTGGAAATGCTGTGACACCGCGTGCCGGATCATGTCCTCGTCAGCGGCCACGACGAACGCAGTGTTCGGCAGGAACAGGAACAGGCGAATCGCCTCCAAGGTCTGGATCGAGTTGGACGGAAGACAACGATCGAGGTTGTCGATGAACACGACCAGCTTCTTGTCGAGTCCTGCAAGAATTTCACCGAATTCCTTGCGAAACGCTGTGATTTCCTCGGTCGGCGCCTTGGCGGGATTCAGCAGCTTGCCTGCCTTCTCGGCGAGCTTTTCCGCATCCTCTCCGGCGTCCTCGCGATCCTCCTCGTCGAGTCCATCCCCGAGCGCCTTTCCTCCAGCCTCGACCAAGCGGCCAGCTGCGCCGAAAGTGGGAAAGCCCATCATCGCTGCACCGCCCTCGACGAGCAGGCCGAGCATGCGGACCTTATTGACCCGCTTGATGAGGCTGCCGGCTTTCTTCTTCATGTCCTCCGGCGCAGCGGCGGCAAGGGCATTGGCGATGACCGACATGAGAGCTGCGCGGGCATCGTCAAAACCCTGATACAGCCAGGCGTCGAAGCGGACGACCAGATGGGCATCGCCTTCTTTCTTCAGCAGGTCCTCGATCAAGTTGAGCGTGCTGGACTTGCCAATGCCCCAACCACCGAACACGCCCAGGGACAACGGCAACAACGTGTCGTCGCCGATCATCTCGGCGATCATCTCGGCAACCTCGGAATAGTTCAGGAAGTCGACGTCGGTTTCAGTATCAGCCCACACGGACCGCACTCCATTCGCTCATATACTTGGCTGGATAACCTAAGAGGCTGACCGAAAAAGAAGTTGGGTGATATCAGCGAGATGTGATTCAGTCGGAGTTGCGAAACGACGACGGAGTGACACATGTGGACCTACACCACCCGGCGGCAGTATGCCAGAGCCGAACTGCTTTTGCCAAGTGATCTGACTGACGCGGAATGGGCGATTTTGGAACCGCTGCTCCCACCGCGTTCGAAGCTCGGTCGTCCGCCAGTTTGGGATTACCGGCAGA
>NZ_JBAQOK010000006.1:0-15243 GCF_049304695.1 Sphingobium sp.
GCGAGGTTCAAGCCGGACACCGCTTTGAGCAGGGCCCGCAAGCGCGCAGGCCGTGCAGCCATTTCGGCACGAATGGCCTGCGCCCGCCCGGTACCGATAGTCGCCACCGGCAACGGCGCAATCGCCGCGAAATGCGGGTTCGGGAGGCGGTCACGCTGATGCAGGCGCTGGGAGGTGGCGTCCGGCCTCCGCAGGTCGCCGCTGCCCCAATACCTGAAACGGCTGCAAGGCCAACCCGGCTGTGACCAGCGAGCTTGCCGCCATTAACGCTGCGGCCGTTACGGGATTGATAAAGCCGGCCGCACCGGCCGCCGCCGCGAAGACGTTATATGCAATCGTCACGAACATAAGCCGTCGCAGCACCGCGATCAGCCGTCCGCCTAGCATCCGCGCGACCAGCAAACTGTCGATCCTGTCGTCGAGCACGATCTGCGCCGTCCGAACCGCCGCGGGATGGGCGCTGGCGACCGCCAAACCGACATCGGCGGCAGCAAAGGCCGGCGCGTCGTTCACGCCGTCGCCGACAAAGGCGACGGGGCGGCGGCTCCGATGGATCAGATCGGCCTTGTCTTGCGGCGACAGCGCTGCGTGTCGATCCTCAGGCGCAATATCGACGATCCTTCCGATCGCATCCACGGCTCCGCGATGGTCGCCACTGGCAATGCCCGCCCTTACGCCTGCACCTGTCAGCGCGGACAGAGTCGTTTCGATCCCGTCACGCGGCTGATCGCTCAGGCGCAACGTACCGACATGCACGCCCCCGATCCGGACTGCGAGCGCGGTTGCGCTGCTGTCATCGTCAGGCGCGGTACCTACTTCGACGGCCTGACCGCACCAGGATCCCGAGGCACCGCGGGGGTGCCGCTCGCCAACACCGCGCGCTTTTCCGGCCCTGGCCGAGATTGCGTAGGCAATGGGATGATCGATCCCCGCCTCAGCCTCCGCCGCAGCGTTCAGGACATCGCTGGCCGTCCAGTCCGGCTGGGGAAGCACCGACTCGACGAAGGGCTTGCCGCGAGTGAGAGTCCCGGTCTTGTCGAAATAAATGGTACGGACGCGCGCCAATGTCTCGAGCGCGCCTGGATCGACGACGCGGATGCCCAACGTCGCGGCCGCGGCAACCGCGGCGAAGCCAGCTAGCGGGCGAGCGATTACGAGCGCACAGGGGCACAGCACGATCATTGTCGCAAGGCCGTGCTGAATGGCCAGCGCTGGCGCCTCGCCCGTAACGACCCAACCTAGCGCAACCAGCATCCCCAGCAGCGGGATGATCGCGCTCAGCCATCCCGCCAGGCGCTCTACAGGGTCCGCAGGACCGCGTCGCGCCGCCAACTCGATCGCCACTCGGCCGCCAATCCGATCAATGTCGCGATCCCCTGCCCGGCGATCGGTGCGCAGCACGATTGCGCGTTTCAGGTTAAGCGCCCCGGCGGGCACGCGCATGCCCGGACCGATGCTCAGAGGCATCGCCTCGCCCGTCAGAATGGCACGGTCGATACTGCTCTCTCCCGCTTCCACGAAACCGTCGATCGGCACTTCGGCGCCGGCCTCGACGATGATCCGGGTGCCTGGCATCACCGCATCGATCGCGACCTTGGAGCCGTCATCGGCCAGACGCGCCGTCTCCGGGGCGGCGCGTTCGATCGCATCGATTGCGTCGATCGCTCGACTTCGCAGGCGAAGATCGATCAGGCGGGCGACCAGCAGCACGGTGACGAGCATCACCGCAGCATCGAAATACACATTGGCTCGGCCGCTTGCCAATGCCTGGATCGAAGCCAGTATCGCTGCCATGATGCCGACCCCGATCATCAAGTCGAACGAGGGCGAACGCAATCGGAGCGAGCGGACGGCCATCGCCATCAGATCGGAGGCGGCATAGCCCAAAACCGGGACCGCCAAGAGACCTGACGCCAGCGCCAGCCACCAGCGTGTCGAGCCATCGCGCGGCGGATCGAAATACAGGATCAGAGCAGGCAACATCGACCACATGCCGAAAAACATCGCGACCGCCAGCCGCATCGCGAGCGTCCGCCGCGTCGCATCCAAAGCGGATCGCATCGCCACCACGTTGCGCGGCGGCGCCAGACCGTAGCCACCGGACTTCACGCAGTCCGCAATCTGCGCTTCGTGCAACTGCGCGGTGTCCCATTCGACAAAGGCTGAGCGGGTGAGGAAATGGACGGCGACATATCGCACGCCGGGGAGCGCGGCAATGCGTCGCTCAAGTCCGCTCGCGCAACCTCCGCACCACAGGCCGTCCACGCCGTAAAGCTGGCGCCGGGGCTCGGCTATGGTCATTGGACCACGATCACGACCGAAACATCAAGGTTTGCCGGTTTGGACACCAACCCCGATGAGGCGTCCCTCAATGATTTTCCCATAGTAGCTGTCGCCGCCATGATTGGCCTTCGCGTTTTTGGCAACACTTCCCTTTTGCCGGGGGTCTTTGGGTCGCTCGCGGCTGTCGATAAACGCGGCCGCATCCCAGGCCTGCTGGTCGGTAAGGCTGTTACCCTGACCCAGCGGCATATTTGCCTTGATGAACCCGGCGGCGGTGTTCACCCGGCCCATGCCCGCGCCCCAATTGTAGCTCTCAGGCCCCCACAAGGGCGGGAAGACGACGCGGCCGTTCAGATCCCGTTGGCCCTGCCCATCGCTTCCGTGGCACGTCGCGCATTTGGCGGCATAGACTTGGCGGCCGCGTTCAGGATCATAGCCCATCGCGGTCTTTTCAAGTTCGGGATAGCCGCCGCCTTCCATCTTCTCGCCGGTTGGCGCGCCGGTCGCCAGCCAGTGCATATAGGTCTGCAAATCCTTGTAAACGTCATGTCCGCCGGGTGGCGGGCCGCCAGACGGCGAGCCCTGGGCATTCATTGAATAGGTGAAACACCCCTTTACCCGGTCCTCCATCGTGTTGATCTGTTTGTTTTTCGACCGGTACATCGGGTAGATGACCCATGCCGCCCACATTGGCGCAGAATTGGCTTTCCGCCCGCCATCGAGATGACAATTGGCGCAGGCGAGCTGGTTGCCGACGAACTGACCGGCATTCGCGCCCGTGTTCATGAAGATCGCCTGACCCCGCCGGATCGCGTCGCCTGCCGGCCCGTCCGGAATCTTGCTCTCCGAGGGCGGCTGAAATGACGATGGCTTGGCGACGGTTTCAGAGCGAGCGGAAGGATCGCCCCGGTCGCGGATAATTCCCAGATCGAATGCGAGCGAGGCAAGAACGAACAAGGCGGCACCGCCGCCGACAGCATAGACGGCGGTCTGGATGCCGCGCCCCATGCCAGCCTGGCGCGGGGTCTCGGACCCCTCGACTGCCTGACGTTCATTGTCGGACATCGGTCTTCTCCTTGGCGCGGGGTGCTGCCGGAATCGGGGGTAGTGTCGCGAGATAATCCGCCACCGCCCGGCGATCGCCGTCGGTCAGCGCTTTTGCGATCCCGTTCATCAGCTTCTGACGTGCATTGTCGCGTTCGCCTGAAATCCACGCGGTCAGCTGACCAGCGGTGTAGGCGGGGTGTTGAGCCGCCAGGGCCGGGAATTCTGGTGGCACGCCGAAGCTGGATGGCCCGTGACACGAGGTGCAGGCCGGTATGTTGCGGTTCCAGTCCCCTTCGAGAACAAGCTGCTCACCGCGATCGATATCTCCCCCAAGTCCGGGATGGGCGGTAGATGGCGCGCGCAGTTGCGAATAATAAAGCCCCAAGGCGTTGCGCTCGGATGCCGTAAGCGCCCCTGCCACCATCGCCATCGTCTCATTGCGGCGTGCACCGCTGACGTAATCGGAAAGCTGCTTCGCGATATAAGCCTCCGGCAGCCCGGCAAGGCGTGGCACCGTCTCGGCGCCCTGCCCCTGCGCGCCGTGACAGGATGCGCAGGCCCACACGCCCGAACGCCCTTGCGAAACGAGCCGCATGATCTCGGCGTTCGCTGGTCCAGCTGCGGGTGCCGCGATGTACATTGGTTGAACTCCTACCTCGGACGAGAGCCGCACGGCGATCTCGTGACCGCCTTGCCAGGGCCCTCGACCGCGGCCAGCCTCACGGATCGATGCGACTCGGTGTTCCGACACGGGGTCTCGCTTGCCAACGAACGTTGCCCGAACATGTGTGACCAGCCGCGCAATCTCGGCATCCGAAAGAACACTCGAGAAATTGGGCATATGTCCGTCATAGACGGTATCGCCGACCCGGATTGGTCCGTCGATGCCATGCAACAGAATGTTAGTCGCAACATCCGGAGTTGCCGTGAGAAATGGGGACGCTGAAAGCGGTGGCACCGCATCGCGCACGCCAGACCCGTTAGACTGATGGCAGGTGCCGCACCGGGCTGCGAAAAGAGCCGCGCCGCTGGTGTCGCCGCGGGCGGGCATGTCTGCAAGCTGGTCGGCGCGTTCGACCTGGCCGACAGATACCGCCTCGCTATTGTCGAACAGCAAAACACCACCCCAGATGGCAAGCGCCACCGCGATCATCAGTACCGGCAGGGGGATGGGCCGAAAATTCTCATAAGGCTCGAAAGTCTCTTCAGGCCGCTGGGGATTGGCATGGCCGGTCATCGCGGTTCGCCCGGCTCGGAATAGCCATCGTCGCGCACCGCCGTGGGCGGCACGGGATAGCTATGGTCGAGTCCTTGAAGATAAGCGACGAGATCGAGCGCTTCGGGTCTGGCAACCACGACCCCCGTGTCCGGCCGGTACTGGGAAGGCAGCGAGATCACCACATCGCCGGGTGCTGCGCGCGCTTTGAGCTCGAACAGATATGGATAGCCCGGCATGATGCTCCAGTCGAAGATCGCCCTTGGCTGATAGAGGTGCGTCAGGTGCCAATCCCGGCTGGGTAGCCGCGCGCCGACATTGAACAGATCCGGACCGGTGCGCATCGTCCCCAGCTGATGAGGGCGATCATTGACATAGTCCGAGGCAACGGACGCGCGACCCCAGCCGCGTTCGGCGTCGGGCGCCTGGTCGACCGAGCGCGGCTGCTGGCTGTGGCAGTAGACACACCCTTGCGAGACATATTGGGCACGCCCGCGCATCTGCTGCTCGGTATATGGCTTGAGGCCTGGAGTCGCGGTCATGCCGCGAATCTGGACTGCCGGTGCGATCACCAGCATCAGCGTAGCAAACGCCAGGATCGCCAGCGCCAGGATGCCGAGCGGAACAAGGCGGTTCATGTCGTCACCGCGGGACGCGAGGAAACGACACGATCGGGCTGCGCCGCATCCCGGCGCAGAAGCGCTACGGCGAAATGCGCCGCAAAAAGCAAATGCCCTGCGACCATCAGGCCACCACCCACGGAACGCGCCGCAAGATAGGGCATCGTGACGCGCACGCTATCGGCGAAAGGACGGGTCGCATCGAGCATAGCGAGACCTTGAAAGATGCCGCCGACCGTCAGTGCGACGAAGTAAATCAGGAACCCGATCACGACTAGCCAGAAATGGGCGGCAATCGCCGCCGGCCAAGGCCATTGTCGTCCCGTCGTCCGGGGCAGGATGTAATAGACTGCGCCGAACAGGATGAGCGATAGAAAGCCATACACGCCAAGATGGGCATGCCCGACGGTATAGTGCGTGAAGTGGGTCACGCTGTTGATCGATCGGAGCGCCTCGATCGAACCCTGAAACGATGCCAGGGTGTAGAACAGAGCGCCCAATGACACAAAGCGCAGCGGGACGGATTCCTTGAGTGCCCAAAGGTTGCGCGCGACCAGAACGTGCTGATTTATCGCGACAGCGATAACAGGAACGAACATCATCACCGAATGGACGATCGATAAGGTGACCACCCAGGTCGGAACGGGGCCGCCGATCAGGTGGTGGATTCCGACTTGACTGTAGAACAGGGCAAGCGCCCAGAATCCCAAGAGTGACAGGCTGTAGGAATAGATCGGCTTGCCGATGATCTTGGGGATGAAATAATAGGCCGCGCCGACGCCGAGCGGGGTTAGCCAAAGCCCTAAGACATTGTGGGCGAACCACCAATTTACGGTGGCTTCCTGAACACCCGAATGGATGTATGGGATATTTGCGATGGCGAAGAGTATCGGGAACCAGCAAAGCGCGCCGAGGTAATACCAACCGGTCACGTAGATATGATGGACCTGCCGACGGACCGCCGTGACGATCAACGGCAGCACGAAAAAGCTGCCGGCGACCGCCAGCAGGATATCGATCTGCCAAGGGATCTCCAGCCATTCCTCGCCGTCGGTCCAGCCCCGCGCGATGGCGATGGCGCCGGCCAGCACGCCGAGATTCCACAGGACCGCGCCAACGATCGGCAACCTCGGGAACCGCAATGGTGTGTGGAATATCCTGGGGGTGACCCACAACGCGACCGCAATCCCCGTCATCGACGCCCATCCATAGATGACGAGGTTGAGGTGCAGTGTCCGAACCCGCCCGAAGGTAAGCATCGCCGAACCATCTAGCCAGTCCGGCCAGTGCAGCTTGAGCGAGGCGATGAGCCCGAACAGCGACCCGACAACCAGCCATGCGATGCCGCTGGACACGAGCAGCAGAACCGGAGCCTTCGAAACATGATCAAGCCCGGCGCGCTCGACATCGAAGTGATGGACGTCGGGACCCTCGGTAGTCGGATCGTCGGCCTGGCCCGCCTCGCCCTCGGTAAAGATCGTGTACGCGTGGCGCTGCTCGATCCGCAGCTGGTTGTTGTTGATCGCCCAGATCATGAACGCGAGCGCCAAGAGTGACGCAACGAAGCTCAGGCCCAGCAACAGGCCGATCGTCAGCGACATGGTGTGCGCTCAGAAGGTGAAAGTGATATCGGCATAGCCATAATTTGTATCGCCCGTCGCTGGCGCATTGGGTGCGGTGCGGAGAAAGTGCCCCTTGAACAGGCGCGCATAGCCTATATCCAGCAGCGCCACTTTGGGGATCAGCTGATAACGCAGCTGCACTTCGAGTTGCTGGCCGGCATCGTGGCCCGAGCGGCCTGCAGGATCGCGCACGCCGGTCAGCCCGAAGCTGTCCGTGGCGCTGTCGAGCCGCAATAGCCGGAAATTACTCATCAGATTGAGCCGCTCGCTCGGCTTGGCCTCGACGCGAACACCGGGCGATACCAGGTTCGACCGCGACACCGGGCCGAACAATGCCGTCGGGCCGAATTCAAACCGGCGACCTCCGTACAGGAAGTCGAAGCGATTGAGCGCATCGCTACCGCGATCCCCGGTGTAGTAATCGAAGAAGCCCACGACCCGCGGCTTCCAACCGTTTGCCCATCGATAGCCGACTTCGCCATGAAACCCGTAGGACCGCACATCTCGATCAACGGTATCGCTTGCCGAACGGCTGGCGCGGGCAGAACCGAACTGCCCCATCCCCTCAAACTCGAAGTCGATTCCGCCATTCTTGGGCGCTCGCTTGATCCGCAGCCCGGGCGTGAACAGTCGGCGATTGGTCGTCTCGAAGCCCTCGGCGTCACGCTCAGTCAGGCCATAGGCATAGGTCTCGAGCAAAAGCGCTTCGCCAATCGGCTGCGCGTTGAACACTCCGAACAGCTGCAAGTCGGTCGTCTCGCGATCCCACTGATGCGCATTGTCGCGGATTGCCGCCGTATCCGACGGCAGGCGGATATTGGGCATCGACCAAAATGCGACAAACCGCCGACCGCCTGGCGCGGTGCGTTCGAGGCGCGCGCCGGTGTAGGCGTTCATCGAATTGCGAAAGCCCTGGCGCGACACCAATCGCGAGGATCCAAGCGCCATCGTCATCCGGCCCGTGGTCACATGTGCATCGCTGCCGTTGCCCAGTGCATCATCGAGGTCAAAGCCAACATAATATTGCGAAAATTCGAGCGCGTTGACCACGCCTGTATCGGCGGATGTGTCTTGGTCCTGGAAATAGCCTCGCGCATCATGAAACTCGGCGCCGATGCGGATCGGCCCCGTATCATATTCGGCGAACAGCGTGGTGCGCAGTGACACCAATTGATCGGATGTCGCCGCTTCGGGGCGGAACTGACCGTCGATCACCTCGACCCTAGGGCGAAAGCTGCCTAAAAGATGCAGATTGTCGGGCGACCCGATCGCCTCGTGCAATTCGCCGTCCTCGGTGACCTGCGCTGTAGCTGGCGCGGCGAGGGTCAACCCAAGAAGTAATAGCGCCGACTTCATTTCCCGAGCAACGGGATCAGGCGGATATTGCCCATCGCCGGACTGACGATTGCGCGGCGTCTGACCAGACCATCCTCGACCAACTGCGTGATGGAGACATCGTGTGTCTCAAGGTTGCGGCCATCGTCGAAAGCGTAGCGGTGGAGTCCGCCCGTCATTCCGGCATTGGTAGCAACCTTGTACCAGTGCGCCGGATCGATCGCGGTCCCCGCCACAGCGACCCCGCTGACGCGCTTGCCCACCGGCGCGTTGAGATCGAGCGTCCAACCGATCCCTGAACTTTGGACTAGCCCACCGACGCGGTCGAGATCATTACCCGGATTGAGGTTGGTGGCGCTTTGCTCGAGCAACCGCTTCACCTGCGCACCAGTCATCTCCAGGGTGACCAGCTTCGTCGGGTGGGGAACGAGCGTGTAAAGCCTTTCGCGCGTCACCGGTCCCGGCTCGATCGAGACGCCGTACCCCACGCCCGGCATGAAGGCGATATCAGCCCCGGTATGTTCGCGCATCAGGTCGCCGACGAGCACGTCAAACGGGCTTTCGGACTTATACTGCCGTCCGATCCTGTCGGCGCTGTTCGCAAGGACCTCGTCCAACCGCTTTCTGTAGGGCGCATCGATTTGGGTCACCAACTGCGTCATAGTCGGGTCAGGCGCGATCCGGTCGTTCCACAGATCATGGACCGTCCCGGATACGCCCTTGAGCTTGCGATCGCCGCCGATCGTAATGCGCAATTCTCCCAATGCCGCACCATCCGACAACGCTTGCACGATCCAGGTATTGTTGATCTTCTCAGGCGGCGCGATGCGATCATGCGAGTGGCCGCCAACGATCAGATCTACGCCTGGCAACTCGCGCGCGAGCCTACGATCGACCGCAGTACCCTGGTGCGACAGCAATACCACGACATCAGCGGCCTCGCGCATCTCTGGGAGATATTGCCTGGTCGCCTCGATTCCGCTGGTGAATTCAAGTCTACGGACATTGGCCTTGCTGCCAGTCTCATCGGTATTGTGGTAGCTGAGCGCAAGCATCGCAACGCGAACGCCGTTCACGTTGAAAATGTGCCAGGGCCGGCCGAAAATGGGCTTTCCCGCATCCAGCGTGTTTGCGCCCCGCATTGGGAAATTGGCGAGCTTGGCCAGTTCGCGCGTCCGCGCGAGGCCATAATCGAAATCATGATTTCCCAACGCCATGTACTGGTAGCCGAGCGCGTTCATGAGCCGGATGATGGCTGCACCGCGCGTTTCGTTGCCGACAAGGTCGTCGCTGAAGGTGTCGCCTGCATCGACCAGCAGAACATTGTTGGCGCCATCGCGCCGTCGAATTTCGTTAACCTTGCCCGCCAAATATTGAAACCCACCTATAATCGCCGCGCGGTCGAACTGCGCGGGCGCGCGACCGGGATCACCCGTTTGTGCAGTCGCATCACCGGGGGCGACATGAAACGGCACATGCCGCCCATGGATGTCGTTCGTATGGAGGATGGTAATGGTGCGATCCTGCGCCACCGCCGGCGTCGCCAGAAATACCGTCAGCGCAGCTATGATATGACGCATCTTATCCTCTCCTCAGATTGATTGGCTGATCGACCATTGCGGCCTTAAGCCAGCCTTAAGGCTTCAGTCCGGTATCAGTGCGAAGCCTTGAAGTTGCAACGTCGCCAGCGTGGTCAGCGCGGCCAGATCGACCTGTACGTCTTTCGCAGTTGAATCGGCCGCAATGTTCTGGCCATGAAGCGCCTGACTGCAGACATGGACCTGGGCGCCTGCGCCTTTAAGCGCCGCAATCAGAGGCAGGTTCGGTTTCGCGACCTTGAACTTGGCTTGATAGGCTGCGTCATTCATCACCAGCGGTGTGGCGGGACCGTGGACGATGGCAACGATATCGCCCGCCGCTGGGCGGATACCGCGCGTCGCAAGCAGATTGAGGAAGCGCGCCACTTTCACAATGCTCGGATTGGGCTGAGCGGGATCGGTCGGCGCCTTGGTGATATTGAAGACGACACGGTATCGGATCGATGGATCCGGTTGATTGTCGGCATCCGGTGCCGGCACGATGGGTCCATGACCCGAAATGGCTGGAAAGCGTGCGTCCTGGGCCATAGCGGCGCCAGGCACCAGCAAGCTCATGGCTGAGAGAAGGAGGAGTCGTTTCAACATGGCAGCAGGGACTTTCATCACTTGGAGGTTGCGGGCACGCGCCAACCGTAGCGCCGAAAGATCCGTGCCGCCTCCGGGCTGGTCAGATATGTCGCGAACGCGCGTGCATCCGCAGACGAGCGGTTCGTGCGCGTCACGGCGACCGCCATCGACCGATAGAGGACGATGTTGCGCTCGATGGCGACCTGGTCGGCGATCGCCGGGTTCGCCACTTGCCAAATATTCCAGATGACCCAGGCGTCGATCTCAGGGCGCGTGGTCCAAGCCTCACGGGCAGCGGCGCTGTTCGCGGCAAAAAGCTTGATACGCGGCCGCAGCTTGCGGATGAAATCGATGCCTCCCGCGCGGCTGGCAAGGTCTTCCCAAAGTCCGTTCTGTCCCGCACCCTCCACGACCATGACATCGACATCGGGGCGCGTCAGATCGCGAAAACCGCGGACGCGAAGCGGATTATCCTTGCGTACCAGAATTGTCGCCGGGCGATCATAAAGCGGGGTCACATCCGACTGATGCAACAGATCGGGCAGCGCACGCACGAACTCGGTCATCATCGTGTCGGACCCGCTGTAGATCAGATCGGCCTCGCGTCGCGCACGATCGATCCACTGCGGCGTCGGTCCGCTGACGATCTCCACCTTGGTCCCACTCTGCTGCTCGAACTGGTCAGCGGCGTCACGCATCGCCGGCGCCGGCCCGCCGGGACCAAAGACCCGTAATTGCGCCGACGCCGGCGCGGCGCCGAGCAGCAGGACGACTGCCACGTATAGGAGCGAACGTATCATTTGGCCTCGTTCTCGGGTGGCTTGAAATGGTTTAGAGGTATCTTCAGGAACGCACGGCCGCACGGTTCGGGATCGGGAAGTCTGCCGCCGCGGATGTTGACCTGCAGCGCAGCAAGCATCAGCTTGGGAAGCGGCAGTGTTGCATCGCGCGTGTCGCGCAGCTTGACGAAATCGACCTCGCTGCGATCGCCACCGACATGCACGTTCTTCGCTTTGTGTTCAGCGACGGTTGCACAGCACTGGACGTCGCGATCATCCTTTTCATAGTCGTGCCCGACGAACAGCACCGTGTCGTCCGGCAAAGCCAGTAAGCGTTCAATACTTCGATACAATGAGAGCGAGCTACCGCCCGGAAAGTCCGCACGCGACGTGCCCATATCGGGCATCATCAGCGTATCGTGGACAAACGCTGCGCCATCAGTTGCATAGGTGATCGACGCCAGCGTGTGACCTGGCGAAAACAAAACGCGCATCTCGGTTTCACCGATCATGAAACTGTCGCCGTCCCCGAATAGCCGATCCCATTGCGACCCATCAGTGGGGAAGTCCTGAAGGCAGTAGATGTCGCGCCAAAGTTTCTGGACCTCGACCACATTAGCGCCAATCGCGCGCGGGATACCCAGGGCATCCGCCAGATAGGGCGCCGACGAAAAATGATCGGCATGCGGATGCGTATCTAGGATCCAGTCGACGGTCACCTGCTGCTCCTTAACAAAGGCCAGCAAAGCATCCGCATTGCGTGTGGCGGTCGCGCCGGACATCGGATCGAAGTCGAGCACCGGGTCGATAATAGCCGCATGATTGGTCGAGCGATCGATCACGATATACTGCCAGCTGCCGGTCGGCTCGTCCCACAGCGCCGCGACTGAAATCTCGTTCAACTCGAAGCGTCTCAACGCGTTTCTCCTTTCGAATTACACAATGATTGTAAGCGTGTTAGGTTGCAACCGCTGATGCGTGCCCCACCGGAGATCGGAAGTGAGCACTCGCGGGAGTTCAACCGTGCTTCCGTCTGCATTGGCGAAAAGATGAATCCCGTCCGTTCGCCTTGAGCAACCGGGTGATTGCTTGATCGCCGTGTACAGGGCCGCACGGGTTACTGCGCCGTAAACGCTCCATTGGGTGCCGCAGGGGGCATGCTCGGCTTGCGCTCGTCTAGCATGGCAATGGCTGTCGCCGGATGGCCCAAAGCATCAGGGCCATTCCGCCAGCGATCATCGGGATACAGAGCCATTGCCCCATATGCAGCCCGGTTGAGCTCGTGAAGGCAATGAGTTGCTGGTCAGGCTCGCGAACATATTCGACGAGAAACCGGAACACACCATAGCCCAGAATAAACGCGCCGCTCAGCATGCCGGGACGCTGACGCGCATTGGTGAAACGGAACAGGGACCAGAGCAACAGGAACAGACACGGCCCTTCGAGCGCCGCTTCGTAGAGTTGGCTCGAATGGCGGGGATAGGGACCGCCGCCGGGAAAGACGATGCCCCAGGGTAAAGTCGTTGGCCGCCCCCAAAGCTCGCCATTTACAAAATTCGCAAGGCGGCCAAGCAGCAGCCCGATCGGGGCGCACATCACGACATAGTCGATGATCCTAAGCCACCGCAGGCTATGGCTGCGCGCAAATATGATGATTGCGATCGCCACGCCGAACGCACCTCCATGGAAGGACATGCCGCCCGCCCAGAGCTGGAAGATTTTCCAGGGCTGCGCGACGTAGGTGCTCAAGTCGTAGAAGAGAACATAGGCAAGACGCCCGCCGATGATGATGCCCGCCGTCACCCATGTCACCAAGCCGTCAGCTTGTTCACGCGTCAACGGTGCGCCGTCTTCGGTGAGCAGCCGGATCAAATAGAGCCAGCCCAGTAAAATACCCGCAAGATAGGCGAGGCTGTACCAGCGCAGCGCGAACGGCCCGATTTGAACCAGCACAGGATTGAGATGCAGCGACGAAAAATAGATCGCGGTTTGGGCATGACCCGCGAGACTCATAGGATAGTCCATTCTAAGGGAAAAATGCTCCTTCGCATCTTCCTGACTCACGCTCAAACGGTATCCGCAGCATGCTCATGTTCCCATCGTCATCTGTCCAGCAGAACGGCACTCGGCGATATCCTGGATGAGTGAGCGTCTTTTGCGTCCCACAGGAATCGTTTCGGCCGCGCGACGTATTTTCCGGTCCAGTGAAGCCAGCTTCATTCTCCTGGCGGTCGGCATTGGCATAGGTGCGGGCCTGCTTGCAGCTATGCTCGGCGCAACTGCGCATTTTTTCCAATCCACGCTCTACGGCCTCCATCTCGATGATCGCTTGAGCGGACTAGTGCACATCGCGCCAATGCGACTCCTGGCGCTGCCGTTGGGAGGCATGATGCTCGCAGGGATCGTCCTCCTTGTCCGCAAGAACAAGCGCACCGCGATCGACGTCGTCGAGGCGAATGCTCTCCATGGCGGGCGCATACCTTTTCGCGACACGATGCTCGTATCCGGTCAGACATTGGTTTCCAACGGTTGCGGTGCATCGGTGGGGTTGGAGGCGGCTTATGCGCAAGCTGGAGGCGGCATCGCATCACTCATCGGCCAATGGTTGAACCTGCGGCGCAACGACCTGCGTGTTCTGGTGGGTGCAGGAGCCGGGGCCGCGATCGGTGCGGCGTTCGGCGCACCTCTGACTGGCGCCTTCTACGCTTTTGAAATCGTCATCGGCGCTTACACGCCGGCGAGCATCGCACCCGTGGTGGCAGCTACCTTGGCAGCGGTCGTAACCGCGCGCACGCTCGGCGCAACGCCCTACCTCATTGCCGCGACCAGCAGCCAGAGCCTCGCGACAGTGGACTATCTGCTTTATGCCGTCCTGGGCCTCGTTTGCGCGGTAGTGGGCATCGCACTGATGCGCTTGGTATCTTTTGCAGAAGCCTCTGTCCGGCGTACCAAGCTTCCGGAATGGGCAAAGCCGATAGTGGGCGGCACGTTGCTTATTCCGATCGCGCTGGCATCTCCCCACGCGCTTTCGGCTGGGCATGGAGCGCTGCATCTCACCATCGGTGGAGAACTGGCGATCGGCGCGCTTGCCCTAATTTTCTTGCTCAAATGTCTGGCCTCCGTGGTGTCTTTAGGATTCGGCTTTCGCGGCGGCCTGTTTTTTGCGTCACTTTTCCTGGGGGCCTTGCTCGGTCAGATTCTTACCCGGCTATGGATGCTGATCCCTGGCGTTGTCCCGTTATCGCCGGTGGATGCGGCGCTGGTCGGGATGGCCGCGCTGGCTGTGGCGGTGGTCGGAGGGCCGATGACCATGTCCTTGCTGGTACTCGAGGCAACACATGATTTTGGCATCACGGCGGTGGTGCTTACGGCAACGCTGTGCTCGAGCGCCCTCGTCCGTGAACGCTTCGGCTATTCCTTCTCGACCTGGCGTCTGCACCTGCGCGGAGAAGTGATCCGAAGCGCCCGCGATATTGGCTGGATGCGTTCGTTGACGGCACGCAAGATGATGCGCGCTGCCCCGGCGACCGCACTGCCGACACTTTCGATGTCCGATTTCAGGCAGCAGTTCCCGTTGGGTTCGACCAGCCGAGTACTCCTGCAGGACCGATCAGGCCTCTACGCGGGCCTGGTGCCGACCGCGGCCGTCTTTGCAGATTTGGGCTCGGCGGAGCGGGCCATCTCCGAGTTGGCTATCCTCCAGAATGTCGTGCTGTCACCTGAGATGTCGATCGCCTCAATCATGGAAGCATTCGACGTGAGTGGAGCCGACGATCTCGCCGTTGTCGATGAAGATCGACGGATTTTGGGTATGCTGACCGAAAAATACGTTCGCAAACGCTATGCTGACGAGATCGATCGTTCGCAGCGCGACCTTTATGGCGAAAACTGACTGCCTGTCGATGTCGCGCTGGCGATCAGGTCTTCAGCCAGAAGCGGAGAATCATCGATACCGCACCGAGCGCAACAACGCTGCCGGTCCAGATCAGCGCCATCCATCCCAGCCGCTTCCAAAAGGGCGTATACTTCATCAGTGATAGCCGTGCGTACCAACTTTGCCACGAAAGACCCAATAGGCCCATCCAGTATAGGCAAGGATGACCGGCATGATGATCGCGGTCCCCACCAACATGAATATCTGGCTCCGCTCGGGCGCGGCGGCATCCCATATGGTGA
>NZ_JBAQOK010000007.1:0-217681 GCF_049304695.1 Sphingobium sp.
CCACCAATGTCACGCCATCAGCAGGGTCTGCGCTGCGCTAGGCGGATGGCTCCGCGCAGACCCTGCTGCTATAAATGGTGTCATTTCTATCTAGCGGAGATAGTGTCTTTTCTAAGCAGCTCAAACATTACGACTTTCAAAAATGCGTAAAACCTGTGGTCCTCACTCTGGAAATTACCACGCCTTCCAACCCCTTAAGCCTTTATATCGATCGTCGCGATCAGCCCGCCATCCTCGGCATTGCGCAATCGCACCGACGCCTCGAAACTCAACGCCAGCGCCCGCGCGATGGTCAGCCCGATGCCGGTCCCATGCCGTCCGCCCGGCTGGCTGCTCACGCCCCGCGTAAAGGGTTCGAACATCTGATCCAGCTGATCGACCGGGATGCCCGGACCATGATCGCGCACATGGATCAGCATCCTGCCTCCCACCCGCGCGCAACTCATGTCCGCGCTGCCGCCATAGCGGACGGCGTTGTCGACCAGATTGGCGATGCACCGGGTCAGCGCGTTGGGCTTGACCCGCACCGTCCCGCCGCACCCCGACAGGAACCGCACCGGTGCGCCCAGTTCCTCGGCATCCTCGGCCATGCTGGCCAGCAGGGAGTCGATGTCGAGCGCAGACCATTCCTCCCGCGCCTCGGTGCTGCTCGCCAGGTCCAGCCCTTCGCGCACCAGCCGTTGCATCGCTTCATGATCCTGGATCAGGCGCGACCGCAACTCGACATTCTCGACCAGTTCGAGCCGCAACCGCAACCGCGTCAGCGGCGTTTGCAGATCATGGCTGATCGCCGCAAGCAACTGCGTGCGTTCGGCAAAGCCCGCCCGCGCCCGCCGCTGCATCAGGTTGAAAGTGGACAGTGCCGCCCGCACTTCCTCCGGCCCGCTTTCCGGTATCTCTTCAGGATCGAGCGATACCGAAAACGCCTCCGCCGCCCGCTCCAGCCGCCGCAGCGGCTTCGACACGAACCGCGCGACCAATATGGCGAGACCCGCTGACGCTGCGACGATGACGATCAGGTAAAGCGGGTTGAACAATGTGCTCGACGGCTTGACCATGCGCGGGAAGGTCAGCGCCATCGCCCGCCTTTGCCCGTGACGATCCGTAAAGCGTACGACCCAGCAGTCCGGCCGTGGCGCCCCCACCAAACCGGCCGCCTTTTCCCTGTCAAATCTGTTTGGGAAGCACAGGCCCACCGGCACCTGCCCCGCTTCCGGCTGCGCGCCCATACCGAAACGTTCGGTCAATATTGCCTGAACGGCGGAATCGGGATCGCTCAATGCCACACCGTCGGGCGCTGGCCCTGCGCCCATGATCGCGTGCGTGGCCATCATCTTTTCGATGCGGCGGGGATCGCGATGAAAACGGTCGGCGATATCCACGGCGCTGGCGACGACTCGCTGACGCCGGACCCGTTCGAAATCATGGCGCCGCGTCTGTTCGGCCACGAGCAGGGCGATGATCGCGGCGGTCGACATGCCCAGCGTCAGGATGACGAAAATCTGCCCCGCCATCGACCGCGAAAAAGCGCGTACCCGATCGACCCCGCGCGCGATCATGAATAAGCCACGCTGCTTGCCAGAACATAGCCTTCGCCCCGCACTGTCAGGATCAACTCGCTGCCCCCCGGCGCATCGGCCAGCTTCTGCCGCAATCGGCTGACCTGAAGATCAATCGAACGATCAAAGGCGGCAGTAGCGCGGCGTTCGGGCAGCAGGGCTTCGCGGCCCAGCACGACATTGGGTTCATCAATGAATCGGCACAGCAGCCGATATTCGGCCGACGACAGCATGACCAGCCGGTCGTCCGGGGCCAGTAAGCGCCGCTGGACCAGATCCAGCCGCCATGGCCCGAAATGGGCGTAGCGCGTCGCACCCGCGCGACCGCCGCCACGTATGACGGTCTCACTGCGCGACCGTCGCAGCAGGTTGCGAATGCGCACCAGCAACTCGCGTGGTTCGAACGGCTTGGTCAGATAATCGTCCGCACCCAGTTCCAGCCCCAGAACCCGGTCGATGGCGCTGCCCCGCGCCGTCACCATGATGATCTGTACCTCGGTGCCGTCTGCCCGTAATTCACGACACAGGGTCAGTCCGTCGCCATCGGGCAGGTTGAGGTCGAGGACGATGAGATCCACCGCCGTCGCACTCAATATCTGCCGCAACTCCCCCAGCGTCGACGCAGACAGCAGGTGATAATTTTCCTGCGCCAACTGCCCGACGATCAGTTCGCGAATATCCGCGTCGTCATCCACCACTACGATGGTTGCGGCGCTGGACGGCGTGGGTTGGGAAGAGGCTGGATCGGGCATGAAACACCCTTTTAGCGGTAGGAACGCAAAGAGTCTGCCTCCCTTGGCAGCATGTTACAGGGTGATACAAAGCGATACGAAGCCGGGTCATGCGGACAGATAGTTGGCCTAGAATGTTGTCGGCATTGCCGCGAAGAGGAAGACGTCGGCAGCCCCCTTGCCGACGCCAAGTGGAGTCCATGCGACGCGCGCTCGATCCTTCCCGGATCGATCGGCAAAGCCGGTCCCGCCGTCAGCGCACGTCCCCCCTCCCCCGTGCGCCTGGTCGGTTTCCTCTGTAATGCCACGCCGCGCGTCGCATGGCTCCGCTTGGTAAACTGCATCTGCCCGGACGAGCCTGCCAAGGAATGCGTATCGCCATGACCCCGCCCTCTTCTTTCTCGCCTGCCTCCTTCGGGCGATCGAGCGTCCGTTTGACGGGCGTCGCTGCGCTGGCGCTGAGTCTGTTGATCGCGGGATGCGGTGAAAAGAAGCCCCCGCAAAAGGGACCGGTCGAGATTGGCGTCGTCACGCTCATGACGCAGGACGTGACGGTCGCCAGCGAACTGCCGGGCCGCACGGTATCGACCCTGATGTCGGAAGTGCGTCCGCAGGTGGCGGGCATCATCCAGAAGCGGCTGTTCACGGAAGGCCAGATGGTGACCGCTGGCCAGCCGCTCTACCAGATCGACCAGCGCCTGTACCAGGCATCGCGCGACGAGGCGGCGGCCAACCTTGCCAATGCGCAGGCGACGGCGGTCGCTGCGCAGGCCAAGGCGAAACGCTATCAGACACTGGTGGACAGCGAAGCCGTCAGTGCGCAGGATCGCGACGACGTGATCGCTACCGCCCGTCAGGCCAGCGCCGCCGTGCAGCAAGCCCGCGCCAGCCTTCAGACCAGCAACGTCAATCTGCAATTCACGCTGGTTCGCGCACCGATCAGCGGACGGATCGGCCGCACTCTCTTCACGCCCGGCGCGCTGGTGACCGCCAGCCAGACCGATCCGCTGACGACGATCCAGCGGCTCGACCCCATCTATGTCGATATCACCCAATCCAGCACGCAGATCATGGCTCTGCGCCGATCGCTGGCGGCGGGCAAGACGCTGGCGGCCAGCGCGACCATCCGCCTGAAACTCGACGATGGCAGCGATTATCCGCAGGCAGGCCGGATCGAGTTCGCCGAACCCATCGTCGATGTCAACAGCGGCACGGTAACCTTGCGTGCGCAATTCCCCAATCCTGACGGACTGTTGATGCCCGGCATGTTCGTACGTGTCGTCGCCCCGCAGGCGGTCGTTCCGCGCGCCATCCTGGCCCCGCAGCAAGGCATCAACCGCGATCCCAAGGGTGACGCCACCGCGCTCGTCCTGAACAAAGGGAACAAGGTCGAACGGCGGATCGTGACGGCGGGTCAGGCGATCGGCGACAAATGGCTGATCACCGCAGGGCTGAAAGCTGGCGACAGGCTGATCGTGGAGGGCACTGACAAGGTGAAGCCCAACGACGTCGTAAAGCCCGTCGCGATTCCGGCCACGAAGTAGGAGCGCCGCCTTGCTCAGTCGCTTTTTCATCGACCGGCCGATTTTCGCCTGGGTCATCGCTATCGGCATCATGCTCGCAGGCGCTGGAGCAATGCGGTCGTTGCCGATCGCGCAATATCCCGACATCGCGCCCCCTTCCGTCGGGATCAGCGCAACCTATCCCGGCGCGGCGGCCGATACCGTTGAGACCAGCGTCACACAGGTGATCGAGCAGCAGCTCACCGGCATCGACGGGCTGATGTATTTCTCTTCATCCTCGTCGGCGACCGGGCAGTCGCGGATCACCGTCACGTTTGAGAAAGGGACCGATCCCGACACGGCGCAGGTACAGGTGCAGAACCGCGTGCAACAGGCGCTCACTCGCCTGCCCAACGCGGTGCAGCAACAAGGGCTGTCCGTCACCAAATCGCAAACCGACTTCCTGATGCTCGTGGGCCTTTACGACGACACCGACACGGCGACGCAGGCCGACATATCGGATTATCTGGTTAACAATTTCCAGGATTCGATCGCCCGCATCGATGGTATCGGTGCGACCCAGATATTCGGGTCGCAATATGCGATGCGCATCTGGCTGGACCCGTATAAACTGGCCACCGTCAAGCTCATGCCGTCCGACGTCCAAAGTGCGATCTCGGCGCAAAATGTCGAAGTATCTGCCGGTCAGATCGGTGCCGATCCTGCCCCGAAGGGGCAACAGATCAACGCCACGGTCACGGCCCGCGCCCGGCTCCAGACGCCCGAACAGTTCCGCAACATCGTCGTCAAGACGCAGAGTGATGGGTCGATCGTCCATCTGTCTGATGTCGCACGCGTCGAACTGGGGAATGAAAGCTACACCACTGCGGCGCGCCTGAACGGCCATCCCGCGTCTGGCATGGCGCTGCAACTGTCGCCCGGTGCCGATGCGCTGAAAACCGCCGAACTGGTCAAGGCGCGGGTGGCCGAACTGTCGTCAAACCTGCCTCATGGCTACAAGGTCGTCTATCCCCGCGACACCACCCCCTTCATCAAACTGTCGGTGGAGGAGGTCATCAAGACGCTGATCGAGGCGGTCGTCCTGGTCGTCATCGTTATGTTCCTGTTCCTGCAAAGCTGGCGCGCCACGCTGGTGCCCGCGGTCGCCGTGCCGGTGGTGTTGATGGGGACGTTTGGCGTGCTGGCGCTGTTTGGCTATTCCATCAATACGCTGACCCTGTTCGGCATGGTCTTGTCGATCGGCCTGTTGGTGGATGACGCCATCGTCGTGGTCGAAAATGTCGAACGCATCATGGAGGAGGAAGGGCTTTCCCCGCGCGATGCGACGATCAAGTCCATGCAGGAGATTGGCAGCGCTCTGGTAGGCATCGCGCTGGTCCTGTCCGCCGTTCTGTTGCCCATGGCCTTTTTCGGCGGCTCCACCGGCGTCATCTACCGCCAGTTTTCGATCACCATCGTATCGTCCATGCTGCTGTCCGTGCTGGTCGCGCTGATCCTCTCGCCCGCTCTGTGCGCGACGATCCTCAAACCGATTGCCGAAGAACAGCGCACCAGGGGCTGGTCGGGCAAGTTCAACCGCTGGTTCGAACGGCTGACCAATGGCTATATCCGCCGCACCGAAACGGTGCTGAACCGGCGTAAATTCTATTGGATCGGCTATGTCGCGATCCTGGCCATATTGGTCCTCCTGTTCGTGCGCCTCCCCTCCTCCTTCCTGCCGGTGGAGGATCAGGGACAGGTGATGGTGCAGATAACGCTGCCCGCCGGCGCGAAATCCAGCCGCACGGCCGCCGCGACCGACCGGGTGCAGAATTATTTCCTGACCGATGAAAAGGATAACGTCTCCTTCGCCTTCATCATGGTCGGCTTCAGTTTTCAGGGTTCGGGCGAAAATACCGCGCAGGGCTTCATCAACCTTGCGCCATGGGATGATCGCAAGGGCGCGGATAACAGCGCCAACGGCATCGTGGGACGCGCAACCAAACAGCTTTCGGCCATCCGCGACGCGCAGGTTCTGGCGATGACGCCGCCTGCGATTCGTGGCCTTGGCCAGTCGAACGGATTCACCTTCGAACTGCTCAACAGCGGTGGCCTCAGCCGTGAGCGCTTCCTGGAACTGCGCAATCAACTGATCGCCGCCGCTCAAAAGGATTCGACACTCGCAGGCGTTCGCGCCGCCACGCTGGAGGACACGCCGCAGCTCAAGGTTGACATCGACTCCGAAAAGCTGGCGGTATTGGGCCTGACCCAAAGCGATGTGGACAATGTGCTGACATCCGCCTGGGGCAGCCGATACGTCAATGATTTCGTCGATCGCGGACGGGTCAAGCGCGTCTATATGCAGGCCGACGCCCCCTATCGCGCGCTCCCGACTGATCTCGACAACTGGATGGTCCGGTCCGGCAGCACGGGCGCGATGGTGCCATTTTCCGCCTTTGCCACGACGCATTGGACGATGGGACCAACGACATTGTCCCGCTTCAATGGCCAGTCCTCCTATGAAATTCAGGGACAGGCCGGGGCAGGCGCAAGTTCGGGCGACGCGATGGACCGGATCGTCGCCCTGCAGAAGCAACTGCCCGCAGGAACCACCTACGCCTGGAGCGGCCTGTCCTATCAGGAACAATTGTCTGGCGGACAAGCGCCGCTGCTCTACGGCCTGTCGATACTGGTCGTGTTCCTGTGCCTCGCCGCTCTTTATGAAAGCTGGTCGATTCCGCTGGCGGTGTTGCTGGTCATTCCCCTGGGTCTGGTCGGTGCGGTCATCGCCGTCTGGGCGCGCGGATTGGAAAATAACATCTATTTTCAGGTTGGCTTGCTGACCACCATGGGCCTTGCGGCCAAGAATGCGATCCTGATCGTGGAGTTTGCGGAACTCGCGCACAGAGAGGGCAAGGATGCCATGTCCGCAGCACTGGAAGCTGCAAAACTGCGGTTCCGCCCAATCCTGATGACCAGCCTCGCCTTTATCGCTGGCGTTATCCCGCTCGCCATCGCCACGGGCGCTGGCGCGCAAAGCCGGGTCGCGATCGGCACGGCGGTGGTCGGTGGTATGTTGACCGCGACATTACTGGCCATTTTCCTCGTGCCGCTCTTCTTCGTCACGATCGCCCGTCTGTTCGGCAACGACAAGGGTGACGAGGCCGAACCCGTCGAGCCGGGCACTGGAGTGCTTGCATGACCCGCTCAATTCCACCGCTGACGGCCGCAATCCTGCTGACCGGCTGCAACATGGCCCCGACCTACGTGCGCCCTGCCCCTCCGGTCCCCGCGACGCTGCCGACGGGTGAAGCCTATGCACCAGCCACCCCGGTCGCGATGCCAGGCCTGCCATGGACCACATTGGTCAGCGACACGCGCCTGCGCACCGTCATCGAACGCGCGCTGGCCAACAACCGCGACCTGCGCGCGGCGCTGGCCAATGTGCAGGCGGCCCGCGCGCAATATCGTGTCCAGCGTGCCGCCCAGTTGCCAACCATAACCGGCGACGCATCGGCCAGCTTTGCGCGACAGGACGACACCCGCCGCAACAGCTACAGCGCGGATGTCGGTTTCAGCGCATTTGAAATCGACCTGTTCGGGCGCCTGCGCAACCTCAGTCAATCAGCGCTGGAATCCTATCTCGCAACGGAAGAAGGCGCGCGATCGACGCGGATCGCCCTGATCGCGGAAACCGCGAATGCCTATGCGACGCTGGCGGCGGATCAGGAATTGCTTGCCGTGGCGCGCGACACGCTGGCGAACGCACAGCGGACCCTGGCCTTGAACAATTCGCTCAACGGCGCTGGCCTGTCCGGCAAGCTGGACGTGTATCAGGCGCAGACGATAGTCGAACAGGCCGCGTCCGACGTCGCAGCCAACGTGACGCAGGTCGCGCAGGATCGCAATGCCATCGACCTGCTGGTCGGCGCCCCGGTGGAAGCCGCATTGCTGCCGATATCGCTGAACGCTCTGGCCGCTGGCATTGGCAAGGCACCCGTCGGCCTGTCATCGGACATGCTGCTGCTGCGCCCCGACGTGTTGCAGGCCGAACATCAACTCAAAGCCGCCAATGCGGATATCGGCGCAGCCCGCGCGGCGATGTTTCCCCGCATCAGCCTGACCTCGGCGATCGGACTGGCCAGTTCGGCGTTATCTTCCCTATTCACCGGCAATGGCTTTGCCTGGTCCGCCTCTCCCTCGGCCAGCCTGCCGATTTTCGGTGGCCCGGCACGCGGCAATCTGGAATTTAGCAAGGCGCAACGCGACCTGTACGTCGCACAATATGAAAAGGCGGTGCAGACCGCGTTTCGCGAAGTTGCAGACGCGCTCGCCCGCGAAGGGACCATTGATGCGCAAAGTCAGGCGCAGGCGCGATTGCTGATTGCCAGCCAGCGGGCCTATGATCTGGCGCAGCAGCGCTATCGGTCAGGCATCGATACATTTCTGACCGCCCTGACCAGCCAGCGCTCGCTCTATTCCGCCCGGCAATCCGCGATCGCGACTCAGCTAGCGCTCGTCAGCAACCGGGTTTCACTCTACCGCGCCATCGCCGCCGATCAGTAGGATTTTGCGCACTATCTCTTGCGCAAAAGCCCCTCTTCTCTCCCGGCGCAAATATGATAGGATGAGTGAATAATAAGAGGAGAGGATGCCATGCTGTTTTTCATGCGATGGCTGGATTGGCTATGCGAAGCCTTTGCGGCAGGGGTGCAGGATGAGACGCGGATCAATCAATTGCTGCTGATCGTGCGCCGTCACGATCAGGAACCCTGACGCCTTTCCCGGCTCCAGCCTGACTTAAGGCTTTTTGCGTTCCGAGATGTTCAGCCTCTTGGCCGTGCTGAGCGTCTGAATGATGAACAACAGCACCAGCAGCGCCGCGATGATGCCGACGAACAGGTCAAAGCCCGACACTGCGCCGAAATAACCCGGTTTTGACCCCAGCATCATCATTGCCAGCGTCATGCCGATCAACAGCAGGCGCAGTTCGGTGGGGCCAGCCGAAAGATAGGATAATTTGAACTCCCCCATGACCCGCGCGGCCAGGTAGGCGTGGATCGACAACAGCAGATAGCCCGCCAATGCCACCAGCGCCACGTCCATGCGGATGTAGGGGCTGGCCCCCATCCCCGCCAGGATCAGCAATGTGGCCAGACCGTCGCAGCTATGGTCCAGGAAATAGCCATAGGATGGCCGTTCGATATGGCGAAAACGCGCAAGGCTGCCATCCATCGAGTCGCCGAACCATTGCATGCCATAACCGGCGATCGCCAGCCACAGCCAGCCAACGTGCAGGCCGCTGGCAGCATAGCCTGCAAAAATCGCCGCTGCGCCGACCATGCCAACGCCAGTCAGCAGATCCGGCGTGACCCAGGCAGGCATTCGGGCGCACAACCAATTGAGGAGTTTGCGTTCCGAAGCGGCAAGCACGTTCTGCTGGATGCGGTCGATCGGTGGTGAAGATGGGCCAGAGGGCAATGTCATGGCGTCTTATGACGAAATCATGACTAATAGACAATCGTCCGTTGGATCATGTCGTCGATAAAGATATTGCATTGCACCGGCTTGCCCGCGCAAAGCGCCCGATGGCAGCGCGACGGGCGGGAGTATCGGAATTGACCAAGCAACCGCCACAGCAGGTGCGCGACATCGTCGATCGGATCGAGCAGCGCCCTGCCAATCCTATCAGGCGAGCGCGCATGATGGTCGAACAGGAAGTGCCGGTCTCGCGCCGTGGCCCCGGATGGGACCGACACTGGCGTGAACTGGAGGCTTATCTCGATGAAGGCTGCGAATGGCGCGGCAGGCCTGCTGAATCCTCCGCTGACGAAGATTAAAAAAAAGGGCCGGTCGAATGACCAGCCCTGAAAAGTTTAGGAGAGGATGCCTGAAAGGCACGCTCCTTCTGACCGGGATTGCATGATGCTGCAAGTGCGAACGAAGTCGTTGCAGTTGCAAATATTGCATCCGTAGCAAAAGGCTACGCATCCCTAAGGGAAATTCTCACGCAACGATCTGACTTTTTTCGTTGGTGTCGCTTAAACCAGTTCGATCGCCATAGCCGTCGCTTCTCCGCCGCCGATGCAGAGGCTTGCGACGCCGCGCTTCAGGCCACGTGCCTCCAGCGCGGCGATCAACGTTGCCACGATCCTTGCGCCTGATGCGCCGATAGGATGACCCAGCGCCGTCGCCCCTCCATTGACGTTCAACTTGTCTGCCGGGATGCCCAGTTCCTGCGCTGCAATCATCGCGACGACGGCAAAGGCTTCGTTGACCTCGAACAGATCGACATCCTCCACCGCCCATCCCGCCTTGGCCAGCACCTTTCGCATCGCGGGAACTGGCGCGGTCGCAAATTTGGCTGGTTCATGCGCATGGGCCGCCGTCGCTACCACCTTTGCCACAACCTGCATCCCACGATCCGCCGCGATGCTGGCGCGCGTCATCACCAGCGCGGCCGCACCGTCGGAAATGGACGATGCGTTCGCCGCCGTGATCGTACCATCCTTGACGAAGGCAGGTTTCAGAGTCGGTATCTTATCTGGCCGGGCCTTGCCCGGCTGTTCGTCGGTATCCACAATCGTGTCGCCGCTTCGGCCTTTGACGGTTACCGGCGTAATTTCACGAACGAACGCGCCACTGCTGATCGCCGCATTGGCCCGCTCCAGCGATCGTATCGCATAGTCATCCTGATCGGCCCTGCTGAACTGATACTCGCGCACCGCGTCCTCGGCGAATACGCCCATCGCCTTGCCCGGTTCATAGGCATCCTCCAGCCCGTCCATCATCATCGTGTCGATGATGCGATCATGGCCGATCCGCGCGCCCGACCTGTGCTTGGGCAGCGCGTAGGGCGCGTTGGTCATGCTCTCCATCCCGCCTGCAATCACGACATCCGCCGTGCCAGCGACCAGCGACTCATGCGCCATGATCGCGGCCTGCATGCCTGATCCGCACATCTTGTTGACCGTAGTCGCTTCGGTATTGAGGCCAAGTCCCGCACCAATCGCCACCTGCCGCGCAGGCGCTTGCCCCAATCCGGCTGGCAGCACGCACCCCATATAGATGCGATCCACACCCTGCGGGTCCACGCCAGCACGCTCGACCGCCGCCCTTACCGCCGCCGCGCCAAGCTGCGTCGCTGTCATCCCCGACAATATTCCCTGAAACCCGCCCATCGGCGTGCGGGCGTAGCTGGCGATAACCACTGGGTCGTCCTGCATCATATTCTCCCTGTCCATCGGCGCTATATCAGCGTTCCCGGCGCGCATATCAACTGCACGCGTCCGACCGGGGGGGGCTGGACACATCGCGCGTCCGCACTATATACTGACCGGTATGGAAATAGCACCCGCTCCTGCAAGAGGTCGCCCGCGCGAGTTCGACCCTGAAGAAGCCCTGGCCGCCGCGCTGGAGGTTTTCTGGCGGCGCGGCTATGAAGGCGCGTCCCTGGCCGAACTGACTGAAGCCATGGGCATCACCAAACCCAGCCTATACGCCTGTTTCGGCAACAAGGAATCCCTGTTCCGCAAAGCGCTCGACCTCTATGAGCGCGACAAGCTATGCTATGTCCAATCCGCGATGCAAGCGCCCACAGCCAAGGGCGTTGCTGAACGTCTGCTGCGTGGCGCGCTCGCGATCCAGACCGGTGGCAAGGATCCGCTTGGCTGCATGGGCGTCATTTCCTCAGTCGGCGGCACTGCCCATGCCGAATGTATCCGCGACGAAATCCTGCTGCGCCGCGCCTCGTCCGACCGCGCCATGGTCGAGCGGCTGGAGCGCGCCAGGCAGGAGGGCGACCTGCCCCCCGGTGTCGAGCCGCAGGCGCTGGCCTGTTATCTTTCCACCGTCATGCAGGGCATGGCCGTTCAGGCAGGCGCGGGCGTTCCGGCCGAACGCCTGACCCAGCTGATCGACACGACCCTTGCCATGTGGCCAGGAAAATAATCGCCCTTTTCTCATGCTTTGTTTCGGTATTGATAAAAAAATACCGACCGGTATGAAATAGCTGTTGACGCATCGCAGCATTGCTTTACATACCGATGGGTAGTTAATTCTGCGGGGTTCCCCCAAGGGAGGTTTAATGCATCTTCATCTCAAGATCGGCCGTCACTGACGGTCGCAACGCGATAGCCTGCGTATAAGCGGCCTCGCTCATCGACATTGCCAACGCACGAAGCCATGCGGCGCAGCCTGTGCCGCAGCCGCTTTCATTCGTCTCGACATCAGTCGGACCGGCGGTTCGGCGGCACATTTGCCTGCGCCGTCCACCCGGTCATGCCTTAAAGACAGGGGTTATATCATGGTCTATCTTCCATGGAACGACATGGCCGAAGGGGGCGCCGCTGGCGTCGCGGCCACCATCGCAATCGACGCCGAAGCCGATTTCACCGCCCTCGAATGGCAGGTGATCCACCTCGCCCGGCAGGACGCGCTTGCCTCGCTGCACGCGCGCGGCCGCTGGGCCTGGCTCTACCGCCTGTTCAACGGTGAACGATCCACACCCGAACTGGCCAGCGACCGTCTGGAAATCCTGCGCCAGGTCGCTGTGGAGGCCTGGTATCGTGGATACGCCCTGCATCCCGCCCGCATCGCCGCCTTCCTCTCCAGCGGCTTCACCGACAACCATCTCGAACGTCTGCTCGCTACCATCAGCGCCGTGCGCGGCAGCCCGAAGGCCCGGAGTTTCGCATGAACATGCTCGCCCCCATCCCCACCGACAGCGGCCACGCCCTGTCCCCGACGCCCATTTCCCGGCGCAAGCGTCAGAGCGGCATCGCACTGATCGCCATCGTCGTGCTGGGCGGCATCGGCTGGAAAATGCTTGACCACCCACAGGCACAGGCCGCTGCCGCCCCGATCGCCGCCGTCGGCGTGTCAGCGCCGCTGATGCGCGCCGTCACTCAGTGGGACGATTATGCCGGTCGCTTCGCCCCCAGCCAGAGCGTGGACATCCGCCCGCGCGTATCGGGCGCCGTCACCGCTATCCATTTCCACGACGGCGACATGGTGCGGCAGGGGCAATTGCTCTTCACCATCGACCAGCGCCCGTTTCAGGCCGCCTTCGCCGAAGCCCGCGCCAATGTCGCCAGCGCCCGCAGCGCGCTCCTTCTCGCTCAGAACGACTATGCCCGTGTCCAGCGCCTGACCGGCGACGAAGCCGTATCCGCCAGTGAAGTCGATATGCTGCGCTCCCGCCTGCAAGCCGCGCAGGCATCGCTGGCCGGTGCGCAGGCGCGCGAACGGCAACGCGGCCTCGACGTCGAATTTACCCATATCCGCGCGCCGATCTCCGGCCGCGTATCGGATCGCCGCGTCGATATCGGCAATTTGGTGTCATCGGCCGATGGCTCTGGCGCGACCCTGCTCACCACGGTCAACCGCGTCGATCCCATCTACTTCACCTTCGACGCGTCCGAAGCGCTCTATCTCAAGTCGCAGCGGGACAAGGCAGCAGGTGGCGCCGTCGAAGTCCGCTTGCAGGATGAAGCCGATTATCGATGGAAGGGGAAACTCGACTTCACCGATAACGGCCTCGATCCCCGGTCCGGCACCATCCGCGTGCGCGCTATCTTCGACAATCCCGGCCAGTTCCTCACCCCCGGCCTTTTCGGCAACATGCGCCTCGCCAATGGCGGCAAGGTCAATGCCCTGCTGGTCCCGGATGAAGCGATCCAGTCGGATCAGGCGCGCAAGACCGTGCTGGTCGTGGGCAAGGATGACAGCGTGACCGCCAAGCCAGTCGAACTCGGCCCGCTGGTCGATGGCCTGCGCATTATCCGTTCGGGCCTCTCGCCACAGGATCGGGTCATCGTCTCCAATCTTCAGGCCGCCATGCCCGGCGCAAAAGTCGCCACCCGCCCCGCCCGCATCGCCCCCCTGCCCGCGCAAGTCACGGCCACCGACGCTGCGGCCCCCGCCGCCGCACAAGCCACCTTCGCAGGCCAGTAAGTTGCTTCCCTCCCTTTCAAGGGAGGGGCCGGGGGTGGGTGCGCGCCGAATAAAGCCGCGCCAGTAGGAAACGCCCCATCCCAACCCCTCCCATAAAAGAGGAGGGGCCACCAATCCCATCCCGCAATCCGCCCCCACCGGATTGCGCACCCTTTGCCACGCCATCCAGGAAGCTCCATCCGATGCGCCTCTCCCGCTTCTTTATCGACCGGCCGATCTTCGCCGCCGTCATCGCGGTGGTCATCACCGTGGTCGGCGCGATCGCCTTTTTCGGCCTGCCCGTGTCCCAATATCCCGACATCGTGCCACCCACCGTCACCGTGTCCGCCCAATACCCCGGCGCATCGGCTGAAACAGTGGCGTCCACCGTCGCCGCGCCGATCGAACAGGAAATCAACGGCGTCGATGACATGCTTTATCAAAGCAGCCAGTCGACCGGCGACGGCAAAGTCGTCGTCACCGTAACGTTCAAAGTCGGCACCGACCTCGACGCCGCACAGGTGCTGGTGCAAAATCGCGTCGCCGTCGCCACCCCCCGCCTGCCGGAGGAGGTGCAGCGCCTGGGTGTCGTCACGCGCAAGACGACGCCCGAATTTCTGATGGTCGTGAACCTGCAATCACCCGACGGTTCGCTCGGCCGCGATTATCTGTCCAACTATGCCCTGACGCAGGTGCGTGACCGGCTGGCGCGCCTCGACGGCGTTGGCGACGTGCAACTGTTCGGATCGCGCGACTATGCGATGCGCATCTGGATCGACCCGGATCGCGCCGCTGCGCGCGACCTGACGGCAGGCGAAATCGTCGCCGCCCTGCGCGCCCAGAATGTGCAGGTGTCGGCAGGCTCCATTGGCCAACCGCCCTATGATCGGGGCGAAGCCTTCCAGCTTGGCGTGGAAATGCAGGGCCGCCTCACCGAACCCCAGCAATTCGCCGATATCGTCATTCGCACCGACGCCGACGGCCGTCAGGTCCGCGTGTCCGATGTCGCCCGCGTGGAACTGGGCGCGCAGGATTATGGCATCAACACCTACCTGTCGAACAAGCCTACCGTGGTCATCGCGGTCATGCAGCGCCCCGGTTCCAATGCGCTCGACGCGGCGGAAAAGGTGAAGGCGGAAATGGACCAACTGTCCACCCGCTTCCCCAAGGGGCTGGAATATAGCGTCATCTATAACCCCACCGAATTTATCAGCCAGTCGATCGACGCGGTGTATCAAACCCTGATCGAAGCGGTGCTGCTCGTCGTCCTCGTCATCCTCGTCTTCCTGCAAAACTGGCGCGCCGCCATCATCCCGATCATCGCCATCCCCGTCTCGCTCATCGGCACGGCGGCGATCCTGGCCGGGCTTGGCTATTCTCTCAACGCACTGTCGCTGTTCGGCATGGTGCTCGCGATCGGCATCGTGGTCGATGACGCCATCGTCGTCGTCGAAAATGTCGAACGCAATATCGAACAGGGCATGTCCCCGCTCGAAGCCGCGCGCACGTCCATGGACGAAGTGTCGACCGCGCTGGTCGCGATCGTGCTGGTGCTATGCGCCGTGTTCGTGCCGACGCTGTTCATCACCGGCATTTCCGGTGCATTCTACCAACAGTTCGCCGTCACCATTTCCACCGCGACGATCATCTCCCTCATTCTCTCGCTCACCCTATCGCCTGCCGCCGCCGCTTTGCTGCTCAAGGCCAAGCATGGCCCGCGCGACCGCAGCGGCGATCCGCGCTGGCGGCAATGGGCGGGCGGCGCGGCGGATCGCTTCAATCACGGCTTTGATCGGATGAGCGCAGCCTATGGCCGCCTGACCCGCTTCCTCGTCGCTCGACCCAAAAAGATGCTGCTGACCTATGCAGGCCTGATCGCGGCAACCATCGCCCTCTTCTGGGTCACGCCCAGCGGCTTCATCCCCGCGCAGGATCAGGGCTATTTTCTGGCCGTCATCCAACTGCCATCGGGCGCATCGCTCGAACGCACGGACAAGGTGACGCGTGACGTCGCGCAGAAAATTCTGCCGATCAAGGGGTTGCGCGGGGCGGTCATGTTCGCCGGACTCCACGGCCCTTCACAAACGCAGGCACCCAACAGCGCCGCCATCTACTTCCCCTTCAACAGCTTCGCTGATCGCAAGAAGGAAGGCGCGACCTATGCCGGCATCATGGCGCAGGCCAATCAGGCGGTTGCCGGTTATGACAAGGCGCGCATCCTGATCGTGCCGCCCCCGCTCATCCAGGGCATCGGCTCCGCTGGCGGATACAGAATGATGGTGCAGGATCGCGAAGATCGTGGCTATGATGCGCTTAATAAGGTCGGGCAGGATTTCATTGCCAAGGCGAACCAGACGCCCGGTCTGGCGCAGATCTACACCCTGTTCGATGTCGGCACGCCGCGCATCTATGCCGACGTGGACCGGCGCAAGGCCGACCTGCTGGGCGTCCCGCCACAGCGTGTTTTCGAAGCGATGCAGGTCTATCTCGGCTCTGCCTTCGTCAATGATTTCAATCTGTTGGGACGCACTTATCGCGTAACGGCACAGGCGGATGCCAATCATCGCGGATCGGTGGCCGACATCGCAAATCTCAAGACCCGCTCGAACAGCGGCCAGATGGTGCCGATCGGTTCCGTCTCGACCTTCCGCGACAAGACCGGACCCTATCGCGTCGTTCGCTACAATCTGCTGCCTGCCGTCGAAATCGACGGTGACACCGCACCGGGCTATTCCTCGGGTCAGTCGCTGGCGACGATGGAAAAGCTCGCCGCCGATACATTACCATCGGGTTATGCCAGCGAATGGACCGGCGTCGCCTATCAGCAGGTGATGGCGGGCAACACCGCAGGCATCGTGTTCGGCATGGCGGTCTTCTTCGTCTTCCTCGTGCTCGCCGCCCAATATGAAAGCCTGACCCTGCCCCTGTCGATCATCCTGATCGTCCCCATGTGCCTGTTCGCCGCCATGCTGGGCGTCAACCTGCGCGGCATGGACAATAATATCCTCACGCAAATCGGTCTGGTCGTGCTGATCGCACTGGCGGCAAAAAACGCGATCCTCGTGGTCGAATTTGCCAAGCAGGCAGAAGAAGAACGCGGATTGTCCGCGATCGAGGCCGCCGTGGAAGCCGCACAAACCCGCCTGCGGCCGATCCTGATGACCAGCTTCGCCTTTATATTGGGCGCAGTACCTCTGGTGATCGCTCAGGGAGCAGGCGCTGAACTGCGACAGGCCTTAGGCACCGCCGTCTTCTTCGGCATGGCTGGCGTCACTGCATTCGGCCTGCTTTTCACCCCCACCTTCTACGTCGTGTGCCGCGCACTGGGCGATCGCTTCTCCCGCCGTCGTCCGGCGAGCGAAAGCTCCCCCGCGCTGCAACCCGCCGAATAGGACCATAGCATGACACGCAATCTCCTCGCTCTCCTCCTTGGCGCAACGGCCCTCACCGCCTGCGCCGCCGGGCCGGACTATCGCCCACCCGTAACCCCCACGACTGCGGCAGGCGCCTTCATCGGCGCGACTACGCCTGCTGTCAGCACGGCTCCTGCCGACGATCACTGGTGGCGGCTCTACAACGACCCACTGCTCGACGGACTGGTGACCGACGCCCTGCGCGCCAACACCGACATCCGCGTTGCAGTCGCCCGGCTGGAACGCGCCCGCGCCATGGTGCGCGGTACTCGCGCCAACCGCCTGCCCAGCACGACGCTCGGCGGTTCGCCTACCTATGGCCGCGTATCGGAAGGCCAGACCCTGCCGGGCATGGACAGGGATAACTGGACCATCGATGCGGGATTGGATGTAGCCTATGAACTCGACCTGTTCGGCCGGGTAAAGCGCGGCATAGAGGCCGCAAGGGGCGACGCGAACGCTGCCGCCGCCGACGCCGATGCTGTTCGGGTCGCGGTGGTCTCCGACACCGTCCGCGCCTATGTCGATGCCACCACATCTGCAAAACGTCTGGTAGTGACTCAGGAAACAGTGGATCTGCTCGACCGATCAATCCGCATCACCGGCGCGCGATTTGACGCTGGCCGGTCGGATCGTCTGGACGTCATCCGCGTCACCAGCCTGCGCGATCAGCAAAAGGCATTGATCCCCTCACTCACGGCAGATCGCAATGCCGCCCTGCTGCGCCTCGCCACACTCACCGGGCGCACCCCACACGACTTGCCGACACAGGTCGCGGCGCAGACGGTGACGCCGGATCTTGCTCAGCCGATCCCGGTCGGCGATGGCCGCGCCCTCCTCGCGAGGCGACCCGACGTGCGCGCGGCGGAACGGCGACTAGCGGCAGATACCGCACGAATCGGCGTGGCAACCGCTGATCTCTATCCCCGCATCACGCTGGGCGGATCGATCGGCACCACGGCGATCGGCGGCGGCAATATTTTGGGTGGTGGACCGCTCAACTTCCTGCTGGGGCCGCTCATCAACTGGGCCTTCCCCAATCAGGAGGCGAACCGCGCCCGTATCGCGGCGGCGCAGGCCGATGGCGCTGCTTCGCTGGCGACGTTCGACGGCACGGTGCTGGTGGCGCTGGAAGAAACGGAAAGGGCGCTGTCAAACTACGCTAATGCGCTGGATCGCCGCCAGCTACTCAGGTCAGCACGAGACGAGGCAGCACGCGCGGCGCGCATCAGCCTGGCCCGTCAACGGGAAGGAAGAATAGATTTCCTGACCGTGCTGGACGCCCTACGCAGTCAAGCCGCAGCACAGGCGGATCTGGCCAGTGCGGATCGGGCCGTCGCTTTTGCGCAGGTCGATCTGTTCCGGGCTTTAGGTGGGCGATGGGATAGCGCCTGACCCTGAGGGTCCCGGCAAACGGTCCGTCGCATCGCAAGAAACACAGGCGACCGGCGCTGCTCGAAAGTAGCGCCGGTCCGTGCCGGATCAGCCGTTCAGCTTGTCCTTGATCGCCTTGGCAGGCGTGAAGGCAATCTTCTTGGCAGCCGCGATCTGGATGGTCGCGCCTGTTGCGGGGTTGCGGCCTTCGCGGGCCGGGGTGTCCTTGACCTTGAACTTGCCAAAGCCGTTCAGCGACACTTCTTCGCCCTTTGCAGCGGCGTCGGCGATGGCAGCGAACACGCCATCGACGATCTTGCGGGCATCTGCCTTGGAGATGTCGTGGGCCGAGGCTACGCTGTCGGCCAGATCGCTATTGTTCATGAAGAGCCTTTCTCATGCGGTTATTGTTTTGCACGCATAACCAACGATGCGGCGCGGGTCTATATCTCCCGTGCATCTTCCTATAACGTTAAAAGCCAGTAGAACAGTGGTTTCGCACCTGCCTACAGCCTGCCACGCATCATCCCTATCACCTCGTCGAGAAAATCGACCGTCGCGCGCACCCGTGGCAACCGCTGAAGATCGGACGGCATGACCAGCCAGTAACTGCGCCACACCTCAACATCGTCGGCCAGCAAACGCACCAGCCGCGGATCCTGTCCGGCGGCAAAGATGTGCAACATCCCGATCCCCATGCCCGCCGCGACCGCCGCCTGCTGCGCCGCTGCGGATGACGAGCGAAAGGCGATCGTAGCGCCGGGCATGATCTGATCCAGCGCGATCATTTCAGGAAAACCGGCCAGTTCCTCGATATAGGAAATGAAGCGATGGTGCGTCAGTTCGGCCTGCGTCCCCGGCATTCCATGCCGTTCGATATAATCATGCGAAGCATAAAGCCCCAGCCGATAATCGGTCAGCTTGCGCGCCACTAACCGGCCCTTTGGCGGCATCGTCAGCATGACGGCGATATCCGCCTCCCGCTTGGCCAGGCTGTTGGATCTGCTCTCCGTCGCCAGTTCCAGCGTCAGGCCGGGATGGCGCGCATGCAGTTGCGTTACATGGGGCGCGATAAGGTAAGTGCCGAACATTTCCGTCGTCGCCAGCCGCACGAACCCTTCGACCGCACTATCCTGCACGGCGACGCTGGCCGCCGCCGCCATTAATTCGCTCTCAATCCGTTCGGCATGGGGCTGGAGTGCGAAGGCAGCGGGCGTCGGCGTCACGCCGCGCGGCGACCGGTCGAAGAGCCGCGCACCCAATATCGCCTCCAGCGCGGTCAGTCGGCGTGCGACCGTACTATGGTCCATATCCGCTCGCCGTCCTGCCGCGACCATGTTGCCTTCACGCAGGATCGCAAGGAATAGCTGGAGGTCGGCGGAATTGAGCATGGGCATGCCTACAAAGCTGATGTGCGCGCCTACACCTATCGTCGCCAAGCTACCCTGTCTATAAAGCGTCCCATACCCGGCAATTGGGAGAGGATGACGACATGCGTTCAATCAGCCATTTCATTCATGGAAAAGCCGCGCCGCTCGCAGGCGCGCGCTTGGCCGACATACTCGATCCATCGACAGGCGCGGTGCAGGCGCAGGTGGAACTCGCCACCCCTGCCCATCTTGAAACCGCGATGGAATCCGCCCGCTCCGCCCAACCCGCTTGGGCGGCGATGAACCCGCAACGCCGCGCCCGCGTCATGTTCCGGTACAAGGAACTGATCGAAGCCAACATGGACCAACTGGCCGCCCTGCTTTCGTCCGAACACGGCAAGGTGATCGCCGATGCGAAGGGCGATATCCAGCGCGGTCTGGAAGTCGTGGAGTTCGCCTGCGGTATCCCGCACTTGCTGAAGGGCGAATATACGCAGAACGCTGGTCCGGGCATCGACGTCTATTCCATGCGCCAGCCGCTGGGTATCGTTGCTGGCATCACGCCGTTCAACTTCCCTGCGATGATTCCCCTGTGGATGAGTGCGATGGCCATCGCCTGCGGTAACGCCTTCATCCTCAAACCATCGGAGCGCGATCCATCCGTGCCGGTGCGTCTGGCCGAACTGGCGCTGGAGGCAGGCCTGCCAGCGGGCATCCTTAACGTCGTGCATGGCGACAAGGAAATCGTCGATGCTATCCTCGACCATCCCGACATCAAGGCGGTCAGCTTCGTTGGCTCGTCCGACATTGCCAATTACGTCTATCAAAGGGCTGCCGCCAACGGCAAGCGTGCGCAGTGCATGGGCGGCGCGAAGAACCACGGCATTATCTTGCCCGACGCGGATATGGACCAGGCCGTCGCGGATATCGTTGGCGCGGCCTACGGATCGGCGGGCGAACGATGCATGGCACTGCCGGTCGTGACGCCGGTCGGCAAAGAAACGGCGGAAATCTTTCGCACCAAACTGATCGCGGCGATCGAAACGCTACGTCCCGGCATCCCTTCGGATCCCGATGCGCAATATGGCCCGCTTGTCACTGGCCAGCACAAGGCGCGGGTTGAAAGCTACATCCAGATGGCCGCTGACGAAGGCGCAGAAATCGTCGTCGATGGCCGCGGCTTTCAGCTCCAGGGCTATGAGGATGGCTTCTACCTTGCCCCGACGCTGATCGATCATGTCACGCCGCAGATGAAAAGCTATCAGGACGAGATTTTCGGTCCGGTGCTTCAGATCCTGCGCGCCGAAACATTCGAAGAAGCGCTCAGTTATCCGTCCAATCATCAATATGGCAACGGCGTCGCCATCTTCACCCGCAATGGCGACTATGCGCGCAATTTCGCGGCGCAAGTCGAAGTCGGCATGGTCGGTATCAACGTGCCCATCCCCGTGCCAGTCGCCTATCACAGCTTTGGCGGCTGGAAACGGTCCGGCTTCGGTGACCTCGACCAATATGGCATGGACGGCGTGCGCTTCTACACCCGCACCAAGAAGATTACGCAGCGCTGGCCATCGGGCGGCGCAGTGATCGACCAGAGCTTCGTCATTCCCACGATGAAATAGACTTGAGGGAGACCTTTTCCTCTCTAAGGGGCCGCGATTGATGAGTTGATCGCGGCCCTGATGCTTTTCGGGGGTTTGCATATCGGGGTGCGCTCGCTCTAAGGAGGGGCACACCCCAAAGAGTATCCGCATGTCCCCCCTTCGCGATCGCGCTTCTGCCTCTGTCCTCTACGCCCTTCTTGCGCTGCTATTGGTGCTGCCTTTCGTCGCCGACCTGATTTTTCCGCTCGGCACGGCGGTTTGGGTGGCGTATCTTTTACCCGTCGTCCTCGCCTATTTGGCTGGGCGTCCGCAGACACCGCTGGTCGTCGCTGCGCTCGTAACCCTGCTGACGATCGCCGGTTTTACGATGGCGCCTGCGGGCATCGATCCCGCGGTCGCTGCGATGAACCGGATACTGGGTGCAGGCGTCACATGGATATTGGCGGGTGTTGGCTTCTTCTTCATCCGCAACCGCAATGCCATTCGACGGGAGGAGTGGTTGCAGGCCGGGCAAGTCGGCCTGAGCGACGCAGTTGGCGGGGAGCAGCCGCTAGATCAACTCAGCCGCAACGCCTTGGCCTTTCTCACCGACTATATGGGTGCCAGTGTCGGTGCATTTTTCATCCGTACCGACGATGGTTTTTACCGTCATGCCAGTTATGGCGTACCGACCGATGCTGGGGTGCCGGACCGGTTTGGTCCCAACGACGGGCTGCTTGCAGAAGCCGCACGCGATGGACGCAGCCGATTGCTGGAGACCGTGCCCGAAGGCTATCTTTATTATGGATCGGGCCTTGGCCGGAGCAAACCGCATCAGCTGCTGATCGCCACGGCCAGTGCGGACGGCATGGTCAACGCTGTAATTGAACTGGGTCTGGACGCGGGCGACGCGACACTGGCGCAGGAACTGCTGGCGCGCGTCGGCACTCAGCTGGGCGTCACCATCCGGTCGGGCAAATATCGCGCACGCCTGCGTGAACTGCTGGAGGAAACCCAGCAGCAGGCCGAAGAGCTTCAGGCGCAGAGCGAGGAGCTGCTTGCGAATAATGATGAACTGGAAACCCAGAGCCGTCAGTTGCAGGACACCGCCGCCCGGCTGGAAGTGCAGCAAGGCGAACTGGAACAGAGCAATGCCCAGCTGGAGGAACAGGCGCGGCAGCTGGAAATCCAGCGCGACGACCTGACCCGCGCGCAGACTTCGCTCCAGCACCAGGCAAGCGATCTGGAGCAGGCAAGCCGTTACAAGTCGGAATTTCTTGCCAATATGAGCCATGAGCTGCGCACGCCGCTCAACTCACTGCTCATCATGGCGCGCCTTTTGGCAGAAAACCGCGCGGGCAACCTGTCCGCCGAGCAGGTCCGTCATGCCGAAACGATCGAAACCTCCGGCAACGACCTGCTGACCCTGATCAACGACATTCTCGACATTTCGAAGATCGAGGCGGGCAAACTGGAACTGCAACCCCGCCGCGTGGCGATCGCGCCGATGTTCGACAAGCTGAAAGCGATCTTCGGCGCGTCCACACAGGCCAAGCGGCTCGCTTTCGAGATCGAGACCCACGCAGACACGACGCATATCGAAACCGACCCCCAGCGAGTCGAACAGGTACTCAAGAACTTCCTGTCCAACGCGATAAAATTCACCGATCGTGGTACAATAGCCCTGTCTGCCGCTCCCCATGTCGATGGCCGCATAGCCTTCACCGTGCGCGACACCGGCGTCGGAATCCCCGAAGAGCAGCAGCAAGTGATCTTCGAAGCTTTTCGTCAGGCAGACGGGACGGTCAGCCGGAAATATGGCGGCACTGGCCTTGGCCTTTCTATCTCGCGCGAACTGGCCCGACTGCTAGGCGGTGAAGTGATGGTGGAAAGCGTCGCGGGCGAAGGCAGCGCTTTCTCGCTGGTCCTGCCGCAGACTTTCGATGCAACGCTTGCCTCGCAGCCGGCCGTTGCGCCCGCCGAGCCGACCCGATCGCGTCCGTCCAACCCGACCCCGCCCCGATTGCGCACCGCCATCGCTGCGCAAGACGATCGCGAAAGCCTGGCTGGCGATGCGCGTATCATCCTGATCGTGGAAGACGATCCAATCTTCGCAGGCATTTTGTGCGACATTGCCCATGAACAGGGATTCCAATGCCTGATCGCCGGGACCGCCGATGAAGGCGCTCTGATGGCGCGGCAATATGTGCCGCACGCAGTCATTCTTGATATGAACCTGCCCGATCATACCGGACTGTCGGTATTGGACCGGATCAAGCGGGACGTGCGCACGCGCCACATCCCCGTCCATGTCGTGTCGGTCGATGACGACAGCCGCGCTGCCATGTCCAGCGGCGCCATCGGTTATCTGTTCAAACCGGTACGGCGCGAGCAACTGGTCGATATGCTCGAAGGACTGGAAGCACGCATGGCGCAACGGATGCGTCGTGTGCTGGTGGTGGAGGATGATGCACAACAGGCGCAAAGCATCAAGCTGCTACTCGCTTCGCGCGACGTGGAGACACTGGAGGCTCATTCCGCCGCCCAATGTTTCGATATGCTGGGGCGTGAGACGTTTGACTGCATGGTGCTGGACCTTAACCTGCCTGACGCATCCGGCCTGGACTTGCTTGAGTGGCTGAGCGTCGATGAAAGCGTCGGTTTCCCGCCGGTCATCGTCTACACCGGGCGCGACCTGTCGCCCGACGAGGAATTGCGTCTGCGCAAATATTCCAAGTCGATCATCGTGAAGGGCGCGAAATCGCCCGAACGGCTGCTGGATGAAGTCACGCTGTTCCTGCACCAGATTGTTTCCGAACTGCCCGAACCGCAGCAACAGCTGATTGCCAGGTCAATCAACCGCGATGAGGCGCTGGCCGGTCGCAATATCTTGGTCGTAGAAGACGATATTCGGAACGTTTATGCCCTGACGAGCATTTTTGAACCCCATGGGGTTCATGTTCGTATCGCTCGCAATGGTCGGGAAGCGCTGTCCGCGCTCGACGAATCGGCGCGCTCGCTCGCTGCGCCTGTCGATCTTGTATTGATGGACGTGATGATGCCGGAGATGGACGGGCTGACGGCTACACGGGAAATCCGCGCCCAACCTTGGGGCAAATCAATGCCGATCATCGCACTGACTGCCAAGGCGATGGCGCGCGATCAGCAGGATTGCCTGAACGCTGGCGCGAACGACTATCTGGCCAAGCCGCTGGACGTCGATAAACTGCTTAGCTTGGTACGCGTATGGATGCCGCGCTGATGGAAGATATCGTCTTCGCCGCGCATGAAGAGATCGAGCTGGATTTGCTGCTGGAAGCGGTCTGGCGGCATTATCATTATGACTTTCGCAGCTATTCGCGCGGATCGCTGAGACGACGAATGGTTCGCGCGCAACAGCATTTTGGGTGTGGCAGCCTGTCGGAACTGCAACATCGGATGCTGCGCGACGCCGGCGCCTTTACCGAACTGATGGGCTTCCTGACGATACAGGTAAGCGAAATGTTTCGCGACCCGGCCTATTTTCGCTCTTTGCGGGAAAAGGTCATCCCGCATCTGCGGACCTACCCCTCGCTGAAAATCTGGATCGCAGGCTGTGCCAATGGGGAGGAATTTTATTCGCTGGCCATCCTGTTCCGGGAAGAGGGGCTGGAGGATCGCACGATATTCTATTGCACAGACATCAGCCCCGCCGCGTTAGAGCGGGCGCAGGCTGGCATCTATAGCCAGGATCACATCGCCCACTTCACCGACAATCACCGACAGTCTGGCGGCAAGACGTCCCTGTCTGATTATTACACCGCAGCCTATGGAGCAGCCGTGTTCGACAAGTCGCTGCGTCGCCGTGCCGTGTTTGCCGAACATAATCTGGCCAGCGATGAGGTATTTTCCGAGGTGCATCTGGTGTCCAGCCGTAACGTGCTGATCTATTTCGATCGCGACCTGCAGGATCGAGCGCTTGGCCTGTTCGGGCAATCGCTGGTGCGCGGCGGCTTCCTGGGACTTGGCTCGCGTGAAACGTTGCGCTTTTCATCCCATGCAGACGGCTTTGCTGATTTCGACGCGAGCGAAAAAATTTTCCGGCGCAACAGCTGCTCGCTCGTGGAGGCAAGCCATGCAGCCTGAGCCGATTAAAATTCTGGCCGTCGATGATGTGCCGGAAAATCTCTATGCCCTTGAAGCGCTGCTGCGCCGGGAGGACGTGGAACTGTTGCAGGCGCGGTCGGGGATCGAAGCGCTCGAACTGCTGCTGGTCCACGACGTCGCGCTGGCGCTGCTGGACGTGCAGATGCCGGGTATGGACGGATTTGAGCTGGCCGAACTGATGCGTGGGACCGACCGCACCCGCCGCGTGCCTATCATCTTTTTGACCGCCGTAGCGACTGATGAACGGCGGCGATTCCGCGGCTATGAAACCGGCGCTGTCGATTATCTGCTCAAGCCCGTGGAAGCACAGATCGTCCGCAGCAAGGTCGATATTTTTGTCGAACTGGCGCGGCAGCGGCAGGAACTGGCGCGCCAGCGCGACGATCACGCTGCCGCTCTGGCGCGATTGACCGCGCATAGCGATAACTCTCCACTCGCGCTGGTCGAACTGGATGCGCAGCAGCATATCATTTCCTGGTCGAAAGGCGCGGAGCGGATCTTCGGGTGGCGTTCGGTTGAGGTCGAAGGCTTCGGCGCGAGCGAGGTCAAATGGCTCGACGCCGATCAGTCGATGGATTTCGCCACGCTGATGAACGACATGATTTGCGGCACCCTGCCCCGCGCCACGCGAACGTTGCGCTTCCACACCGCCGAAGGGATGGCGCTCGATTGTGAATGCTACTGCTCCGCGCTGCGCGACACGGCGGAGCGGCTGATTTCCATCAACCTGCAAATTCTGGATATTACCGATCGCAAACGGGCCGAGGATATGCAGAAGCTGCTGATCGGCGAACTCAACCATCGGGTGAAAAATACGCTGGCGTCGGTGCAGGCGATCGCAACCCAGACGCTGCGCCATTCTGCCGGTCCTTCGGACTTTGCGCCGACCTTCATCGGGCGCATCCATGCCCTTGCCAGCGCCCATTCTCTGTTGAGCGGGGCGACATGGCAAGTGGCCAGCCTGCGCGAACTGATCGAAGGGCAATTGTCGATCGGCGCAGTGGATGCGGACCGCTTCGCCTTTGTCGGCCCCGCTCTCGACCTGCCGCCCGAACCGGCGCTGCATCTTGCCCTCGTGCTGCATGAACTGGTGACAAACGCTCATAAATATGGCGCGCTGTCGGCGCCGAACGGTCGGGTCCGGCTGGAATGGCAAGTGGTGGATGACCGGCTGGTGCTTGAGTGGAGCGAACATGGTGGTGTGCCTGTTGCACCGCCGTCCCGACGTGGGTTCGGTACAGCGCTCATCGAACGAAGCCTTCGGGCTGATGGCGGTAGCGCGCAGCCCCATTATACGGATGAGGGCATGGGCTGGACGCTGACCCTGCCCTATCTATCCGGCTCGCGCCATCGCGGGCCTCGGATACGGCCCAAGGTCACGTCGCGCGCCACGCCTGCGGCAAGCGAGATTTCCGCTCTGACCGGTAAGCGTATCCTTCTGATCGAGGACGAACCGCTCATAGCCTTTGAACTGGCGGCGATATTGGAGGATGCGGGCGTGACGCTGGTCGGCCCGGCCCCCACTGTGGCCAGCGCACTGGAAATGATCGCCGCAATGGATGTCGATGGTGCACTGCTCGATGGCAATCTTCAGGGTGATACGGTCGATCCCGTTGCCGTAGCGCTCACCCGCCGCAGCATTCCATTCTTGTTCGTGACTGGTTATGGCAGCGAAAACCTGCCCATTGGGTTTGAGCATGTCGGGATTGTAGGTAAGCCTTTCGATACGCATCATTTGCTGGCCGCCGTCAGTGCGATGTGGGACAGCACGCCGTCCCACATCAGCGATGCGGACAGTTCACGGACTGCCTGATTCCAGCACGTCCCGAATTTTGCGCGCCAGTCCGGCATAGGTGAACGGCTTGGCGATCAACTCCACCCCCGGCTCCAGTCGACCGCCCTGGTCGATGGCGTTACGGGTATAGCCGCTGGTGTAGAGCACCCGCAGCGCAGGTTGCGCCACCCGTGCCCGATCCGCCAGTTCGCTGCCCGACATGCCGGGCATCACGACGTCGGTGAACAGCAGGTCGATCGGCACATCCTGCCTTTCCAGCAGGCGCAGTGCGGACATGCCGTCATGCGCCTCCAGCACGCGGTAGCCGATTTCGCGCAGCGTCTCCACGGTATAGGCGCGCACGTCATCGTCATCCTCGACTACCAAAATAGTCTCCGTACGAGGCAGGACTTCGGTGGCGGCAATGCTGGCTGCTTCGACATCCAGTTCGTCCTGTATCGCGACCTTGGGTAGGTAGAGGCGAACATGAGTCCCGACGCCCAACTCGGAGCAGATGAGGACATGGCCGCCTGATTGTTTGACGAAACCATAGACCTGGCTGAGGCCAAGACCGGTGCCTTTGCCCACCTCCTTGGTGGTGAAGAAGGGTTCGAATACACGCGCCAAAGTCTCGCGGCTCATCCCTTCTCCCGTGTCCGACACGGTAATCACGACATAGTCGCCCGGCACCAGTTCGAACTCGGCAGCAGCTTCCTTGGCATCGACGGTGGCGTTGGCCGTTTCCACCGTCAACCGACCACCGCCGGGCATCGCGTCACGCGCGTTGACGGCGAGGTTGAGGATGGTGTTTTCCAACTGGTTGGGGTCTGCCTCCGCCCGCCACAGGTCCGGCGCGGCTACCACGTCCAAAGCAATCGTTTCCCCCAGCGCGCGACCGATCAGGTCTGACATGCCCGCCACCAGCACGCCTGCATCAATCGCCTTGGGAGCGAGTGGCTGGCGGCGTGAAAAGGCGAGTAGGCGCTGCGTCAGCGCGGCGGCGCGCTCTGCGCCCTTTTGCGCATTGTCGAGCGAACGGGCGATCCGGCTGGTTTCCCCTGCTTCCAATGCACGGCGCGCGATGTCCGTGCTACCCATGATAATGGTCAACAGGTTGTTGAAGTCATGCGCGATGCCGCCGGTCAATTGACCGACCGCTTCCATCTTCTGCGACTGGCGCAACGCCTCCTCCGCTTCCAGCAACTGACGGGTGCGTTCTTCCACCCGCTGTTCCAGACTGGCGTTGAGGTCGGCCAGCGCCAGTACGGCGCGCACCCGCTCCACATGCGCCCATGACCGTTCGGCAACTGCATTGATGAGCCGCAGTTCCGCCTCGCCCCACATATAAGGCACATGATGGTGGATCGCCATCAGCGCAGTCAGTCGCCCCGCCTTGACCAGCGGTATGCAGATGGTCGCGGCAATCCCCATCGCCTGAAAAATGGCCGATTCATGCGGCGCAATCTCGGTCGCATTGTCGTTGAGGATTAGCGGTTGGCCTGCGCGCAGCCGTTCCACGGCCAGCACACCGAAATCGGTCAGGCGATAGTGGCCCACAATCGATGGCGATCCAGGAGCGGCCCAGTCGCCACGAATCGTAAAGCCGTTCGCATCGCTGTCCATGTCGGCATAGGCGCAGTTGGAAATATCCAGATGCGTCACAACCATGCGCGTCGTGATGGCCATGATCTCGTCCGGGCTGGTGGCCAGCGAAATCTGGCGCGTCAGGTCGTCCAGGAATAGCAGGCGGCTTTCATTGGCCTGGATCGTTTCTTCCTGCCGCCGCCGTTCGGTCACGTCAGTATGGATGCCGACCCATTCGGAAATGCCGCCCGCCCCATCCATCATCGGCACGGCGCGGATGGAATAGCGCCGCCACTGGCCATCGGCGCAGCGCACACGATGTTCGAACATGAACATCTGGCGCTGTTCCACCGCCCGTTGCCAGGCGTCGATCGTTGCCTGGGCATCGTCGGGGTGGACCGCATCGGCCCATCCATAGCCCTGATAATCGGCCTCACTCTGACCCGTCAGCGCGGCCCACCCCGGCTGCGGACCGTGCATGTGCCCGTCCGCGCTGTTGGTCCAGACATGACCGTCGATCGCTGCCACGGCGGCGCGGAAACGATCGTTGCTGACGGATAATGCCTGTTCGCGCTCATGCCGTTCGGTCAGGTCGAGCATCGCGCCGATCATTCGCGACGCCTGCCCTTCCGCGTCACGGATGATGAAGCCGCGATCCAGCACCGGGGCATAGCGGCCATCGGCGCAGAGGAAGCGATATTCGGCGGTCCATTTGACGCCACCGCCATCGATCGCGGCATGGATGCTGCGGTCGATCCGGTCGCGGTCGTCGGGATGGATATGCCCGATCCACCACGCGCCATCGGGACCGACCGTGGCGAGTTCGTGGCCATAAGCGCTGTGGATGGCGGCGTTCCACTGCACGGCGTCGGTGGCGAAATTCCAGTCCCAGATCGCGTCGTTGGTCGCGCGTCCGACCAGCAGATAGCGTTCCTCTATCCCGCGCAGCGCCTGCGCCTGCGCTTCACTTTGCCGGATCGTCTTGCGCAGTTCGAGCAGGGTCATCACCTGCCGCGCGAGCACTTCGAGCACCAGTCGCTGATGTTCGGTGATGCCATCGGGACGGGGTGAGCGGTCCAGCACGCATACGGTGCCGATCGGCAAGCCCTGCGGACTGCGCAGCAATGCCCCGGCGTAGAAGCGCAGGCCATTGTTCGGCGTCACCAGCGGGTTGCAGACGAAACGCGGGTCGTCGCGCGTGTCGGGCACGACCATCAGTTCGTCCTGAAGGATCGCATGCGCGCAGATCGACACGTCGATCGGCAGTTCGCGCGCGCCGATGCCGACTTCCGCCTTGAACCATTGGCGGTTACCCGCGATCAAGTTGACGACGGAAATCGGCGCGCCGAAGGTTTCGGACGCAAGCCGCACGATATCCTCGAAATCCGCCTCCGTCGGGGTATCGAGAATGGCGTAGCTGTCCAGCGCCGCGAGCCGGTCGCTTTCCGACCAGGGACGGCCAATGGGCGCTGAAGGGGAATCTGAATGCATCACCCCCGATTAGCAGCGCGGGACGGACGCATCACGATAATCTTTGCACGCTTCGTCGTTATTTGGTCGCTTTGCGATCAGGGCATATATCGGGCGGCGGTGGGACAGGAAGCAGTTTGACGGCTGAACCGATTGTGCCAAAAGCGGCACGAGGATGATCGACGGCCCGCGCCAATGGCCGCACAGGAAGAAACAGACACTTTATGAGCTTTGCCATTCCCGTCGCGGAACAGACGTTCCTGCTGGACCATGTTGCCGACCTGCCAGCGCTGATCGCGTCAGGACGATGGCCCGACCTGTCGGCGGATGTCGTCGCGGCGATCGTGGAGGGTGGCGCGGCTTTTGCGGAGAGCGAATATGCGCCGCTCAACCGGATCGGCGACAGCCAGGGCGCACAGTGGCATGACGGCAAGGTCATGATGCCCGCTGGCTTTCGCGATGCCTATCAGGCGTTCGTCGCCAATGGATGGGGCACATTGTCCGGCGCGGTGGAGCATGGCGGACAGGGGTTGCCCGCGACACTGGCGCTGGTGATGATGGAAAATCTGGGCACGGCCAATATGGGCTTTTCCCTGATCAACATGCTGACGCCCGGCGCGGTCGAGGCGCTCAGCGCGCATGGCAGTGCGGACCAGCAGGCGCGGTGGTTGCCCAAGCTGATTACGGGCGAATGGTCGGGCACGATGAACCTGACGGAATCGCAGGCGGGGTCCGATGTGGGCGCTCTGATTTCCAGAGTGAGGACCACAGATAATGGACTTTATGCAATTAAGGGGCAGAAGATATTCATTACCTTTGGCGACCATGACCTGACCGACAATATCGTCCATCTGGTGTTGGCGCGCACCCCCGGCGCACCAGCCGGGCCAAAAGGTATCTCTTTGTTTTTAGTGCCTAAATTCTGGCCGGATGCGGATGGAAATCCTACGCAGGACAATGACGTGCGGTGCGTGTCGATCGAGCATAAGCTGGGCATCCATGCGTCGCCCACCTGCGTCATGGTATTTGGCGATGAAGACCGGTGTCTGGGCGAACTGGTGGGCGCGGAGAATGGCGGACTGGCCGCGATGTTCACGATGATGAACAATGCGCGGCTGAACGTCGCAAGCCAGGGCGTGCAGATCGGCGAGCGGGCGATGCAGCAGGCCGTCGCCTTTGCCGCCGAGCGCGTCCAGTCGGCCCGCGCGGACGGATCGTCAGGCCGCAGCCCTGTGCCAATCATCGAGCATCCCGATGTGCAACGCATGCTGTTGCGCATGAAGGCGCTGGTGCAGGCGGCGCGCGCGCTGACCTATTATGCAGCGGGGCAGATCGACCGAGGGCATCAGGGCGACGCGCAAGCGGCCAGCCGCGCCGCGCTGCTGATCCCGCTAGCAAAAGCCTATTGCACCGACATCGGATGCGAGGTCGCGTCGATCGGCATTCAGGTGCATGGCGGGGTCGGCTATGTCGAGGAAACCGGCGCGGCGCAGCATCTGCGCGACGCGCGCATCGCCCCGATCTACGAAGGCACCAACGGGATTCAGGCGATCGATTTCGTGTCGCGCAAGCTGATGGCGGACAATGGCGCGGCGATGGCGGCGTTGATCGCCGACATACGTGCCGATCGGGCTGTGACGCCCACGCTGCTGGCGCTGGCGGATGCGGTCGAGGCCTGCGTTGCCAAGGCGCTGGCAGCCGAGACCAATGCGCGGCTTTCGGTCGCCTATCCGCTGCTGACGATGAGCGCGGTGATGGTCTGCGGCTGGCTTATGGCGCGCCAGACGTCTGCTGCGCAGGCACAGGCGGAGGCAGGCGATAGTGCGCCTTTCCTGCGGATGAAGCAGGCGGTGGCGGCATTCTATCTGGACCTGATCGTGCCCGAAGCGGCAGGATTGCAGGCGGCAGCGACGGCGCGCGCACAACCCTATAGCGCGCTGACCAGCGAGGATCTGCTATTGTGAGGGAACGATTGCGCGCATGCGGCGTCCATCGCCCATGACAGCACCCACAATCATCGACATTCCCCATCAATTAGGTCGCGAGGAAGCCAAGCGGCGCATGGCGGCGGGCGTCGGCAAGCTGGCGTCGCATATACCCGGCGGCGCGGCGAGGGTCACATCGTCCTGGCCGAGCGCCGACCGATTGGCGCTGACCGTGGCGACGATGGGCGTGGAAGTGCCCTGCACGGTCGATGCCGAAGACAGCCGGTTGCGCGTAACGCTTCAGTTGCCGGGGATGCTGGGCCTGATGGCGGGGCCGATCGCAGGGATCGTGCAAAAGCAGGGCGAGCGATTGATGCTGGAAGACAAGAGCGCCGATAAGACGGCTTAGCCGAGGCGTCCGGCGTGCGATTTCCATTTACCGGCTTTGAACGGGATGCGATAATCGGCGTGTTAGACGGAAAAGGCGACACTGGTGGAAGTGGAAGTCAGTGCAGAGGCGAAAGATAAGCGCCTCAACCGGATGGTGGCGATCACGGTCGTCATCCTGTCGGTCTTTACCGGGGTTTGTAACATCAAGGACGGTAATCTGGTCCAGGCGATGCAGCAGGCCCAATCGGATTCGGTCGATAGCTGGAACGAGTATCAGGCGACCAAGACCAAATTGCATATCGCCCAGACGGCGCGCGAGCAGATTGCCGTTTTCGTCAATGGCGAGAGGGCGGCGCAGGCCCAGGCGGTCGAGCACAAGCTGGATGGCGAAATCGCGAAATATCAGGGGGAAATCCCCAAGCTGCTTCGGCAGGCGAAGGGCTATTCCGACCAATATGATGCCCTTAACGTGCATGACGATCAGTTCGATGCGAGCGAGGCTTTGATTTCGACGGCTATCTCACTGGCGGCGGTCGCCGCGCTTTGCGAAAGCGCGTGGCTGCTGTCGGCTAGCTGGATTTTCGGGGCGTTCGGGATGTTTCTGGGCGTCTGCGGTTTTGCGCGCTGGGCCTTTCACCCCGATATATTGAGCAACTTTCTGGGGTAAGCGTCAGGTGATCCGCCAGATCGCGCAGAGCAGGCCGACGATGACTGCTGGCGCGAGTGCGAGGTAGAGACGGCGGCGCGGAACCGCAGCGCCACCCATGATGTCCGCGATCAGAAATGCGGCTGCGATGGCGGTGCCCGTGACCGTCCAGAGGTGATAGCGCAGTTCGGACGATACGCTGAAGACCAGATAGCCCATCCCATATGCGAAGGTCGAAGCGGTCAGCGGGACGATCAGCCAGCGTGAAGGCAGCGTGGATGACGGGGCCGATGACAGGGCCAGCAGGCCGCCGGACAAGGCGATCCACCAGATCGGCCAGCCCAGCGGGCTATGCGTGCTCCCGTTCGCCAAATGGGTAATAGTCCGCAATCCGGCGTTGGAAGGAACGACGAAGCCCCAGTCATTGTCGATGGCCCTGTCCGGGGCCGGTCCCTGCACTTCGTCGTGGACGAGGAAGCGGGTGTTGATGTTGAAATGGGCAAGCCGGTGCTGCGCATAGGCAATGGGATGAGCGATGATCGCGCGCGCTAGCAGAACGTAGGCGTTGACGCCTGTCTCGGTGACTTTGGCGTCGATCCGGTCGAAACTGATCGGGCAAGGCGGATCGGCCCAGGATGAGTAGAAGTCCCATTTTTCCGGACGATAGCAGCATGCATTGACGGCAACGGGATTGGCGACGCCGATCGCGGGGAACATATCGACGCCGCTGTGCAGGGTGATACCGCCCAGGTCGAAGATGACCAGCGAGAGACGGACGTCGCTGTCGTCGGCGCCGATCGCTTTATTGGCGAGCGGCATGGATGCCATGACCGCGATAGTCGCGATCACGGACGTCATCGCCATGCGGAGCGGGGATCGCCGCCAGTGGATCGGTAACAGCGCGACCAGCAGCGGCACCGTCGCGAGAAACGCATTGAAGCGCAGCAGTCCGGCGCAGAACAGCAGCAGCATAGCGATGAGCCGGACGCCCCAGCGCCGGTCCGGGCCGCTCCATGCGTAAAGGCCGACTGCGGTGAGCAGCAGTCCCTGCATCAGGCAATCCTTGAGCACCGCGCCCATGATCGCGAGCGGAAAGGGCATCACGGCGCAAAGGGCGACGAGGATAGCCGCCCTGCGTCGGCGCAGGCGGATCGCGCTGGCGATGAGAAGGGCGTAGCCCGTCCAGTAGAGGCCAAGCTGGATCAGGTACATGGGTGCGGCACCGGGATGGATGCGAATCAATTGCCGCCACAGCCACGCCATCGCCGGGGGATGCCAGTCGTCGTAAACGCCCGACAAGGCCTGCTCATATTGGTTGATAGCGTCCCAGGTGATGATGCCGGGCCAATAGGATGATCCCTGTATGAGGGCGGCGGCCAGCATGAGGATGGCGATGACCGCCAGCATGCGCCATGACGTCGATAGGGGTTGGGGTCGGGGTTGGGCAGGAGGCGCTTTTGTCACTGTGCGCAATTAGCCGACCATGACGATAGTGGATAGACAAATGAACGCAGGGCGCAGGCCGCCCGGCTTTTCATCGCGCCAGTGCCACAGTCACGACGGCCTGCAATCCACCCAGCCTGCTTTCCTGCAACTCCAGCCTGCCGCCGTGCAGGGTGACAAGATCGCGCACGATGGCGAGGCCAAAGCCATGGCCGCCAAGACCTTCGTCGAGGCGTACGCCGGATGTCATGGCCGCTTCGCGCTGGTCGGGCGGGATGCCGGGGCCGTCGTCATCTATGGCGATGGCGACATGGTCAGCCTGCACTATCATGGTCACGGTGACGATGGTTCGAGCGTGTCGCGCCGCATTGTCGAGCAGGTTGCCGATGATTTCGGTGAGGTCATGGGCATCGACTGCGACCATGAGGTCGACTGCTATGTCAGCGTCGATCGTGACGTCGCGGTGCAGTGTGCCGATCGTTGCGGTGAGGTCGGCGATAACGGGGGCGGCGCGGGTCGTCGCACGGCGACCGATGGCTGCTGTCCGGGCGCGGGCCAGATGGTGGCGGATAACGCCGTCGATCCGCTGCACCTGCGCCGACGCAGATGGATCATGCCCGACCGTCAGCGCCAGCGTCGCGACGGGCGTCTTGAGCGCATGGGCGAGGTTTGCGGCGGAGGCGCGGGCAGACGTCAGCGCAGCGGCGCTGTCGGTGGCCAAGGCGTTGAGTTCGATCGCCAAGGGTCTGAGTTCGGCGGGCTGATCTTCGTCCACTGCGCCACGCGTGCCATTGCGGATGCCCGCCACCTGATCCCGCAGGGCCAACACCGGGCGTAGTCCGAGGCGGAGTTGCACAAGGGCCGCGATCGCGAAGATGATGGCCAGCACCAGTATGACCGTCAGTAGCGGTATGAGCGCAGATCGGATCGGGCGCGCGACGACATCAGCAGGCGCGGCGGCGGATAGCGTAACGGAGCCAGCGGACGTGTCGATCGTGACACGGCGCGCGTGGATCGGGCCTTGCCCATCCGTGCCTTCCAAGGGTGTGGGGGACTGGCGATCGGGCGGTGCGCCCGGTGGGTGCGGTGGCGCGGGGGTCAGTGTTGGGAAATCCGCTGACCCTGTCGCCCCTTGCGGCCCGGCGATCTGCCAGCGCCAACCCGGACCGCCACCCAGCACGGCCAGCCGCTGTTCGAGGCGCGTCCGGTCGACCGAGCCATCGTCGCGCACCGCGCTGGCCATGACGGCGAGCTGCGCGTCGAGACGCTGGTCAAGACCTTGCGTCACGAAGCGTTCGAGGATGCCCAGCATTGCCCAGCCAGCGATGGCAAGCGCAACAAGCGTGGCGAGTGCGGCCATCGCCAGCATCCGCGCGCGCAGCGACCAGCGCGTCATGCGTTGGCCCCGCATTGGAGGCGATAGCCGCGTCCACGCACGGTTTCGATCAGGTGCGCGCCGATTTTGCGACGCAGGCGACCGATGATGACTTCCAGACTGTTGGAATCGACGTCCGCATCCCCTTCATAGACATGATCGAGCAGATCGAGCCGTTCCACCACCACGTCCCGCCGCAGGGTGAGTAGCGAGAGGACGCGCCATTCGAAGGCGGTGAGCCTGAGCGGCAGTCCATCCAGTTCGAATTGTCCGGTCTGGCTTTCGAAGACCAGCGGGCCGCAGGCGATCCGCGATTGCGCATGGCCCGCCGCGCGGCGGACGAGCGCGCGCAGGCGCATCATCAGTTCCTCGACGCGGAATGGTTTGATGAGATAATCGTCCGCGCCTGCCTTGAACGCGGACACTTTGTCGGCCCATGCATCGCGCGCGGTCAGGACCAGAACGGGCATGTCGCGTCCGGCTTCACGCCAGGCAGTCAGCACCTTACCGCCATCCTGCCCCGGCAGGCCGAGGTCGAGCACGGCGGCGTCATAGGGTTCGGTATCGCCCAGATGCTGAGCATCGATGCCGTCGCGCACCAGATCGACCGCGCAATTTTCCGACCGCAGCGCGCGGGCGATGGCTTCGCCCAGATCATGATCGTCTTCCACCAGCAATATGCGCATCCGTTCGCTCCTAGCTTCCCCAGCTAAACCGAAACTGAACCGACAGGTTCAGCGGGGGTCGGGCACGACTCGCTAGGGTGATGCCATCGACAATCAAGGAGAATGACTATGGTCGAGTGGAAACGCCCTACAATAGAAGTATCGCGGCGGACGCGCATCATCACCGGGGCGGCGGCCCTGCTGGCGCTGGGCGCAGCAGGTGGCGCAGGGGCGGTGTCGCTGACACGACCCACCGTAGAGATGGCGCCGACCGTGCCGACCGCGATCGCGCGGCTGGCGCAGACGAGCGGTATCGTCACCGTGAAGGGGCGCGTGGCGGAAGTGTACGGCGACCGCTTCGTGATGCAGGATGGTAGCGGGCGCATATTGGTCGACGCTGGGCGGGGATCGTCGGGCGCGATCAGCACGGGTAGTGGGGTGATGGTGCAGGGTCGTTATGATCAGGGGCAGTTGCGTGCATCCTATCTGGTCGATCCGCAGGGGCAGATCGAGGAGGTCGGCGGACGGCCGCCCCATGGTGGTCCCGGTGGTCCGCGAGGTCCGCGTGGCGACGGCCCGCCGCCTCCTCCTCCACCGCCGCCCGCTGCTGGTCCGGCTGAAGCAGCTCCACCTCCGCCTCCGCCACCCCCGGCGCCGGGTGGGAATGGAGCCGTTCCCCCGCCGCCACCGCCGCCCGCTGCCGACGGCACGCCGTCACCTGCGCCCGTCGCCACGACGCGACGCTGAACGAAAAGACCGCCGCGCCTTACAGGGGGCGCGGCGGTTTGCGTGCTTCAGATATCGGGAAGACGCTGGTCGGCGATGCCCCAGCCTGCCAGTGCGCGCGACGATGCGCGTTCCAGCAGAGTGTCCGCATCCTTGAGTGTGAAGATGTTTGCGCGATCGATGTCACGCAGTTCGTCCCAGCTGACTGGAGCGGCAACCGGGGCAGTGTCGCGTGCGCGCACGCTGTAGGGCAGGATTGCGGTGGCGCCGCGCTGGTTGCGTAGCCAGTCGATGAAGATTTTTCCCTTGCGCTTCGCCTTTGCCATGGTGGCGACGAACCGATCCGGTTCATTCTGTGCCAGCGCCGTGGCGAAACGGTTGGCGAAATCCTTTACCTGCGGCCATTGCGCGTCGGGCGTGAGTGGCACGACGACATGAACGCCCTTTCCCCCCGACAGCATCGCAAAGCTGACCAGGCCCACATCCTCCAGCATCTGATGAATGTCGATAGCGGCGCTTCGCACGGCGGCAAAGTCCAGTCCTTCGTCGGGGTCGAGATCGAAGATCAGCCGATCGGGGCGCTCGACATCCGCGACGCGGCTGCCCCAGCCATGAAATTCGATGCTGCCCATCTGGACGCAGGCCACCAGCCCGTCAATGTCGCGGACATATAGATAGTCGGCATCGCTGCCATCCTTTTCACGGATAGGGACATGCGCGACATGATCGCCAAAACTGCCACTGTCATGTTTCTGGAAGAAGCATTTTTTGGCGCGCCCCTGCGGACATCGGACCAGGCTGATGGGACGATCGATCACCCAAGGCAGCATGATAGTGCCGATCTGCGCATAATAGTCAGCCAGCGCGCCCTTCGTGATGTTGGATTCAGGAAAGAGCAGTCTGTCGCGATTGCTGACGACGACGTCGCTTTCCACCGGAGTTGGAACGGCGATGGCTGCTTCAGGCTTTACCATATCGGCGGCCTTATCCTCACGCAGGCCCAGAAAGCTGGCGTGGCGCAGCACATGGTCACTGGTAAATTCGGCATAGGCGATTTCGGCGACGAGTTTGGGCCTGACCCATGTCGCGTCCCGAACCTGCGCGTCCGGCGCGTCGAGCGGGGCTGTCTGGCGCTCCAGACGCTTGAGCTTTTGCAGCAGCATGGCGATGGTATCACCATCGAAGCCCGTGCCGACCTTTCCCGCATAGGTTAAAGTCCCGTCGCGATACTGGCCCAGCAGCAGGCTTTTCAACGCACGCCCGCGCGCGGCGCTCGGCAGCCAGCCGACGATGACGAATTCCTCCCGGCGCGTGCATTTGACCTTGAGCCAGTTCTTCGTCCGCTTGCCGCGATAGGGCGCATCGGCCCGCTTGGCGATGATGCCCTCCTGCCCCGCCTCGCACATAGCCCGGAACAGTTTTTCGCCCGCTCCCGTCACATGATCGGCCACGTGAATGATGTCCGTACCATTGCCGAGCAGCGCAGCCAGACGCTGCTTGCGCTCGATATTGGTGAGCGCCGTCACGTCCTGACCATTGGCTTCGAGCAGGTCGAAGGCGAAAAGATGGAGGTCGCCTGTCCGTTCACCCTTTAATATTTTTTGCAGTGTCGAAAAATCGGGATTGCCGCGATCGTCCATCGCCACGATTTCGCCATCGATCAAGGCTGGTGGCAGATCCATGCCCTCCGCACTAAGCGCGATGGCGGAAAAACGGTCGGTCCAGTCCAGCCCGGTTCGGGTGAATATCCGCGCCTTGTCCCCTGCCACACTCAAAAGGCAGCGATAGCCGTCATATTTGATTTCATGCAGCCAGCCATTACCGGTCGGAACATCATCGACCAGCGTGGCAAGTTGTGGATCACGGAAAGCTGGCGGCTGGGCGTTACGCTGTCTGGTCGCCCTGCTGGACCGTGGCGTGCTGGACGGTCGAGCGGAAGCAGCCTGCTGCATCGCCTGATCGAAGGCCTTGCCCCGTTTGCCCTTCAACGAGATCGGGGGGGCATCGGCCGTGATCTGCGCCATAGTGCGGCCAGTCTGGACACTGGTCAGCGCGCGCTCGACCAGAGCGTCCCCGGTGCCAGCATGGTCGTCGGCAATCTTGCGCAGCAGCCAGTTTTCGCGCTTTTCCTTTCCTCGCGGTTTCAGGCGGATCAAAAGCCAGTCGCCCTTCATCCGCTCCCCCTGCAATGTGAAATGGAGGTGGCCCTTGTCGAGATCGCTTGCGCTCTTGCCCGCAATCGGCGCCCATGTCCCTTCGTCCCATAGCATGACCGTGCCGCCGCCATATTCGCCCTTGGGAATGACCCCCTCGAACGTGGCATAGGACAGGGGATGGTCTTCGGTCCTTACCGCAAGGCGTTTGTCTTCGGGATCCGGGCTGGGGCCGCGCGTCACCGCCCAGCTTTTGAGAACACCATCGATTTCCAGCCGGAAATCATAATGGAGTCGCGTTGCGTCGTGCTTCTGGACAATGAAGCGATTGCCCTTTCCCGCTGCCGTCCTGCCATGCGGTTCCTTCGTTTTGGCAAAGTCCCTCTTGCGATTATAGTCCGCCAGTGGATCGACGCGGGCCATGGATCAGGCCTGCTTCCGGGCGGAGGCTTTCCTGGCGGGGGCTTTTTTCGTCGGCTTTTTCGCGGCAGGGTTATCGGCGCCACCAGTGCCGACCGATTTTTTAAGCGCCGCCATCAGATCGATAACGTTGCTACCCTTCTTTGCCGGCTCGCTGTCATCGTCTTCGATGATCTTGCCGCCTTTGGCCTTTTTCTTTTTCTCGATCAGCCGTTCCAGCGCATCGACATAACGGTCGTGGAACGCGTCCGCCTTGAACGGCTTGCTCTTCTTTTCGATCAGCGCTTCGGCCAGTTCCAGCAAGTCCGCGTCCGGTTCTCCGTCATCTATGTCGCGGAAATAGCCCTGGGCGCGGTTGACCTCGTCAGCATAACGCAACGTTTCAAGGATCAGGCCGCGCCCGCATGGCTTTAAGGATATGATATATTCGCGGCCGCGCATTGCCAATTGGCCAAGGCCCACCTTCCTGGTGCGTCGCAAGGCTTCGCGGAGGACGACAAAGGCCTCTTCCGCCAGATCGTCGGCAGGAACGACATAATAGGGACGTTCATAATAGAGAACGTCGATTTCACCGGCATCGACGAATTGCGTCAATTCCAGGGTCTTCTTACTCTCCAGCTTAACAGATTCAATTTCATCCTGCGCAAGCAGGACATGCTTGCCCTTTTCATATTCATAGCCTTTGACGATGTCGTCGGCATCGACTTCGCCAAGACCGGGCACAACTTTTTTATAGCGGATACGTTTGCCGGTCGGTTCATGTATCTGGTGAAAGGCGATTTGTGCGCCGCTTTTCGTCGCGGCATAGATTTCTACCGGGATCGACACCAGCGCCAGCCTGATCTGTCCCTGCCAATATGCGCGCGCCGCCACGTCATGTCTCCTTCGATAATATGCAGTAAACGACGGGATTTACACGACAGTTCCGGGACCGTTCCTGGCGTGTCCAGTCCGACGGGCGGGGCGTTTGGAATTTCTCTGCGTCGGGCATCGATGACGCCGGATATAAATGCGTCGGGCAGCGTTTATTTGCCGCAGCAAGGTTCACGCGGACCGGGGTGCGGGGTCAAAGAAATATGTTGTAAATCCAGTATTTTATTTTTATCGTCCGCAGTAGCCACAGCGTTAACTTTCGCACTGCTCATTTGTTTTGGGTGCGCAGTAACTGAAACGCGATGGCGGTCGTTGGGGGAATTATTACAAAGATGCAGTCATAGATATTTTAATCTATTTTGTTATCTGGTGATGCTTTCCTAGTGAAAGATGTCCGAAAATTTCCTGTATAATGGTAAACCAATTATTGCCTGACGATGCCGATCTCGACAATCACATCACCGTTGGTGGTATCCTCAATTCACGATTGACGCGGGCCGAACTGACTGTGTTGATGTGCGAAGATACGCGCCGTGCGCGAAGTGGCGAATTGCCTGAGCCGCGCGTAGTCGTGTCTTCCAACGGGCTGGTCATTGCCAAATATCATCAGGATACTGCATTCAAGCGTTCGATAGACGGCGCGGATATTGTCGATGTCGATGGCATGCCCCTCGTCTTTGCGACACGTTTATTATGCAAGACGCCATTGCGGGAACGCGTCGCGACCACCGATTTCGTGAAAGACGCGAGCGAAATGGCCGCGAAAGAGGGCATCCGCTTCTATTTCCTCGGCGCGCAGGGCGATGTTGCCCAAATCGCAGCCAGAAATTTACAGAGGGCTTACCCCGGTCTTCAGATTGTCGGGACGCGGAACGGTTATTTCTCGCTGGAGGAAGAGGCCGCGCTTTGCGATGAGATTGTCCAATCCGGCGCGGACATATTGTGGCTGGGTCTTGGCAGTCCCAAGCAGGAGGCATTTGCCCTTCGCAATCGCCACCGGCTCGCCGGGCTGGCCTGGATCCGCACTTGCGGTGGGCTGTTCGATTTTTATTCCGAGCGGTTGCCGCGCGCCCCGCAATGGATGCAGGGCGTCGGGCTGGAATGGCTGTTCCGGGTATTGCAGGAACCCAAGCGGCTTGGGGGACGATATATGCTGACCAACCCGGTCGCGCTATATCACCTCATGACCAAGACGCACGACTGAAACGATTGGCCGCGATCCAGCGGCGCTGGCCTATGGCTCAATATTATTCCATGATTCGGTGCTGCAGGGAGCGATCAATGCTCATCCCCGGAAAGCAGTGTGAAAAGCCGAGGTCGCCATCCGTTATGATTGGGATGAGGCCGATGCCGGTGTTCCGATGCGAGTCCAACGCATCGGATCTTGCGGGGATTGGGCGCGAAGCCAGACATAGGGCGTCTTCGACCAGCGCACGACGTCGGGGGTAGCGCTGTCCAGCACATAGTCGCCATCGTTCAGGCGGGTGACCAGCACCGTGTGCAGACCAAACCGCGCCTTATATACGACAGCGAAGAACATTCGGTCTGGCGGGAAACCGGCATCGATCAGACGCATGCGCTTTTCGATCGCGAAATCCTCACAATCGCCGGGCGGACGCCCGATCTTGCCGGGCCGATCCCATTCTTCATCAACGCCCTTGCTGACAGAATCGGACACGCGCACGACCTGCCGGTTAACTTGCTTGTTAATGGCGCGAACCATGAGCGCTTCATCCCCGATATTCGCTGGCATCGCGATTTCGCGGGTCGAATATCGACCCAGGGACCGTGAGGCGGCACCCGTTGCCGCGGTGCCCAGCCCCGTGCTGCGATCCAGCGGCATGCCGATGACGGGTGCCGAAGCATAAGCGGGACTGTTGATAGCCGCGCTTGTTGCCGATGTCGCGAACGTTGCGGGGCTGGATAGGGCACAAGGTTGCAGGCGATCTTCATTTTCGCTCCACAGCTCGGTGGATCGCTTGGTGGGCGCTGTCGAAAAGCCGTGCAGGGATGCGGCGCCTGGGCCACAGTCAGTGACTTGCATGGCGACTGCCCGGCTTGACGCGCCAGCAGGTGAAATACCCGCGCGACACAGAAGCTGATCCCGCAGGCACATGGCGATGAACCCGGCCGGCGCGTCGGCAACCTCTCCGTTCGGCACGAAATAGTCGGGCGCGGGGGCCGCAAGGGCCATGCCTGGCGATATTGTCAGGCAGACGGCCATGAATGCCAGCAGCCGTTGATACGAACGCTTCATCGTTATCGTTTCCCAGTGCCCCGAGGAAACAATCGCATCAAACTACCAATATTTTGCGCCCAGCTATGGTTGAGATTCCGTGAATCGGCAGGCTTTGCTTTGCCTGTCCTTCTTTTATGCTAGTCGGGGAGCATGACACACGCCCACGGCTCATCGCGATCGGAACCACAGGGCATGTCTGAGCAACCGCTTTTGCCGGATTATGTGTTGGCCGTGATACTTTCGCTCGGCATGGCGGTGCGCGGTTTCGACAGTACGGCCGGACAGGCGATGTCGTGCATTGCCAACGCCGCCATGCTCGTCTGGCTATTGCATCGCGCCGCACTGGACATGGATTTCTGGCGAAGGGCCAGCCCTGTGCTGGCGCTCATATTCACTGCAATGGGCTGGGGCTTGCTGGCGTCGCTCCAGTTCGACGGAAGCTTGCCCGACTATGTGCCGGGCAAGCTCCTTTCCCTGTTGTCCGGGCTTGCGGCGCTGTTGTGCGGAGCGATCATCGGCCACAGGTCTCACCGGCTCAAAGGCATATTGGACTGGCTGCTGCTGATCAACTGCCTGATCCTGCTGGGAGGGCTGGTGGTGCGACAGATCGGCACCGACGGCATGTTAAGCTATTGGACGATCGAGCGGGAGGACCGTTTTACGGGGCTGATCGGCAACGCGAATGTTACTGCAGCAATGGCGGGATGCTTTGCGATCATCGCCTTCGCCCGGCTGACCGATTTGCGAGGCGCGCCGGTTTGGGCCGGGGACTGGCGACCTGGGCATATTATCAATCTGCCTATGTTCGTCATCAGCTTTGGCGTCGTCATGCTGACAGCGGCGCGATTGACGGCTGTTTTGCTGGGGATCATTTTGACCCTGTTTGCACTCCACTGGCTCCTGCGCAGGACAATATTTGTCTATACCCGGCTGACCGCCATCATCGCGGGGATTACGATCGCCACGCTCATTCTGGCTTTTGCCGGGATATTGTTCGAACGCTTTGGGGTGCTGGGCACCGCCTATCAGAACCGGGTCATGAACTGGTCGCATCTGGCAGGGGTGGTGAGCGAAAGCCCGACCTATGGCTATGGGCTGGGCGCTTTTTCGACGATCAATGCGCATTCCCTGTCAACGCCGCGCTACGCTCAGGCCAACTGGACATTGAATTCTGCGCATAATATTATTTTGCAGCTCATGCTTCAGGGCGGATGGCCCTATCTGGTGGCTATCTGCGGCGCGGCGGCGCTGATCGTGAAGCAAACTATATCGGCGTTGCGCAATCACTGGTCTCGCGATGAAGCAATCATAGCGGCCATCCTGTGCCTCATCATGGGCAATGCGATGATCGACGTCGTGCTCGACATGCCCGCACCGGTGACAATATTCCTGTTTTTGTCCGGCCTGCTATGGGGCCGTGCGTTGCAGGGGCCGAAAGTCGATGTCGCCCTGTCGCGCCGCCATCCAATGCACGACATAGGCACGATAGGCGGGTGACTGGCGGGCGAGTGTCAGGACAGAATCCAACATGACCGGGCTGGACCGCGCCAGCCATACAGCTTCATTCAACACCCTATCCTGCGTCAGATCGTTCAGGTCATTCCAATATGCAAAGCCATAGGCGATCCGCCACGCCCCGGCCCGACTGAGATAAGGGGCATCGCGATAGCTACGATTGAGCGACTCGCGGACTTTGGTCGCGCGAGGGCCAAGGCGCATGCTTTGCGCAAAAGCTCTGGTCGACCAAAACTCCCCCCAATAAGGCCGCGTGTTGCCGATCGACTGGAGGCGAGCCAAAGCGCTATCGAGCAGGGCTGTGCGTTCTTGGGTATCGTCCAAGGTAAACTGAGCCGCACGCGAGAGGGCCAGCGCATCGGCAAGCCTGGCGCGTGGCGGGGCGTCGAGTGCCATGTCACGCACGGATATGTTCGGCGCAGCGCCAGACGCGATCGCGGCGTTCAGGCGAACGAGCCGATCCTCAGCCTTCGCAACAGTGGCTTCCTGAGAAAGCACATGCAGCGATAAGGCCATAGCCAAAGCACAGACAGCCGTCGCGCCCCACATCATGCGTCGTGAAGCGCGATCCCCGCCCTGCCCGCGACTGGAGCGCGGTCGATTATCCCGCTTCGTAATAGCCCGCATATTTTTTGGAGTAATATTTGCCACCAATGGCTTCGGAATTGGTGTCGACCATCGTGAACATGACGCCCACGACATTCGCCCCGTCACTTTGAAGCGAGGTGAGAGCCAAGGAGGCCGCCTGCGCAGGCGTGGAATTCCAGCGCAATACCATGGCCACCGCATCGGCCATGACTGCGATGAAGCGACCGTCAGCCAACCCCAGAATCGGCGGCAGATCGAGCACGATCAGCTCATAGCGTCCACGCAGTCCGGCAAGCAGCCGTTCCATGCGCCCGTCGCCAAACAGATTGCCCGAACTGAAATGGGTTTCACGAACCAGCAGATGATCGAGATTATCGACGTCCCCCGGATTGATCGCCTGTTCCACCGACGCTTCGCCCTGAAGCACTTCGACGAGACCGGGACCAGTGCTGGGATTGCGCACCGATTCACGCATGACGGCCCGGCGAACGTCGCAGTCGATCAACAGCGTTTTCTGCCCGTTCATTGCCAGCGTGCGGGCAAAAGCCACGGCGGTCGTCGTCTTGCCTTCACTCGGCATCGCAGAGGTGATTGCGATGACCTTGATCTGCTTGCCAGATTTGACACCCAGTATCGATGCCCGCGCTATACGCAGCGATTCAGCGAAGAGCGAGGTTGGTTTCTCCATCAGAATGTCGGCCGGGAGAGCAGATTTCTCCCGTGGAATGGCCGCAAGCATGGGAAGGCCCAGCTTGTCTTCAAGATCGCTGGATGATTTGATGCCCGAAACCATCAACTCCTGGACCGTGATCGTTCCGGTGCCTGCCGCAAGGGCGACAAGGAAGCCAAGCGCCAGCAGGATCGGCTTGTTGGGCGAAGTCGGCGCCAAGGGCGGCTTAGCGGCATCTACTACTTCCGCCGAAGAGATGGAGTTGCTGGCGGCCTGACTGGATTCCTGCAATGCCTGTGACAGCTTCTCATATTGCGTGCGCTTGCTTTCGATGTCGGCTTCCAGACCCTTGGCCAAAACGCCCGAACGGGCGTTGGCGGCCTGACTGCTGCCCAGACGATCCATGTCGGACTGAAGGCTGCCCACGCGGGCGGCCGCGGCGGCGGCATTGGCGCGCAGCGAGGCGGTGATACGATCCGTCTCTGCCTTCAACTGAGCGTCGATTTCCGCAAGCTGACCACGAACACGAAGGGTTTCGGGGTGACGTTCGCCATAGCGGGCCATGACTTCGCCCATATTCTGCAACAGGGTGGCGCGCTGCGCACGAAGATTGCCGATCACGGGCGAGGCGAGCACGCCGGCAACTGTATCGGAACCGCCCCGTGCAGACTGGCCGTTGGCAGCGGCCAGAGTCGCTGATGCGGCGGCAGATTCGGAGCGCGCTTGCGCCAAAGCGCTGGATAGCGGTGCAATCTGTTGATCGACGATGGTCAGGGTGCTGGCACCGCTGGACGCGATCGTGCCTGCAAGGCCCGAAGCCGCCTGATAATTGGCAAGTTGGGCTTCGGATGCGCGGATTTCATCCGCAAGCTTCGTCACCTGTGCCTGAAGGAAAGATGCCTTGGTCGCAGCGGTGTCGGACTTCGACCCAACCTTGGCGTAGATATAGGCCTGCGCAAAGGCGTTGGCGACATCGGCGGCCTTCTGCCGGTCCTTCGACGTAAATCCGACGTTGAGGATATAGCTCAGCTTGTCGCGATCCACGCTCACGCGTTGGAGGACATTATTGGCAACGGCAGTTTCGCGATCCGCCGCCGTCATGCCGGCAGCGGCGGGCTGGTCGAGACCCTTGTTAAATTCCTCGTCATTTCCAAGATTCAGCTTGCGCACGACGTCCCGCGCAATCCGTTCGGACTTGAGGAGCGTCACTTCGGTCTCGATCGCTTCCGGGCTGAGCGACTGGGCGGTCTGCTGCTGCTCGTTAGCCATCGGCGTCCGGCTGGGATCGATTCGGACATTCGCATAGGCGGTATATTTCGGCGTCATCATCAGCACGAGGACAACCGCGACTGCGAACACCAGCACTGTGACGACGGCCAGGGTCAGCCAGCGCTGGCGCACCACATCCCGTGCGCGCGTGATGAGACCGGCAAATCCATCTTCTTCAGCTTCGGATTCGTGAGAGATTTTCATGTGTTACCGATTGCCCTTAAATGCTGAAGCGAAGAATCTACCCAGACCTACCGCCGGAATATAATGCCGATCTGAGCACGGAGATCGTCAAGCTTTCCCCCAAAATCCGTGCTCGAGTCACGTTTATTATAGGTGACCTGCCCGTTGAGCGACACGAAACGCGACGATAGATACCGCGCATTTGCTGCAATGCGGTAGTAATTATTTACGGTCGAATCATCCACATATTTCTGACGGCCATATTCGGCGCTGGAGCCGACGATGAGATTGTTCAGCAATTCGTGATCCACACGCATCTGGACGCGGTTCTGGAAGAATGCACCGATATTACCCACGCTTGAATCTTCAATCGTGCGGCTAAGCGTCAGTCCAAATGTCGTCAGGACACTGGGGAAATATTCGACCACAGCTTCAGCAGATAGGCCATGCGTGTCCCGAAACACGGGAGATTTATAGTTACGGTCTATATAGCCGACGCCGACCTTGCCGCGCATGAAGCCTGCAAGATCGAAATTCACGCCGCCGATAGCCCGCCAGCCCACAGAATCGCGGTTTTGAGTACCATCGAACAAGGTGCGACTATATTTGGTTTCGCCATAACCTGCCTGGCCATAGAGCGAGATACTGGGCGATAAGGCGTGCTGATATTCGCCCGTGCCGCGCGTGATCACGCGGTCGCGATCCGCCTGACTGACGTCACCTGTACTCAGGTTAATGTCGGCAAAGGTGAAGGCCGTGCGGTCAATCGCCAGAATGGCACGGCTTTGCCCGGAGCGATATTGGGCGCGGCCCGAGAAATAGCTGCGGTTATAGCTGGAAAGCACTGCGAGCGTTGAATCGATCGCGCCAGAATCGAAGGATTCGAAAATCTTGGCATAATGTGCTTCGCCGGTCAGGGAGAAGCTGTCGCCGATATCCTTGCGGCCAAGCGCACGAAGATTGAACGATGATTCGTTGCGGCGATCCTGTTTGAAGAAGCGGCGAAGCATGCCGGTGCCGGAAAGCTGCACCATGTCCTGCGACCAGTCCGACCGGGCCAATATGCTGGGCGCCAGATAGGCATAGCCATCACTCTTCTTATCCGCTGAAGACAGATAAACGTTGCTTGTCGCGCCAAGTCCGGTTTCGGCCTGCGGCAGGATGAGAAAACCGCCACGCCGAATACCAAGCTGGTCATAATCGGGCCGGGGCCGTTCCAGAACGCTGACGTTCCTGTCGCGGTCGTAATTTTCAGGGATCGCCGTATCGACCAGCACCGTGGTGTCCGAGGATTGGGCGTGGGCAAGCGTTGCTGCGAACGGCATGCTCGCGAGCAAGGTCGCCGTCGCCAGATGGAAACGACTCATCGCTGGATACTCGCTAAGGGAGTGAAAGACATGAGCGGCACAGGCACCGCTCCCGTTACAGATTGGGGGTCAGTTCGTGTAATTGGATGAGCCTCCGCCACCCGTGCTGACACCCGGCGCGGTGAAGCCACCACCGCCGCCGCCGCCGGTTCCAGCTCCGCTGCCATAGCCGCCGCCGCCAAGGGCGGCGGTGCCGCGCTTAAGCTTCTTGCCGAGCAATGCGATGCGAACGTTGGCAATCGCCGTGGCCAGCTTTTCTGAAGCGCCGACGCTCAATATATCGAGCGCCGCCGATATTGTGGGGTCATTATAAGCGCCCTGGCTGACATCGAACACGATGATGCCTTCATAATCTTCCGCCGAAGCGGTGTCAGGTTGCCCTGCGATATCGGCGCGGATCGCTGCGGCAAGTTTAGCCGCCGCTTCGGTGTCCACGGCAGAGTCGGCGGAAAAACTGGCAAGAGTCGCGGCGTCTGTGGCGTTTCCCGTCGTCTGGAAAGCCAGCGTCGGAGCGATCGTCCCCGCCAATAGCGGCACGACCATTACCATTGCAGCCCGATATATCCCTGGCATTTCCCTGTTTCCTCAACCCACATTGTTATCGCTAGCCCCCCGGCTTTATTGATCAAAAATATTTTTCGCCCAATCGGATCGTATCGCCCGGCCAGACACGCAGATCAGGACTGAGGCGATAAGCCTCCTCACTGCTGGAACCAGCCCGCCGGATATAGACAACCTTACGCTCTGCGCGTGGCGTAAACCCCTGAGCCACGGCGATGGCATTCAGCGCCGTCAGGCCGCTGGCGTAAGGATATTGGCCCGGCGTCTTGACTTCGCCCAGAATGAAAAACGGACGATAGCCAATGATTTCAAGGCTGACCTTGGGATCGCGCAGATAGCCATTGGCCAGTTGCTTTTGAATATCGACGGCGACGTCGGACGATTTCTTGCCCACGACAGCCATATCACCGAGCAGCGGCAGGGACAGCGAGCCATCGGCGCTGACCGAGAAGTCACCAGACAATGTCGGTTCGTTGAAGACCGTCAGCTTGACCTTGTCCCCTGCACCCAGGCGATAATCTTCGACTCCGCCACTCATCGAGGAATAGCGCTCGCCCGTATCCACGACATTGGCCGGAGTCGTGGCGCACCCAGCGAGCGACAATCCAAGACAGACCAATAATCCCCACAAGCGCATTCGCAAATCTCCGAACATCTATTCAAAACAGGCTATAAACTGATTTTTCAGCATCTAGCTACAATAATACGGTAAACGCGCCGCGCATCGTATCAGAATGGCATGGATCATCGTTAACACGCCATTTTTTCCGTGCTGCAATACGAATCGTGCGGCAGCGACGGTTTTCTTTACACAGTATAAACCGCTGTGCAAAGGCGACCGACTCGGGCAATGGAGCCGTTCAGCGCGAGTTAACGGCCGATCGGGCAGTTGCATGCGGGAATATACGATCTGACTTGACGGTCGATATATTTTTATAATGTGATGCTGCAGTGCAATAATATGAAGCAGAGCTGCTTCAGGGAGACAGAGTTTAGTGGCGCTGGGTAGAGCAGCATTAATCACGAACAAGCCGCCGAGCACGCAGCGAGGCGAGCGCATTTACGTCGTTGGCGACGTGCATGGTCGTGTCGATCTCATGCGCGCCCTGTTTGAGCGGATCGAGAATCACCTGTCGGCCTTGCCGGGCAACCGCACGGTCCATCTGGTGCTGCTGGGCGATCTGATCGATCGTGGCCCCGATTCGGCGGGCGTGCTGCGTTTCCTATATAATGCCCAGAAACATACCGACATGCTCGTTATCCTGCGCGGCAATCATGAGGATATGATGTTGCGCGCCATCGAAGGCGAACCCGGCGTCATGCGGGCGTGGATGCGCATGGGTGGAGACGCGACGTTGCGCAGTTTTGGCATAGAACCGCCCGAGAGCGATGCCGACATCATGCCTGCGGCCCGTGCGCTGGCGACGGCGATCCCGCGCCCGATGCTCGATTGGCTGCGCAGCCTGCCATTGACGGCCCAGTCGGGCGATTATCTGTTCTGCCATGCTGGCATCCGCCCAGGCGTCGCGATCAAACGGCAATCGCGCGAAGACCTGCTCTGGATTCGTGAGGAATTTCTGAGCGATACGACCAATCATGGTGTGGTGGTCGTACATGGACATAGTATTGCGACCAAAGTCGAGATGCGCCCAAACCGGATCGGTATCGACACCGGTGCATATCGAACCGGGGTCCTGACCGCCCTGTATCTGGAAGACGCGGTGCGCGAAATCATTGCTGTAGGACCAGCGGACGCTGCGCCTGCCGTCCAGTCCAGCCACGGAGGCTGATGTGATCGCAGCGCTGCTGATGCTCGCCGAAGTGGCGAAGGGACCAATAGCTGGTCCGATGCCGGTGAAACCAGCACCGATTGGTTATCTTTCAGCCGGGGAGCTGGCGATTCGTTGCGCGGACGCTTCGCCCAGTTCTTCATCCTATTGTTTCGCTTTCATCGCTGGTGTGCATGACACCGTGCAAGCCTATGAATTATGGCTCAATCAACGGGAATTTTGTCCGCCACCGGGGACGGTTCAGGCCGACCTGCGGCGGGCATTCCTGACTTATACATCCGCCTATCCGCAAAGCCGCACAGGCGTAGCCGCGTCAGTGGTGGTGGTGGCATTGAAGGAAACCTATCCCTGTTGAGCGGCTGGTCTGACCGTATGATCGCCTGTATGGCGTCCGTCGGCAGGCGAGGCGAACAGACAAGGAAAAGCTGTGCGATGCCAGATAAGGGACGGCGTATCGCATGAAGGTGCATGTAACGGAGGCGGAAAAAGAAACTCGCCCTGCCAGGCACCGGCCCGCCATCAAGCCGGGACTGATCGTCGGGATCGTCGCTGTCCTGATCGTCGTGGGAGCGATCGTTGCGCTGGGGATGTCCGGCGGCGGCAGACATTCGGCCACCGTTTCAGCGCCGATCCGGGCTTCTTCGCTGGATTTCAATCCGGCATCGATCACTGCGACCGACCCGTCGCAGTTGCAACCGGTATCGGCCGAGGACGCAGAGGCGATCAACGCCGCCATCCCGATTTCGAAGCAGGCCAATCCGGCCGCCGCCGCCCTGTTTGTGCCGACCGCAAATATGAGCGACCTGTCGCGCAGTCTGGAATGCCTGACCACCGCTGTCTATTATGAAGCCGCCAGCGAGCCGATCGATGGCCAACGCGCCGTGGCGCAGGTCATCCTCAACCGCGTGCGTCACCCCTCCTTCCCTCATTCGGTGTGCGACGTCGTGTTTCAGGGTTCCGAACGCGTGACCGGATGCCAGTTCAGCTTCACCTGCGACGGGGCGATGGCACGACGACCTCTGGCCGCATTATGGAAACAGGCGCGGCTGGTCGCTGCCGATGCGCTGACGGGCACGGTCTATAAACCGGTGGGATGGGCCACCCATTATCATGCTGATTATGTGTCGCCCTATTGGGCGCCCACGCTGACCAAGCTGGCGGTGGTGGGACGACATATATTTTACCGGCTGCCTGGAGCGGCCGGTGGGCCGTCCAGCTTTTCCGTGCGCTATGCAGGCGGCGAGCCGGATATGGCGGCGATTATCGAGGCGGCGCTGGAGGCGACGGACGGGCTGGACGGCAATGTCGCTGGCGCGATCCCTACGATCGCGCCGCTGGCGGAGCGGCCGATCCTGAACCAGGCAGGCGACATCGTGGGCAAGTCGGTCAGCGTTGGTCCGGCTGCCTCCGCTCCAAAAACGCCTGAAGCTGCGCCCTCATCACCAGCGCCGGTCGCGCGGCGTTGGATATTGAGCCGGGAGCAGCCCCTGCCGCCCGCTAATGCTCCGGCGACTTCTGCACCGCCTGTAGTTGCGCCAACCCAGCGATGATATGAGAACGACGGCGTTGCGGAGAGCGCCACGGTTCGTCGCGTTTTTTCTTTAGAGTTAACGCCATTTTTACGTAGATTTGATGATGGTGGCATCAGGACGTCCGGCGGCGTCCGGGAGCCGAAATCATCATGTCCTCTGACCGCGATCACATCCGCGAAAATCCTGTGCGCACGGCGCTTGCCCGGTGCCGTCCGCATTTCGTGGCTGCGGCATTGTTCAGCGCGGCCAGCAGTCTGCTGCTGCTGACCCCTGCAATCTACATGATGCAGGTCTATGACCGCGTCATCCCGACAGGCGGGCTGGCGACGCTGGCTGCCGTCAGTCTGGTCGCGGCCTTTGCCCTTGCTCTGATGAGCGTGTTCGACTGGCTGCGCAGCCGCCTGCTAGTGCGTGCGGGCGCTTCGCTCGACGATGCGCTGGCGGGACCGACGCTGCACATGATTATGTCACAACCGGCGCTGGATCAGTTGCAGCGCGCCGAAGCGATGCGCTATCTCGACACGCTGCGGCAGGGCGTGTCCAGCCCGGCGATGAACGCGCTGTTCGATGCGCCATGGGCACCGATCTACATCATTGTCGCCTACCTGCTCCATCCTGCTCTTGGCGCGCTGGCGCTGGGCGCGTCGCTGACGATGATCGCGCTGGCCTGGTATAATGAGCGGCAAATCGGAAAGCCGCTGCGCACGGCAAACGAAGCCGCCAACGCTGCCTATGCGCGTCAGCTACAGATTTCCGCCCATGCGTCCGAAGTGCGTGCGCTGGGCATGGCCACCGCTTTGACGACGCGGCAACTAGGCGACCGCGCGCAGGTGAACCGGCTTCAGATGGAGGCGAGCTTTACCAGCGCGAATCAGGCGAGCTGGCTGAAATTCATTCGGCTTGCCCTGCAATCGGGCGCGCTCGCCGTGGGTGCGATCCTGGTGGTGGAGGGCAGCGTGTCGGGTGGCGCGGTGTTCGCCAGTTCGCTGCTGCTGTCGCGCGCCTTGCAACCGATCGAGCAATTGGTGGCGTCGTGGAAGTCGATCCTCCAGTCGCGCATCGCCTACGCCAAGCTGGGCGAATTGTTCATCGACGATCCCAAGCGCAGCTTCACCCGGCTGCCCAACCCGACCGGCGCGCTACTCGTGGAGCGGCTGACCGTCGCCAACCCTTCGAGCGGACGCGTGGCACTGGCGGAGGCCAGCTTTGCCCTGGCCGCTGGCGACGTGGTGGGCGTGGTGGGCCTGAGCGGAGCGGGCAAGTCGACACTGCTGCGCGCCATTGCAGGTGCCGTCGCAATCACGCGGGGCAATATCCGCATCGACGGCGCGTCGATCGCTGATTGGGATCCCGAGCAGCTTTCGCGGCATATCGGCTTCCTGCCGCAGAATTTCATCCTGTTCCCCGGAACGGTGCGGGACAATATCTCCCGCTTTCGTGCGTCATTGGGCGAGAATCCTGCCCGGTTGGACGAAGCCGTCGTAGCCGCTGCCCGGCAGATCGGCGCGCATGAGATGATCCTGCGCCTGCCCGATGGCTACGACACGCTGATCGGCACTGGCGGCATCGGCCTGTCGGCCGGGCAGACCCAGCGTATCGCCATTGCGCGTGCATTGTTCGGCGATCCTGCGCTGCTGTTGCTGGACGAGCCGACCGCGCATCTCGACACCCAGGCGCAGGGGGAGTTCATCAAGACGCTGGCCAGCCTGCGCATGCGCGGCGCGACGATCCTGTTCGCGACGCACAGCACGGATATGTTGGCCGCCGCCAGCAAGGTGCTGATCCTGAAAGACGGCCGGGCCGAACGGCTCAGCCCCATCGCCGAAGCGCTCGCCCCTACCCAGCCTGTTTCGCACACGCCCCAGAAAGCCCACTCATGAACGCCCTCCCCCAGTTCAGTCCGCCTTTCACGGCCATCGATGTTCCGGTTCCAGCGCATGACCCGCGCCGGGAAATTCGCATCGGCGCAGCGTTGATCGGCATTTTCTTCGTCGGCTTTGCTGGTTGGGCAGCAGTCGCGCGGCTCGACTCGGCGGTCCATGCAGGCGGCGTCGTGCGCGTCATGGGCAGTCGGCAGGCAGTACAGAGCCAGACCGGCGGCGTCGTTACCGCCATATACACACGCGAAGGCGCACGGGTGCGCGCAGGCGAGCCACTGGTCAATTTCGCCAGCGTGGATGTGCTGGCGCAGGAGCGCTCGCTCGCCAGCCGGGTCATCGGATTGCAGGCCGAGATCGCGCGGATCGAAGCCGATATGCAGCACCGAACAACGATCGTCGCGCCAGCCGCCTGGGCCACGCTCAATCCAGAGGAACATGTGATCGCCGACCGGGCGCTGGCGGGGGAACAGGCCAATCTGGTCGCCCGACGTGCGCTGATTGCTTCGGAACAGGCCGTTCTGCGGGAACGCCTGACTCAGGTCCGCAATCAGGTGGAGGGCTATCAGCGTCGCCGCAGTTCCAGCGTGCGGCAGGGTGCGATCAACGTCGATGAGCTGACCGGGGTCGATGAACTGTATAAAAAGGGATTTGCGACCAAGAGCCGTGTGCTGGCGCTGCAACGCTCCGCTGCGTCCATCGATGGCGATGTCGGCGCGATCGATGCGGAAATCGGACGACTGGGCGCATCGTCCGGGGAAACCCGCATGCAGATGTTGCAAATGCTGGATCAGCGGGACCGCGAAAATGCCGACCGGATGCGGTCGGCGCAAACCGAATTGCAGACCGTGCTGCCGCAATGGAAAGCGGCGCGGGAGCAGATGGCGCAGGCCGTCGCACGGGCGCCGGTGTCCGGCACGGTCATGGGGCTAGTCGCCAATACCGTCGGTGGCGTGTCGCCGCGTGGCGAAAAATTGATGGACATCATTCCCGACAAGCGTGCGTTGGAGATAGAGGCACGGATCGCATTGAACGACGCCAACGACCTGCGCGTCGGTCAGAAGGCGGATGTCCGCATCGGTGGAATGCGCGGGCGCGACCTGCCGCTGCTGCATGGCAAGGTCAGCCGGGTATCGGCAGACAGCGTGACCGATGAAAAGACTGGGCTATCCTACTTCACATCGACGGTCAGCATTCCCGAAGCTGAAATGAAGACATTGACGCGTATTTCGGGCATGGGCGACAGTATAAGGCCGGGCACACCGGTTGAGGTGATCGTGCCGCTGCAACGGCGGACGGCGCTGGAATATTGGCTCAGCCCGCTGCTGCATCGTTTCAGCCCCGCGATGGCGGAGCGATGATGCGGTTTGATCAGCGTGACATGCAAGAGACGGCGATGCAGATGCATGCTATGCAATCGCCCTTGTGCGGCATTTTGATACGCAAGTCGTTCTGATAGGGGAACGACATGTTTGCGGCTTATCATGGCATGATCGAAGAGGTTCTGGCAGTATCGGGCATGCCGGACAAGCTGGTGCATGTGCATGTCGGCCTGGCGATCTATGTCATAGCTCAGCTCATTCTCCCAACGCGCCGCGCTTCTTTTCAGGCGCTGGGGGTCTTGCTGGCCGCCGAACTGTTCAACGAAGTGATGGATCGCCTGTACAGCGGGTCATGGAACTGGCCCGATACCTGGACCGACTTCATCGCCACGATGTTCTGGCCGGTCGTGTTGGTACTTGTCGGGCGCCATCGCCGCAAACGATGGAACCGCGTCATGCAGGACCGGGCAGGCATAGAGAGCCTGCTGGCGCTACCATCGAACCACCATGATATCGAAGCCGAAGGACGAAGCGCGCGCCCGGCAGGACGCGCGCTCGCCTGACACGGATCAGAAGATGAAGTCGCTCGCGACGAGCGGTGCGCTCGATACGCTGTTCACCTTCATCATATAGTCGGCCTTGCCGTCGCCATCGATGTCCATATGGACCATCGTTACGTTACCGGTCTGCATCATCCACAGCGAACCGGCGCCATGGCTTTGGCCATCGGTGTAGAGTGTGAACGCGCCATCCCCTGCGACATTCACATTGGCGTCGATGTTGACCAGGCTGATCTTGTCACCCTGCGCATGGGAGAAGTCGGAAATGACATCCGCCGTTGCGGCCGTCCTGCCGGTGTCACCATCGTTGAACAGGAAGGTATCCGCCCCTGCCCCGCCAATCAGGGTATCAATACCCCGTCCGCCGATGAGGATGTCGTCGCCTGCGCCGCCGTTCAGCACATTGTTGCCCGCATTGCCGGTCAAAATATTGTTCAGGATGTTGCCGGTCAGGTTGAGCGCAGCCGTACCGTTGGAATCGACGGTCTGCATATTTTCGACGTCACCGCTGTTGGCGATCGAATAGCTGACGCTGGTCCTGACAGTATCTATACCCTCGCCCGCCAGCTCCTTTATGATGTCGCCAGCATTATCGACGAAATAGGTGTCGTCGCCCTTGGCACCGCGCATAAGGTCGGCGCCAGCACCGCCATCCAGAATGTTGTTCCCACCATTACCCCACAAGGTGTTGGCAAATTCGTTGCCGGTCAGGTTGAGCGATGCGTTTCCAACGCCCGAGCCGAACTGAAGCGTTTCGACTTCCTGCCCGGCAGCCAGCGTGTAGCTGCACAACGCCACGATCGTGTCTTTGCCGCCACCCACTGCCTCGATCACCTTATCGCCCGCGCTGTCCACGATATAGATATCGTTGCCCGCTCCACCAATCATGGTGTCGTTGCCCAACCCGCCGGTCAGCACGTTGTTGCCCGCATTGCCGACCAGAATATTATCCAGATTATTGCCGGTCAGTTCGAGCGGCGCTGTGCCGTTAGGATCGAGCGCACGGAGATTTTCGACAAAACCCATGCCCGACAAGGACAGGTTGATGCTGGTCAAGATCGTGTCGTTGCCCTCATTCTCCAGCTCCTTCACCACATCGCCGATATTATCGACGATATAGGTGTCATCGCCCTTTCCACCGCGCATAAGGTCAGCACCTGCGCCGCCGTCCAGGATGTTGTTCCCGTCATTGCCCCATAGCGTGTTGGCAAATTCGTTGCCGGTCAGGTTGATCGGCGCCTTGCCCGCGCCCGACCCGATCTGAAGCGTCTCGATCTCCTGTCCGGCCCCCAGCTTATAGCTGGCGAGCGTGATGACCGTATCCTTGCCGCCGCCGACAGCTTCGATCACCTGATCGTTGGCGCTATCGACGATATAATAGTCGTCGCCTGCACCACCGGTCATGATGTCGTCGCCCATACCACCGTCCAATATGTTGCTGCCCGCATTGCCGGTCAGAATATTGTTCAGTGCGTTGCCGGTCAGGTTGATCGCGGTCAGTCCGGTAGCGTTGGACGTGCGCATGTTTTCGACATTGGCGACCGCAGCAATCGAGTAGCTCACGCTAGTCACGATCGTGTCGTTGCCTTCGCCTGCCGCTTCGATCACGACATCGCTGACATTATCGACATAATAAATGTCGTCGCCAGCACCGCCCGACATGGTATCCGCACCAGCGCCCCCGTCGATGATGTTGTCGCCTGCATTACCGGTCAGCACGTTATTGAGCGCGTTACCCGTCAGCTTAAGCGGCGTTTTGATGGTGCGATCGGCCGCCTGAAGATTTTCGACATTCGCCACCGTCGCCAGCGAAAAATCGATCGTGGTGGCGATGGTGTCATTGCCCTCGCCCGCCGCTTCGATCACGACGTCGCCGACATTATCGACATAATAGGTGTCGTCGCCCTTGCCGCCGCGCATGGAGTCTGCCCCAGCGCCGCCGTCCAATATGTTGTTGCCGCCATTGCCGATCAGCGTGTTGGCAAATTCATTGCCCGTCAGATTGAGCGATGCACTGCCAGCCCCCGAGCCGAACTGGAGCGTTTCGACCTCTTGGCCCGCGGCCAGCGTGTAGCTGACCATGGAGACGATCGTGTCCTTGCCACCGCCGACGGCTTCGATCACCTGATCGTCGGCGCTGTTGACGATATAGGCATCGTCGCCTTTGCCGCCGATCATGATGTCGTCGCCAGCACCACCATCCAATATGTTGTTCCCGGCATTAGCGGTCAGGATGTTGTTCAGGCTGTTGCCGGTCAGGTTGAACGCACCCGTCCCATTGGCATCAGCCAGGGTCAGATTTTCGACGTTCATGATCGACGCCAGCGAATAGGTCATGTTGGTAATGATCGTGTCATTACCTTCGCCCGTCTGCTCCTTTACCACGTCGCTGGCATTATCGACATAATAGGTGTCGTCGCCTTTGCCGCCGTTCATGGTGTCCGCGCCAGCGCCGCCATCGAGGATATTGTTGCCGTCATTGCCGATCAGCGTGTTGACGAATTCATTGCCGGTCAGGTTCAGATTTTGCGCGGTCGCTTCGCCAACTGCCGTAACGCTCATATCCTTGAAATTGGCGGAGAATGTTTCCGAAGCCGCGCTGCGGTATATGCCTTCCTTAAGATAAGGTCCGACCTGATCATTGAAGCCCAGAGCGCCGGTATAGCTGACCAATGTCTTCCCATCGCGGACGACTTCAAGCGTACCGGTGCCCGAGGGATCCAGCTTGACCACGATCTTGAAGTCATACCACTGGCCGCGGTTGATGTCGGTCGCGTCGGTATATTGGATGATCGTGTTGATGTCGTCGGCCGTCGACAGGGCAGCGGCGGAATCGCGCGTCACGATCCGCATGCGATCGCCCACCATTTCCAGCGCGAACGCCGGGCTGTGACCGGCTTCTCCGGTGTCCAGCGTGGACGGCAATTGGATCAGCGTCATCCATTTGGCAGTGTTTTTGGCACCCGGATCGATCATTACGGAGAAGCTGATCTCGTAGCTTTCGCCATTGACCAGCTTTTGCGAGCTGTAGGATTCCGACCGTTCCCGCGAATAGTCGGAGCCTTCGCCCGACCAATGGTCGCCCGCGCGCACTTCGTAGCGGGTAACGTCACCTGTCGACTTGCTGCTCCAGGTCGCGCCCGAACTCTGGTTCTTGAAGTTAAGGTCCAGCTTTCCGGCGGTGGCCGCCAGACGCAGCGTTTCGATTTCCTGCCCGGCCGCCAGCGTATAGCTGACCGAGGAAATGATCGTATCGCGACCGCCGCCGACATCTTCCTTCACGACATCCTTGACGTTGTCGACATAATAGAGGTCGTCGCCTGCGCCGCCGATCATCGTGTCCGCGCCACCGCGCCCGTCGAGCGTGTTGGCCGCCGCGTTGCCGGTGATGACATTGGCAAGATCGTTGCCGACGCCGCCGATCGCCGCCGTGCCGGTCAACGTCAGTTTTTCTACATGGTCGGGCAATTTATAGGTAATGCTGGCCATCACGGTATCGACGCCTTCACCGGCCATTTCCACCACGATGTCCTTGGGGGAGGACACGATATAGGTGTCGCTGCCCTTGCCGCCGATCAACATGTCATCACCCGCGCCGCCGTCCAGGCGGTCGTCGCCGTCAAAGCCGTGGAGAGTGTTGTTGCCCGCATTGCCAAGCAGCGTGTCGTCGCCAGCGGTGCCATCCATCAGGTTGGTCTTGCCGTCGGTGACGCTCTTGAACTCGCCATCGACCGCAAATTCCTGCACGCCGTTCACCGTCCGGCTGACGGTTTCGCTGTTGGCGTAGGCGCGGACATAATCGACCTTGAGCGATCCGGTCAGATCCGACGCAGGCGTGCCGCCCCAGCCGCCCACGGCCAGATTGAGCATCATGAAGAATTCGCCATTCTTGTTGAGCAGATCAGGCGTTTTCTGGGTCGCGACGGCAGTGCCATCGACATACCAGGTCAGCGTTTCCTTGGTCCAGTTCAGGCCATAGGTATGCATGGCCGTGGGATCGAGGACGCGGAAAGTGTCTGTCGTGGTTACGCCCTTGCCATCAACGATGTCGTGGGCGCTCATGAGCAGATTGCCTGCATCCCCGCCGAGCGATTCAAACACGTCGATTTCGCCGCCCTTCAGGTTGGTGGGCAGCAGCCAGAATGCGGGCCAGAAGCCCTGCCCTTCCGGTAGCGAGGCGCGGACTTCGAAATAGCCATATTGTTGCGAGAAGGAACCTTCCGTCGAAATTACACCCGACGTGAAACCCTTATTGTTCAGATATTGCTTCGTTTCAGACGTAGTGGGTGTCGCGGTGATAGACAGGATGCCATCGTTGCTGACCGCAAAAGGATTGATGCCCAGAGCCTTGCCCGACGTGCCGGCATAGCTTGCATCGACGTAGATTTCGGACTCGCCTTCAAATCCGCGCGCCGATCCGCCAGCGAACTGGTAGAATGGCGTCCAGACACCGCCGTCATCCTTCAGCGTCAGCGACGAAAATTCATCGGCGAAGCTGAGGGATAGCTGTTGCTTGTCGATCGGGATCGCGAAGTCGTCGGACTTAAGGCTCGAAAGCGTCGTGTTGCGGATGACAAGCGATTCATTGTTCGAGAAGGTGAAGCGCACATCTGAACCGACCTGCGTCCCGCTCGCAATCAAATCCTTGAAGTTGTTGACCGCATAGCCTTGCAGACGAATGGTGTCGGACCCGGACGTAAAGTTGACAATCGCATCCGAGCCATTGCCAGCCCTGATCTGGAACGTGTCGGTGCCCGACCCGCCAACCAGCACGTCATCGCCCGCACCGCCATCCAGCAATATGCCGACCGAACCTGCAACGATAATATTGTCGAGTGCATTGCCGACACCGGCCGTGGCACCAGCGCTGTTGAGAAACAGATTTTCGACATTGGCCGCCAATGTCGTCACGCCCCAGCTATAGCTGTAAACCGTGTCGATACCCGCCCCTGCATCTTCGTTTATCGTGTAATTTGGCGTGTAAATATAGTAATGATCATCACCTTGACCACCGTTCATGGTGTCGCCATCGATGGCGTAGAATACATCATTCTGTTTCGTGCCGGTAATGACTTTCGCAGTGCTATGATCCGGCATCCAGTTGCCAGGGTTCTTGGACAAGGTGAGCTGAATACCTTTGGCGTTGGTGTACATGCGATGAAATTCCCCTGATGGTTGACACGGGAGTAACATCGACAATTTAAAGTTAGGCTGGTGTAGATGGTTGACAGGACGATAAGGATAAAATCTATTGCAGTTGCGAGATAAGACTTTGGTCGAAAATTGCGCGCCCTGACTGGGCCTAGCCGCGTCCCCTTTTGCGCCCGCCAAAAATCGCTTTCCTACATGCGCATCGCAAGCATAAGAACAAAAAGCGAACATGAGGAGGATGGAATATATGGCACCCAGTAATATCATCGACGCGCCAGCCGGTTTCGTGCCTGAACTGGCCGTGGCCTTCAAATCGCCCGACGGCACGGCGACGCTGGTGACGCAGACCAGCCCCCTGCCCATCGCGGTCGCTGCGTTGGCGAGCGCGCAATCGACACCATTGTCGGGGAGCAGCGCGACGTCGAGCAGCTTTGGCCCATTCACGCCACAACTGGGCCGAGCGATCTGGCTGACATTGTCGGGCGTGTGGGCAGGCACGGTGCAACTTTTGCGGTCGACCAATGGCGGCGTCACGCGATTGCCGCTGACCTTTGCGGACGGTTCGGTCAAGGCCATCGCGACTACCAATATCAACGCTCCGGTGGCGGAAGAAACGGTGCAGGGCGCGACCTATTATCTGTCCGCCACACTTTCCAGCGGTACGCTGGCTTATCGGGTGGAGCAATGAGCATGGATATTATCGCACAGGATCTTGCGGCACAGGCGCGCAGTTTCGCGACGACCGCCATGGCGGCGCTTATGGAAAAACGGTCTGCGCATCTCTCTCCCGCCAATATGACCGCGTGGAACCGCGCCAAGGCACGGGTACGCGCTGGAGTCGCCGATGCGACCGTCGCTTTCGTCGGCGACAGCACGACGGTGGGACATGGAGCGGGGGACGACCCGATCAACAATTTCAACAATGCGCGCAATCGATCCATGCCGTCACGAGCGGCCCAGCAATTGGTCGCAATGGGATTGCCCGCCAATGCCGAAGCGGTATTCGGCGGGGGCACGATCGACAGCGCATCGACCACCCTGACGAAGTTGCAACTCTACAATCCGCAGCTCAACATAGCATCGAGCGGTACGAGCAAATGGTTCACCGCGAACGAATATACGCTGGGGGGCCGAATGATGCGCAGCGCTGGCGTGGCCACGGACTTGTATTCGCTGACGCCATCGATGCCGTTCGATACGATGGACCTCTATTATGCGGGCGGCTTTGCAAGCACGACCTTCACCGTGGATGTCGGCGGCGAGGCGTTGCAGACATTCAGCACGACCGGTTCGGCGGGACTGACCAAGGCCACGGTCTCGACGGGCGCGGCGGCGGCAGTCAGCACCATCAACCTTAAGAACACAGGCGGCCAGATGTTCCGGCTGATCGGCATCATCCTGCGCAATACGCAGGTTCGGCAGGTGCAGATGCTCAACCTGGGCTGGGAAGGTGCGCGGACGGGGGACTGGGCTTCTGCATCGGGTAGCGCAGGCTATGCGCCGACCTCCGCAAATAGTTGGGCACCGGACAAGGCGCTGGCCAGCCTGGCTCCCGACCTGACAATCGTCAAGCTGGGCGCGAACGACGTGGCGGCTTCGATCCCGGTGGCGACATGCCAGGCCAACCTCCAGACGATCATCGCTGCGGCAAAGACGGGCGGCGGGTCCGTCATTCTGGTCACCCCGACACCGCAGAATCCGGCGACCCGCGATCCAGCTGGCCTGACGACCGCTTATAATGCCATGTTACACGACGTTGCAGGCAGCAATGGTTGCGGACTGATTGATCTTCATACGCGTTATATGTCCTGGGCGTCGGCCAATGGGCAGGGCTATTTTTCCGACGACGTACATTCCCTGCCCGTGGGTTATGCCAACGAAGGCGATATCGTCGCGCGCGCCTTGTTCGACAGCTAAGGCGAGGGGCGCGGCTCATCCATAGGCTTGCTCAGCATGTCGCGGCACGCGATCACGGCAGGGACGCTTCGGGTAACGGGCGTTCCTGCCGCAATCCCAGACGGACGGTGATGATCCGCCTGACGCGCTGGTCGAAAAACCTGTCGAGCATAAGGCCAAGCAGAATCAGGCCAACTACAAAGAGGATTGCAGCCACCAGCGGCGGGATCTGCAGCTTTTCAACGACCGGCGTGATGATGTCGATCAACGGACGGTGAATGGCATAGACCGGGTAGGACACCAGCCCCACGCGTGCAGACACGCCCATCAACCGGGGCGAAGGCCTGCTGGATGCGCCAACCGCCACCAGCACTGGTGACAGGATTAGAACGAAGACAATATCATAGATCGCGCGCCAGCCCGACGGCACCGGACAGATTAACAACAGCGTCACGATGGCCGCGAGCATGGGGACTGGCAGGGCAAAGGGACGCCATCGCTTGCGATAAATGAGCAGGCCCACTGCAAAGGAAAAGGCCGTTCGCGCTACGCCGCCTGCCAGTGTACCGATCGTCGCGCCAAGATCCGCCGATCCGTGACGCAGGCACAGAATTGCAAACCCCAGGCCGCCGATAACGGCAATCACGCCCAGCACACGCGCCGTCAGTTTCGGAAATGCGATTGCGTAAGCGGCATTGGCGATCAACTCCATGAAAAGCGACCAGGACGGCGCATTGAGTGGATACAGATTGCCGCCATGGCGCACCGGCCCAGGCACGAAAATCAGCGCCAGAAACGACGCCAAAGCCAGCACGCCAAAACTCATGGCATGGTCATTGTGGGTCAGGATCAACAAAAGCTGATGCAGAATACCCAGCGAAAGGCCAAGGACATACAGCGGCCAGAACCGAATTGCCCGCAACGTCACGAAACGTAAGGACGAAAGTCCCGCCGCGATGCGGGCGTCATAGCTGTGCGCAATGACGAATCCGCTCAGCGCAAAAAACATGTCGACGGCCAGATAGCCACCCGGCGCCCATTGCCCCTGCAACATGCGTTCGGAATGCAGGATGACGACAAGCAGCGCGGCAACACCACGCATGGCGTCCAGGGCGACATAACGCTCTGCCCTTCCCGCCGTCTCTGTCGCCATCATGTTATCCTCTTATCATCGCGTGAAGCCGCCGATAGCCTTTTCCCACCAATCTCAATGGCGCGGTTTTTACAAGTGCGAAGATGTTCATCGAACCGGCGTTGATTTCAGTTGCGATACGAGTTTGCATGCGCGAAGAGCAGCTCTCTCATTCGGGGACTTTTATGGCGCTTCTGGTTACCGGTGTTGCGGGGTTTATCGGGTCTTATGTCGCAAGACTGCTGCTCGCCCGAGGTGAGCATGTCATTGGCATCGACAATCTCGACCCCTATTACCCCGTGCAGATCAAACGCGACAGGCTGGCATGGATTGCCGGGTCGGCCGGTGGCGAGAATTTCCGGTTTCATGAGGTCGATTTTGCCGATGAACAGGCACTCGACGCCGCGCTGGCCGGGGAAGATATAGACCGGATTGTCCATGTCGGGGCACAGGCTGGCGTCCGCTACTCCCTGCAAAATCCGCGCGCCTACATCCGTTCCAATATTGCGGGCCATGTCAACATGCTGGAACTGGCGCGGGCGCGGCAGGTGAAGCATCTGGTCTACGCATCGTCGTCATCGGTTTATGGCGCGACCAAATCGCTGCCGTTCAGGGTGGAAGACCGGACCGACTGGCCGATATCCCTCTATGCCGCGACCAAAAGGTCGGACGAGCTTATGAGTGAAACCTACGCCCATCTTTTCCGTATTCCCCAGACCGGCCTGCGCTTCTTCACGGTCTATGGTCCATGGGGTCGCCCGGACATGGCGGTATGGCTGTTCACCGACGCCATCCTGAACGAACGACCGATCACGGTATTCAACGAAGGCCGGATGCAGCGCGACTTCACCTATATCGACGATATCGTAGCAGGCGTGATCGCGTGCCTGGACAATCCCCCACCCGACGACGGGCTGGAAAAGGCCGGAGGCAGTTTCTCGCCGCACCGTGTGTATAATATCGGCAATCATCGGTCAGAAGAACTCGATACGCTGATCTCCACAATCGAAGAGGCCTGCGGGCGCAAGGCAGTGCGCGATTACCAGCCGATGCAGCCGGGCGACGTACCGGCCACCTATGCGGATATCTCGGCCATTTCGGGCGATCTGGGCTTCAAGCCTTCGACACCCATAAGCGTTGGCATTCCGCGCTGGGTAGAATGGTATCGTCAATACACCGGCCTATAGCATCAGCGTCGGTAATCGCGGCCATTGTCAGCTATAGGATGGTCCGTGCTTTATTCACCGTGCAATTGGGCAATAGCGGGGCATTGGATGCGCATTGATCTTGTGCGGTGCAGCAATATTTGTCATCTTATCCTGATGGGCAACGGGACTTTTTGATTAATGACCTACCAGACAGCAGCATCGGGCAATGCGCCTGCACAAAGCGTCCCGGCATCAAGTGGCCGCATCGTCATGGTGGTCGGCGCGCGTGGGATTCCGGGTGTCGAGGGTGGTGCGGAGAAGAATGCGGAAATGCTGTTTCCTATCGCCGCCGCTGCGGGATACCGCGTCGTGCTGCTGGGACTTTCTGGCCTTATGAAGGACGGCAATTATCGCGGCGTGGAATTGCGCGCAGCGCCCAACCGGCGAATCTTCAATACCGACAAGCTATTTTATTATATCCACGCGCTGGGCGTTGCCCGGCGGTTGAAGCCCGACATCGTCCATCTTCAGGGATTGGGCGCATCCCTGTTCCTGCTGGCATATAAGGCGATGGGTGCAAAGACGGTGGTCCGTTACGGATCGGCGGACTATCTCGTATCGAAATGGGGCTGGATCGGACGCGCCGGCTTTCGCCTGGCCGAATTTCAGACGCGTTTCGCCGATGCCGTCATCGCTGTAGCACCTTCGCTCGCCAGCCGACTGGCCCGCAAAGGCATCGCATCCAACGTTCATATTATTGCCAACGCGCTGGACGAAGCCCAACCATCAGGCAACCATTATCCCGAGGCAGCCAAGGGCGATACGCCTTTCATCCTGGCCGTGGGGCGCGTTACTGCGCAAAAGAATGTCCACAGCATGATAGCTGGCTTCAACAGGTTTCGGGAGAATACAGGTTCGAACCACCGGTTGCTGATCGCAGGCGGGCTGGATGAAATACGCTATGTGGAAAGCCTTGCGCCGCTCATGACAGATCATGTGACGTTGCTGGGCCGCTGCTCGCGCGAGCAGCTCAATACGCTCTACAAGGATTGCGCGCTCTATATCAACGGTTCGGTGCATGAGGGCAGTTCCAACGCCGTTCTGGAAGCGGTCAGCCGGGAATGTCCGATCGTCCTGAGCGGAATACCCGAAAATCGGGATTTTCCGGTGGACGATCTGGTCTTCTTCGACCCGTTGGACCCGGACGCGATCGCGCGGACGATGGAAGCCGCGCTACGCGACCCCGACCATTATCGGGCCGATAGATCGCGTTTCATGAACTGGTCCAGCGTAGGAGCCAAAACGCTCGAAATCTATCGCAAGATTCTGGCCTGACCCGCCCCCTGTGCTGATCCGCCACACGCTGCTTTACCTGCCTGCGCAGGTGCTGGCGCCCGCCATCGCGCTCGTCACCATCCTTGTCTGGGCGTATCTTTTGCCGACCAGTGACGTCGGTATGGCAACGCTGGTCGTGGCGGCGCAGGAAATCAGCTATACAATCTTTTACCTGTGGTGGTCACACTTTGCGCTACGCCATCTGCCCCGTTTCAGGCGCGAGGGCGTGCATCATTTCCTTCAGACCGAAACACCCGCCATCGCCTTGGCAGTGCTGGTACAGATCGCGGTGTTCGCACCGCTCGCCTTTTTCTATTTTCCCGGCATTGGCGTCGGAACCGTCCTGTCCATCACGATCTACGTCGTCACGCGCTCGCTGCTCCGCTATTTCGCCGAACGTGCGCGGTCCGATACATGCATTGGTCTATATACGCTCATCCAGGTCGGCGGGCCTGCGATCGGTCTGGCGCTCAACTTCCTGCTTGTGCCGATTTATGGCGCGCATGCCAGCGTCGTTCTAGCCGGATTTTCGATTGGGCAGGCCATCGTCGTCCTGATCGGCATCATCAAGAGCGACTTCGGCCGCGAAGCCATCCGCCCACGCCGCGCCATCCTGCGCGAGGCGACCAGTTTTGGCGGCCCCATCGCGCTCGCCAACAGTCAGGCGATGATTGCGTTGAATGCACCGCGCTTCATCGTCGATTGGACACTGGGATTAGCGGCGGCTGGCCAGTTCGCGGTCAGCTATGGTCTGGGGATGCGCGCAGCCAGCTTTGCCACCATGCTGGTGACGGCCGGCGCTTTCCCGCTGGTCGTCAAACGGATGGAAACGGAGGGGCTAGCTGCTGCCTATGCGCAATTGCGGCAGAATATCCTGCTTGTCGCTACGGTGCTGCTGCCCGTGGGCTTTGGGCTGTTTGCGTTGACTCATTCGACGGTCGATACGATCTTGCCGCCGCAATTTCGCGAGACTGCCTATTGGGTACTACCGTTGGCGACGATAGGCGGCATGCTGCGTTCCATGCGCTTCGACACCACCGACCAGGTGTTCCAGATTCGATCCCGAACCCTGTTCATCAGCTTCCTGGGGGCATGCGATCTCGTCATATGCTGTATTCTGGCGTGGGTTGGCGCCATGCAGTTCGGCGCGACCGGCGCAGTTCTGGGGCCACTTTTTGCCGCGATCGTCAGCTTCATCGCCAGCCAGCTTCTTGCGCGGCTGGTGCTCGATTTTTCCTTTCCGACAGGCGACGTCCTGCGCGTCACATTGGCGGCTGCGGTCATGGCAGGCTTTGTGTCTCTGGTGCCCAACACTCACAAGCTGCCGATATTGATCGGCATCGTGATCGGAGGGGCGATCATCTATATCGTGGCACTGGCGGCTTTCCTGCCTGCTGGATACAGACAGCAGGTCTTCCGCATGATGGGCAAGTTCCGGCGCTCCTCCAAACCTGTCGGAGACTGATGTGGCCAGAGTCGTTTTTGTCGTCAATTCGCTGGCAGGCGGTGGAGCGGAACGCGCTGTCGTCAACATATTGGCGCAATCGCGCGCGATGACCGATCGCCACGACATTCACCTTGTCCTGCTGGACCGGGAGACGGAGGCGTATGCGCCGCCCGATTTCGTCACCGTGCATCGGCTCGACTGCGCGGGATCGCTCATCCGCTCGATCCGCATGCTTGGCGTAACATTGAAGGCTCTCAAACCTGCGGTCGTCGTCAGCGCCCTGTCCCGCGCCAACGTCGCTAATGTCGTCAATGGCGCGGTCCAACGGTATCGTACGATCCTGTGCGAACATAATTATACCAGCGGCAAGCATAAAGGTCTGTCGGGCCGGATCGCCAAGTTGCTGGTCCGTATCTTTTATCCACGGGCCGATGCGGTCATCGGCGTATCGCAAGGCATCAGGGAAGACCTGATCGCCCATTATGGCGTCCGGCGCGAACGGGTGACGGCGGTGGCCAATCCCATCGATGTCGATAACATTCGCCGCAATGGACAAGCCCCGCTCGGACTGGACATCGCGCAACCCTATCTGCTGGGAATGGGGCGTTTCGCGTCCCACAAGAATTTCGCCCTGCTGATCGAGGCCTTTGCCCAATCGCGCTTTACTGGATCGCTGCTGTTGCTAGGTCAGGGGCCGGAACAGGAACGGCTGGCCGCTCTCGCTGCGCAACTGGGCGTTGCCGATCGCTTGGCAATGCCCGGTTTCCTGTCCAACCCATTTCCAGCCGTCCGTCAGGCGAGCGCCTATATCCTGCCCTCCAATGGCGAAGGGCTGCCCACCGCGATCATAGAGGCGCTGGTGTTGGGCACCCCGGTCATCTCGACCAATTGCCGCACGGGGCCATCTGAAATTCTCGATGACCAAGTCGATATGCAAGTCAGCGGCGTTGTCGATGCGAAATTTGGCGTGCTGGTCCCCACCGAGGATGTCGCGGCCATGGCGCTGGCCATCGACCAGTTGACCGACCCCACCCGCTTAGCAGACATGCAGTCACGCGCGGCCAGCGGCGCGGCACGCTATAGTTTCGACGGGCCGGTCGCGGAATATTGGCGCCGCATAGAGGCTTTCGTGTGATCGATCTGCTCTAAGCAGGCATGATCGACAGTTTTCCTGGTCCAACAGCCGCTTTTAACGCCGCAACTGTCGTTTCCAACATGGCCTTGGGTCTGAACTCAATGTCGAACAAAGTGGGCCGTTGTTTGCCACCATTGGCTCGATTCCATTTGGGATTGTGAACAAGCCAATTGTAGCGATCCGTCAAATCCCAGAAAATGATGCCAAGGCAGGTGGGTTGCGCCAGAGCGACATCCAACAGATCGCGTACAAGGGATGCGGCGGCGATATCGCGTTGAGTGGGGCATTCCGGCAAGTCGCGATCGTCAACGTCGATTTCCGAAAGGAAGAAGGTCAGGCCGATCGAACGAAGATCCAGAATGAATTTTTCCAATCCGGCTTGATCGACCCTCCCGTTTCGAATGTGCCCTTCGATACCGACGCTGCTGATGTCCACGCCCCGCTTGCGAAGTCGCTCGACCAAAAGAAAGAGAGCGTCGCGCGTTTTGCGTTCATAACTCATTTCCATCTCGATCAGATTCTGATTGAGGTTGAGCCGGACCTTATCATCGGCGCTTCGCGTGGTTGCGAAAGCCAAATCGATATATTCTTCGCCAAGCTTGGGGAACCACGGGTTTTTGGGGCAGACGGTTCCGCATACGGGTTCGTTCATGACATTCCAGTCCAGAAACCGGCCCTTCCAATGCGTTGCCAGCCGTTGGACATGATCGACCAGCAACGATTCAGTATCCTGCCTGCTCAGGCTCGCGACACGATCGTAAAATCCTTTCGGCAGGCCGTTCCAGTCAAGCATCATATGACCCCGGAAGGGCGTGCCAAAATGTTTGCCGAAAGCGTAAACATCTTCCGCTCGACTGAAATCATACGGATCGTTGGGCAGGGGCTGTAGCTCGTGCCACATCAGTTCCGACGCATGCACGAACAGATTACATTCCTGCGCATTGATCGCGCGGTAACGTGCATCTTTGCGCAACGCATCGACTCCGATGCAGGAACCGAAAAACAAACCTTTGGATGATGCAATCCTGCGTGCCGTGCCCGGCGTATAATCAAAGGTGGCGGCGGGCGCGCAACTGTCGGCCGCCAACGCTGGAAAAGGCATGAGTCCCGCCGCAGCCGCGCCACCGATTAATTGGCGCCTGTTCAGATTCAGATCGAAAGACATAGCGGGTTATCCCATCGCCATTCGGGCATTGCTGCGGTTGATCCAACGTTTGCGGGCATAGGCCAGGAATGGCTTTTCGATCATCAGATGCACTGCGATCGATGCCGCTACTGTAATCGCCACCATCGCTACAAAGATAGGCAGATTGGGGATGTGCCGCAGCGCGCCAACCTTGGATATGCGAATGAGGACTGAGCCCAGCGGTGCATGGATGAGGTAAAGACAATAGGAGCAGCCACCCAGCAACTTCAACAGATCAGGTATCGGCAACCGCCCAACGCGTTCATATTGGGTTACACCAAATATGATGAGGGCGGAACACGCCATGAATATCGCGGGACTGGCGATGTCGCCAAGCGGGAGGATGCCTTCTTCCATATGACGGCCAATTTTCCATTCCAGCCACATCGCGATAATGAAGCCAAGCAGACCGACCACACCGAGCCAGCTTGCGCGTGGCACGTGCCACCGCTCGACGCACCACGCCGTCGCAACGCCGATGCCGAAACCCAGATTATAGATGTAGAAAAATGGCTTGATGAGCGGTCCTAGATCATTGGGGTGAAGCAAACCGATGATCAGGCAACCGATTTGCCAGGCGATGAACGTCGCTACGCCGATCCTCCTGTTCATAATAGCCAAGCCGAATATCGCGTAGAATATGAGTTCGTGCCGAAGCGACCAGGATTGCAGAACGATGATGTCGCCGGGGGTCGGAAGCAGCGCAGCATCAGGAATCAGATTGAACAAATCGAATTCACGTCCGCGGCCCAATGAAGGCATGATCAGGAACATCGTTAACATTGCCGCGAATATTGCCCAATATAGCGGATATATCCTGAAAAACCGCTTCAGCAAAAATGGGCGGAGTTTGTCTTTTATCCCCAGGTCAAGCCGGTGAACATGGAAGATGATGAAGCCGCTCAACACGAAAAAATAATCGACGCCCGCATGGCCGCCATGAAATGCCATATCGAGAATGTCGCCGTCGCGCAGGTTATGAAAGGCCAGAGAGAAATGGTAGCAGCAGACCAGCAAGGCCGCCATGAAACGACCCGCTTCCAGACCCAGAAGGTGAGTTTTTGCTCTTAGGGGCTGGTCTGACATTGCATTGCTCCAAACTCGCTCGAACCCGCAATATGCCGGGAAGATTTTAATTATGACGTCGCTTGAGATGCCAAGACAGTATCGAATACTGCCTCAGTTTCCCGCGCGGCCTTTTCCCAGGAAAATCGCTGGACATTGGTGATCGACCGTTCGGCCAGATCATCGCGCACCGCATCATTTCCTGCCACCAGCATGATGGCCTCCGCCACGCGCGAAGGATTGCGTGGATCGACGAACAAAGCACCCTCCCCCGCGACTTCGCGCAGCACCGGCAGGTCGGAACAGATGACTGGCGTACCGAAGGCCTGGGCCTCCAGCACGGGCAGGCAAAAGCCTTCCATCAGGGATGTGTTGATGAACATTCGCGCATGCGCATAGTAAGCGCTTAATTCCGCATCGCTCACCCCCTCGACCCGCACCATGTCGATGTCGGTCCGACCATCCAGCATCGCGGCCAGCGCGCCGCCCGGATCGCGACCGACCAGACAGACGGTCGGACATTCTCCTCGATCGGCAAGCAGTTTGAGTGCGTCCACTACGACCCGTACATTCTTATTGGGGCTGAGATTGGCGACCATCAGGGCATAGGGCCGTTCGATCGGGCGAACGGGCGAGACATTGGCGGGGCCGATCGGCGGGGCTTCATGCACGACGGATACGCGGGGCGGCGTTTCTCGATAAGCGGCGCGCACGTCTCGGGCGGTCGCGTCTGATACGGCGATGATGGCGGCGGCGCGGCGAAATGTGCGAGCGGTGAAATGATGCCACTGTAATCGTTGCGCCAGACTGTAGAGCGCGGGGCTGGTTACGCGATACATGTCGTGAATGACGACGACGCTGCGGTCGTAACCACCCCACATGGATGTCGGGCCGGTATGGAAAATCAGGTCGCTATTGGTTTGCCGCTTGAGCGCAGGCAGTCGGCGGGCCGCTTCGAAAAGTTCGAGCGTTTCGTTCTTCACCGCGCGGCGACCGATGATTTCGCACGGCAGGGACACGATCTGCGGTGGCAGGCGATCGATGTCCCAGTCAGTGACGAATACATAATCATGACGACCGTGCCGAACCAGCGCCTCTGCGATGGCAAAGGAATAGACGGTTATCCCGGTGATCTTGTTCGGCACCGCCGTATAATGATTGATCAGGATCCGGGCCAAGGTGACTTCACTCCATGTTCGGCTGACGGGGGATTTCAATCATTGTCGCGTTTTACCAAGATCGTCAGGGTCCGATATTGCTGGATCAGGAAGGGGCCAGTGGTGCGGGCGAATGCGCCTCTTCTCCTGTGGGAACGCGGAAGAACAAGGCGCTCCTGACCTGCTTCTGACAAAGCGCGAGCATCATTGTCAGCAATTGCGAAATCAGCATGGTTTTCGAGCCGAGGGACAGGGATCCGGCTGTGACCACGATGAACAGTAACGCCATGTAAAGAGCCGAGCGATCCAACCGGCGTGCTGTCAACATAAGCATCAGTGGCATGGTGACGGCATAGAAAGCTGCCAAAATGGCACCATAGATCATGATGAGGGCAATCCAGGCGATTTCGATTCCACGTTCGCTGTGAAAAAATGCCATGATGATCGTGCGCCGATTGGCATCTGCACCCCACAATAATTGCGCCGGGTCGAGCGCCGTCAGCATCTGGAAGGCCGCGTTGCGCGTCTCGGAACTCGCATTATCGTTGGAGAAACGTGCCAATGTCGCTTCGACAAAGGGAATAGGCAGGAATATCAGCGCGACGCCAGCGATCAGAATGGCAATCGGCAAGAAGCGTTGCAGCGGCCCGATCTTGTTCTGACTACGATCCTGCCGCACCACGACCGCACTGAAGATGAGGACGATCGTGGTAAAGACCAGCGCGGATCTCCCACCAAAGGCAAACATGGCCATGCCGTGCAGCAATATTTCGGGCACGCGCATCCAGACCGGCAAGGATTTCTTGCGCGCCGAAACCAGAAATACGATCATGATCCCGGTCAGCAGCGACGCGTCGAGCGGGTGGGATAGAAGCGCCGCCGCCCGTAACTCTTTGCCCTCCGCATCTATAAAGCTGGGGATGAAGCGATGGCCGGCCAGTCGTTCCGCTAGACCCATTAGCGAATTGAAGATGAAGAAGAAGCGAAGGCCCACGCCGATCCTGTCGAAATCGGTACGCGACAAACTTTGGGCAGCCACAAGGAGGAAGGCCGGCATGAGAAATGTGACCATCGCGGCGGACAACTCGCCCTGGGTCACACCGGTCGATGCAATCGCCACCGCCCTGGCGACGAGCAGGATGGCGCACAGCGTATAAGCCAGGAACCAGGGCTTGCGCATCTGTTGCCAATAGCGATCCTTGCCAGACAGCAAGGCGACCCCTGCAGCCAGGAATAGAATGAAAAAGGACGGATGGATTTTCGTGACGAAGGAACCGCCCGCCGACGTATAAGTCCAGCCGATCATATCGAGCATAGGTCCGCCAAGCAGGAAAAGCATGACGATGCCGGCGAGCGTAAGTTGGCGAACCACTGTAGACATGTTTACGCCTTAGCAACGACGTTGCGCCACGTCACGCCCGTTCAGAATAATTTGTGTGCGATGCAGCAAAACGGGCGGTGAGCCGTTGTTGGTGTGATGGGGTCACGTCGTTTGAAGACAGAACGGACCATCAAGTGAGATTTCGTGATACGACCATCAGTCACATCAGATGTCAGGCATCGCATTTTCAACGCAAGTAATCGTTCGAATCGCCCCTAAATCAGACGTTAACCAATTGGAACGATCCTACGATCGACTTGCTGCATTGATTGGCTTGGGGTATCGCCTATCAGATTGTAATCCAACACATTCACCGGATTGTTGCCCTTATTTTGCCAGGAGAATGAATTAAGTGCCGATCACGCCTGTGGAGCCAGGCCGTTCAACCTTAAAGACCGTTCTCGCTGTCGCATCTAAAGGAGGGCATTGGGAACAGCTATTGTTGATGAGGCCGACGCTCGATCAGTTTGATACCGTTTATGCGACGACCGGTGCGGGCTACGCAGCGCGCGACGGGCTAAACGTGCATGTGCTGCCCGATGCCAACCGCTTCAGTGGCATTGGCGTGGTGCAATGCTATTTGGCGGCACGAAAGCTGGTACAGACGGTCAGGCCTGACGTTGTGATCTCCACCGGTGCGATGCCAGGTCTGTTTTGCCTGATCGCGGCCCGGCGTATCGGCGCACGCACCATCTGGATCGACAGCATCGCCAATTCCGAAAACTCTTCGTTCAGCGGGAAGCTGGCGCGCTGGTGCGCGACACTTTGGCTGACACAGTGGGAACATCTCGCGAAGCCGGGAGGCCCGCACTACAGGGGCGCAGTGTTTTGATTCTGCTCACCGTCGGGACACAGCTTCCATTCGACCGGCTGATCAAAATCGTGGACGATGCCGCGCCTCAGGTGCAGGAAGACATCGTGGCCCAGATCGGCAAGGGGCGCTATATTCCCAAAAATCTCCGGTTCCAGGCATCTTTTGATCCGACCGCATTCGACGCGTTGCTCAAACAAGCGCGAGTCGTGGTCGGCCATGCGGGCATTGGCACCGTTCTGAAGGCGCAGGAATATAGGCTCCCCATCATCCTGTTCCCGCGCCGCGCCGCGTTCAAGGAACATCGCAACGAGCATCAGTTAGCGACCGCTTCCGTGCTGGAGGGTCGATCGGGCATCTACGTCGCCCATACTGGCGAGCAACTGGTCGATTTTCTGTCCCGTCCTCTGGAACCGCCCGTCCCTCAACTCATGCACCCCGACCGCACTCGGCTCAATCAGGCTTTGTTTGATTATATCATGCAGGCATAGCGCCGGATCGACAGGATCAGCTCTGTGCGCCATGATAACATGCGCGTGAACATATCCACATCACACGTTCTCGCGTCGGAGCTTTTGCAAATATGACGAAGCCTTCCATCGTATTTTTCGTGTCCCACGCGGCGGGTGGCATTCGGGAATTATGGTCCGATCTGGCAGCGGGATTTGCGGAGCGCGGGCATGCGGTCGAATTGGCCGGTCTCTATCCCCACGGACCGGACGACGTCGCAGATGAACAGCGCTGGACGTATATGCTGCCCAATCGACCGGGCGGACTGCTGGCCAAATTCGCCATGCTACGCAATCTCGCAGGATGGCTGCGCCGAACCCGGCCTGATGTCATCATCACGGCTATGCCAGCCGCCAACGTGCTCCTGCCGATCTTTGCAAAGTTGTTCAATCCCCGGACACGGCTGATCGTCACCCATCACAGTCCGGTCGGGACGCATAATCGCTTGCTTGACGCGATGGACGGGCTGACCGGGCGCTTGCCCAACGTCTGCGCGATTGTCGGCGTATCCGACGCGGTCACGCAGTCGCTGGCCGGAAAGGCCCAGGCTTATCGCGCCAAAAGTCTAACCATCCACAACGCCCTCCCCCGGCGCGTCGATGACATGCTGGCGAGGCTTGCGCCACGGGGACCGCGACAAGCATTGGGCAGGACGGTGATCGCTGCCGGGCGACTGGCGGAACAGAAAAATTACCCGATGCTGATCAATGCGGCGCCCGCCATGCCGGACGTTCGAGTGGAAATTCTGGGCAGCGGCCCGGACGAGGCCGCCCTTCGCAAGCTGATCGCACGGCACGGCGTGGCCAATCATGTTCATCTTTTGGGACATTGTGACAGGGCGAGCGCCCTGGCACGGGTTTCGAAGGCCGACATATTTGTTCAGGTAAGCCTGTTCGAGGGACACAGCCTCGCCTTGCTGGAAGCTGCGACGCTGGGCTTGCCATTGATCGTCTCCAATGTCCCCTCCCAGGTCGAAGGGATCACCGCCAGGGATGGCAGCGCCTGCGGCTTGGTCATTGATTTGGGCGATACAGACGGGCTGGCGCATGCCATCACTATGGTCCTCGATGACCCACAGCATTATGCGCTATGGTCATCCCGCGCTCTGATACTCGCGCAGGAAGCGAAATTCGACACGATGATGGCGCGCTATGACTCGCTGGCGACTTGTATCCCTGCGAAATCGAACTAAGCCGGAACCATGGCCCTAGACAGCAGCAGAAAAGACACGCGCTCCGCGCGGCCCGCCAGGAACGGCATAATGCAGGCGGCGCTGGCCGCGCTGTTGATCCTGACCATGCTCGGCCCGTTCATGACCTTCGCCAGCACGCAGACGACCGGCGAAGGCAGTCCCGTGCGACAGGTGGCCTATATATTGGTCTTCGGGCTGCTGATCTTCGGCACTCGGCCTTTCGATCATCCGCGCCGCCTGCTGGTAATACCGATGACGATGCTGCTGGCGCTGGGATGGTGCTGGCTCAGTATCGGGTGGGCGATCGATCCGGGGATCGCAGTGCGGCGCCTCATCCTGACGAGCGTGATCATATGGAGCCTGTTCATCGCGATAGACCAATTGGGCTATGAACGCCCGGTCAAGCTGCTGCGCAATTTGCTCATCGCCATATTGGTTGCCAACTTCATCACGGTTTTCCTGTTTCCCGACTTTGGCGTTCATCCGATGGACGAAATCGGCGACAAGCGGTTGATCGGCGACTGGCGCGGCGTGTTGATGCACAAGAATGTGGCGGGTGCCGTCTGTGCGATCACCATCATCACCTTTCTGTTCGACGCGGACCGCTATCCCAAGCTGTTGCGGGGCGCGGTCATCGCCGCCTCGCTCCTGTTTCTGATTCTTACACAATCTAAAACGTCGTTGGGCCTGCTCGGTTTCTGTATTGCCGTTGGCTTCCTGTTCGAGCGATATAATGCGAAATACCGCCTTTTCGTCATTTCCGCGCTTTGCATGGTCGGCATTGCTGGAATGTTGCTCCTCAATCTCTATCGCAATCCCCTGGCTATGCAGTTTTCCGACCCGGACGCCTTCACCGGACGTGCCTTCATATGGGAATCATTGCTAACCTTTGCCGCCGATCACCCTCTATTAGGCGCCGGTTTTGGATCATTCTGGAATATCGGCCCGGCAAGCCCGATATTTAAATATGGGAACGGCTGGGTCCAGCTAGTGACCACGGGACATAACGGATTTCTCGATCTGCTGGCGACGATCGGTCTGCCGGGCCTTGTCCTTGCCATGGTTGCCGCTTTCATTGCGCCGGTGGCCCGGCTTTTGACCAGGACGTCGATCAACCCGGCGCGCGGCGCCCTCGTACTTGCGATCATGCTATTCTGCTTCGGTCATAATTTCACCGAATCCAGCCTGCTGGATCGTGACAGCATCGTCGAGGTCGCCTTGATCTTCGCCATTGCCCTGATCCGCCCGCTGTCCTCGACCAGGGGCAGCCGTATGAGCAAGATATGGGGCGACCAGACGGGGTCGAGATCGGCCTGAACCGATTTCTGGACCGGAAGGAAGGACGAGAGGTGCAGCCAGCCGATGCCTTAGCGCAGCATGCCGCCAATCCGATCGTTACGATCGTCATTCCCGCCTATGCAGTAACAGGCCATCTGTCCGTTGCTGTCCGTTCTGTACTGGCACAGACAATGCCGGATTTCGAACTACTGGTGATTGACGATTGTTCGCCAGATTCGGTGAGCGATGAACTGGCGCAGGCAGGCGAGGATTCGCGCGTCCGGCTCATCCGCCACGATCGTAACGGTGGCGCCACCGCCGCGCGTAATACGGGACTGGCTCAGGCACGCGGACGGTTCGTGGCGTTCCTGGATGCCGACGACCAGTGGATGCCGGCCAAACTGGAACGCCAGTTGGACGCCATAATGGCCCGGCCAGATCCCGAACGCATATTCTGCGTGACCAGCACGATCGTGACCCTGCCGGAGGGGCGCCATATCGTGCGCCCGTCACGCGCCAAACGCACGGACGAGCGGCTGGACGAATTTATCTTCGTGACCGGCGGCTTTTGCCAGACGAGCAGCTTCCTCGTTGCCACCGCGCTCGCACGGCAGGTGGGATGGCGTGAACTGCCGACGGGCGAGGATCATATGTTCGCCATCGATTGCTGCGCTCTTGGCACGGACTATGTGCTGATCGCAGAACCGCTGACGATCTATAATAACGACCTGCGGCCGGGCCGCCTGAGCAACGACAAGACGCTCGCTACCGGCCAACGCTTTCTGATGGCCGTTGGCAACGCCCTTTCGCTCAAGGCGCGGCGTGGCTATGAGATACGCTATCTGGGGCCAGCGATCCTGCGTGAAACACCGTTGCAAGGTCTGGCGAAGATCGTTCGGGCCGTTGCAACCGGCGCGATGCCGCCTCGCTTTGCAGCATCCCTGCTTGTGCGAACCGTGATGCCGCATGATCTGTACCAGCGTATTCGCGCATCGATTCTGGGAAAGCGCCAGTCGAATGACCGATGATCTCCCCCGATCATCCCCTATCTGACGGAGATACAGCCCATGTATGACCTGACCCGCCGAACGTTCGTTGGCTCCGCTCTGGCCTGTGTGGCATGTAGCGACGGTTCTACTGCTAATCCGGTTGAGCGAGCGACCGTTCCCCTGCGCAGCGTCGCACCATTTCCGATCGGCTGCGCTCTGAACAGCGCGGACCTCAATGATCCGGGCCTGATGACGCTGTTCAAACGGAATTTTTCGCAAGTTACGGCTGGCTATGAAATGAAAATGGGGTTGATTGCCATGCGCAATGGCAGCTTCAACTATCAGCGCGGCGATATCATCGCGGATTTCGCGTCCCAGAATAAGATGGACCTGCATGGCCATACGCTCGTCTGGTATAAAAGCGAGCCGGACGCTTTCAAGAATCTGGCGGGCAATCCATCCGCCTTCGCCGATCTGTATAAGCGCTATATTGTCGAGACCGTCACTCATTATCGCCATCGCGCGCGCGGATGGGACGTCATCAACGAGCCTGTGATGCACAAGGGCGAAGGCATGCGCGACAGCCTGTGGAGCCGCATGCTGGGGCCGGACGATTATATGATCGAAGCGCTGGCCCATGCTGCGGAAGCTGCGCCGGAGATACCGCGTTTCATCAACGAATATAGTCTGGAAGAGCCGGGTAAGCGGCGTATTTTCATGGATATGATCGAACGATTGCTCAAGCGCGGCGCAAAGATCAGCGGTATCGGTACGCAGACGCACATCAAGATCGATCTGGCCAAGGGTGCATTGACGGATACGATAAAAGATCTGGCCAGCTTCGGCTTGCCGGTCCATGTGTCGGAACTGGATATTTCCTACGGCCATCGCCGTGTCGACACCCGGTCCGACGCTGACAGGCAAGCGCTCCAGGCGGAACGGGCCGCCGAACTGGTGCATGCTTATGTGAAGCTGCCCGCCAAGCAGCAATATGGCATGACCATATGGGGCGTGCGCGACAAGGATAGCTGGCTGCGGCATGCCCCGTTTCCGACGACGGGCGACGCACCGCTGCCTTTCGATGATGACGGTCATGCCAAACCGATGTTACGCGCAATGCTGGACGCATTTCGGGGCGTCGCGTAGTATCTGACAATGAAAGTAATGCGATGGTAAGTTCCGTTTCAGAGGCATATGACATGAACGGCCGGACCATGCTGCCACGATCGGATGACGAAGGCATTACGCCGGATTACGTTTACGATTTCGCGCCAGACGAACCCCCAAGTTATGAGATATGGTTTTGGGGCCTTTGCATATTCCTCCTGACCAGTCCTTTCGTCTATCAACTAACCGGGCTAGACCCTTCGCAACAAATCGCTCGTGACATGTCGACCATGCGTCGAACCGAAGGATCGGGCGTCTTGCTCTACGCCTTACGCATGTCCGTTGCGCTCGTTGCAGTCGCAAGCATTACGCCTTACTGGCGCATGGCGTTGCCGCGACTGAACCGTATGACGCCAATCCTGCTATTCATGGGCTGGGCTGCGACTTCACTGATTTGGACGGATACGTTCAGTTCATCCCTGAACGGCTTGCTAGCTCTGCTGCCTTTGATCGTGACGGGCTATTGCCTTGCCCTGCGTCTCCCGCCGCACCTTTTTGCTCGCAGCTTCGTCTACGCAGGCGCCATCATGGCAGCTTTCTCGTTACTTTACATTTTTGCGCTCCCGCATTTCGGCGTTCATCAGCAAAGTGATGCCGCGCAATCCGTTCATGCGGGCGCTTGGCGCGGCGTATATCCGCACAAGAATATTTTCGGTGGCATATGCGCGGCATATGCAACTATGACGTTGCTGTCTGGACGCACCGTTCTACCCTCCATGTTAATGCGTGGAGGACTGATAGCGCTTTTGCTGATCATGATCGTCCGAAGCCATTCGGCCACAGCACTGGCTATCGTCATCATCACCCCACCGGTACTTTGGGCGATCATTGGTCTCAATCTTGTCCAACGTACGATCGCAATCCTGATCTTCGTCCCCACCACAATCCTGGTTTATTCGCAACTGGAAGCGATTTTCGGGCTGTTTGGGCGAGACCTGACACTGACGGGTCGCACGTCGATCTGGGAAATAGCGCCCAGTGCGATCGCGAAGCGACCCCTGACGGGCTATGGTTACGCCTCGACAACCTATGGCGATTTCATGTTGGAACTCTGGCGACGATTCTCGCTGTTCGACCCCCATAATGGGTATCTCAATATCCTGCTTAGCACCGGCTTCGTCGGGATGATTCTATTCATTGGGACATTCATCACCGCCGCAATGACTGCCCGGCGTATGTTCGTGATCGGTGGGCCAACGCGTGCTGCGGCACTAACTGTCTTCGGTCTGACAACGGCGTGGCTGATCGCGATGTTCACCGAATCACAAGACAAGCCACTGGGCGCATTTGCAGGGCTGGCCTACACTTCGCTCGGCTTGCTGGTATATCGGCACAAGATAGCGACGGTCGCATCGACAGCTCCGCTTTCACAGGGCACGGTGCAAGAGTCGCAGTTTCACGGCAAATCCGACCCAGCGTAACGACATTGCCGACGGTTAACTCCGAATTTTCACCGACCCTTCTGCCGCAACGCCGTCCAGCCGATGATCATACAGCCATTGCCGATCCGCTACACCGTCGCGGACCCAGTGGCTGATAATATCGCCCCATTTCACCGGATTTTGCATCCGCAACCACGCTGTTCTGCCATTGAGCGAAAGCGCCGCGTAAAGGGCAGGATCGTCCAGCAATTCCGCGATCCGATCTGCCAGTTCCGCGGGACGGCGCGCTTTGTAAATCAGCGCGGTTTCACCGTTCACCAGATGCCCGGCGAACATCGGATGGTCGGACGCAATGATCGGCGTGCGGGCGCATAGCCCTTCATAAATGGTGAGCGGCAGGCCTTCGGGATAGCCATGGCGGCTGGGTACGATGATCGCCGACGCTTCGCGCATCATGTTGAATACCTGCGCATTGGTCACCAGCCCGACAAAATCGATGAGATCGGCTACCCCCCGCTTTTCCGCCAGAGCCTGAAACCGCGCCACCTTACCCGCGCCGACTATGCGCAGCCGCACTGGACGCCCGCGCCGTTTCAACTGCGCCACTGCCTCGATCGCGTCGCCCACGCCCTTGCTTGGTTGGATCGTCCCGACATAGAGCAGATCACCCGGCGCGGTTAAATCCAGCGTTCGCACGGATACGGCATCCGGGTGTCGGACATGCGGGAAGTCCCACGGCAATATCTTGTCCCGTGCCACGCCGATACGCACGAGCGAACGACAGGCGTTCACGCCGTGATTGGATATCCATTCCACGCCGGGGTGATTGAGCATTTTGGCAATGCGACCATATTTGCGCAGTCGGTTGAGCGGGTCGACATCAAATGAGTCGGCCAGTTGGCACATCACTCGCCGACGATCGCCGACCGCCCAGCGTATCAGCGGATTGAGCGGTCCCAGCACGACGACATGAGTGGGTTGCCATTCCGCCATCTGCGCGATGATGGCTTTCGCGCCCCAACGCGGATGCGCCGCTGCGCCCATTACCGTGACGCCGTTCGGCAGCTTTTCGACATAGCGCTCGCGCGTCGTGCAACACATCAACGCGACTTCGCCATGCACGAGCAGCCCTTCCAGGATACTCAGAACATAGCGGTGGCCGTAATAGGTTTCGGCACCGGTTTCGACCAGACGTTGATAGGCCTCGCGATAATCGCCGCCTGGCTGCACCAGCAGGATGCGCATTGTGCCGTTTCCCCGTTCGATCATGATTTCAGCGCAAGCCCTAACATATCCCATGGCGCGCCCAGCCCGAGCGCATGGCGCATTGCGATCCACACAGCCGACGCGCCAATCATGACCAGCGTGGCCAGCGCATCCTGCCTGAAAAAGGACAGGTTCATTCGCCGCTGGCCAATCGCCACGAACAAATAGCGGCCAAATTCGCTGGCGATCAACGCGCAGATCGCGCCCGCAAACCCGGCAACCCGATAACCAAACCATAAACCCAGGGCCAGGATCACGAAGCGCAGGACATTGGCTCCGCTTTCATAGGATGGCCGTCCCGACCCCATCAACAGCCCTTCGTTGAGGTTCGACAGGATCGAGATCCAGCTTGCGAACAGCAGCAGCGACAGCATCCAGCCCGCCTGCGCATAACGCGGATCATAGAGGATGGCGATCGGCCAGTCCGCCGACGCCGCGCCCAACCCCATGATCATCGCGCCAGCCAGAACCAGACGCAACCGCTGCGGCCCGATATTTGCCAGCAAGCTGTCATCGCCCTTCGACCGCGCCGCGGCCAGCATCGGGAAAATGATCTGATAGGTCAGCCTTCGCGCCATCAAGGCCGGAATATCGGCGATCGCGCGGGCCAGCCCATAGATGCCCAGCAACGCGAGCGGCGCGACCTTGCCCAGCGTCAGGCGATCCAGATTGCCCGCCGCGAACATCACCAGCGACGAAATCATGATCCAGCGACCGAAAATCATGATCTCCTTCACATAGCCGCGATCCAGCATCAACTTGTGGGGAGGGTGCGGCAAGCGGTAGCTGAGTGCCGATCGCGTCGCGATGGCGATCAGGGTGCCGAATACCATCGCCCAGACGCTCGGACTGATCAGCGCCAATGTAACTGCCGCGACGAAACCGGTAAATTCCGCCTTGAACTCGAACAGCGTCCGTTTCTTGACCTCCAGATTCTTCACTAGGGCGAAGATCGAGGTGGAATGGAGCGAATTGATAAGCGGCGCGAAGGCGATCGCCATGAATATACGCACATCGATGTCGTAAAAACGCGCAAATAGCGGCGAAAGCGCCATAAACAGCGCCGACAGCCCCACGCCGCGAATGATCTGCATCGTCCAGGCCGTGTTGAAGAAGCGTGGCTCCAGCCCTTCTTCATGTCGCACGATATTCTGCTCGATACCGACATCGGTCAACAGTTCGATACCCAGCCGCATCGCCTGCACCACGACCATGATGCCAAAAATATGTGGGTCGAGCAGCCGGGTAAGGACGACGTTAGACAGCAGCCGGAAGCCATAGGACGACACGAAGCTGCCCAGCGACCAGAACAGCCGATTCAGCATCGCCGACAGGTCGGATCGCGTGCGCGGAGGGGGCAGAGCCAGTGCCGCCTCCAGGCGGTCGTCTACAGCGGCTAATTCTTCTTCCGACGCCATAGGATCAGGCCGCGACGGCGCGGGTGCGTCTTGTCGAAATACGGACTTTCAGGAGCCGCAGGCAAGGCTGTTCGAACAACCGATAGAAGATGACCGAAGCGGCCGTGGCGCTGATGAAGGTCACGATCATGAACAGCGCCGGTGGAGGTGGATTGAACAGCCGCAGCATAATCCACAGGACGGCGTTCACTACGAACGTATGGCAAAGATAAAGGGCATAGGAGGCGTTGCCGAGCAACACCGGAAGCGAGCCGCCCATCATCCGTTCGCCCACACTGCCAAGCAGCAGAACTCCGCCAACGATCATCGCCGCAGGCAACCCAGCGAAAAGCGCGCGGGAAGGCACTTCGGTATCGATCGGCACCAACGCGATATAGAGCAGCGCCAAGGCGATTAGCCCGCCCCCCCATAAAGGCTGGTCCGATACCCTCCGGAAAACCAGGCTGAGCAAGACGCCATAGATAAATTCCGCAATCACTGGATGGGAATAGAAAGCGAGCGGCTGGGGCAGATGCCACATCTGTCCCGCCGCGACCAATATCCCGCCAGCGCAGCATAGGAGAGCCGCGCGCCAACGCGGCGGCAGCAACAGTGTCAGGGCAAAGGACAGATAGAAGAACATTTCATAATTGAGCGTCCACCCTTGCCCCAGCAACGGATAATAACGCCCATCATCGGGGCGCGGCCATGGGAGGAATGCGAATGACGCCGCAATATGCTCAACATCAAGGCGGGCGTGCTTCAGGAAGCTCGGAACGGCCAGCACCGCAATCAGCATCAGCGCTGTAAAAAACGCATAAGGCGGCCAGACACGTATGAACCGATTCAGGATGAATTTGCTCGTCACGCCGGGCGCGGACGGAAGCTCCAGCGACGCATGGGCAATAATGAACCCACTGATAACGAAAAATATATCGACGCCCATGCCCCATGGCAAACTGCCGAGCGCCGCCAACATATTCCGGCCGATATTGTGCTGGGCAAGCTCCATCAAGGAATGCCCGACCAGCACCGCTGCCGCCGCCACAAACCGCAGCGTTTGCAAACGCCTGATCATCGCGCGCCGTCATTCTGTCGATTGGCCATATATTTGTCGCCAACAAGCATGCGACCCATGACGATCATGTGTAATAGGCTTTCATGCTCTGGAAATAGGCGCTCGGATCGTTACGGCTCCATTGCGGCTGTTTATCCAGATCGACATGCGACAGCGCAGCGCCAACCAGTGGCGCTTCGGCGGCCTGCAGCAGTTGGACGGCGGTTTGCGCTGCGTCGGACGGCGTCTTGCCCCAGCGCACGATCAGGCACACCGCGTCGGCCTTTGCGGCGATACGCCGGGTTTCGGCAATCGCCAGAACGGGTGCCGTATCGATGACGATCAGGTCGAACCGGCGGCGCAGATCGGCCAGCATGGCATCCATCGACGCGCCACCGACATCATCGGATGGACGCAACGTCTGGCGCGACAACGGCAGCACGACCAGCCCGGATCGTTCGTCCTGCAACAAAACCGACTCCAGCGTCGCATCGCCGCTCAAGACCTCCAGCAACCCGGCTTCAGGCCGTTGCGTTGCAGCTAGACCTACGCCGCGACGCGTATCGCACTGAAGCAGCACGACTCGTTCGCCACCGATCGCCGCAACATGCGACAGGCATTCCGAAATCGTCGTCTTGCCCTCACCGGGCAGGGCAGATGCGATGACCACGACCTTCGCGTCTCCATCCGGTCCGGCGATCGCGGTGCGCAACATTCGCAGGCTTTCGGTAAAGGCGGAAAAAGGATTGTCGATGATCAGGTCGCGCGGCGACAAATGTCCTGACGCCGCCCGACCCAAAGCCGATTTGAAACTGGGAACGCTGGCCAGCAGGCGCAGTCCGGTTTCCTTGGCTATGCCATCAGGCGTGCGCAGCGTATTGTCCAATATCTCGCGGATCGCCACGGCCGCCACGGCTGCACCCAAAGCGGCCGTCACTGCGATCATCAGGAAGATGCTGAGCTTAGGCTCGCTCGGCCTCGTCGGGACGACGGCGTTGGACAGGACGCGCGCGTCGCTGCTTTCCAGCCCCTCCTGCGTGCTGGTCTGGCGATAACGGGCTAGATAGGTTTCATACAAAGTGCGCACGGCATCGGCATTGCGCTGCAATTCGTTCAGTTTGACGCTGGCGGTGCCATTCTGGGCCAGTCGCCCGCGCATTTGGTTAACCGACGCCTGCAATGAGGCCACCCGGCCTGCGGATGAACCGGCGTTGCCCTGCACGCCCGAAATGATGCGGTTCACTTCCGCGCTAATCTGTCGATCAATATCCGACAACTGGTTCTTGGCTGCCGCCAATGCAGGATATTTATCGCCATAGCGATCCTGCATCTGGGCGACATTGGCGCTGATTTCCGCACGCTGGCGACGAAGCTGAACGATGACGTCGGACGAGAGCGCCTGACTGCTGTCCTGCCCCGAATTGACACCACGCGATTGCGCCATGGCGGTCGATGCGGCGGACCGCTTTTCGGCCAGATCAGCCTGCGCCGTGGCCAGTTCGCTGGTCAGCCGATCCAATTCCTGCTGGGTACTGGTTTCGCTGGTAGAACTGTCCAGCAGGCCGTTGGCGTTGCGATATTGCTGCACCGCGGCTTCGGCAGCCAGCACCTGCCCGCGCAACTCGTTGATGCGCGCGCCTAGCCATTGCGTAGCCGATTGGGTCGTGTCCGTTTTGAACGCTAGTTGACTATCGAGATATTGCGTGACCAGCGCATTGGCGATCGCCGCCGACGTGCTCGCATCCCGCGAAGTGGCAGTAATGTCGATGGCGAAAGCCGTACCCGAACGGCTGATCTTGACGTTGCTCTGAAGCGCATCGGTGGCGGCCTGAATGGCACCCGGTCCCGAACCCAACAGCGCAGGCTTGACGAATTCAGGGTTGCGATTCAGGCCCAGGCTTTTGACCACGGCGAGCGCCAGGTCACGGGATCGGAGCACTTCGACCTGGGTATCAATGGCGAAGGTCGTCGGCTGATCCTCGGTCAACGCTTCGGTCCTTGCGTCCACGACGTTGGCGCGCTGGGTATTGATCGCGATCTGGGATGTGGCCGAATACATCGGCTTGCGCGTGGCATAGAAAGCCATCACCGCCACGACCACCACAGCCGCCACGATCAGCGCGATACGCATACGGCGGCGCAGGATCATCCAGAGCACTGACGGTTCGAAAGACGTCGCGTTGCTCCATTCCCCGGCCAGCCCCGATTGAGCGAAGGGACGACGCTGTAACTTAACCATTACGGCAAGACACTCCCATTAATTTCCACCGGCCACATCCGGTAATACGCTCATCATTCGTTCCTGCCGCCTTCGGCTGTCAAAACGCAATAGCCTAATGCCATGATAGCACGCTATAGCTGGTCCGCCTCTGTTCGGGAAGTTGCTTACTGCGCTGCACAAAACATCTCAATGGCGTGTGACCCGCGATGGGACGATCCGCGTTTTTATCGAGCGGGATGCCGCCAATGGTAGCATATGCATTTGTATCAGTGTGTTATGTGGGTAAAGCCTGATAGACGGCCGTGGTTCAAGGGATAGCGGGGCATGGCAGATAGCAGAAGGATGACGAACCGCGATACCGCCATGCACATAACAATGCCCGCAAGAGCCATGCTGACAGGGCGGCCCACGGTCCATATCATTCTGCACGAAGCGATCTCATGAGCGATACGTTCGTTCATCACAAAATCGCGGCGAACCCGAACATGTTTGCCTATCGACCCGATATCGACGGGTTACGGACGGTCGCGGTCACGTCCGTCGTGCTGTTTCATGCGGGCATTGGCGGGGTCGCGGGCGGCTTTACCGGGGTCGATATCTTCTTCGTCATCTCTGGATATCTGATCGGCGGGCATATTTTTGCCGAACTGGTCGCCGGGAAATTCTCCTTCGCCACTTTCTACACCCGTCGCGTCCGGCGCATCCTGCCAGCACTGTTTGCGATGTTGACGGCCTGCTACCTCGTCGGCGCACTGGTGATGACGCCGGAGGAATATCGCGAGCTTGGCAAGGAGGCCGTCGCCGCGATTTACGCGACGTCCAACATCCTGTTCTACACGGGAGGGGGATATTTCGCGCCCGCTGCGGATTTCAAGCCGCTGCTGATGACCTGGTCATTGGGCGTGGAAGAGCAGTTCTACATCCTTTTTCCATTCGTCATGATCGCCCTGCTGCGATTTCGCCGTGATCAGGCGCTGCCGATTCTTCTGGGGATCGCAGCACTGTCTTTCGTCGGGTCGATCATTCTACAGCATCGCGATCCGACCGCTGCTTTCTATCTGCTGCCCACGCGCGCATGGGAACTGGCCCTCGGCGCGGCACTGGCCCTGCGTGAACGACGCCCTGGATTCGTGCCACCCGCAGGTGCGGCGACACAGAGTTTCGCTATGGTCGGACTGGCGATGCTGGCCGCAGCCATCATCCTGTACCGGCCAGCATATGATTTCCCCGGATCGTTCGTGCTGCTGCCGACGCTCGGCACGGTAATTCTGATCGCGACGCGGACCAGCCTGGTCAACCGGTGGATGCTTTCACCCCGACCGATGCAATTTGTCGGCCGCGTCTCCTATAGCTGGTATCTGTGGCACTGGCCGCTCTTCTATCTCAACCGGATCGCAGCGGGAGAAGGTAGCGGTGTCAATCCCGTCATCCTCGTCCTTACCTCCCTGTTGCTCGGTATAGTGTCATGGCGCTTCATCGAGCAGCCTTTGCGCAGACGAGTGCTGAGCGATCGGGTTGTGCTCGTCCGCTATTTTTTCGCGGCGGGCGTGGTGGCGGGGGCCGGGGCGCTCCTCTATCTCGCGGACGGCATGCCCATGCGCCTCTCGCCGCAGGCGCGCAGTTTTGCCGCCGAGGCGCGGGAGGCCAAATCCAGCCGCTGCCTTGCCCCTTATGGCATGGCGGAACTGCGCAATCTCGATACATGCGTGCCCCTCGCGCCCGGCAAGCCCCGAATGCTGCTGGTCGGCGACAGCCATGCCAGTTCGATCGCGCCGGGCATCGCAGCAAGAGCGGCCGCGCAGGGCATGGCGTTCGGCCAACTCACCAAATCCTCCTGCCCGGCTCTCAACGGCTATGCCACCGACCCGGCGGATCGTCGGGCGCACAAGCCCGAATGTCTGGCGTGGCAGGCGCGATTGTTCGCCTATATCGCGGCGCAGCCTGACGTGGAGGTGGTGGCGCTCGCGGGTTTCTGGTCATCGGATCTCGACATGATCAGCGCCGATGGAAGCGCGACGCACCTGTCCACCGCGCTCGACGCTACTGTCCGCTGGCTTCAGGCGCATCGCAAGCAGGTGATCCTGATTCAGGACGTGCCGACATTGCGCTTCGATGGCTACGCCCGCGTGATCGGTGACATGATCCCGGCCCGCCGCGCACTGGCCGATGCGCTGGGCGGTTATCGGGGCGATGGCTTCGTCGCGCCGTCAAAGCAGGTGATCCCCGACCCTGCTCGTCCCATCGTCGCAGCGGTGGCCAAGGCGCGATCGACCATGCTGCTCGATCCGCACGCCCGGCTCTGCGCACCCGCAGGATGCGCGTATCGCGACAAGGCGCATCTCTATTATTTCGACTTTCAGCATCTGACCGCATCGGGCGCGCTGGTGGCGATGCGCTAAGACTGCTTGCGAGCGTCACCACATTGTTGCATCTGCGCGGGTGCTGAAAAAATGTCAGCAGGACATAGCTGATGACCAAACCGATTTTCTTCGATTCGACCGGACGACGCGGCATTTGGGCACGGCGCGCTGTCGCCGCGCTGTTGCTGGTCATCATCATAGGCGCGGTCGCGTTCGCGACCACATTGATCCGCGTGACGCCCGACGCTGATCTCGCTTTGCCCCTGCGACAGACGCATGCCGCCCATTTGACCCTGTCCTCCCGCCTGCGCCAGGATATCAAGAACTGGCTGCCCGTATTGAAGCGCCACCACAGCCAAAAGCCGCTGAACGTCGGCTTCTATGTCCCCGATGATGAGGCGAGCATCGCATCGCTGCGCCGTCATGTCGGTGAACTCAACTGGGTCGTGCCGGCGATGATCTCCGTGACAGGGCCGGGTCATAAAGTGCAGATCGTATCCGATCCCCATTTTGATCGCATGATCTCTGCCATGCGGCGTCCGCCCAAAATCCTGCCCATGGTCCAGAATATCGGTGGCAGTGGCAATTGGGATGGCGCAAACACCGCCCGGCTGTTTGCAAATACCGCCGCCAGCCAGCGCCTCGCCCAGTCGCTTGCCAATAGGATCACTGCGCAGCGCCAAGCCGGTGTCGTCCTCGACTTCGAATCGCTGCCGCCACAGGCGATGCCCGGCTATCTCCGCTTCATGCGCATGCTGCGCGCCACTTTGCCAGCAGGCGCCAAATTAGCCGTCACTGCCCCGGTCGGCGAAGAGGCATGGCCCCTGCCGGCATTGGCCAAGATCGCCGATCACGTCATCTTGATGGCTTATGACCAGCATTGGCAGGGCGGCGAAGCTGGGCCGATTGCGTCGCAGGACTGGTTCGTGCGGCAAGTGGAAAAGGGCCAGCAGCAGATCGGGCGGGACAAGATCATCGTTGCGCTCGGCAGCTACGGCTATGACTGGCATGGCGACGGCACGGACGCACTGTCCATCGAGGAAGCATGGCTTGCCGCCCATGACAGCGATGCGCCCGTGACTTTCGATCCTGTCAGCGGCAACGCTGGCTTTGCCTATGATGATGGCGACAAGCATCATCAGGTCTGGATGCTGGACGCAGCGACAAGCTGGAACCAGCTTCAGGCGCTCCATCGCCTCGGCATACAAAGCGTCGCGCTGTGGCGCCTCGGCAGTGAAGATCCCGGTTTTTGGACCGGCCTTTCCGCTTTCCGGTCAGGCACCCGCCCTGATCTCAGCCGCATCGCCAGTTCGCTCAATACCGATGTCGAAGGATCGGGCGAGATACTGCGCATCACCGCGACGCCGACCGATGGACGACGGGAAACCTTGTTCGACCGTCAAGGGATGATCGAACGCGAAACTTATCGTTTGCTGCCAACACCCTATCAGGTCCAGCGGACGGGCGCGCAGCCAAAGATGCTGGCGCTGACATTCGACGACGGTCCTGACGCGACCTGGACGCCCAAAATTCTCGACGTGCTGGAGCGCGCCGGCGTGCCTGCGACATTCTTCGTCATCGGCGAAAACGCGCTTCAGCATCCCCAGCTCTTGCGCCGCATGATGGCCCATGGCGATGAGATCGGCAATCACACCTATCTGCACCCCAATCTCGCCAACGCCTCAGCCACCGAAACCAATCTGGAACTCAACGCCACCCAACGACTGGTGCAAGCCTATGTCGGGCGCAGCATGCGGTTCTTCCGCGCGCCCTATTTCGGGGACGCCGAACCCACGACGGCAGATGAATTGCTGCCCGCGCTGGCAGCACAGCAGGCGGGCTACACTGTGGTCGGTTTGCATGTCGACCCCAATGACTGGCAACAGCCCGGCGTGGACGCCATCGTCCGCCAGGTGGTGGATCAGGTGCATGCGGCGACGCCGGATCGATCAGCCAACATCATCCTGCTCCATGACGGCGGCGGCAATCGGGAGCAGACCGTGGCCGCGCTGCCGCAGATCATCACGCGCCTGCGCGCCGAGGGATATAGCTTCGTGCCCGTGTCCCGGCTGGCTGGACTGTCCCCCGCTCAGGCGATGCCGCCGGTCAAGCCGGGCGACCTGATGGCCGTGCGCATCGATGTGGGCGTTTTCATCGTTCTTGCGATCGTGATGGGCCTGTTCGTCTGGATCTTCTATGTCGCCATCGCGCTGGGCATCGCGCGCGCCATATTGATGGCCGGGCTGGCCTGGTTCCAGTCGCGCAGAGATCGCGTGCCCCCGCCCGTCTACCAACCCAGCGTATCGGTCATCATCCCCGCCTATAATGAGGAGCGGGTGATCGAGGCATCGGTGCGGCTCGTCCTGGCCAGTGATTATCCCGATCTTCAGGTCATCGTCGCCGACGATGGTTCGAAGGACGGCACCAGCGCGATCGTGACGCAGGCCTTCGCCGACGACCCGCGCGTTACTCTGCTCACGCTCCACAATGGTGGCAAGGCCAGCGCCCTCAACCGGGCTTTGACGCATGCGAAGGGCGACGTCATCATCGCCCTCGACGCCGACACGCAGTTCGAAGCGCATACCATCCGCAGGCTCGCGCGCTGGTTTGCCGACCCTGCTATCGGCGCCGTCGCGGGTGACGCGCGCGTCGGCAATCGCGTCAATCTGGTCACGCGCTGGCAGGCGATCGAATATATCACTGCCCAAAATCTGGAGCGTAAGGCGCTGGCCGGATTCGATGCGATGACCGTCGTGCCCGGCGCTGTCGGGGCATGGCGTCGCGCGGCGCTGGACGATGTGGGCGGATACCCCGAAGATACGCTGGCGGAGGATCAGGATCTGACCATCGCTATCCAGCGCGCCGACTGGCGCGTAACCTATGATCCGCAGGCGGTCGCCTGGACCGAAGCACCCGAAGGTTTCCGCGCTCTTGCCAAACAGCGCTACCGCTGGGCATTCGGCACGCTGCAATGTCTGTGGAAACATGCCGCGATCCTGCGCCGTGGCCGTCCCACCGGACTGGCGCTCGTGGGACTACCACAGGCCTGGCTGTTCCAGATCGCCTTTGCCGCCATTTCGCCGCTCATCGATCTGGCCCTGCTGATCTCGATCGGCACCACGATCCTGCAAATCCAGCAGCATGGCTGGGCGCAAACCAGCGGCGATGTCGCAACGATGGCGATCTACTGGCTGGTCTTCACGGCGATCGACGTCGCCTGCGGATGGGTGGCCTACCGCCTCGACGGGCGCAAACTCCCCTATCCCGCGCATCTGCTGGTGGCGCAGCGCTTCGTCTACCGCCAGATCATGTATTGGGTGGTGATCCGCGCCATCGCGTCCGCGATCGGCGGATGGGTGGTCGGCTGGGGCAAGCTGGAACGTTCCGGCCGGGTCGCCGGGAACGAGTCAGCTACGACGTCGGCCCCAGAACGGTCCTGATCTTGCCTGCAAGCACATCGGCAACCGCACCGGCGTCGCGATGAAGCGGATGACCGCCAGGTAGGGCGACGCGCTCCACATTGGGCTGGCGCAGCAGCGGACAAAGACTGTTGGTCTCATCCCGGCCCTGAATGCACAGCGCAGGCACCCAGTCCAGTCGCCGTGCGGTGTCGATGGCCATCGCGTCCGGCGCATCCCATTCGAACGTCTCACCCGGCGATATGTCATAATAGACCGTGTCAGTCGGCACCACCAGAGCTGCCAGTGCGACCTTCTGGCGCAAGGCAGGCGACAGGGTGGTCAGACCCACATGCAGCATGTCGGCGCCATAAGACTGGCCGATCAGGATCAATCGTCGCGCGCCCGTAACCGCCGTCGCATGGGCCATGGCATCCGCGACGAAGCGGGTGATTTTAGCAGGGGTGCGGGCTTTACGAAAATGAACGAGCGAACTGACGCCGGTCACGGCATAGCCTTTGGCGGCAAGCCGTTCGGCGACTTGTGGCCCCATCCCGATCCTGAAACCCATGTCGCCAGACAGCAGCACGATCGCGACATCGGATCGCGGCTGATCGCGGACCTTCTGCGCGGGCAGGTCGAAATAGAGCTGGCCGCCAAACGCGCCGATGTAAGTCAGCCATATCGCAAACAGTCCAGTCGCGACTATCATGAAAGTCAGCAATCCTGCCACCAGTCGCCGGGGGCGTGCCACGCGCATCTTCATGCCAACCACCCCGCCCCTGTAGCAGCCATCATCAAATTCTCCTTCGACTCGCACCGATATTTCACTGTGCCACCATGACCTATGGTTATCCGCTAAGACATCGTTATGTGTGTGGCCGGGTCCAGGAATCGGGCGCGTGGGGAGTGGGTAATGGAGTTGCTGTCGAACCGTCGGCACCGGACTTTGGTGACGGTGTCGGTCGTGGTCGTCCTCGCCATATTGGGTTTCTGGGCGCTCGCGCATCTGCTGCGCGAAGTCCATTTGCAGGACATCCGCCTGTCCTTTTCCCAGATCGGACCGGCGCGATTCCTGATCGCCATCGGCCTGACGATCGTCAGCTATCTGGCGCTTACCCTGTACGATGTGCTGGCGCTACGCGTCATCGGCCGCCCCCTGCCCTATGCCACTGCGGCGCTGGCGTCCTTTACCAGCTATACGCTCAGCCATAATCTGGGCCTGTCAATGCTGACCGGCGGGTCGGCGCGATACCGTGTCTATAGCGCGGCAGGACTTGGTCTGGCCGACGTCGTGCGGGTCGTCGCGATAGCAGGCATGGCCTTCTGGGGCGGCGTCCTGGCGGTCGCGGGACTGATGCTGGCGATCGGGTCGGGGCAGATCGCGGTGGCGGGCGTTACCGCGCGGCCATGGGTGTGGCAGGCGACGGGCGTCGCGATGCTCGCCATCATCGCCGGGATCATCCTGCTGGGTGGGCGCAGGGGACGCAACCTGCGTATAGCGCGCTGGACCTTTCCGGTGCCGGGATACCGGCTTGCAATGACGCAGATCGCCGTTGCCGCGCTCGATCTGGCGGCGGCCAGCGCCGCGCTGTTCATCCTCGCCCCCGGCGTGATGATCCACGCCTGGCCTGCTTTCTTCGTTGGCTATGTGCTGGCGATCATAGCGGTGCTGATAACCCATGTGCCGGGCGGCGTCGGTGTGTTCGAAGCGGTGATGATCGCCGCCCTGCCTGCCACGCCACGGCCCGAACTGGTCGCGGCGCTGCTTGCCTATCGCCTGATCTATTATGTCATTCCGCTGCTGATTGCCGGGACCATCGTAGCGGCGCAGGAAGGACATCGGTGGCGACATCCCATTGGACGGACGTTGCGCGGCGCCCACGCCGTTGCATCGGGCATTGCGCCGACCATGGTGTCGGCACTGGTGTTCGTCGGCGGGATGGTGCTCCTGATCTCCGGCTCGCTGCCTGCGGTGCCTGGCCGCATGGCGATGCTTTACGACGTCCTGCCTCTGCCCTTTGTCGAATCATCCCATCTGGCGGCCAGCGTCGTCGGCGCGGCACTGCTGGTGCTGTCGTCCGGCCTGTACCGGCGGCTGGACGGTGCGTTCTGGCTGACGCGCATGTTGCTGCTCGCAGGCGCTGCCTTCTCTATCATGAAGGGCCTGGATTATGAGGAAGCGAGCGCCATGCTGTTGCTGGCCGCCTTGCTCCAATGGACAAAGGCGTCCTTCTACCGCCACACCCGGCTGACGCGCGAGATATTGTCGCCCGGCTGGCTGACCACTGTCACGGCCATGATCGGCCTGTCCATCTGGGTGGGCTTCTTCGCATTCAAGCATGTCGCCTATCGCAGCGATCTGTGGTGGCATTTTGGCGAGCATGGCGATGCATCGCGATTCCTGCGCGCCAGCGTCACCATCTCCGTGCTTCTGGTTGGCCTTGCAATCTGGCGACTGCTCAGCCCCGCGCCACCGTCCGACCATGGCGAAACGAGCCTGACCCCACCGGAAGGCGAAGCCATGGCGCTCACTGCCCGGACGGAGGCAAATCTTGCCTATACGGGGGACAAGCGGTTCCTGCGCTCGCCATCGGGACGCAGCTTCCTGATGTATCAGATCAGGGGGCATAGCTGGATCGTGATGGGCGATCCGGTCGGCGACATGGCGGAATGGAATGACCTGCTCTGGACCCTGCGCGAAGACGCAGACGCCGCGCAGGTCAGGATCCTCCTCTACCAGATCAGCCTTCAGGCCCTGCCCGCCGCCATCGACCTGGGCCTCCAGATCGTCAAATATGGCGAAGAAGCTCTGGTCGATCTCAAGACATTCTCGCTCGAAGGACCCGCCGCGAAATCGCTGCGCTACGCCGTGCGTCGGGCGGAACGGGACGGCGCGACATTCGAGATCATGGCCGCAGCCGACGTGCCTGCGATTCTGAGCGAGTTGCAGGGCATTTCCGATCGCTGGCTCAAGGAAAAGGGGCATAAGGAAAAAGGATTCAGCGTCGGCCGCTTCGATCCCGCCTATATTGCCCGTTTCGATTGCGCAGTGGTGCGGCAGGAGGGCCGGATCGTTGCCTTCGCCAATGTCTGGACCACGGCTTGCAAGACCGAGCTATCCATCGACCTGATGCGCCATGATGCCGACATGCCTTATGGCACCATGGACTATCTCTTCGTACAGTTGATGCTCTGGGGGGCAGATCAAGGCTATCGCTGGTTCACGCTTGGTCTGGCGCCACTTTCAGGTCTTGAGGCGCGCCGCCTCGCGCCCTTGTGGGTGCGTCTTGGCTCGCTCCTTTATCAGCATGGCGAATCTTTTTACGGCTTTGAAGGACTGCGCAGCTATAAGGACAAATTCTCACCCGTCTGGGAACCGCGCTTCATCGCCGGACCGCAGGGGCTTGGGCTGGGGCGCGCGCTGATCGATCTGCAGGCGCTGATCGGCGCGAAGCCATGATCGGGAAAGGCATGGAAAAAATGTGGCGGTGGCTGGCTCCCCTCGCTCTCCTCATCACCATCGTTCCGCTCATCGGCGCAAGCCAGAGCGCTGCCCCCCTTCCCCAAGCGCCAGCCGCATTATCCTATGCCTTTGCGACTTTGGGCACCGTGCATGTCTATCGCCCCGCGCGCGATCCGGCGGGCGTCGTGCTTTTCCTATCGGACAGCAACGGCATATCGGCGGCGGAGACGGGAATTGCCAAGGTCCTTGCCGGTAATGGCATGCTGGTCGCCCTGCTCTCGACACCCGACATGATGAAGGGACAGAAGGCAGCGGGCGGACGCTGCCTTAACCTCAACTATCCCCTGGTCGACCTGTCGAACGATGTGCAGCATCGCATGGGCGTCAAAGCCTATATGAAGCCACTGCTGATCGGCATGGGGGAAGGTGGCACGCTGGCTTATGCCACCCTGTCGCAATGGGCCAATGGCTCCTATACGGGCGCGATCTCCATCGGGTTTCAGCCAAGGGTGGCGACCGTCAAACCCTGGTGTACGGCACCGGGCTTTTCCGCCGAACGCGACAAGGACCAGATCGACTGGAAATTCGGCCCCAACCGCATGATCCGCCTGCCGTGGATCGTCATGAATCCAGCCGATGTCCCTGTCCGTCAAAGCAAGAGTATGGAGAATTTCGTAAAAGCCGTGCCGGGCGCGCGGCTGGTTTCCCTTCCATCTGACAATCCTCTGTGGCCCGATCCGGTCATGAAGGCGGCGCTGGCGATGCTGCCGCGCGCACCAAGCCGGGCGCAGACGGGACCACTGCCTATCCCTCCGATGCCCCTTTCCGTGATGCCCGTGTCGGCGCGTGCCGGGGGCGGCAACAACGACCTGATGGCGATCATCTATTCCGGCGACGGTGGTTGGGTGGGCATAGACCGCGACGTGGCGGACCAGCTGGTGGCCAAGGGCATACCCGTCGTGGGTGTCGACAGCCTTTCCTATTTCTGGACCGCCCGAACCCCCGATGGCGCCAGTCGCGACATGGGCGCCTTGATCAATGCGTTCAGCCGTCATTGGGGACGGTCCCGCGTGCTGCTGGTAGGTTACAGCTTTGGCGCGGACGCGATGCCCTATATGGTGGACCGGCTGGATCCGGCAACCCGCGCGAAAGTCGCCCGCATCTCCCTGCTCGGTCTGAGCAGCACGGCGGATTTCCAGTTCCATCTCAGCAGCTGGCTCAATGTCAGTTCCGACACGTCGCTGCCGACGATCCCGGCGATCCAGCGCCTGCGTGGCGTATCCATCCAGTGCGTTCGTGGAGAGGATGAGGATGACAGCGCCTGCGGCGATATTCCGGGCGGGCTGGCCCAGCAATATCTGGTGCCCGGCGGCCATCATTTCGGCCGCAACGCCCCTCTCCTGGCCAGCATCATCATGGGCCAGCATCGCCCCGGCACCATCTCCGAATGAGGGGCGATACTTTCCGATAAGCCCCGATCAGAAGGAACGCGATGTCTCAGCGTCGGGATGTCGGCCTGCTGCCAAGCTGGTCCAGTGCATCCGCATTGGCATGGCCCCAGGCATAAAGCAGTTCGATCGGCTCGACGAAACGCAAGCCCAGCGGCGTCAGCCGATATTCCACCGCAGGTGGAATGGTGCCCTGCACATGCCGCGTGACAAGGCCGCTGCCTTCCATGTCGCGCAACGTCTGGGTCAGCATCTTCTTGGAGATGCCCGGCAGGCTTCGATGCAGCACACCGATACGCGCGGCACCGTCCAGGCGAGCGTGCAGAACATGCACGATCATGCTCGTCCATTTCGTCGCAAACAGTTCCAGCACGCGGCGCGGCGCGCAATCCTCGCGCCAGTCATCGCTGATAAAATTCTGTTCCATGCTGGTTACCTGACAGTGCCTATGTCCCCTGAAGGTGCCGTCTAGCACCGGGACATCGCAATACCTAGCTGGGGACGAAGCAAACAGGAGTTTTCGCAATGAGTGGTACAGCGTTGGTAGTTGGAGCGAGCGGTATCGTAGGAAGTGCGACTGCCGCATTGCTGGTCGAGCAGGGATGGACGGTCAAAGGCCTTGCCCGCCGTCCGCCCGCTCAAGATGGCGTACTGCCGGTCGCCGCCGACCTTCAGGATGCGCAAGCCACCGCCGCTGCGCTGGCCGACGTGCATGCCGATGCCGTCTTCATCACCACCTGGCTTCGGCAGGATAGCGAGGCGGAAAATATCCGCGTCAATGCCGCCATGGTGCGTAACCTGCTGGATGGACTGCGCAGTTCGGGGAAGACGCCGCGCCACGTCGCACTGGTGACCGGTCTCAAACATTATCTCGGTCCGTTCGAAGCCTATGGCAAAGGCGTGCTGCCACAGACGCCATTTCGTGAGGAACAGGGCAGGCTCGACGTTGAGAATTTTTACTATGCCCAAGAGGATGAAGTCTTCGCCGCCGCGGCCCGTGACGGATTTACGTGGAGCGTGCATCGCCCGCATACGGTGATCGGCAAAGCGGTCGGGAACACGATGAACATGGGCACGACGCTGGCCGTCTATGCCACGCTATGCCGTGAAAAGGGGCGTCCATTCCGCTTCCCCGGCTCCGCAGCGCAGTGGAATGGCCTGACGGACATGACGGACGCAGGCATGCTGGCACGGCACCTGCTCTGGGCCACCCAAACGCCTGCGGCCGCCAATCAGGTGTTCAATATCGTCAATGGCGACGTTTTCCGCTGGAGTTGGATGTGGGGACGGATCGCCGCATGGTTCGGCCTGGACCCGGCCCCTTTCGATGGCAGCATCCAGCCACTCGAACAGCAGATGGCGAATGATGCGCCCCTGTGGCGCACCATCGCGGAGCGAGAGGGGCTGGTGGAGGAGGATCTGGGCCGTCTCGCATCCCCCTGGCACACCGATGCCGATCTGGGTCGGCCCATCGAGGTCATCACCGACATGTCCAGAAGCCGACGGTTGGGGTTTGCGGAATATCAGCCATCCGACGATGCATTCATCGCCCTGTTCGAACGGTTGCGCGCAGATCGCCTGATCCCCTGATCGCCACTTTCTTGTAACGGGATGAGTCAGCCCCATCTTGCGCATGTCATGAACCAGCGGAGACTATCATGCGCTTTACCGGACGCGAGTTGCGATCGAAGATCGACGAGGATGGAACGCTCTCGCTGTCGTTGGAACAGGTCGAGGTGGGCGATCCGGCGGACGACGAGATTGTCGTGCGTATCGAGGCGGCTCCGATAAACCCGAGCGACCTTGGCATGTTGCTGGGGCCAGCGGATGTGTCCACGCTGGCGACCCGCAACGGTGTGGGACTGACGTTTAGCGTGCCCGAAAGCCGACGCGCCGCCGTTGCGGGCAGGATCGGCCAGTCCGAACCCGTCGGCAATGAAGGGGCCGGTCTGGTCGTTGCCACGGGGAAGGATGCATCCTTTCTGGATGGCAAGCGGGTCGGGATGATCGGCGGGGCGATGTATGCCGACTATCGCGCGATCAAGGCACGCGACGTGATCCCGCTGCCCGACGGCGCCACCTCTGCGGATGGGGCGTCGATGTTCGTCAATCCGCTGACCGCGCTGGGTTTCGTGGAGACGGCACGGCGCGGCGGACATCAGGCGATCGTCCATACAGCGGCGGCATCCAACCTTGGGCAAATGCTGCAGAGGCTTTGCCTTGCCGATGGCATCCCGCTGGTCAACATCGTCCGATCGCAGGCGCAGGCTGATATCTTGCGCGGCATCGGCGCAACCCATGTCGTCAACAGTAAGGACGCTGATTTCGGCGCCCGACTGGCTCAGGCGATCGAGGAAACCGGCGCGACCGTTGCATTCGACGCGATCGGCGGCGGCACGTTGGGGAGCGAGATCGTGCAGGCCATGGAGCGCGCCGCGATCAACCGGATGACGGAATATAACCGCTATGGCTCCACGGTCCTGAAACAACTGTATATCTATGGCGCCCTTGATCCGTCGCCGACGATGTTGAACCGGATGGCGTTCGGCTTTCAGTGGGGTGTTTCGGGGTGGCTGCTTTTCCCCTTTCTGCAAAGCGCCGGGGCCGAGACGGTGCAGCGGATGCGGGCGCGGGTGGTGGAGGAACTGACGACGACATTTGCCAGTCGCTACACCCGTGTCATCGGGCTGGCCGAAGCGCTCGATCCCGATGTGCTGCGCGCTTATGAGCGCAAGGCGACGGGGGAAAAATTCCTGATCGACCCGACCAAGGGGTGAAAAAGCTGCGGTCAATTTCCAGAGTGAGCACCACAGCTTTTGCACGATGGTGATAAATCATGACCCCGGAAAGGTCGCGATTCATCGTCTATACTATTGATATATTTATATATTTTCTATATCTCGTCAGCGCGCCGGTTATTGGCCAGCGGTAGAGTTTTGTCTCACCAACCGAACGCATATCGTTCTCTGCGCACATCAGCGCCGCCGCGCAACGTGCCGCTGCCCGGAACAACCCCCGCCGCGACGATGCCCGTCGATACGCCATATGGGCCTAGCACGTCCAACTTGTGGCCCCGCGCGGCCAGATTATCCAGCACGGCCTGAGGCACTCTATTTTCCACTTCCAACACCCCCGGTTCATCTTTCTTGATCGCGAAGGAACCGTGGAAATGATTGGAATTGATGCGTGGCGCTTCTATCGCCGACTGTAGCGGTTGCCCAAAGGCAAGAACACGCAGCAATACGTTCATGATCTGCTGGTCCTGATTGTCGCCCCCCGGCGTACCGATCGCAAGGAAGGGCGCGCCGTTTTTCGTGACGATGGAGGGAGAGAGCGTCGTACGCGGTCTTTTCCCAGGTGCCAGAAGGTTTGGACTTTGCGGGTCGAGGTCAAATACGGTCAGGCGATTGCTCATCGGCACGCCAGTGTCCCCCGGAATATAGGCACCCCCCAGCATCCAGCCGGAGCTGGGCGTGCAACTGAACAGATTGCCGTGCCTGTCGACCACTTCGATCGCCGTAGTGTCGGCCGTTGGGCGCGGCGGAGCCTTGAGCATATGCGGTGTAAAGACGGGGGTGCTGCGCGCTTTCCCTTCATAGGCCCATGGATCGCCATAGCGATGATCGAGCGACGCCTTTGCTCCGATCAGCTTGGCGCGCTTGACGGCATAGGCTTTCGAAAGCAGCCCTTTCATAGGTACTGTCGCATGATCCGGATCGCCAAAATAGGCATTGCGATCATCGAAGGCGAGCTTGATCGATTCTGCAAGAATGTGAAGATAGTCCGCCGACCCCGGTTCCAGCGACGCAATCCCGGCGGCTTCGGCAATGTTGAGCGCCATCAGCATGGCCGGTCCCTGACTCCAGAAACCGCCTTTATGTACGTCATAGCCAAAGACGCTGGTTGTTGCAGATGGCTCTACCTTGCCCTTGTAACCAGCCAGGTCGCCATAGCGCATGAGGCCGCCGTCCCGTTCCATCGCCGCGCCGATGCGCCTGGCAATATCGTCTTTGTAGAAAGCGTCACGCCCAGCCTGAATCGCTGCCTTGCGATCCCTGGACCTGGCAAAGGCGGTGCCATCGGCATCGGCGATAATCCGCATGGTGCGCGCCAGATTGGGCTGGCGGAATATCTCACCCGTCCGGGGTGGCTGGCCGCCGGGATAATAAGCGGCATAGGCGTCTGCCCATTTCGACGTGGCCTTCTGCTGACTGACGAATATCTCCGCCAGAAAATTATACATGACAAACCCGTCGGCGAGTTCGATTGCAGGCTGCATCACCTGGTTCAACGTCATCGTGCCATTCAGTTGCAATGCAAGCGCCATCGCGTCCACCATCGCGGGAATGGTCCCGCCATTGGGACCATTGCCGGGGATGACGCCCGCAGCCTTGAACCTGTCAGGCGTTGCAAGCGCGGGGGCGGTCCCCTGCCCGTTCACCACCGACACTTTTTTCGTTTTTGCGTCATAGATGATCGTGGGGGCTTCGCCGCCAAAGCCGAAATGCGATATTTCGGTAACCGCTGCCGCGAACACTGCCGCCACGCCCGCATCGGTGGCATTGCCGCCTGCCAGCAATATCCGCGTTCCCGCCGCCACGGCATAATGTCGCCCTGCCGCGACGATACCGAAATTTCCGACTATCTCTGGACGCAGCGTCTCACCTGCACTCACGAGCCTTGTCGGCTCGATAGCCGGCTTAAGCGGCGCTGTGGCCTGCGCGATCGCCGCACCCTCTGCTCCGGCAGCAAATGCACCGCCGACTGCTAGCAAGCCTAGATCGCGACGAGACAATCGGTTTGTTGGCAAATCGCTCATGATATAAAGTCCCCTGTCATGCGCTCACCTGCGCGGACTAGTCACGGGCCATAGCTGCCCCAGTGATAGATCAACGACCAACAGCCCCAATTCCGCCACCGCAAAAGAAATTCATGAAAACTTCATATAAAAACCATGTCCGATAGCGGATATTGTGCCCTCGTTAGTTATAGTTGTTGAAGTACGCAGCGAAGCGGGGCGATGCGCACCTGATGTCGTGACCAGCAAGTCCGGTCCGATGATGCCCGCGATTGGGGAAGATGCCGACTTCCAGTTTGCGGGAGTTCGCTGATTTTAGACCTGGACGATCAACGATAGCGTACCACCGCCCGCCATTGGCGCGGGCGCACGGTCGCACATGTCCAGTTGTCCTGATGACAGCGATCTCGCTGACGAAAAGCCCCGACCTGGGGATAGGCTCGCCGATGTCAGCAGGGGAACAGCGTCATGAGGGTCAAAGTCGACAGCAAGCATCTATGGATATTCGCAGGAGCCAGTCTCTGCGCACTGATCGCAGGGAATGCGACCGCGCAGACGAGTAAAGATGTCGCTCCGCAGGCCGACGAACAGCCAATGGCGGAAATCGTCGTCATCGGTTCGCAGATCAAGGGTGCGGCCACGACGGGCGCTCTGCCGGTCAGCATCATAGGCGAGCAGCAGATCGAGGCGGTTGCTGCGGTTTCAGGCGCAGATCTCTACCGCTCCATCCCACAGTTGGGCGGCGTCACTTTCAATGAACAGGTGCTGGGCGGCGGCAACGCCAATGCCGCACGCGGCGACGTGTCCACCGTTTCGCTTCGGGGTTTAGGCCAGGGCAATACGCTGCTGCTGATCAACGGCCGCCGCACGGTTTTGCATCCGACATCGCAGGCAATCACGGGCGTCATCGATTCCGGCGTCCCAACCTTTGGATACAACGCGAATACCATTCCGGTGGGTAACATCATGCGTGTGGAAGTGTTGCGCGACGGCGCGGCGGCACTGTACGGATCGGATGCCGTCGCAGGCGTCGTCAACAATGTGCTCAATACCGACTATAAAGGCGCCAAGTTCGATGTCCAATATGGCGGCGCGGAAGGCACGAACCTGCGCGAACTGGCGGTCAACGGCCTGGTGGGCACGGACTTTGCCGAAGGTCGTGGCAATATCTCGCTCTTCGCCAGTTATGCGCGCAAGTCCAAACTCTATCTCGCCGATCAGGACTATACTGCCAGCGCTGATCGCCGACCCTATGTCGCTGGCACATCCTTCGCGAACGTCACCGCCTTCAATGGCACCAGCACCTCCACCCCTTGGGGCACATTCCGCGCGCTCGGCACGACGCCCAGCGCCAATGGTGTCGTCAGCTTCCTGAACCGAAGCATTGCCAGCGGTACGACGGCCTTTACCAACGCTTCGGGTCAGTTTCACATCCAGCCCAATGCAAATAGCGGCTGTCGTATTGGCTCCGGCACGCCCGGCATGTGCTATGACGACGGTAATGGCGTCACTGAAATGGCGACAGTGGATTCCAACCTGCGTTTTAATTCCCCTGCAACGTTCAACGATCTGACGACCCAGCCATCGGTTCGACGCATCAACCTTTTTGCCAATGCGCATTTCGATTTGAACGACAGTCTGACGCTGTTCGGCGAAGCAGGCTTCTATCGTGGCATCACGCATGCGACAATCGGCGCGCCAGGATCGCTGGCGAACATCCCGATCACGGTCGCCGCCAATGCCTATTGGAACCCGCTCGGACCGGTGGGATCGCCTAACCGGATAGCAGGTCTTTCTACAGCGGTCGTGCCGGCGACCGGCCTGCCTGTCCAGATCACCGCGCTCAGCTATGTCGATGTGGGTTCGCGCTCCGTCGACGTCACCAACTATCAATATCGGTTCCTAGGGGGACTGCGCGGCAATTTCGGCGACTGGGATTTCGACAGCGCGGCACTTTATACCTGGGCCACGGCCGCAGACACGCAGGAGAATTTTTCCAACACCCTGCTGCAGGCCGCGATCAACCGGACCACGCCTGACGCCTATAATCCATTCAACGGCGGCTGCATCGACACGCCGTCGACTGGCGACTGCACGCCCAATAGCCAGGCGACCATCGACAGCTTCATGATCGAAGCGACACGCAAAACCCGCACAAGCCTGGCGCTGGCCGACTTCAAGATTTCCAACAATGCGCTGCTGGATTTATGGGGTGGCAACAGTATCGGCATTGCCGCAGGCATCGAATTTCGCCGGGAAACCTATCACGACAACCGGTCTACCTATCAGGGGGGCATTGCGGGCGTCGATACGACCTATACCGATGCCGTTACCGGCATATTCTATGGATCTGATCTCGGCGGTGCCAGCCCGTCGCCAGACGTGCGCGGAAAACGAAACGTCAAGTCTGCCTATGCCGAACTTGCAATCCCGATTTTCAGCCCGGAGATGGAGGTTCCCTTCTTCCGCTCATTGGAGTTTCAGATCGCTGGACGATATGAGGATTATAGCGACGTCGGATCGGTCGCGAAGCCCAAGGTTTCAGGATCATGGGAATTGCTTCAGGGTATGCGGCTACGCGGATCCTGGTCACAAGGATTTCGCGCACCGAACCTGGAAGTTATCAACACATCTACACTCGATCGCGTCAATACAGGAACCGATTATGTCCTGTGCGAGGCCGACGTGCGGGCCGGACGTATCAATAATTTCTCGCAATGCGCGCGCAACATCTCTGTCCTACGCCGCAGCGGCGGCAATCCAAACCTGAAGCCTGAACAGTCCACAAGCTGGAGCTTTGGTGCAGCCTTCACCCCGCCGCTTGGCGAAGGATGGGGAAAAGTCACGTTCACGGTCGACCGCTGGAAGATCCAGCAGAAGAATGTCGTTGGTCTGCTCGACTATCAGAATGCGCTGAACCTCGATTATCTTCTGCGCACGCAGGGGACCACCAATCCAAACGTCGTGCGCCGCGCGCCTACGCAGACCGACATTGATCTTGCTGCCGGGACTGGCCTCGCGCCGGTCGGTGAACTTCTCTATGTCGTCGCCAATTTTCAGAACCTGTTGCCAGTAACAGTCCAGGGCATCGACTTTGGCTTCGACTATTATCTGGCCACCGACAGGATCGGCACCTTCTCGTTCAACGTCAACGCTTCACGCCTTATCAGCTATTATGTCGCTGCACCCGGCGCTGTGCAGCAGGTGATCGATGCGCAGGCCGCTGGCGATATCAGCGCGTCGGTGCCGGTGCAGGGCGGCGGGGATGTGATCGGGCGCGACGGACAGCCACGCTGGCGCATCTCGGCAACGCTCGACTGGACTTTGGGGCCAGTCAAGATTGGCGCCTTCACTCAGTTCATCGACGATGTCTATGAAAATGCAGTGTTCAACGCGAGCAATAGCAAGTTCGTGGTGAAGGGCCAGACGACGGTCAATCTCTACGCTCAATATACATTCAAAAATGATGGGCCGCTCAACGGCACATCGGTTCAGGTCGGCGCGCGCAACATCTTCGACAAGGATCCACCACTGTCGTCGGCTGGCTATCTTTCGAGCGTCTACACGCCACAGGCGCGCTATTGGTACACGAGCATTAAAAAGACCTTCTGAAATTGCGGGAGGGTGGCAAATGGCACCCTCCCCCTTCTTTCAAGACGACCAGAGGATGTCCATGTCCAATCCCGATCCCCAGCATCGCTTTGCACTCGATCGTCGCGAGATGCTGGCCGCTGGCCTTGCTGGAATAGCCATCGCCGCTGCACCGGTCCGCGCGCTTGCCCAATCCGGCGCGCAGGCGCCAGACGCACCCAGATCGGGCAGCAGCAATGTGGCTGCACATCGTGTCGAAGTGGCGATGCCGCATGGTGGCGTCACGGCGGGACACCCGCTTGCCGCCATGGCAGGCACGCGCATGCTGATCCAGGGCGGTACAGCCGCCGACGCGGTGGTCGCGGCGATGGCAGTCATGAATGTCGTCGAACCCTGGGCATCGAGCGCCGGTGGGAACGGCTTTGCGACCTGCCTCGACCGCAAGTCCGGGCAAGTCCACTCGCTCGCTTTTACTGGCGGCGCGCCTCGCCTGCTCGACCCGGATGGCGACCCTGCAGCGCTGGATCACGGGCCAAAGGCGTTGACGGTCCCCGGCGCGTTTGGCGGTTGGATCGCGCTCGCCCGCCGCTTCGGCACGCTGCCGCTGTCGACGCTGCTGGAACCGGCGATCGGCTATGCACGGGATGGTCATCCGCTCGATCCCTCCATCGCGACCTTCATCACTCGGGCGCAGAAAAGGCTGGCGCTCTATCCGACGAGCGCGGCCATCTTCCTGCCCGATGGCAAGCCGCCCCAGCCGCGATCAGTTTTTCGCAATCCCGATCTCGCCCGCACGCTCCAATCGCTCGCCGATGCCGAGACGCGCGCGCTCAAGGGCGGCGCGGATCGCGACCGCGCTCTTCAGGCGGCCCATAATTTTTTCTACACTGGTCCCATAGCGCAGGAATTTGCGCGTTTCTCGATCGAGACAGGCGGCTGGCTGCGGCTGGACGACCTTAAAGCCTATCAGCCGCACTGGGACACACCGGTGAGCACCAGTTATCGCGGCCTCGATGTCTATTCCAGCCCACTCACCTCACGCACGGGCCTTGAACTGTGCGAGCAATTGAACCTGGTCGAAGGGTTCGATCTGGCCGCATTGTCAGCGGACGATCCGCGCTTCACGCACCTGTTGATCGAGGCGATCAAGGTCGCCAAGGCAGACGTCTATAAATATGCCGCCGATCCACGCTTCGCCCACATCCCTGTCGAAGGCTTGCTGTCGAAACGCTTTGCGGCCGAACGGCGCAAGCTGATCGATCCGGCCAGAGCGGGCCTCTATCGCGAAGGCGGCAGCGCCGACATCTTTGCCCGGACGATGGTAGATCGGCAACGACAATGGGCGGCACTTGGCGATGAACGCACACGCGGTGGCGACACGACCAGCCTGTCGGCGGTTGATGCCGATGGGAATGCCATCGCAGTCACAACGACGGTCGGCGGCGGTTTTGGCACCTTCATGGTCATGGGCAAAACCGGCATCCTGTTCAACAACGGACTGCGCCTGGGTTCGACTGCTCCCTATGCAGGCCATCCCAACAAGGTCGCGCCGGGCAAGATTCCGTTGCTTGGCAATGGCCCAACGATCGTCCTCGACAAAGGGCGGCTAAAGCTCGTCTTTGGCTCTCCCGGCGGCGAAACGATCGGCCAGACCCAGTTTCAGTTCCTCGTCAATATCGTCGATCGGCACATGCCTATCCAGGCTGCGATTGAAGCGCCGCGCTTCGCGCTGGACGCGGAACCCAATTTCTACAAGCCAGGCGCCGCTATCACCGTGCAGGCGGAAGGGCGTTTCCCTCCAGTGGTGCTGCAAGGTCTGAGCGCCATGGGCCACCGGATCGACACGGTCGGTCCCTACGCCATCGGCAGCGTGCAGGGCATTTTGGTCGATCCGTCCGGCGCGCGCATGGCCGGCGCCGACCCGCGCCGCATGGGGTATGCCGTGGGATATTGACGCACTATTTGCCCGGCATGTTGGAATCGCTCCATGCCGGGTTCGACAGGAACAGCGCATGCGCTTGGTACATAGGATTTCAGGGGAAGCACGGCATGTATTCACCACTCAGGACGATCATCGGCGCGCTGCTGCTGGGTGGCGCTGCGCAGGCCCATGCTGCCCCCGCCAACCTGCCCCCACCCGGTGGCGAAAAGCCGATAGCCATCGACGTCCATGAAGGAACGTCGATGGCGGTCTCCGTCTCGCCGGACGGCAAATGGCTCGCCATGGATTTGCAGGGTAGTCTCTGGATCGTTCCGGCCAAGGGCGGAAAGGCGGTGCGAATCACCGATTATTTCAACGATGCGCGTCAGCCCGTCTGGGCACCGGACGGCAAATCGCTCGTCTATTTCGCCTATCGAGAGGGCGGCTATGATCTATGGACCATCAAGCCGGACGGCAGCGACGCACGCAAGTTGACGCAAGGTGCCTATGACGACCGGGAACCCGCTTTCTCTGCCGATGGCCGAATGCTTGCTTTCTCCTCCGATCGCAGCGGCAATTACGATATATGGACGCTGGACATCGCGTCTGGCGCGCTCATGCAGATAAGCAGCAATCCGCGGGAAGACAGGATGCCTACCTGGTCGCCCGATGGCGCGCGCATTGCCTATTCGGGCACGGACGGCGCAAAGACCGCGCTTTTCGCAACGACGCTATCGACTGGAACAGAGAGCCAACTAGCACAGGTCAAGGGCAAGGTTGACGCCCCGTCCTTCGGACCCAAGGGCGAACTGGCCTATGTCGTGCAGGATGCAACGGGCAGCCGTCTGGAGATTGACGGCGTGACTGTCAGCGCCACGGAGAATGTCTTCCCCTTCCGCATATCGTGGGGAAAGAGCGGCTATTATTATGTGTCCGACGGCAAGCTGCGCCACCGCATCGGCGCGAAGATGACCACGGTGCCGTTTACCGCGACATTGGAAGTCGTCAAACCCGTCTATACCCGCATGCGCCGCGACTGGGACAGCACTTCGCCGCGCAAGGCGCTGGGCATCGTGCATCCTACCATATCGCCCGACGGTAGCCGGATCGCTTTTGCCGCGCTAGGCGATCTTTATCTGATGTCGGCAAAGGGGGGAACGCCAGAAAATCTGACAAAGGACAGCGCGCTAGACGCCGATCCGGCCTGGTCGCCTGATGGGCAAAGCATTGCCTATACCTCCGACAAAAGCGGCGGCCTGCCCCAATTGTGGATCCGCGATCTCAAAAGCGGCAAGGATCGCAAACTTACTGACATCGATACGCAGCCGCTAGGCGCTGCATGGTCGCCGGACGGCAAGCGCATCGCCTATATCGACGTCGATGGCCGATGGGGCGTGGCTGGCGTGTGCATCATCGACGTCGCGACGGGCAAGATCACTCGCCTGCAAGGTTCGCTTGGCCAACCGGGAAGCCCCAGCTGGTCGGCAGACGGCAAATATGTCGCCATCAGCCTGTCCTATAAATATTCCAACAGTTTCCGCGAAGGCACCAATCAGGTGTACGTCATCCCCGCCGATGGTAAGGGTGAACCATTCTGGCAGATACCCGAAGCGAACATGTCGATGGACACGCGCGGCGGCGGCGGCCCGACCTGGTCGCCTGACGGTACGAAGATGGCGGCGATCTACGAAGGACTGCTGAAAATCTGGCCAGTCGCCGCCGACGGCAAACCGATGGGGCCGCCGCGCAGCTATAGTTCGGACATTGCTTATTTTCCGACATGGACGGCGGATTCCAAAACCATCCTCTACCAATCGTCCGACAGGATGAAGACCGTCGATTTGGAAACCGGCCTTGTCACCGATGTGCCGGTCGACCTGACCTACCGCCTCGCCAAGCCAACGGGGCGCGTCATCGTGCATGTCAGCAATCTGGTCGATTCCGTGCAGGACGTGACCCAGCATGACAAGGACATCGTGATAGAGGGCAATCGCATCGTCGCGATCCAGAACCATGATGCGGCACTGCATAGTTCGGGCAAGCTGGTCGATGGCACCGGCCTGACCGCCATCCCCGGTCTCATCGAACATCACAGCCATGTGCAGAAGGATTTCGGCGCTAACCAGCACAAGGCCTGGCTGGCCTATGGCATCACGACCGTGCGCGATCCGGGCGCGCAGGTCTATGATGGACTGGAGGATCGTGAGGCGAGCGAAGCGGGTGTCCGGATCGGCCCGCGTATCTATACCGGCAGTCCGTTGATGGAATGGCAGCGCGTCTATTATAAAATGGGCATTGCCGTCTCCAGCCCGGCACATCTGGAACGCGAGTTGGAACGGATCAGGCTCCTCAAATATGACCTGATGAAAAGCTATGTCCGCATGCCTGACCTCTATCAGCGGCGCATCGTTCAGGCGGCGCATGCAATGGGCATTCCCGTGTCAGGCCACGAAATCTACCCCGCCGCCTATACAGGCGTCGATGCCACCGAGCATCTGGGCGCGACCAGCCGGCGCGGCTATTCGCCCAAGCAAGGGCCGATGGGCATGGCGTACGAGGATGTGATCCAGCTTTTCGCGCGCAGCGGCCGGACGCTGACGCCGACCATGTTCGGATCGCTCACAGGCTATCTGGAACGTCACCCCGCCTATCGCGATGATCAGCGCGTCAATCTTTATCCCATTTGGGCGCAAAAGTCGGTGCGCGAGCAAGACCCAATGGCGACAATGATCCGCCCCTTGATGGCAGGGAGCCTAAAATCATTGAAAGCCATGTATGATGCAGGAACATTCGTGACGGCGGGGACCGACACTATCATCGCCACCAATCTTCACGCGGAAATCGCATCCTATGTCGATGCGGGTTTAACATCTTTCCAGGCGCTCCAGACCGCGACCGTCAATAGCGCCAACGCGCTGCTGCTCGACGCGGGAACTCTGGAAGTCGGTAAGCTCGCCGACATTGTCCTGCTCAACGGCGACCCGCGCGCCGACATCGCCAACACCTTTAAGGTTCAGAAAGTCATCACAAATGGCGTCGCTTACGACATTGCGGACCTGATGAAGCCGTGATGATAGCCTTATCCCTTTAGCTGGAATATTTTCATGAGCGAGGAGCAGCCGAACACCCACCTGTATCGACAGGCGTCGAAATGAAACCCCATCTTATTGCGATGGAATTTGGCGACTTGCCCTGACCATTCAAACTCCGTATCGCGAATCACTATCATTAGCGAATCTACGGGGGTTGTCTTGTCCATATTCCGCGCGACGCTGTTTGCGTCTGTTTCCTTCTGGGTGTCGGTGGCTTGCGCGCAGGAAGCGCCTGCGTCGGCACCGGATGGGGCCATAGGCGAAGGCGATCAGATCATCGTGACGGGCCGCGCCCAGCGCCTCTACCGCACCGAAACCACAACCGTCGGCAAAAGCGCCGAAGATCCGCTCGACATTCCGCAGGCGTTGCAGGTGATCAACAAGGATCTCTTTGCCGATCAGGGCGCGCGCGACGCGACCGACATCTATCGCAACATCTCCGGCGTCAGCTTCTTCAGCTATGCCGGCGTCACCTTCCGCGGGTTTCGCCAGGACCAGTCTTTCTACGATGGTATGCGGGGCAACCCGTTCATCGGCTTTTCCGTGCCCCAGCTTTTCAATATCGAACGGGTGGAAGTGTTGAAGGGACCGGCTGGTCTCTTCTTTGGACCAGGATCGCCCGGCGGCATCATCAATTATGTGTCGAAGGTGCCCGGCGACACCAGCGCCATGCGTCTGGTGGCGACGGCGGGCAATTATGACCGGCGTGGCATATCGGCCGAAGCGACCGGTCCGATCGACAAGGACGGAATCGTCACTTACCGCCTTGGCGGCTTTTACGAGGCGATGAACCCCTATCGCCGCAATACCAAGAATGTGTCGCTGATCGGTGACGGCGGCCTTGCCATCAAGACCAACGAAGGCGGCAAGCTGACGTTGCAGGCGACGGTCTACGACAATGATCTTCAGGCGAACCGCCTGCGGGGCGTATTGACCGACAATGACGGCAATTTCCTGACCGACATTCGATGGAATGCCAACGAACCCACCGATTTTCTGCATTTGAAGTCGCAAGCCTATCAGGCGCGCTATGCGACCGCGATCGGGGAGCGGGTCACGTTCGATGCGGGTGTCCGCTATTTCAAGGCGACCGAGACGCAGCAATATCATGAGCCGCGCGGATTGGTGGCTGGTAGCACCGATCTGGTCGCACGCGAGTTTCGTGACCAGATCCGCGATGTCGATGGCCTGTCCTTTTCCGCGAACCTGACGGCGCGGGTCGATCTGCTCGGCATGGAGCATAAATTCCAGACCGGGGCGGATTGGTATGACGAGACGAGCGTGCTTAATTCACGTATCCTGCGGGCGGGCGTGACACCGCTCAGCCTGAGCAATCCCGTCTATACCAACAGCGCCCGCGACGTGGCGCGGGCCGCTTTGCTGCCGTTCACCGTCACGGATACGCGCACGAAGCGTCAGGGTGCTTATCTGCAGGATCAGATCAGCCTGAGCGATGCCTTCATGCTGGTCGGAGGCGTGCGCTACGACAAGTTCGAGGATCGCGTGGTCAACGCTGCCTCCTATAAGGATGACGATATCACCTTCCGCACCGGCGCGATTTACAAGCCGCGCAAGGATGTGTCTGTCTATCTGAGCTGGTCGCAAAGTTTCGAGCCGCAGACGGCCGCAAGTCAAAATGGCGACGTGGGTGGTCCATTCGCACCCGTCACTGGCGACCAGTTCGAGGGCGGTATCAAGACCGACCTGTTCGACGGCCGGTTGCAGGCCAATCTGGCCGCCTACCGCATCGTGCGCAAGAATATCCTTCAGGCCGATACCAGCCTGCCGCCCGTCAACGGACAGGACCAGTTGCGCCCGATCGGCGAGGTGACGAGCAAGGGGTTCGAAATCGACCTGTCGACCGACATTACCGCCAACTGGGTGGCGCTGGTCAACTATGGCTATAACGACACGAAGATCACCGGCACGATTGCGGGACAGGCGATCACCAATGCCGTCGGCAATCGCTTTGCCAATGCGCCCAAGCATAAGGTCGGTTTCTGGACCCGCTATCAGGTGCCAGCGATCGACGCCGCCTTTGCGGTGGGCGGCGAACATGTGTCGAAACGCATCAGCCTGTCGGGGCAGACCGTGAAAACCTACACGATCTTCGACGCATCGATCACCAAGGGGCTTGGCTTTGCCGAACTGATGCTGCGGGTCGATAATATCTTCGACAAGGTCTATGCCGCATCGGGCTTTTCGGCGCAGAGCGGGCATTTTCCGGGCGAGCCGCGCACATTTCTGGCCGAACTCCGCTTCCAATTCTGACCATGGATCAGGTGCGCGCAAAAAAGGGCCGATCGCTCTGGTGGGTGGTGCACAGCTGGATAGGCCTGAAACTGTCGATCTTCCTGACCTTCATCCTGGCAACGGGCAGCTTCGCCGTGTTCGCGCATGAAATCGACTGGCTGGCGACGCCCGCCATGCGGGTATCGCCCCGGTCGGAGCCGGTCGCGTCATGGGGGGCGTTGGCGCAGGCCGCCGCCCGCGCTGCGCCCGATGCCCGGCTCCAGACGCTCTATGCGCCCATAGACCCCTGGTTCACGGTCGAGGCTTGGGTCAGTCGCGGCAAGGGCGCACCGGAGCGTGTCTATGTCGATCCATGGACGGCACAGGTTACCGGCAGGCATGGCTGGGCCAATGTCCACCGCTTCCTGCGGCAGGCCCATCGCCACCTGATGCTGCCAACGAAGATCGGCATACCGATCGTCTGCTCGCTTGCCCTGTTGCTCGCGGCGTCGCTGGTGTCGGGCATCGTCACCTACAAGAAATGGTGGCGCGGCTTTTTCCGAGCGCCGCGCGGTGGGGACGGGCGGCGGATGACGGGCGACCTGCATCGCCTGATGGGTTTGTGGAGCCTGTGGTTCGTGGCTCTGATCGCGCTCACAGGCCTGTGGTATCTGGTGGAGACATTGGGCGGGAACGCCAAGGTGCCCAAATTGCCGGAGGTGGCGGCTGGTCCGATGCCGACCGGTGTCGAGTTGGACCGGCTGGTTGCCATAGCGCGCCGCGCCGATCCTGCGCTCGATATTCGGGAAATCCGCTTCACGCCCGACAATGGCGTGATTTTCCTCGGCCAATCCTCCGCCTGGCTGGTGCGGGATCGCGCCAATGCAGTGGTTGTCGATCCGGCTACGTCGCGGGTCGTGGCGCGGCTGGACGGACGCACACTGAGCGCGCATCAGCGCATTTCCGAAATGGCCGATCCGCTGCATTTCGGCACGTTCGGCGGCCTGTGGACGAAGGCTATCTGGTTCCTGTTCGGCGCGCTGCTGACGGGAATGGCTGTCACCGGCACGATGATCTACGCGATGCGGCTGGCCAGATCGTCGCGATCCGACACTGGCGGCATGAAGATCGCCTGGCAGGGAATGGGTGCATGGGGATATATTGGCGTTGCCCTCATCCTGCTCACCCTGATCCTGACGCCGGGTGCGATTGGGGGAGCGAGTTGAAGGTTGAGTCGAGCAAATGGTCGCACTCCGCTTGACCACCGGATGCATTTGCTCAATCCTGCGAGGGTGAACGAAGTCATCGTCGATCCAGCCCCTTCCCGTTCCGGCCCTTCTGCGGTGCTCCCGGCGCGGCCTGAAGCGATCCGTCTCGATGCCGCCACGACGGCGGTAATCGTCGTGGATATGCAGAACGCCTATGCCAGCGAGGGCGGCTATGTGGACGAGGCTGGTTTCGATATCGGCTCGGCGGTCGGTGTGATTCCAAAGATTGCCGAAGTCGTCGATATGGCGCGCACAGCGGGTATGCCCGTGGTGTTTCTGCAGAATGGCTGGGATTCCCACTATGTCGAGGCAGGGACGGCGCTCTCGCCAAACTGGCATAAATCCAATGCGCTCAAGACCATGCGGGCACGTCCCGAGCTTGCCGGTAAGTTCCTGGCGCGCGGTGGATGGGACTATGACCTTGTGGATGGCTTGCATGTGCAGGAGGGCGACCTGCGCGTACACAAGCCGCGCTATTCCGCCTTCTTCAACTCGCAGCTCGATTCCGTGCTGCGGGCGCGCGGCATCCGCACGCTGATCTTCACCGGCATCGCCACCAATGTCTGTGTCGAATCGACCTTGCGCGACGGCTTCCACCTGGAATATTTCGGCGTGCTGCTGGAGGACGCCGTGCATCATCTGGGGCCGGACTTCATCCGCGAAGCCAGCCTCTACAATGTCGAGACATTCTTCGGCTGGGTAAGCAGTGTCGCCGATTTCCGCGCCGCTGTCGGCCAACTGCCCAAGAAGGAGGCCTGATGCCTTTCGAACCGATCAATCCGTCGCAGTTCCCCAAGCCCATCGCTCCCTATTCAGCCGGTGCCAGGGCGGGCAACACTGTGTATATCTCGGGCGTATTAGCGCTGGGAGAGGGCGGCGCAGTGCTGCATATCGGCGATGCCGCCGCGCAGACGCGTCATGTGCTGGACGTCATCAAAACCACGATCGAGGCTGCGGGCGGCACGATGGCGGACATCGCGATGAACCACATCTTCCTGGCCGACCTTAATGACTATGCCGCCTTCAATACGGTCTATGCCGAATATTTTCCGGGCGACAAACCTGCGCGCTACTGCATCAAGTGCGAACTGGTGAAGTCGGATTGCCTGGTCGAGATCGCCTCGGTCGCCCATCTTGGCTAAGGTGGCAGGGCTTTACTACGAGATCCATGGGAGCGCGGATGCGCCACCGCTGATATTGTCGAGCGGCCTTGGCGGTTCGGCGACCTACTGGGCGCCGAACCTGCCGGCGCTGGCTGCGCATTTCCGCGTCGTTGCCTATGACCATCGCGGCACTGGCCGCAGCGACCGCGCGCTTGCCGACACCCTATCGGTCGAGGATATGGCGAGCGACGTGATCGCACTGATGGATGCCATCGGCATCGCGCGCGCCCATTGTATCGGCCATGCGCTGGGCGGGGCCATCGGCGTCGAAACCGCCATCCGCACAGGGCGGATCGACCGGCTGGTCGTCATCAACGGCTGGCGTTCACTCTCGCCCCATACACGGCGCTGCTTCGCCACCCGCCTCGCGCTGCTGCATGGCGCAGGCGAGAGGGCCTTTCTCGAAGCGCAGCCGCTTTTCCTCTACCCACCCGACTGGATCGCCGATCACGACGAAGAGTTGGCGGCTGACCTCGAACAGCATCTCGCGGCATTCCCAGGCGTCGAGACGACGGCCCGGCGCATCGCCGCCGTACAGGCCTATACGCCCGATCCGGCGGGGCTGGCGGCGCTCGAAAAGCTGCTCGTCATCGCCACCCGCGACGACTTCCTCGTGCCATTCGCCACCGCGCTCGATCTCGCCCAGCCGGTTGCGCACGCCCGGACCGCCACGTTCAATTGGGGCGGTCATGCCTGCAACGTGACCGATCCAGACAATTTCAACAGCGTCGTTCTCGCATTCCTCAGGAGTTGAAGTCCATGCAGGTCGGCGTTTTCATTCCCATCAACAATAATGGCTGGCTCATCAGCGAAAATGCTCCGCAATATTTGCCGAGCTTCGATCTCAACAAGGAGATCGCCCTGCGCGCCGAGAAATACGGCCTCGATTTCCTGCTATCGATGATAAAACTGCGCGGCTTTGGTGGCAAAACGCAGTTTTGGGAATATGGTCTGGAAAGCTTTACACTGATGGCGGGACTCGCTGCAGTGACGGATAAGATCAAGATCTTCGCCACCTGCCCTACGCTGATCATTCCGCCCGCCTTCGCCGCGCGCATGGCCAATACCATCGACAGCATCAGTCATGGCCGTTTCGGGCTGAACCTTATCACCGGCTGGCAGCCGCCCGAATATACCCAGATGGGCCTTTGGCCGGGCGACGAGCATTTTCGCAATCGCTACGACGTGCTCGACGAATATGCCCGCATATTGCGCGAGTTGTGGGAAAGCGGGCGCTCCGACTTCAAGGGCCGATATTATCAGATGGACGATTGCCTCGTCCGGCCCCAACCGCAAGCGGACATGAAGATCATCTGCGCGGGATCGTCCGATGCGGGACTGGCGTTCTCGGCCAAGTGGGCGGACTATGCCTTCTGCCTTGGCAAGGGCGTCAACACGCCGACCGCTTTCGCTTCCAATAACGACCGGCTGGGGAATTTCACAGCGGAGACAGGCCGCGACGTCTCGGTCTTCGTCCTGATCATGATCATCGCTGCCGAGACGGACGAAGAAGCCATGGCCAAATGGCGGTGCTATAATGACGGCGTCGATCTCGAAGCCATCGCATGGCTGGTCGATCAGGGCGCCAGGGACACGGTCAACACCGACACCAACGTCCGCCAACTCGCCGCGCCGGAAGGGGCCGTGAACATCAACATGGGCACACTGGTCGGCAGCTACGAAAGCGTGGCGCGCATGCTCGACGAAATGGCGCAAGTGCCGAACACCGGTGGCGTGCTGCTGACCTTCGACGATTTCCTGGAAGGCGTGGAAGCGTTCGGAACACGCATACAGCCGCTGATGAAGAGCCGGGCCAGCATATCGCCACTTTGAGCGGGTTTCTCAATGGAAGCGGGGGTTCCACAGCGGGATGTACGACGGCGGCCAAAGGATGACGCCCAGCAGTCGTGACCACACGACAGACGATGCTCAGGCGGGTTGCAGAAAATCGGTGACGGCCTGCGCGAAGGCGTCCGGCTGTTCGACATTGGACAAATGCGCCGCGTCCAGCATGACGAGCCGTGCGCCAGCGATGCTGCGGGCCAGCGCTTCGCTATGGGCAGGCGGCGTGGCGGGGTCCAGCGTGCCGCCGATGACCAAAGTCGGTGCAGCGATCAACCCAACCATCCGACGCATGTCCATATCGCGGATCGCCGCGCAGGTGCCTGCATAGCCCTGCGGCGCATTGGCGAGCAGCATCTGCGCGATCGGCGCTATGGCGTCCGGGGCCGATGCGGCAAAGGCGGCGGTGAACCATCGATCGACCGACGCCTGCGCCAGCGGGGCCATGCCATGTTCGTTGACGGACTTGATGCGCGCGTCCCACCCGCCCGGCGGCCCCATATAGCTGGACGTATTGGCCAGGATCAGGCGGCGCAGACGGCCCGGCTCGCGAATGCCCAGCCACTGCCCGATCATCCCGCCCAGCGACAGGCCGCAAAAATCGACCTGTTCGATCCCCAGCGCATCTAGCAATTCGATCACGTCCCGGCCCAACCGGTCGATCGAATAGGCGCCCGTCGGCGCGCCCGATGTGCCATGGCCGCGCTGGTCGTAGCGCAACACCCTGAACTGGCGGGCCAGCGCCGCCATCTGTGGCTCCCACATCGCCATGGACGTGCCCAGCGAACTGGATAGCAGCAGGACCGGCAGGTCGGCTCCGCCATCGAACCTGTAGGCAATCCGGCAGCCATCGCCGGTCATGATCTCACTGTCCATCACACCCGCTCCACGATCAGGGCAATGCCCTGCCCCACGCCGATGCACATGAAGGCAAGGGCAAAGCGGCCACCGGTGCGCTGCAGTTCTTCGACCGCCGTCATCGTAATACGTGCGCCGGACATGCCGAGCGGATGGCCCAGCGCGATCGCGCCGCCATTGGGATTGACGCGCGGATCGCGAAAATCGACGCCCAGGTCGCGCAACGTCGCGATTGCCTGACTGGCAAAGGCTTCGTTGAGTTCGATCACATCCATCTGCGCGATGGACAGGCCCGTGCGTGCGAACAGCCGCCGGGCCGCCGCCACGGGACCAACGCCCATGACCCGTGGCGCGACGCCCGCCGACGCCATGGCCAATATGCGCGCGCGGGGCGTCAGCCCATGGGCCTTGGCTCCCGCTTCCGACGCGACCAGCAGCGCCGCCGCGCCATCGTTGAGACCCGAAGCATTGCCCGCCGTTACCGTGCCGTCCGGCGAGACGACTGGCTTCAGCTTCGCCAGCGCCTCCAGGCTCGTCGCGCGGGGGTGTTCGTCGGCGCTGAACAGGATCGGATCGCCCTTTTTCTGCGGGATCGACACCGGCACGATTTCGGCGGCCAGACGGCCCGACGCCTGCGCAGCGGCGGCCTTTTCCTGACTGGCGAGCGCGAAACTGTCCTGATCGGCACGGCTGATGCCCCATTCGACCGCCACATTTTCCCCGGTCTGCGGCATGCTGTCCACGCCATAGGCTGCCTTCATCGCCGGATTGACGAAGCGCCAGCCCAGCGTCGTATCCTCTATCTTCTGATCCCGGCCGAACGCGCCGCCTGCCTTGCCCAGCACATAGGGCGCACGGGTCATGCTCTCGACGCCGCCTGCGATGATGAGGTCTGCGTCGCCCGAACGGATCGCCTGCGCCGCAACGCCAATGGCGTTCAGGCCCGACCCGCACAGGCGGTTGATCGTCGTGCCCGGCACATCGGTCGGCAGACCCGCCAGCAGCGCCGCCATGCGCGCGACGTTGCGATTGTCCTCGCCCGCCTGATTGGCGCAGCCCAGGATCATGTCGTCCACCGCCGCCCAGTCCACGCCCGGATTGCGATCCATCAGGGCGCGGACGGGCAGCGCGGCCAGATCGTCGGCACGTATGGTCGACAGTGATCCGTTCAGACAACCAATGGGGGTGCGGATCGCGTCGCAGATGAAGGCGTCGATCATGCTGCGACCGCCGCGATGGCAAGCGGCGCGCCCGTTTTGGCGATCACATCGTCCACGCTGACGCCGGGGGCCGTTTCGATCAGCGTCAGGCCGCCTGCCCTGCGATCGACCGCGATCACGGCCAGATCGGTGATGATGAGGTCCACGACCGCCTTGCCGGTGAGCGGCAGGGAGCAGGTCGGCAATATCTTGGGCGTGCCGTTTTTCGACACATGGTCCATCACCACGATCACGCGCTTGACGCCCGCGACCAGATCCATCGCGCCACCCATGCCCTTCACCATCTTGCCCGGAATGGTCCAGTTGGCCAGATCGCCATTGGCGGCTACCTCCATCGCGCCCAGCACGGCCATGTCGATATGCCCGCCCCGGATCATCGCGAAACTGTCGGCGGACGAAAAGAAGCTGGACGTGGGCAAAGCCGTGATCGTCTGCTTCCCCGCGTTGATGAGATCGGGATCAGCTTCCCCCTCCAACGGAAAGGGGCCAATGCCCAGCATGCCGTTTTCCGACTGAAGCGTCACGTTCATGCCTTTGGGCACATGGTTCGCGACCAGCGTAGGAATACCGATGCCCAGATTCACATAATAGCCCTCGCGCAATTCCCGTGCTGCGCGCGCGGCTATCTCGTCGCGGGTCCAGGCCATCAGATGTCCTCCCTTTCGCGCGTGGTCAGCTTTTCGATCCGCTTCTCATTGATGGTCGACAGGACGATGCGGTCGACATAGATGCCCGGCGTGTGGATGCAGTCGGGGTCGAACGATCCGGCCTCCACAATCTCTTCCACCTCGACCACCGTCACCTTGCCCGCCGTCGCCATGTTGGGATTGAAATTGCGCGCGGTCTTGCGGAACATCAGGTTCCCGGCCGGGTCCGCCCGCCACGCCTTGATGATGGAAAGGTCCGCGCGCAGCCATGTCTCCCGCACATAATCCTCGCCCTCAAACGTCTCGACCGGCTTGCCGTCCGCCACAACAGTCCCGACGCCGGTTTTGGTATAAAAGGCCGGGATGCCTGCACCGCCCGCGCGGATCCGTTCGGCCAGCGTCCCTTGCGGACTGAGTTCCAGTTCGAGTTCCCCCGACAGATACTGGCTTTCGAACAGCTTATTCTCTCCGACATAAGAGGAGATCATTTTGCGGACCTGACGACTTTCCAGCAGCATCCACAGGCCAAAACCGTCCGCGCCGGCATTGTTGGAAATGACGGTCAGGTTGCGCACGCCCGCCGCCCTTATTTCGGGGATCAGGCTTTCGGGATTACCCGACAGGCCAAAGCCGCCCGACATGATCGACATGCCATCGACCAAAAGCCCTTCAAGCGCTGCGGCGGGTGTGGGGAAAATCTTGTCCATCGGGCGTTCAGACCGCCAATCGGGCGCGTGCGGAAAAGCGCTCATCATCTGACGCCGCCGCCCGCTGGAGGCGGAAGTCGAAACCGATATAGGCGCTTTCGCCCTGACGGTTGGGGACCGGCAACAAGCCTTCGCGCGTGCCGAATGCGAAATCGTCCGCCGCGAACGGATCATCGCCGAAATTGATCTGCGTCGTCAGCGTCCGATAGCCAGGCGCTTCCACAAAGAAATGCACATGAGCGGGGCGATTGCCATGACGGCCAAGCGCCTTCATCAGCCGATCGGTCGCGCCTTCGGGCGGCACGCTGTAGCCATGCGGCATCTTGGAATGAAAGGCATAGCGGCCATCGTCGCCCAGCTTGATGCGGCGGCGGTTGTTGAAGGGGGTTTGTTCGCAGGTCGGGTCGAAATGGGAATACCATCCCTTTGAATTGGCGTGCCAGACATGGACGATGGCGTCCTTGACCGCTTCGCCGTCAGGCCCGGTGATGATACCCGACATGTAAAGCATATCGGTATCGTCGGGGTCTTCGGACAGGTTGACATCGCCTTCGACCAGCGGCGCGCCTTCGACATAGAGTGGCCCTTCGATCGTGCGTGGCGTGCCGCCGGACATGCCGGCTTCGGCATCCTTGGCGTCCATGTAGAGATCGAGAAAATGCTCCAGCCCCGTGCCCGGCACGATCAGGCCATATTCGTCCGCCCCCTGCTGAAAGAAAGTGACTGCGCGCCAGAACTCGCTTTCGCTGACGTCATATTTGACGATGACCGTCATGATCGCTTCGAACAGGTCGCGCGCAATCCCTTTCAGCCGGGGATCGCCGCCCTCGGCGGTCAGGCCGCTGGCGCGATCCAGCAGGTCCTGGACGGGGACGCTCTTTACAAAATCGGGGGTCATGATCCTCTCCTTCGGGATATATATGTCGCCTGGCTCAGCGATCGTCGTCGTGGGTGGACGAAGGATGACGGCACAGGGCCATCACCCGTACATCCATGAATGGATAGAGCGGCAGCGTAGTGAGGATGTCGTGCAGTTCCGCATTGTCGGCGACGTCGAAGATGCTGATGTTGGAATATTGCCCGACCACGCGCCAGATATGCCGCCATGTTCCCGCACGCTGCAATTCCTGAAAGCGCGCCTTTTCAGCCACTTTGAGCGCTTCGAATTTGGCCGGATCATAGTCCCGTGGAACGTTGACATCCATTTCGACTTTAAAAAGCATCGGTCAGCCCGTCCGTGTTGCAGGGATGGAAATGGTGGCGCGCGCCGCGTCCCGGCGCAGAAAAGCGATGCGATCTTCGTCCAGCGCGATGCCCAGACCCGGCGTGTCCGGCACGCGCAGCGTGAAGTCCCGATAGACGAGCGGCTCCTCCAGTATCTCCTCGGTCAACAGGAGCGGGCCGAACAATTCCGTGCCGAACGCGATCTGGGGAAAGGTCGCAAAGACATGGGCGGATGCGACAGTGCCGACCGCCGCCTCCAACATCGTGCCGCCGTACAGCGCCACGCCCGCTGCATCAGCGATGCCCTGCACCTGTTTGGCGGCGAACAATCCGCCCGACTGTTCGATCTTGACCGCGAACACGTCCGCCGCCGCATGCACCGCATAGTCGTAGGCGCTGGCAGGGCCGGTCAACGCCTCGTCCGCCATGATGGGAATGCGCGCCCTGGCAGCCAGACGCGCCATGCCCTCGCGGTTGTGACGGATGATCGGCTGTTCCACCAGATCGCATCCAACGTCGGCGAGCATATCGATCCCCGCCCGCGCCGTCGTTTCGTCCCACGCCATGTTGACGTCCACGCGCACGCTCGCCCGGTCGCCCAGCGCCCGCTTGATCGCGCCGACATGGGCGACATCGTCGGCCACGGACCGCTTGCCGATCTTCAGCTTGAAGACATTGTGGCGACGGATCGCGATCATCTGCTCGGCTTCGGCGATGTCCTTGTCCGTATCGCCGCTGGCCAGCGTCCACAGCACGCCCAGCGCATCATGGACGCGCCCGCCCAGCAATTCGCTGACCGGCAGGCCCGTCCGCTTCCCCTGCGCATCGAGCAGCGCCGTTTCCACCGCGCATTTGGCGAAATAGTTGCCGACCACGAACTTCCCGATCCGCGCCATCGCTTCGGCCGGTCGCGACGCATCGCAGGCTTGCAGGATCGGCGCGAAATAGGTGTCGATGGTCAGCTTGATGCTTTCGGGGCTTTCCGGGCCATAGGACAGGCCGCCGATCGTCGTCGCTTCGCCAATGCCGATGATACCGTCAGCGCAATGCAGCCGCACGATACACAAAGTCTGGCATTCCATGGTCGTCATGGCCAGCACGTGCGGACGGATGGTGGGAACATCGACAATGACTGTCTCGATGCGGTCGATCACTACCATCACGGCTCCTTTTCCTGACCCCGTTTAGCCGCTTGCGTCCGCTGATAAAAAGACTTAGTCAATCTATACTATACTTGAGAGGTATCATGGAACTGCGCCACCTGCGCTATTTCGCCGCCGTCGCCAAGGAACGGAATTTCACCCGCGCGGCGGAAAAGCTGGGCGTTGCGCAACCACCGCTCAGCCGCCAGATCAACGACCTCGAACTGGAACTGGGCGTCATATTGTTCGATCGGTCGGTGCGCCCGATCATGCTGACGCAGGCAGGCCGGTTGCTGCTGGAAAAGGTGACGCAGATTCTGGGCAGCATCGACCAGATTGCCGGAATGATGGAAAATTTCGCCGCGACCCGGCAACGCCGCTTCGTCATCGGCGTGGTCGGATCGATCATGCACGGCGACCTGCCCGAAATGATCCGCCGTTTCCGCAGCCATATGCCCGACATGGATGTCGAACTGGTCGAACTCACGACGCTGGAACAGGTCATGGCGCTGAAGGCGGGTCGCATCGACGCGGGTCTGGGCCGGGTCCGTGTCGACGATCCGGCGATAGCGCGGCGGATATTGTGCAATGAAGCACTGATCGCCGCCCTGCCCTCGTCCGATCCACTGGCGCGCGACACCGCCCCGTTGCCCCTGACGGCGCTCGCCGGTCGATCGATGATCGTCTATCCGCGCGAACCGCGGCCCAGCTATGCCGATCAGGTGCTTGCGCTGTTCCACGAACAGGGCACATTGCCGGGCAGGGTGACAGAAGTGCGCGAAATCCAGACTGCCCTCGGCCTCGTCGCCGCCCATTCAGGCATAGCCATCGTCCCCCGATCGACGCAATATATCCAGCGCCACGACATCGTGTATCGCCCCCTGTCCGACGCGCAGGCCGTGTCCCCCATCATCCTGAGCCAAAGGCTGAACGACCTGACAGCTGAATCGGAAGCATTTCGCGCGATCGGGATGGAATTGTTCGGATAAGGGACGTGACATAAGACTGCCTGCCCTCCCCGAGGTCAGATAGCTGAAACGCGCGCCTGCTGTGCCGCACGGAATGTACAGAGATCCACCATCATCCGTGTATTGGCCATGTCGAACCCAACATGATCCGCCAGCTCAAGAACGGAATGGGCGATCGCCCCCAATTCGAGCGGGAGCCCATTGGCATAATCCTGCGCCATCGACGTGTAGACATGCCCGGCCTGCCGCCCCTTGGCCAGCATCTGTTCGAGCGAAAGCCGGGGTTCCACCTGATAGGCGCGGGCAAGACCGATGACCTCGCCAAGCACATTGGCGACGAGCCGGGCCAACCCTTCATCATGGAACTGATCGTGCAAAGTCGCATCGGCGACGACCGACAGCGGATTGGTCGCGATGTTGAGTGCGACCTTCGACCACATATCCCGTCGGATGTCAGGCACCAGATCAATCGATATGGGCGTGCCATCAAACAACGTGCGTAACTGTTCCGTCACAGCATCGTCCCACGCCGCGATCGGACCCATGACGATATGTTCACGCCCTTGCATGGAAGCGACGCCGTTCCGTGCGAGCGATGCGGTGAGATAGAGCACAGCCCCGACCACATGATGTGGATCGATCGCGGCGGAGACGTGCGCCTGCGGATCGACGGCACCGACCGATCGCGTCCCGTGCGGCTGGAAATACCACCAGGGGATGCCATTGACGAGGGGAACGACGACAGTGTCGGGGCCGATCCATGTGCCAAGATCGGGCAAGGCGGCGGGAATGGCCTGCCCCTTGAGCGCCAGAAAGACGATATCCTGCGGGGTGCCTTCCCAAGGAGCCGCAGTTGCAACGTCGTAGCGCAGCGTGTCGCCATCACCGTTCCGCAACAGCAGGCCGTCCACGCGCAGCCGGTCCAGCCGATCGCCACGCGCCACCAGGTGAAAGGGCTTTCCTGCTTGCGCCAGACGCGCCGCCACCACCGATCCGACCGCCCCTGCTCCAAAAATGACGATGCGGGGCGAAACCCGATCGCCTTCGCCAGATGCTGTCGTCATTGTGCGGGTGCGGCATCCGACGTGTCGGCATTATGGCTGAACGCCGCATCGAACCGGGTTGTGGGAAGCGGCCAGAGGAGCGAGCGGACGAAGCCCACCGCTTCCGCCGCGCCGTGAAGGCGATCCATCCCGGCATCTTCCCACTCGATCGAGATCGGCCCGGCATAGCCAATGGACCGCAGCGCGCGTAAACTATCCTCCCACGGCACGTCGCCGTGCCCCGTCGATACGAAATCCCAGCCGCGTCGCGGATCGCCCCAGCTCAGATGTGATCCCAATATGCCTGCCCGCCCGTTGCGGGGCCGCAAGCGCGTATCCTTGCAATCGACATGATAGATGCGGTCCCGAAAGTCCCAGATGAACCCGACGGGATCGATATTCTGCCACATCATGTGCGAAGGATCCCAGTTGAACCCGAACGCCTTGCGATGATCCAGCGCCTCCAGCGTGCGCACGCTGGACCAATAATCATAGGCGATCTCGCCGGGATGCACTTCATGGGCGAAGCGCACGCCTTCATCATCGAACACGTCCAATATAGGGTTCCAACGTGCGGCGAAATCTTCGTAGCCCGCATCGATCACGGAGTCCGGGACCGGAGGAAACATCGCGACATAGGGCCAGATTTTCGAGCCGGTAAACCCGACGACCGTATCGACGCCCAGCTTGCGCGCGACGCGGGCGGTCAGTTGCATTTCCTGCGCGGCGCGCTGGCGCACCCCTTCGCCCTCGCCATCGCCCCAGACACGCCCGCGCACGATCGCCTGATGGCGGAAATCGATGGGATCGTCGCACACCGCTTGTCCGGCCAGATGGTTGGAAATGGCATAGAGCTGCAATCCATGACGATCGAGAATGGCGCGGCGGCCATCGAGATAGGCGTCATCCTCCGCCGCGCGCCACACGTCCAGATGCTCGCCCGAACAGGCGATCTCCAGCCCGTCATAGCCCCATTGGGCGGCGAGCGCGGCGACCTCCTCCAGCGGAAGGTCGGCCCATTGCCCGGTGAACAGCGTGACAGGGGGGGAAGCCAGAACCATATTCGTCTCTTTCCAATTGCCGTGAATGGAGGGCCGATCAGGCTGCCGCGCCGTCCGCAGATGCGGCGACATCGACCCATCGTCCCGTAGCGGCCGCTTGCATCACCGCGTCGATGATGTCGGCGGATCGAGCGCCGTCAGCAAAGGTCGGCAGGCCGTCGCGCAGTTCGCCGCGCACGGCAGCGTACGTGTCGGCGACATAATTTTCGAAACATTGAGCATAGCCCTGCGCATGGCCGGGCGGCAGGCTGGACAGGCGGCGCTGGTCCGCCGAACCGCGCCCCGGATCACGCTGGACAATTTCGATCGACCCCTCCGATCCCAACCACATGGTTTCGGGCGTTTCCTGATCGAAGACGGCGGATTTGAACGCGCCGTCAAATTCGAACCACAACCGGTTCTTGCGCCCTGCCGATACCTGCGAAATGACGGCGGTGCCCAGCACGCCCGATTGCGTGCGAAACATGATCGTCGCGGCGTCTTCCGTATCGACCGTAATAAGCGGGCCTGCGCTGGCCCCGCTGCTGAAACTTTGTTGCGATGTCGCCGGGCGTTGCGGCACAGTGATCGTCGCTGCTGCGGCAACGGATGCGATCCGTTCGCCGGTCACAAACTCCATGAGGTCGCACCAGTGCGAGCCGATGTCAGCGAATGCGCGGGAAGGACCGCCCCGGCTGGAATCCACGCGCCAGCTGGTCGCGTGGGGCGATAACAGCCAATCCTGAAGATAGCTGCCGTGCAACAGTTGCCAGCGCCCGAACTCGCCATCCTGCGCCCGCGCCCTGATTTCCCGCACCAGCGGATGAAAGCGATAGACGAAGGGCACCGTCGCGATGCGTCCATGATCCTGCGCCAGCGTCATCAGCCGTCTGGCAGTCTGGCTATTGGTCGCCAGAGGCTTTTCACAGATGACATGCGCGCCGCTGGTGATGGCGGCTTCGACATGATCGGCGTGCAGATTATTGGGCGAGCAGACATGGACCACGTCGGGCGCAAGGGCTGCGAGCGCGTCCAGTGTTGCTATGGGTTGCGTATGCCACCTTTGCGCGGCCGCCAGGGAACGTTCGGGGGTGGACGCCATCGCGCCGACAACCTGCGCGCCTGCCAGCATGGCGGCACGGCGATGCACCTCGGCAATCATGCCGGTGCCCAATATCGCGACACGAAGCCCGCCCGGCGCGCTGCCGTCATTATTGCATATCATTTGTGCAACACTCTCCAAAAGCGGCCTTTCCAGTCCTGCCTATTTCAATCCGAGCAGATAGGTCACGATCTCGTCCGTCTTACGCGGATCGGTGTGACCGGCGAAACCCATTTTCGTGCCGGGGACTTTGCGCGACGGTGATTTCAAAAAATCGGTCAGGCTGGCACGGCTCCACACGATTCCGGATTTCTGCATGGCAGGCGAGTAGCTATAGCCCGGCAGAGTGCCAGCCCTGCGACCGGCGACCTTGAACAGGTTGGGACCAAGGGTGGACTTCTCGCCCGCCTTGATCTTGTGGCAGACCCCGCAGGTCGCAAACGAGACGGGCGGCTTGCCAGCCTGCGCCTGCGCAAATTGCGGCGATGCGACGGTGATAATGGCGGACGCGATCATGAGATATTTGCGCATAGTCATCTTTCCATAGTCAATAGTCCAGTTTGCAGCAGATCACAGCTTGATGGGCGGACGGCCCGTCACGATACAGTCGATCTGCCCGAATTCAGCGAAATCGGCGACGCAGGTCTGCCCCTGCTCCACAGGGTTCATCCCTGTCACCGCGCCGGTCGTGACGAACTGACCGGGTTGCAGCGGAAAACCCAGACGTGCCGTTTCCACCACCGCAAAGGCAAAGGCCGCCATCGGCCCGCCTGGCAGGGCGTCAGCGGTTCGGGAAACAGGATCGTTCGTCCCGACTCTGGTTTCACAAGCAAGAGACGATGGCGCGTGGATGCTGTCGAGCGGAACGGGCGCGCCGATGATCTGGCCGGCATTATTACCCAGATCCGCGATCGTCGCCAGCGAGCCTAAGGCAGGCAGATCGGCGATCGGGCTGGCCGCGACTTCTACGCCTGTGGTCGCATGGTCCACGACGATAACGCCATCATCATCATGGCCCGCAAACAGCATATATTCCGCTTCGAACATCGCCGATCCACCGCATAGGAGGCATAATCGACGGTCGTGCCGGGATCAGCACTACGCACGGCGGCCTGAAAAACCGGGCCGACGAAGCGATCCTGCCCGAAGCGCTGCGCCAGGTCGGGGCTTAATCGTCCGACCTTCCAGCCCGCGATCCTGTCGGGCCAAAGGGCAATGGCCAGCCGCTGGATAGCGTAGGCATCCTCCAGCGTCGCAGGCACCGTGCCGGGAAAGGTCGGGATGGCGCTGGCCTGCAGACGGGCCGTGACAAGCGCCTGCGCAATATGTTCGAAGGAAGCAGCCATATTCACGCAGCGGGCGCTGATGTCAGGCGGTGATAGCTGCGGCCGAAATAGACCAGCCCATGCCCTTCAGGTCCCATGCGAATATCTTCCACGCGGCAGAAGAACATAGTGTGCGTTCCTATTTCGCTGACCGACATCACGCTGCACGCCAGATTGCACAGCGCGCCCAGCAGGCCCGGCGTGCCGTTGGCCAACCGTTCCCATTGCGCATTTGCAAAACGCTCAGCCATGGACAGGCCCGACCGTGCGAAGAGGCCGGACAGTTCCTCATGTTCGCCATTGAGGACATTGACGCACAGCGCTCCGTTCTCTTCGATAGCTGCATGAATCCGCGAGTTGCGATTGATGCACACGGCCAGCGAGGCCGGTTCGTCGGTCAGGCTACACACTGCAGAGGCGGTCATGCCATGGCGACCACCCGGACCGTCAGTCGTGATGATGTTCACCGCAGCGCCGAGCCGGGCCATCGCGTCGCGGAAATCCGCTTTTCTGGTAACAGGCGCGCGACGCTTGTCCGATGCGCGGACAGAGGCGTGACCCCAACTGCCCTCATGCTGCTCGTCGATCAGGATATGGTGTTCGATCAAGGGGAAAGAGGATGCGGAAAAGACTTTGGGCCGTGTTGGGTGCGATGATTATGACGCCCGCCGTCTCAGCGCAAACACTGCCGCAGGACCAAGCGCTGCGGGCGCGCTATGCCCTGCCCGCGTCGCAGTTTGCCATAATTGACGGCGAGCCGATCCATTATGTGGATGAAGGCAAGGGGCCGACGATCCTGCTGCTCCATGGCTCCTTCGGTAGCCTGCTGCAATGGAACCGGTGGGCCGCGCGTTTGAAGATGCACTATCGCGTCGTTCGGATCGACCTGCCGCCTGCTGGCCTGTCCGGCCCTTCGCCGGACGCCAATTATACGGTGGAGCGCAAGATCGCGATCATCGAGGGGCTGCGGGCGCGGCTGGGTCTCGATCGCTTCCTGCTCGTATCGACATCCAGTTCAGGGATCGTCGGGGCCGCCTATGCTGCGCTACACTCAGAGCATCTCACGGGCCTCATCTACAGCAATGCGCCGGTCGGCAAGCTGGTGATGGACGCCAGCCAGTTTCCCGATGCGCTGAAGCAGGCCGTGGCGGAGGACGCCACGCACAAAGGCTATCACAAGCCGAACTATTGGCGGCAGATCATCCTCCATAATGTGGAGGACAAGCGGCGGGTGACGCCAAAGCTGGTGCGCGAATGGACCGATCTCAATAATCGTTACCTCACGATGCCGCCAATGCGCGTCGATAAAGGCGCGACGTCGCACGAACGCACGCCCGACGACTTGCCCAAAATCACGGCACCGACTCTGTTCCTGTGGAGCGCACAGGATCATGAAGCCAGTGTCGAGGGCGACGCCAGGCGAGGCATGGCGCTGCTGACAACCAAGGACAAGCAACTAGCCGTCATCCCCCGTTGCGGCCATATGCTGCCCATCGATTGCGACGATCGCGCACTGGATGGCGCAATGCCCTTCATCCGCCGCGTGACGAAGCGATCGCAATGACCTTGCTGGGTCGCCGCGATCTGCTGGCAGGCATCGCCATGACGGCCATGGCTGGGCAGGTCGCGCAGGCGGGCGGGAGCATGCATCTGGCCGAAGAGGCAGCGATCGAGCCGGATCTGCCGATCGTCGATCCCCATCATCACATCCGCGACTATCGTGGGGCGGATGCGGGCCGGGAACGCTATCTCGCGGCGGATTTCCTCTCGGACATCGCGCGGAGCGGACACCGGGTGGTCCAGACGATGTTCGTGGAATGCGGGATCATGTACCGTCCCGACGGCCCCGCCGAGCGGCGATCGATCGGCGAAACCGACTATGTCCGCCGCATGGCCGATGCAGTCGCGGCACGCCGTCCGCAAACATGCGCGATCGCTGCAGGGATGGTCGGCAAGGTGGACCTGCGCATCGGCGCGCGCGCCGATGCCGTGTTGCGCGCCCATGTCGAGGCGGGTGGCGGACGGTTGAAGGGGATACGCAACAGCATCGCGTGGGACGCCTATCCGCCGCTCGCGGCCATGGGTCTCAACCGGGATCTGCTGAACGACGCGGATTTCCTCGAAGGGTTCAAGGCGCTCGAACCGCTTGGCCTCAGCTTCGACATCTGGCTGTTTCATCCGCAAATCCCGTCGCTGACGGCGCTCGCACGGCGCTTTCCGGGCACGCGGATCATCCTCAATCATTGCGGCAATCCGCTGGGCATCGGTCCCCATGCAGCGCGCCAACGGGATGTGCGCAAGGCGTGGGACAGCGCGATGCGCGAACTGGCGACCTGTCCCAATGTCTGCCTAAAGCTGGGCGGCCTTGGTCCCTTCGGCCCCGTGCCGGACGAGGGCACTGAAGGGCATGGATCGGCCCGACTGGCGGCGCAGTGGCGGCCCTTCGTCGAACGCAGCATCGACCTCTTCGGCGTCCAGCGATGCATGTTCGAAAGCAACTGGCCCGCCAATGCGGGGATCGCCAGCTATGGCGCGACATGGAATGCGTTCAAGCGGATCGCGCGGGGGTCGTCGGCGGACGAGAAGGACTGGCTGTTTCGCCGGACCGCGCGGACCGTATATGCGCTGCCGGACGGGCCGGACAGCGGCGCGCGCTGACATACAGGCCCGGCGCTACTGGCTTCCCGACTGCGCGCGCTACCGCATGGCAGCGGCGAGTTCATGTTGCAGGCTATCGACAACGCCCTGAATCTTGGGGAGCAGGTGGCGGCGTTGCGGATAGACGGCCCATATCGGTTCGTCGTCCGGCTGAACATCGGTCAGGATCCGCACGAGCATGCCATGTTTGAGATAGGGCAGGATGTAGAAGTCGGGCAGCTGGCATATACCCAGCCCGGCAATGCACGCCTCCACCACCGCCTGACCGCTGTTGCAGCGAAAGCGGCCCTTGGGATGATAGGTTTGTTCGACGCCGCCTTCGGAAAAATGCCACGACCCGCTGGTCCCGCCGATACATTCATGGCGCGCCAGATCCGCCACCATTTGGGGCGTGCCCGCCTGCGCGAGATAGCTGGGCGCGGCGCATGTGTAGAGGGTGCGGGACGCGACCCGCGCCGCGATCAACCGGGGATCGACGACGATGCCCGTGCGTATCCCCAGATCATAGCCCTCCGCCACCAGATCCACGACCCGGTTGGACAGGTCGATCGTCACATTAAGTTTGGGATGCGGCATCGCAAAGCGCCGGATGATCGGCGCCACGAACCGTTCGCCCATCGCCGTGGAGCAGGTGACGCGCAGTTCTCCCTGCGGCTCGCCCTTTTCCCCGATCAGCGCGATCGCCTCGTCCCGTTCCTGCGCGATGCGTTCGCACCGTTCGAAGAACACCCGCCCGGTATCGGTCAGGCGCACCGTGCGCGTCGTGCGGTGAAACAGCTGCGCCTGAACCCGCTGTTCCAGTGCGATGATCGAACGGCTGACATGGGTCGGCGACATGCCGATCGCCTTGGCAGCGCGCGTGAACGAACCGGTCGTGGCGACCGCTATGAATTCGTCAATCCCGTCCCAATGCGACATATTATCCCTGCAAACGACCTGCTGCCTTGACCTATGCCCCTATTAGCCCCCCTCCGGCTTAATGGTCGAGCATATTCATGGACCCGTGGATGATCGTCAGAACGGGATATTGGCGATCCGCGCGACCATGCTGGTCACGCAGGACTGACGCCTCCCCTTCAGTAGTCGCCCGCCCGCATGGCTGTGGGGACGTCATATCCCCAGTCGGTATATTTACGCGCGATCACTTCGATCATCAGCGCGATTTCCGGCGATCGGTCGTCGGGTCGGTGGCTCATGATGATCGGCGACGTCGCAGGTTCGACCAGTTCGCGATACGCGACATCATGGCTGCGGGCGCGGCGCACGGATTCCGGCACGATCGCCATGCCTTCTTCCGCCGCGACCAGCCCGATCGCGATTTGCAACTCGCGTGCTTCGTGCGCGATGCGCGGTTCCAGTCCATGGTCGTGGAACAGCGAAATGACCTGATCGGCATAGCTGGGTCGCGGCATGCGCGGGTAGATGATCTGCGGCTCGGCGGCCAGTTCCCGCAGTGAAACCGGGCCGTCCAGCTGGGCCAGCGGATGGCCGATCGGAAATGCGGCAACAAGTTTTTCGTTACGCAGGACGATGCGGCGAACCGCAGTATCGTCCAGCCGGATACGCCCGAAGCCAATGTCGATCCGCCCATCCTTCAGCGCCGCGATCTGTTCGACCGTGCTGCTTTCCACCAGAATCAATTCGACCTGATCCGCCGCTTGCCGAAATCCCCGGATCAGTTCGGGCAGCCGCGCGTAAATGGTCGACGCGACGAAGCCGATGACGAGTTGGCGACGTTGGCTGACGGCCGCCGCCTTCACCATCATATCGACATCCTCCATCCGGGCCAGCAGCTGCAGGGCTTGCGCATAGAGCAGCTTGCCCACTTCGGTCAGCCGCAGCGGGCGGGTCGCGCGGTCGAGCAGCGGCGCGCCGACATGCGCCTCAAGCTGCTGGATGGCGCGGGACAGCGGGGGCTGCGCGACGTGAAGCCGGGCGGCGGCGCGATTGAAATTGCCCTCGTCCGCGACCGCGACGAAGTAACGAAGAAGGCGCAGATCCATCATCTCAATACCCTACAGGTATAGACCCATTACCGCAACGGTCTTTGCCATGCCGCATCGGCTGGCATAGCCCCGTGCGGAGCGTTCCGCCTCCAAACGGGCGGATCGACCGTCTTCGCCCCGCTTAGGTGGAGGCGAACCATATAATAGCCTGAGGAGACAGGATCATGCCCGACCATCTGATGCAGCGTGTCGCAACAGCCGTGGTCGATGATCGGGAAAATGGCCTGTTCCGCTGTCGGCGGGACGTGTTCACCGACCCGGACCTGTTCGCTCTGGAAATGAAATATATCTTTGAAAATAACTGGGTCTATCTGGCCCATGAAAGCCAGGTCGAACAGAAGAACGATTATTTCGCGACCTGGATCGGCCACACCCCGGTAATCCTGACACGGGCCAAAGATGGCGGCCTGAACTGCGTCGTCAACGCCTGCGCCCATCGCGGGGCCAAGCTGTGCCGTCGCAAGCGTGGCAACCAGCCGTTGTTCGTCTGCCCCTTCCATGGGTGGAGCTTCAAGACAGACGGCACGTTGTTGCGGGCGAAGGATGCGAGCACGGGCGCCTATCCCGACAGTTTCGATCATGACGGGTCGCACGACCTGACCAAAGTGCGGGTGGAAAGCTATCGCGGTTTCATCTTCGGCTCGCTCAATCATGACGTGCTGGACCTTGCCGATCATCTGGGCGAGGCGAAGGTCATTATCGACCAGATGGTGGACCAGGCACCCGACGGGCTGGAGGTGCTGGCGGGCAATTCGACCTATACCTTCCACGGCAACTGGAAGATGCAGATGGAAAATGGATGCGACGGCTATCATGTCAGCTCCGTCCACGAAAATTACCAGTCCACCATGGGGCGACGCGCGGAGGGCGGCACCAAGGCCGTCGACGCGAACGGCTGGTCGAAAGCGCCCGCCAGCGGCGTCTATGGTTTCGACCATGGCCATATCCTGCTGTGGACGCAGTTGTTGAACCCGCAGGTGCGGCCGGTCTGGTCCCTCAAGGACCAGCTTGTCGAACGGCTGGGCGCAGACCGCGCGAAGTTCATTCTGGAACAGACCCGCAATCTGGCGCTCTATCCCAACGTGTTTTTGATGGACCAGTTTTCGACCCAGATTCGCGTCGTGCGGCCGATCGACGTCCACACGACCGAAGTCACCATCTATTGCTACGCCCCAAAGGGGGAAAGTGCGGACATCCGCGCGCATCGAATCCGCCAATATGAGGATTTCTTCAACGTCACGGGCATGGGCACGCCCGACGATCTGGAGGAATTTCGCAGTTGCCAGTCGGCCTATGAAGGCGCGGGCGATCTGTGGAACGACCTTAGCCGTGGCGCGACCCGCTGGATCGCGGGGCCGGATGCCAATGCGACCGCGATGGGCATGAACCCGCTGTTGTCGAGCGAACGCAGCGAGGATGAAGGCCTGTTCGTGCGCCAGCATGAATTTTGGGCGCAGATACTGCTTGACGGCATGGCCAAGGACGCCAGCGCCAACCCGGTGATGGAGACCGCCCTGTGAGCCTGGCCCTCGACACGCAGCGCGCGGCGCTTACCTACAACGACATATGCACCTTCCTCTATCGCGAAGCGCGGCTGCTGGACGACCGCGCGCTTGACGAATGGCTGACATGCTATGCGGACGATTGCGAATATTGGATGCCCGCCTGGACCGACGATGACGCACTGACGACCGATCCGCATCGGGAAATTTCGCTGATCTATTATGGCAATCGCCAAGGGCTGGAGGATCGCGTCTATCGCCTTAAAACCGAACGCTCGTCGGCCAGCACGCCCGAAGCGCGTACGTCGCATTTCATCGCCAATGTCGAAATAATGGACACACGGCCCGAAGCGATCGACCTGCGTTACAACTGGCATACGTTGAGTCACCGTTACCAGCAGACGCAGCAGTTTTTCGGCACCAGCTTCGTAACGCTCGACACGACGGGCGCGACGCCCGCCATCCTGAAGAAGAAGATCGTTCTGAAGGATGATTATATTCATCAGGTGATCGACATCTATCATGTCTGAGGGGCGGGCGATGGTTTTTCAAGGACGGTTTGCAGGCAAGGTGATGGTCGTGACCGGCGCGGCGCAGGGCATAGGTGCTGGCGTCGCCGCCCGCGCGGCGGCCGAGGGGGCGAGCGTCGTCCTGGTCGATCGGGCGGACTGCGTGCGCGATGTCGAGCACGCGATCGTGGCGGCAGGTGGCAAGGCGGTGTCGGTGCAGTGCGACCTCGAAACCTATGACGGCGCGGCGCAGGCCATGGCCGCCGCATGCGCCGCCTTCGGACGCATCGACATACTCATCAACAATGTCGGCGGGGCGATCCGCATGCGGCCCTATGCGCAGTTCGAACCGGCGCAGATCGACGCGGAAATCCGGCGTTCGCTCATGCCCACGCTTTATGGCTGTCACGCGGTATTGCCCACGATGCTGGATCAGGGCGCGGGCACGATCGTCAACCTGTCGTCCAACGCCACGCGCGGCATCCGGCGCGTGCCCTATTCGGCGGCGAAGGGCGGAATCAATGGCCTGACACAGGCTTTGGCGATGGAATATGCGCAGGCCGGTATCCGCGTCGTGGCGACGGCACCGGGCGGCACGCAGGCGCCGCCGCGCCGCATCCCCCGCAATGCGCAAGGCGATACTGCGGAGGAACAGGCCTGGATGGCGCAGGCGGTGGAGCAGGTCACGTCGTCGGCCTTCATGAAGCGCTACGGCACGCTGGACGAACAGATCGCCCCCATCCTCTTCCTGGCGTCGGACGAGGCCAGCTATGTGACGGGATCGGTCCTGCCGGTCGCGGGGGGTGACACCGGCTGAGGCGGACCGGCTCGCTTTTGGACGCCGGGCCGACGGATCAAAGCGCCCGCATCCAGAAGCGCATGCGATGCGGCTCTTCCTCGGGCCTGCCGACTTCTTTCCACCCCATCTCGATTTCGAAGCGGGGGGCGAGCCGATATCCGCGCGCCTGCCAGAAGCTGGACAGATCGCGTGCATCCTTGGGCTTCATCGGATGATCGTCAGGTCGCGCGACGGCGCAAAACAGGCTGTGCGTTGCGCCAGCGGCGCGCGCGGCGGCCTCCCGCTCCTCAAAAAAGCGGTGGCCGATGCCAAGCCCGCGAAATTGCGGCAGCAGTACGGATTCGCCGAAATAGAAATATGCGCCAGGGTCGATCCCTGCGGCGACGAACGGCGCTTTCACGCTGTCCGACTGGCTTGCCAGCCGAGACGCCGTAGCCATGCCCACAGGGATGTGCCCAACCCGCGCGACGATCAGGACGGCTTCGGGATCGTTCAGAAATTCCGCTATATAACCAGCCTCATAATCGATGCTGCCGTCATAGAGATAGGGCCAACTGCGAAAGACCGTCATGCGCAGCGTCGCCAGTGCGCGCAGCGACATGTCGTCGCGACCGATGCGTTCGACGATGACCTGCGCGGCCGGATCCTCAAGGCTGGACGCGGCAGTCGTCATGCGATCTGGGCCAGCCAGTCGGCCAGATTATAATGATTACTGACCCGGACGATCTTGCTGTCCACAATTTCGAAAAACGCCCCGACGCGCAGCCGATATGTTTGGCCGCGCGCGGGCGGCAGGTCGCCATCGGTTGCAAGATAGCTTCCCTCCAGCCAGAATTCGGCCGCGCCGCGCTGCCCATCGGGCGACGCCATGAAGACCGGATCGATCACCTGTTCGCGATAGCGCTGGTTCATATGGTCGAGAAACGCGGCAAAGGCGGCCTTCCCCCTCCGCACCGATCCCTGTGAGGGTTCATGCACAATATCGTCCGCCAACAGATCGAGCATCGCGCCGCTATCGCTGCGATTGAACGCATCATAATAATTTTGCAGCAGTTTCACGTCCCTGTCCCTCTCCGTCTTCGGCTTTAAATCGCGCTTGAAAAACCCCGGTGGCGGCAGGGCGGCTTTGGCTCCTGCCCTGCCGCCGCCCTCGGCTTATTCCTGCGTAAAGCTATAAGCGCAGATCTTGTTACCCGCCGGATCGCGCAGATAGGCGGCATAGGCGCCGGGCAAATTGCCACGCGGCCCCGCTGCGCCTTCACAGGTGCCCCCGGCGGAAAGACCGGCAGCATGGAACGCGTCCACATCCGCCATCGTGGACGCGGCAAAGCCTATGGTCACGCCATTGCTGGACGGCGCATCGCCATTGATGGGCTTGAGCACAAGAAGCGCCGGTTTATCCTTGCCATACAGGACGATATTGTCTCCGAATGGGCCCATGTTCCTGATGCCCAGCGGCGCCAGCGCGGCGTCGTAAAAGGCCGTCGATAGCGACAGATCCGTCGCCCCCAAAGTGGTGTGGGAAAAAACGCCATCGCCAGAAATAATCGCCATAATCCGGTTTCCTTACGATTTTGTTCCATGTCAGGACGGGGCCACGCTGCGGCTGCTACGCCCGGCGCGCCTTCACCAAATCGTCTAGCATTAAGCCAAAGATGCGTTAATATAGTTATATTGAAATATACAATGTCATATGAGGCATAATAGGCAGGGCTTATTTGCTATTTCAGTATGATCGGCAAACCTGCCGCCACGAACACTGCGCTGTCGATGATGGCCGCCACGGCCTGATTGATATCGCCAGCCACGTCGCGAAAGCGGCGGGCCAGCGCATTGTCGGGCACGATTCCCAGCCCCACCTCGTTCGTCACCAATATGATCGTGCCCGGAGCCTGTGCGATGGCGCGGGTCACGCCAGCGATCGCCGCGCCGACATCCTGTTCGCGCAGCACCAGATTGGATGCCCACAGGGTCAGGCAATCGACCAGCAGAACGGTATCGGGGCTGCCATGCGCCATGATAGCGTCGGCGAGCGCCAGCGGCGCATCGACCGTGCGCCAGCGCGGCCCGCGCACGGCGCGATGCCGGGCGATGCGGTCTTCCATCTCGCTATCGAAGGCCTGGGCGGTGGCGATATAGATCAGGTCGCCCGGCAAGGATTCTGCCTGTGCCTGCGCAAAGCGGCTCTTGCCCGAGCGCGCGCCGCCAAGGACCAGAAGCGACTTTTCGAATTTATGGATCATGGGTCTGCCGATGCGTGAGATTTTAGTTGTCCTATAGCGCGCGATTGGCGAACGGCAGCATATGATCGACGAACGCGCACCGATGAATCTGGCGGAATGGACGGTCCATGGCGGCAGGCTGTCGGATGCGCGCAAAGCGTTTGCGACCGCGCAGCTGCCGTGGATCGACCTGTCGACCGGGATCAATCCCGACCCATGGCCGGGCGCGGCGGATGTTGCGATCGACTGGCGGCACCTGCCAGAAGCGGCGGCGCTGGAGGGGCTGGAGGCAAGCGCGGGGCGCTGTTTCGGGGCAGAGGGCAAGCATATTCTGGCGCTGCCCGGCACGGAGATGGGCCTGCGCACCCTTGGCGCGCTGCCTTTGCCGCCGCCGTTCCGCCATGTCAGCCCCGGCTACAGCACGCATGGGCAGGCTCTGCCCGATAGCCGCGCCATCGGGTTCGATCAATTGGCCATAGAGGCGGAGCGCGGCGGCACCATCCTGCTCGCCAATCCGGCGAACCCCGATGGGCGTTTGATCGAACCCGCCGACCTGATCGCCATCGCCGCGACGCTGGCGCGATCGGGTGGGTGGCTGGTCGTCGATGAAGCCTTTATCGATGCGCATGCGGACGCCAGCCTCATCCCCCATATGTCGGGAACTGGGCAGGTCATCGTGCTACGATCCTTCGGTAAGTTTTTCGGTCTGGCGGGCGTGCGGCTGGGGTTCGCGGTGGCTGCCCCCGCCATCATCGCGCAGTGGCGCATTGCGCTGGGCAGTTGGCCGGTCTCCGCAGCGGCCATCGCCATCGGGGCTGCGGCCTATGGCGATGCCGACTGGATCGCGGCGACGCGTATCCGGCTGCGCTTGCGGGCTGATGCGCTGGACGCGGTGCTGCGTCGGCATGGGCTGGAACCGCGTGGCGCATCGCCGCTGTTCCGGCTGGTCGAGTGCGATGCCGCGCGCCTGTTCGAATGGCTGGCGCGGCGCGGCATCCTGACGCGCCCGTTCGATTATGCGCCGCGCTGGCTGCGGCTGGGCGTGCCGTGCGACGCCGAAGGTCTTGCCCGGCTCGATCGCGCACTTGACGATGGTTGAACCGACGGCCCTTGTGGCGCTGGCACTGGATGCCGCGATCGGCTGGCCCGCCGGTCTCTATCGCCGGATCGGGCATCCGGTCGGCCTGTTCGCGCGCGTGATCGACGCCTGCGAGCGGTGGGGCAACCGGCCATCCCATAGCACCGCGCGGCGACAGGTGCAGGGCGTCGCGACGATGACGCTGCTGATTGGGATGGCGGGCGGCGGGGGGTGGCTGCTGCAATGGGGGCTGATCTGGGCGCTTGGCCCGTTCGGCTGGATCGGCGTGGCGCTGCTGGCCTTTCCCGCGCTGGCGCAGCGCAGCCTGTACGATCATGTCGCCCCGGTGGCCGGTGCATTGGAACGCGGCGACCTGCCCGCCGCGCGCCAGGCGGTCGCGATGATCGTGGGGCGAGACGTCGATACGCTGGACGAAGCAGGCGTGAGCCGCGCCGCGATCGAAAGCCTGTCGGAAAGTTTCTGCGACGGAGTGGTGGCCCCGCTCTTCTGGCTGCTCGCGCTCGGCCTGCCGGGCATCTGGGCCTATAAGGCGATCAATACCGCCGACAGCCTGATCGGCCACAGGGAGGAACGATGGCGCGCCTTTGGATGGGCGGCGGCGCGGATCGACGATGGGGCAAACCTTGTTCCGGCGCGGTTGGGTGGCGCGCTCATCTGTCTGGCGGGCGGCGGCTGGGCGATCATGATGCGCGACGCCCGCCTGCATGCATCGCCCAATGCGGGCTGGACCGAAGCAGCGATGGCAGGCGCGTTGGGGGTGAAGCTGGCCGGGCCGGTCAGCTATGACGGCGACAAGCATGACAAGCCATGGATCGGCACGGGTCGTAGCGATACCAACGCCAGCGATATTCGCCGGGCGCTGGCACTCTATCGCCGGGCCTGCCTTTTGTTGTGGATGTTGGCTGGCGCGATGCTGTTGCTTTAGATCAGCAAGGCGGCGAGCAGGCCCGTTTCGATCAGTTCGATCCCTGCGCCATGACAGTCCCCCGATATGCCGCCGACATGGCGTTTGAGCCACAGAACCCAGAGCAAGATGAGCAGCGGCGCCGCCATCATCGCCGGATAGAAGAGCGCGCTGGCTGTCAGCAGCAGCCCCCAGATAATGACGTGTCGGGGCGCGACGCCCTGTCGGAATTGCGCGCCCAATCCGGCATGGAGCGGCGGCAACCACAGCGTCCAAAGCAGCGGTCCGATCCGCGCGGCGAAGGGTATCAGGATCAATCCCAACAGATGACCGGTCTCGGCCAGCCCGTGCAGCAACACCAGCTTGGCGATCAGTTGCAGCACGATCGCCACCACGCCGAAGCTGCCGACATGCGGATCGGCCATCACCGCCAGGAACCTTGCCTTATCCTTATGTCCCGCGCCCCGTGCATCGGCCAGGTCGGACAGGCCGTCGAGATGCAGCCCCCCGGTTACGCCGACCCAGACCAGCAGCGCGCAGAGCGCAGCGGTCCAGCTATCAATACGCAATCCCAGCATGGCAGCGCCAGCAACCAGCGCGCCGATGACCAGCCCGGCGGCGGGAAACCAGCGCATCGACCGGGCGAAGTCGTCGCCCTCTAACTGAACCCGTGGCATGGGCAGGCGTGTGAGGAATTGCAGGGCGATGATCAGCCCCTTCATGCGCGCAGGCCCACGATCTGCGCAGTCGGTCGAGCGCCCGGCGCGCGCCAGATGCGCAGGGACAGCAGGCTGGCATAGGGCAGGTCGAGCGCCCACGCCTGACGCGCATCCAGCCCGCACAGATGCGCCGCCGCCGCCCGCATAGCCCCGGCATGGGTGACGACAATCGTCGTGCGCGCCGCCAGCATGTCGATCGCTTGGGCCACGCGATGCGTAAGCCCCGACCAGCTTTCCCCGTCCGGGGGCGGATGACCGTCGGGATCATCCCAGAATCGCGCCAGTGCGGCGCTGTCGATCTCCGCCGCAAGCAGCCCGTCCCACCCGCCAAAATCCAGTTCGCGCCAGCGGGCGTCCGTGGTGAGGGGCAAGCCAGTCGCTTGGCCGATCGCCTCCCCCGCCCGCCGCGCGCGCCACAGGTCGGAGGATAGCAGCACCTCCATCTGCACGCCGCGCGCACGATCGACGCAGGCGGCGATCCCGGCCTTCGTAGGCAGCGCATCGCTATGGCCGATCAACCGCCCGGCCCCCTCCGGCTCGCCATGACGCAACAGGTGCAGGAGGAAGTCGCTCACAGGCTCTGGGCCACGCCTGCCTGCGCGAAGGTCGCCATGCCATTGTGCGCAGCCAGCGCCGCAAGGATGACACCCACCGCCACCGCCGCGCCGCTGCCTTCGCCCAGCCGCATATCCAGACGCAGCAGGGGTTCAAGGCCGAGCCGATCGAGCAGCCGGGCATGGCCGGGTTCGGCGGAACAATGGCCGGCCAGACAATGATCGGTGATGGCCGGAACCGCCGCTGCCAATGGCGCCAGCGCTGCACAAGTGATGAACCCGTCTAGCACGACCGCTATCCCCAACCGACGCGCCTCCAGCACGGCCCCGCCGATGGCGGCGATTTCTCGCCCGCCCAAGCGGCGCAGAGTTTCGAACGGGCTGTGGGGCGCATCGGCATGGCGGGCGATCGCGCGATCGACCACGCCGATCTTGCGCGCCACTCCGGCAGCGTCCACGCCCGTCCCCGGCCCGACCCATGACGCAACGGTACTGCCAAAGGCCCGCGCACACAGCGCGGCGGCGGCGGTGGAATTGCCGATGCCCATTTCGCCCACGACCAACAGATGGAGGTCCGGATCGACCGCAGCAGCCCCGGCGGACAGTGCTGCTAGGCACTCCGCCTCACTCATGGCTGGCGCCAGCGTAAAGTCCGCCGTGGGCCGATCCAGATCGAGCGCCACCACTTTGAGGTCCAGCCCCGCCATGCCAGCCAGCGCGTTGATCGCCGCGCCGCCCGCTGCAAAATTGGCGACCATTGTCGCGGTCACGCTGGCCGGAAAGGCGCTGACGCCGTGGACCACGCAACCATGATTGCCCGCGAAGATGGCAGCGCGTGCGCGTTCGATCACCGGATGCGGCGTGCCTTGCCATCCTGCCATGAACAGGGCGATCTCCTCCAGCCGTCCCAGCGACCCGGCAGGTTTGGTGAGTTGGTCCTGCCGCGCGCGGGCTGCGGCGATCGCGGCCCTGTCCGGCGCGGACAGGTTGGCGAGCGCACAATCAAATGCAGCTACAGTGGGGAAGCGGCTCATTCCGCGACGAAGCCAGCCGGGGGCGTGCGGGTGATGAAATGCCCCTTCACCCCCTGCGGCCATTGTTTGAACGGCACCCGGCCATGATCACTGGCGACATATTCTATCGCATAGTCGAGGATCGCGGTCGCCGCGTCCTTGTCCGCAGCGAACCGGCCCAGCACATAGCCGACCTTCCCCGGCGCGCGCAGATGTACGGTGCAAAACTCCGCGCAGGCGAACAGGCAGGGCATTTCCTGCACGGCGATTCCCGCATAGCGCGCATCGCTTTCCCGCACCGCCCGTAACGCCGCGACCAGACGCGCGCCGCCGCGTGCGCCGCTGCCATCCTCCTTGTCGGTCGCGCTGTGGCGACATGTGTTGCACGCCACGACGGCGGGGCCGTCATCGACTGGGGTCAGCATGGCAGTTCGTCCTTTGATGTGGGTATTGCGATCAAAACTCGATTCCCGCCTGCGCCTTCACGCCAGAACGGAAGGGATGCTTGACCATCGTCATGTCGGTGACGAGATCGGCGGTATCGATCAGGGCGTCTGGCGCATTGCGGCCGGTCACGATGACATGCTTCATCGGGTCGCGCGCGCGCAGCACCGCCAGCACCTCGTCCAGCGGCAGATAGTCGTAACGCAGCACGATGTTCAGCTCGTCGGCCAGCACCATATGATAGGCCGGATCGGCGATCATCCGCCGCACTTCGTCCCATGCTGTCCGCGCCGCCGCGATATCGCGGGCGCGATCCTGCGTGTCCCAGGTGAAGCCCTCACCCATCTGCCTGAACTCGACATTGTCGGGGAAGGCGTCGAACACGGCCTTTTCACCAGTGGTCATCGCGCCCTTGACGAACTGGACCACGCCGACCTTCATCCCATGGCCGATCGCTCGCACGACCATGCCCAGCGCGGCGCTGGTCTTGCCTTTCCCCTTACCGGTGTGGACGATCAGCAGCCCCTTTTCCTGCGTCTTGTTCGCCATGATCCTGGCCTGCGCCGCCTGTTTCTTGCGCATTTTTTCGGTGTGGCGCGCTTCGTGGGCGCTCTGACTGTCGTCAGCCTGCATCGCTTTGGTCCTTTCGCATGAGATAGACGTCCATGATCCAGCCGTGCCGCGCGCGCAGCGCTGCGCGTTCCGCAGCGATGCGGGGTGCGACATCGGCCAACGGACCATGGATCAAGGCTTCCTGCGCCATGCCCAGATAGGCACCCCACCAGATGCTGATGCGATCGGGCGGCAGCGTGTCGAAGGCGCAACCGCCGTCGAGCATGACGACGACCGTATCCGCGCCCGGCGGCCATCCATGCGCGCGCAGCATCCGGCCCGTGGTGATGACGACCGGTCCCCCCAGCCGGTTGAGCGGGATCGCATGGGCGGCGGTCAGCGCCTGTATGCTGGTGATGCCGGGAATGACGCGCACGGCGACATCCATCCCCGCCTGCGCCAGCCGATCGGCGATCCGCAGGCTGCTGTCATAGAGTGACGGGTCGCCCCAGATGAGCAGCGCCACGCTGCCCCCGTCCGGCAGATGCACGGCGATCTGCGCCCGCCATAGCTCAGCGATGGCGGCGTGCCAGTCCTGCACCGCGCCCAGATAATCGGTGTCCCCGGCATCCCGCACCGGCAGGTCGAACTCCACCACCCGCACGGGCACGGTCAGCACTTGGCCGCATAGCGCGCGGCGCAGGTCGATGAGGTCGGATTTGGCGTCGCCCTTGCGCGGCAGCAGGATGAGGTCGGCGTGGTTCATCGCCCTCGCCGCCTGCGCCGTCAGATGATCGACATTGCCCGTGCCGATGCCGATGAGCGCCAGGTCGATCATGACGCAGGCGCGATCATGTGAAAGAAGCTGCCCGTTATAGGCCCGCGATGGGAGCCGGTCTCTGCCACCGGCACACCATCCGCATCGGTGACATGGGCCAGCGGCGCGTCGGTCTGCGCCACGATGGTCGAATAGTGAAATTCATGGCCCCGCAGTCGCGTCCCGGCGTCCAGCGCTGCGATGGGCGCCAGCAACTGCGCATGGCGATAGCCCAGATGCATCCGCCGCTGCGCATGACTGGTGACGAGGCCTAGCAGACCCGCCATCGCATGATGCTGACCCGCCTTGTCGATCAGCGCATCGCCCAGCACCATATAGCCGCCACATTCGCCATGGACGGGGCGGGATTGCGCATGGTGGCGCAGACCGTCGAGAAACGTCTGCGCACTGGCGATCCTGCCAGCGTGGAGTTCGGGATAGCCCCCCGGCAACCAGACCAGATCCGCGTCGGCGGCGGGCGCTTCGTCGGCCAGTGGGGAGAAGGGCAATATCTGCGCCCCGGCCCGCGCCCATCCCTCCAGCAGATGCGGGTAGAGGAATGAAAAGGCCGCGTCGCGCGCGATGGCGATCCGCTGGGCGGGTGGCGGCGGCAGTTTGCCTGCGTGATGATCCGCCACCTCGCCACGCGCCGCCGCGCGACGGATCGCAGGCAGATCGGCATGATCGCGCAGGAACGTCGCATAATCGGCAATCGCGCGATCCAGATCGGGATGCTCCATCGCCTGCACCAGCCCCAGATGCCGTTCGGGCAGGACCATGTCGCCCCGCCGGGGCAGCGCGCCCAGCACCGGGATGCCGACGCTCTCCAGCCCCCGCCGCACCAGCCGTTCGTGACGCGGGCTGGCGACACGGTTCAGGATGACGCCGGCGAAAGGCACGTCCGGGTCGAGTTGTCGGAAACCCAGCGCAGTGGCGGCGGCCGACTGCGCCTGCCCCGACACGTCGATCACCAATATGACTGGCCAGCCCATGCGGCGTGCAATGTCGGCGCTCGCGCCATTGCCGGTCGCCCCCCGGCTGGCCACGCCATCATACAGGCCCATCGACCCTTCGGCGATCACCATGTCCGCGCCTGCGCCCTCCCGCACGATGGCGTCGATCAGGCCGCCGTCCATCGCCCAGCTGTCGAGGTTGAACGAGGCGCGCCCGCTGGCAGCGCGGTGAAAGGCCGGGTCGATATAGTCCGGCCCGCTTTTGAACGGCTGCACCGCAACGCCATCCTGCGTCAGCGCACGCAGCAGCCCCAGCATCACCGTGGTCTTGCCCGTGCCGGACGCAGGCGCAGCGATCATCAGGCCCGGCGTGGTCATGCGCCCGGCTCCGCAAAGCGCGAGGTGGCATCGCTGGGGCGGAACCGGCGATCATAACCCGGCGCATAAAGGCTGCTCTCGCTGAAATCCGGCGCGCCCAGCACCCGGCCTACCAATATGAGCGCGGTGCGTTCCATGCTCCCCGCCACTCCATCCTCGATCGTCGCGAGAGTGCCACGGACGATGCGCTGGTCGGGCCAGCTGGCGCGCCACACCACCGCGACAGGGCAATCCGCGCCATAGTCAGGCATCAGATCGGCCACCACCTGCGCCAGATTGTGGATCGACAGATGAATGGCCAGCGTCGCCTGCGTGCGGGCGAAATGGGTCAGGCTTTCGGCGGGCGGCATGGTGCTGGCGCGCCCCGGCGTGCGGGTCAGCACGACAGATTGGGTCAGCACGGGTAGCGTCAGTTCGGCCTCCAGCGCAGCGGCGGCAGCGGCGAAGGCCGGGACGCCCGGCGTGATGGTGAAGGGGATGTCCATCGCGCGCAGGCGGCGCAGTTGCTCGCCCATCGCCGACCAGACCGACAGATCGCCCGAATGGAGCCGCGCGACGTCCTGCCCCGCTGCATGAGCAGTGGCGATTGCCGCCATGATCGCGTCCAGATCCATGGGCGCGGTATTGACGATCCGCGCGCCCGGTGGGCAATGCGCCAGCACTTCGGACGGGATCAGCGACCCGGCGTAGAGGCACACCGGACTGGCCGCGATCAGGTCGCGTCCGCGCAGGGTGAGCAGGTCTGGCGCGCCGGGTCCGGCACCGATGAAATGGACGGTCATTGGGGATATCCTTGGGCGATGGCGCAGGTCGCCATACGATCGGGTGAAATCTGGCGTGACAAGAGCAGGCGCGGTGGTGGGCGACCAGACAGCGTGGCAGCGGCTAGCGCGCAGGCTTCCGCCACACTGCCGACGCCCCGCGCCTTCAGGCTGGCGGGCGAGCATGTGTGCGTCGGGGCGGCGACCATCGCGGCAGGCGCGATGGCTGACAGCGGCAATCCCAATGCGTCGGCCAGCGGCCTCAGCGCCGCGATCTTATCCTGCGGCGTGGCCAGATGCGTGATGCGCGGCTGTCCGCGTTGCGCCAGATCGAACAGCCTGCGCAACGCATCCAGATCCGCGCCGCCACGAAAGCCAAAGCCCGCCACGATCATAGCGTGACGCTCCATTGCACGACCGGAAAGCGCGACCGCCATCCGCGCCGGTCGCCCAGCGGCGCGCAATCGGCCAGTTCGATGCGCAGCAGGCTACCGCCGCGCACGCCCTGCCAGTGCGCCAGCAAGGCTTCGGATTCGAGCGTGACGGCATTGGCGACCAGCCGCGTGCCTGCTGGCAAACGCGCCCAAAGACGCTGCAACAAGGCTTCGGACAGCCCACCCCCGACGAACACGACATCGGGCGAAGGGCCATCGGGCAAGGCATCAGGCGCTGCGCCAGTGCGTATGTCGAGCCTGTCCACGCCCAGTGCGACGGCATTGGTCCGTGCGCGGGCCGCGCGGCCCGGATCGGCCTCGATCGCGCAGGCCCGGTTGGCCGGATGCGCCAGCAGCCATTCGATGCCGATCGACCCTGATCCCGCCCCAATGTCCCACAAATATTCGCCCGGACGCGGCGCGAGTGCGGACAGGGTCAGCGCGCGGATCGGGCGCTTGGTGATCTGCCCATCATGATCGAACAGCTCGTCGGGCAACCCGCTGGTCGATGGCAGGGCATAGCCGTCGCCCGCCACGTCGATGCCGACCGCGACGGGGTGCTGGACATCGGCAAGATCGAAACCGTCCGCCGACAGGGTGCGCCGCCGTTCGCGCGGCCCGCCCAGCGCCTCCAGCACATGCAGGGCCGACGCCCCGAAACCATGGGCGGTGAGATAGCGGGCCAGTGCGCCGACCGTCTGCCCGTCCCGCATCAGCACCACTATGCGGCGACCCCGCGCCAGATGCGGGCGCAGCCGCCCCACTGGCGCGGCGTGCAAGCCAAGGCAGGCGATATCCTGAAGCGGCCAGCCCAGTCGCGCCGCCGCGAGCGTGAAGGTGGACGGCGCGGGATGCGCCACCCACTCGCCCGGCGCCAGCAACCGCGTAACGCTCGTCCCCGCACCGAACCAGAAGGGGTCGCCCGACGCCAGCATCACCACGCGCCGTCCGCGTTGCGCCAAAAGCTGCGCGATCCCGTCCGCGAACGGCACTGGCCATTCGATCGCAGGGCCATTAAGCGGGCCAAGCAGGGACAGGTGGCGGGCCGACCCCATGACCAGTTGCGCCCGCGCCAGTGCCGCGCGACTGTCGGCGGACAGGCCATCCGGCCCGTCTTCGCCGATCCCGACGATCGTCAACCAGGGCCATGAACCAGTGTCAGCCATGCACAACATCCTGCTGCTGGGCGGCACATCGCAAGCGAGCGCGCTGGCCCGCTTGCTGGCGGATCAGGGTATCGCGGCGACGCTCAGCTATGCCGGGCGCACGGACAAGCCGATGAGCCAGCCCATTGCCGTGCGCGTCGGTGGCTTTGGAGGCGTGGCCGGGCTGGTCGATTATCTGCTTGGCCATCGCGTCACCCATCTGATCGACGCCACCCACCCCTTTGCCGCGACGATGAGCGCCCATGCGGTCGAGGCCGCGCGCCTGACGGGCGTCGCGCATGTCACCCTGACGCGCCCGGCGTGGCGCGCTGAAGAAGGCGATCGCTGGACCCATGTGCCCGACATCGCAGGCGCGGTCGCAGCGCTGGCCGGTCCGCCGCGCCGCGTCATGCTGGCGCTGGGGCGGATGCATGTGGATGCCTTTGCCGCCCAGCCGCAGCATCACTATCTGCTGCGTTTCGTCGACGCGCCTTCTGAACCGCCCCGGCTCCCCCACCACAGCCTGATCGTCGATCGCGGGCCGTTTGCGCTCGAAGGCGACCGTGAATTGATGCAGGCCCACGCCATAGACCTTGTGGTCACCAAAAATGCAGGCGGCACGGGCGCGCAGGCCAAGATCATCGCCGCCCGCCAACTCAACCTGCCGGTGCTGATGATCGACCGCCCCGCCCTGCCCGCGCGCACCGAACTCCACGCGCCCGACGACGTGATGCACTGGCTCGATCATGCCGCCCCCTCCGTCGCCGATCGCGGCGTGTAGAGGATCGGCCCCGCCGTCCGCGCGATCATGCGCGTGCGGCTGGACCCCAATATCACCATGGTCCGCATGTCGGCCATGTCGGGCGTCGCCTCGCCCAGCGTAACGATCTGCAACTGCTCCTGCGGCGTCGATACAGCACGCGCGAACAGGATCGGGCGATCGTCCCCGCACAGCGCGCGCAACAGGTCCAGCGCGTGCGCGAACCCCTGCGGCCGTGCCTTCGACCGGGGATTATAGAAGGCCATGGCGAAATCCGCCTCCACCGCCAGCCGCAGCCGCTTTTCGATCAGCGCCCAGGGTTTGAGATTATCCGACAGGTTGATGGCGCAAAAATCATGGCCCAGCGGCGCACCCGCCCGCGCGCTTGCCGCCAGCATCGCCGTGATCCCCGGCAACACCCGGATGTCGAGATCACGCCAGCCAAGTGGCCCCGCTTCCAGCGCCTCAAACACCGCCGCCGCCATGGCGAACACGCCCGGATCGCCCGACGAGGCCACGACCACTCTCCGCCCCTGCGCCGCCATGTCCAGCGCATGAACTGCCCGATCCAGCTCCACCCGATTGTCACTCGCGTGCAACGTCAGCCCGGCGCGCGGCGCAATACGCGCGACATAGGGGATATAGCCCACGACATCACTCGCCTCCGCCAGTGCGGCGGTGACTTCCGGCGTGACAAGCCGCTCGTCCCCCGGCCCCAATCCGGCGATCGCCAGCCATCCGCTCATGGCCGCCTCCCCTGACCATGAATCAGCAGGATCGAGAAATAGGGCGTCACGCTCTCCGCATCGGCCAGCCGGGTCACGCGCTGTCCCGGCATGGCGGCATGTTCGACCAGCCAGGCGGCATCCTCCCGCCCGGCGGCCGCCACTGCGCGGCGCAGCTTGGGCAGGTTGCGCCCGATCTTCATCACCACCAGCGCATCGGTATCACGGATGCGCCGCGTCAGTTCCTCTTCCGGCAACGTGGCCATGGCGATGGTCAGGACGTCGTCCCCCCATGTGATCGGCACGCCCGTCGCGTTCCATGCGCCCGCCATGCCGGTGATCCCCGGCACAACCGCCACCGGCACGACGCCCGACAGGCGGCTGTGCAGATGCATGAAGGAGCCGTAGAAAAAGGGATCGCCTTCGCACAGGACGACGACATCTTCGCCCGCCTGCGCCAGCGCAGAAAGGCGCGCGGTACAGTCGGCGTAGAAGGCGGACAGGCAGGCGTTATAGCCCGGATCGGACAGCGGAATTTCGGTCGTGACCGGATATTCCATCGCAATCTCTATGGCATCGGGGCGCAGCATCCCGTCGGCAATGCGCCGCGCCTGTCCGGGCCGTCCGGCCTTACGGAAATAGGCGACATGGCGCGCCCCGCGCACCAGCCGGTCGGCGCGCACGCTGAGCAGATCAGGCGCACCGGGGCCAAGACCGACGCCATGGACGGTTCCGGGAAGCAAAGCATCGGTCATTCCGCGCGGCTCGCCAGCGCGTTGATCGCCGCGACCGTGATCGCGCTGCCACCCAGCCGCCCCTCAACGATGCAGCAGGGGACGGGCTGCACAGCCCACAGCGCATCCTTGGACTCGCGCGCGCCGACAAAGCCCACCGGACAACCGATGATCGCCGCCGGGCGCGGGCAATCAGGGTCTTCCAGCATGTTGAGCAGGTGAAACAGGGCCGTGGGCGCATTGCCGATCGCCACCACCGCACCGGACAGATGCGGCCGCCATAGTTCCAGCGCAGCGGCGGACCGAGTGTTGTCCATCGCCCGCGCCATGTCCGGCACCTGCGGATCGTTCAGCGTGCAGATGATCGGGTTCGCAGCGGGCAGGCGCACCCGCGTAATCCCCACCGACACCATCCGCGCGTCGCACAGCAAAGGTGCGCCAGCGCCAAGCGCGGCGCGGGCGACGGCCACGAAACCGGGCGAGAAACGGATATCGGCCGCCAACTCCACCAGCCCCGCCGCATGGATCATTCGCACCGCCACTGGCTCTTCGTCGGCGGTGAAGCGCGCAAGATCGGCTTCGGCCCGGATCGTCGCGAAGGACTGGCGATAGATGGCCGCGCCATTACGTTCATAGATATGAGGCATCAGGCGGCTCCAAAATGGGCGAGAACCCCGGCGCGGTCGAGCGCGGGACGAACAGGCGGCGCACCGGCGCGCGCATCGAGGGCGAGGTCGTACAGGCCATCGCGGCCCGTCAGGGTGACGGCGGCGGGTTGGGACCGGGCGCACCCTTTGGCGCATCCCGACACATGCAGGCCGCCGGTGACGTGCGGCGCGATCCGCCGCGCCAGATCGCGCGTCTCGACCGTGGCCTGCGGACAGGCTGGCATAGCGGGACAGGCATCGACACGCAGCAGCGGATCATTCAGGTCCGTCAGCAGGCTATCGTCTTCAAGATGGACCGGCACTTCCATCAGCAACATGCGCCATGGTGTTATGCGGATTCCTGCGCCTTCCGGCAGCATCGCCGCGAGCCTAGCCAGCAATGCCGCTTCGATGCGACCGAACGCCAAACCATAGCGCCGCTCAGCCCCCCACTTGGCAAGCAAATGCCCGTCCGGGGCCGTTTGAAGCGAACCTATCGCCCAATCAGGCAGCGGCGCGTCATGCCTCGCCATGCGTCCCACAACCACGCCACCACTATCCACAAACCATCGGGCCAGCGCGATCAGCGCGTCCACTTCCTCGCCGCGCCCGATCGCCACGCCGCACGATCGGCCATCAGCACGCAGCATCAGCCCGCCCGCCTCGCTCCGCTCGATCCGAAAATCGCCGGGCTGGTCGCGCAACATCGGTGCCGCACCAGCGTCGATGACGAAGCCGATCTTGCCGGGCAATGTGGCGGATAGTTCGCCCAGCCGGGCCTCCAACGTACCGGCGATGCGGCAATTATCGTCATCCTGCTGCCAGACCGGCGAGACCATGATGTTGCGCGCCCGTTCGCGCGCCGCATCCTCATCCACCAGATCAAGCGCCAGCAACCGCGCCAGCAACAGCGACCAGCCGCCTTCCGTCACGCCACGCAGTTGCAGATTGGCGCGGCGCGTCATGTCGATCTGGCCATTGCCATACAGGATCGCAGCGTCCGCCAGCCCCAACGCCTGATCGCGCGTCAGGCGACCGAGCCGGGGCTTGACTCGCACCAGCAGCCCGTCGCCCGCCATCATCGGACGCCAGGCATCGGGGCACCAGCCTTTGACGACGCCATCGCTCATGCCGCGTCCCCCAGACTGGCGAGGATCGAATTGCGACGCGTGGTCCACAATCCGGCAGCATGCAGCGCGGCAAAGCGCGCCTCCATCGCCGCCAGCGCTTGCGGATTGGCCTCTGCCAGAAACGCGCGCACGTCCCCCCGCCCCAGCGTCGCGTCATGATAAAGGTCGAACAGGTGGGGCGGCACCGTGCCGGACAGATGGGCAAAAGCACCCAGATGATCCAGCGTCGCGGCCAGTTCCGCCGCGCCGCGAAAGCCGTGCCGCATCATGCCCGCGACCCAACCGGGATGCGCGGCGCGGGCGCGCACGACGCGGGCGATCTCCTCCGTCAGCGTGCGCGCCACGGCACGCGCGGGATCGCGATTGTCGAGATGATAGAGCGCCGCCACGCCTCCGACCCGCGCCTTGGCGGCGGCAAAGCCTGCTTCATGCGCGGCATAATCGGCGGCCAGCAGCAGGTCGGTTTCCGGCAAATCCTGCAAGTGGACAAAAGCGTCCGCCCCCGCGATCCGCAAACGAAGCCCCGCCGGATCATGCACTGCATCAGGCGCATCGAGCGCATGATCGGACGCTGCCAGCCATGCCTCGCCCGCCGCAACGCGCGCTTCATGGGTATAAACCTCCCCCGCGTCGCCCATGCCAAGGCCATAGGCGCCGGGCTGCGGACCATAGACGCGCGGCGCAACGTCCTGCCCCGCGAAGGGATTCCAGTCGGTCGGCTCGTCCCGTCCGCACAACGCGCGCACCGCCTGCCCGAACAGGATCGGCAGCGTCGGAAAGGCATCGCGGAACAGGCCGGACACGCGCAAAGTCACGTCGATGCGCGGACGATCCAGCATCGCCAGCGGCAGGATTTCGACCCCCGTCACTCGCTCCGACGTCATGTCCCATAGCGGCTTGGCACCCAGCAGGTGCAGCGCCATGGCGAACTCCTCCCCCGCCGTGCGCATCGTCGCCGATCCCCACAGATCGACCACCAATCCACGCGGATAATCGCCCTGCTCCTGCAAGTGCCGCCGCACCAGTTCCTCCGCCAGCCGAACGCCCTGCGCATAGGCGGCGCGGGAAGGGACGGCGCGGGGATCGATGGCGTAAAGATTGCGACCGGTGGGCAGCACATCGGCGCGCCCGCGATAGGGGGAACCGGACGGTCCGGGGGCTACGCGTCGTCCATCGAGCGCCGCCAGCAGGCCCGCCCGCTCGCCCGCGCCATGGTCGCCCCGGCCAAAGACATGCAGGCCGTCGCCAAACTGGCTTTCCTTGATATCGCACACGAAGCGATCAATCCGGGTAATCGCTTCGGCCAGCGAAAGCGCGCTATCCAAACCCAGTTCGGCCTCAAGCCCCAGCGCCCGCGCTTCGTCACGGATCGCGCTCTGGAGCCGGTCGCGGCGTGCCGGGTCCAGCCCGTCGGCGTTGGAAAATTCATCCAGCAACGCTTCCAGCCCATGCAATCCGGCACCGCTGGCCGTTTGCGACAGCGGTGGCGGAACATGGCCGATGGTGACGGCGGCGATGCGCCGCTTCGCCTGCGCGGCTTCGCCCGGATCGTTGACGATGAAGGGATAGATGACCGGCGTGTCGCCGATCAGCGCTTCGGGCCAGCAATCGTCCGACAGCGCGACCGACTTGCCCGGCAACCATTCCAGCGTCCCATGCGCGCCAATATGAACGATCGCGTCCATCCCCTTTGCCCGCAGCCACAGATAGAAGGCGACATAGGCATGGCGCGGGCAGCGCGACAGATCGTGATAGTCCGCGTCCCGATCCACCGCCCTGCCGCGCTCGGGCTGAAGCGCGACGAGAATATGGCCCATCGCAATGGCCGCAAAGCGAAACGCGCCATCGCGTACCGCCGGATCATCCTGCGGCGCCCCCCACGTCTGCGCCAGATCGGTGCGCAGCTTTTCCGGCAGGGTGGCCAGCGCCGCGCGATAATCCTCCAGCGGCCAGTCCAGCCAAGCCTGTCCCACTGACGTTACAGGTATCTGAATACCATCACACCTATATCCAGCGTCAGCCAGATCGCCCAATATCGCCTCAGCCGAAGCCATCGCGTCCAGCCCGACGGCATGGGCCATCTGCCAGGCTTTGCCCGGATAAGTGGACAGCAGCAACGCCACTTTCCGGGCGCTGGCAGGCTTGCGGGCAAGCCCCACCCACGCCGCCACCCGAGTGGCAATGGCGTCGATCCGATTGCAAAAGCCGTGGTGCTCATTCAGGGAAAATTGGAGCGCGGCATCCCTCTCCCGCGCCTGCTTGAAGCTGGCGACACCAGCGAAAATCCGCCCGTCCACCTCCGGCAGCACCACATGCATGGCTAGGTCGGCGGGCGACAGACCACGCGACGCTGCCTGCCAATCCTCCCGCCGCGATGTCCCGAGCGCGATCTGAAACACCGGCACCCCTGCCCCATCGAGCGGGGTGTTGCCCCCCTCCCCCCGCGCAGAAAAGGCCGTCGCGTTGATGATGGCGGCCGGGCCAAGGTCGTCGATCCACCGCGCCACCTGATCCCGAGCTTCGGGCGCCTTGAGCGATGGCACGAAGATCGACAGCGCATCGAAGCCTTGGCGGACAAGCGCCTCATGCAGCTTCACGAAGGGATCGAGATCATGCGCGGTCAGGTAGGATCGGTAGAAGACGATCATAACGAGCGGACGGTCGGGGTTTCGTGCGATAGCTGCGGGATCGACTACCCCTGCGTCAGGCTGCCAGCCGCCCATCATCGGCAGCGGCACATCGTCCGATCCAAAACTATTGTCCAAGCCCGTCGCGCTGGCCAGCATCCCAAGCGCAGCCCGTGCCGCCGACACCCCACCCCTGTCGCAATGGCCTGCCAGTTCGCGCAGGAGCGATGCGGGCAAGGTGGATGCCGCGTCCAATCGCTGATCCGCCCGCCCGTCAGCGGGCAGCACCGCCAATGCAATACCGTTGGATCGCGCCAATGCCTCGACCTGTTGCAGGCCGTAACTCCAATAGGATGTGCCACCGATCAGGCGGATCAATATCCCCTTCGCTTGACGCAGGGTGCGTTCGACATAGGTATCGACAGACAGCGGATGGGTGAGCGCGGCCAGATTGGCGAGCCGCAGGGACGGCACGGCCACGCCCCTATCCCCCGCCTGACGCCAGGCAGCGGCGAACGCGCCCAGATCGCTATCCGAAAAAGACAGCACCACAAGGTCTGCGGCACTCTGCCCCATATCCTGCGGCACGGCGCTTTCCTCCAGCCCGTGCGTTTCACGAAAGATGATATGCATGGTGGCCGCTCAGCCCAGCAACACCGCGCGAATAGCACCCGGATCAATATCGGCCCGTTCGGCAATGACGACCAGCGAGGTGGCGCGCGCCTCCCCGGCTCGCCACGGCCTGTCATAATGGTGGCGCACCCGCGCACCCACCGCCTGGACGAGCAGTCGCATCGGCTTGCCTGCGACGACGGCATAGCCCTTGACCCGCAGGATGCGATGGTCGCGGGCCAGCACCTCTATCCGGGCAACAAGGTCGGCTGGATCGGCGATCTCACCCAGTACGATGACCAGACTGTCAAAGTCGTCATGTTCATGATCCTCCTCACCATCATGATGCGACGGGCGAGCGGCGATGTCGTCTTCCGCTGCGGCGTCCAGCCCCAGGATCAGGCGCGGATCGACCACGCCATCGACCAGTTCGATCACCGGCACCGGGCGGCGCGCTTCGGCTGCGATCACGGCCCGCGCGGCGGCAATGCCGTCCGCCCCGGCCAGATCGCATTTGGTCAGCAGCACCATGTCGGCGCAGGCCAGTTGGTCCTCGAACACTTCGGATAGCGGCGTTTCATGATCGACACTGGGATCGGCAGCGCGCTGCGCGTCGATGGCGGCGAGATCGGGAGTGAATCGCCCTGCCGCGACCGCCTCCGCGTCCGACAGCGCCAGCACGCCGTCCACAGTGATCCGGCTGCGGATCGCTGGCCAGTCGAACGCCTTGAGCAAAGGCTTGGGTAGCGCCAGACCCGACGTCTCGATCAGGATATGGTCGGGACGCGGGTCGAGCGCGAGCAGTCTTTCAACCGTGGGAATGAAGTCGTCGGCCACGGTGCAGCAGATGCAGCCATTAGCCAGTTCGACGATATTGTCGGCCGGGCAATCGGGAATCGCGCAGGATTTTAGGATATCGCCATCCACGCCCAGCGTTCCAAATTCATTGACCACCACGGCCAGACGACGGCCACCGGCATGGCGGATCAGATGGCTGATGAGCGTGGTTTTCCCCGCGCCCAGAAAACCGGTGATGATGGTGACGGGCACCTTGGACAGGTCGGACATGAACATCCCCGCGCGCCGAACGACGAATGGCGGGGCGTGCCGGCACATGCCGGTCGATGCGCGACGACGGGCGGGCGCGACTATGCGTCCGTTACCACGCACCGATGCGGCCCCAGCCGCACAAGTTCGTCGCTCAGACGGAGAGTTACCGTGCCATGACCATCCCCTGGACCAAGGCAAGAGCGACCAAGCGCCGGCAGGTCTCCTGGCTCACGGGTCACAGCTTGATGCACGCCTTCCCAGACTGACGCAGCTGCGCTTGTCCAGTGGCTGCCCCTTTCGAAAAAGGAGCATGTGCATCGCGCTATCCGCTTACAGTTGCAGGGACAGCCGTGGATTTGGGAGAAACCTCCCGCACCACATTCCCGATTAAGCCTCTTGCGAGGCACCGGCGCGATCATCGAAGGAATGGCCAAGACCCTTCCTTCGATGGCCGCCATAACCGAAACGATGCGTGAAGCCAATCACCCTTGTCGATGGCAATCACGTTCCTGTCAGGCGCTGACCGTCACCTCGATCTCGTCAAAGCGTTTCCAGCGATAGATGGCGAAACTGACGATCCAGCACAGCACGAACAGACCGATGATGGCAAAGCCCAGGCTGTTGAAATTCTCCCCCAGTTCCGCCGCGATCCGCCAGGGCGCGCCGGTGAAGCCCAGCTTGTCGCCGATCAGCGCCATCGCCTCGATCCCGCCGATGCCGATGGCGACCAGCGCTGAAATCAGGGTGATGGTGATGTTGTAGTAGAGCTTGCGGATCGGCTTTACGAAGGCCCATTCATAGGCGCCCAGCATCACGACGCCATCGACCGTGTCGATCAGCGCCATGCCCGCCGCGAATAGTGCTGGAAATACCAGCACTGTCCCGATCGACAGGCCATCGGCGGCCTGAGACGCAGAGAGGCCAAGGATGGCGACTTCTGTAGCGGTATCGAAGCCAAGCCCGAACAGGAAGCCGAGCGGGGCCATGTGCCAGCTACGACTGATCAGTCGGAAAACCGGCCGGAACAATCGCGCGAGCAGCCCGCGATTGCCCAGCAACAGGTCCAGATCCTCCTCGACATAAGTGCCCCCCGCACGGACATGGGCGAACGTCTTCCACACCGATTGGAGGATGATGAGGTTCATCGCCGCGATGGTAAACAGGAACAGCGCCGACACGCCGGTCGCAACCACGCCGCCGACCTGCTTGAAGGAGTCGAATTGCGACAGCGCGCTGGCCGTCAGGGCGATCGCTACGGCGGCGATGGTGATGATCCCCGAATGGCCGATCGCGAACCAGAAGCCGACGGTGATCGGACGCTGACCATCCTGCATCAGCTTGCGCGTTACATTGTCGATCGCCGCGATATGGTCGGCATCCACCGCATGGCGCAGCCCCAGCCCCCAGGCGAGCAGCGCCGTGCCAAGCATCAATGGCTGGTCATGAAACAGCGTCACCGCCCAGGCCCAGGCCGCGACATTGGCGGCGATAAGAGCGCCCAGCAGCCAGGTGATACGGATTTTGAGCGGCTGTCGTACGGATAAAGTTTCGGTCATAGTTCGTCCCCCGGCGTCGTGCGACAGGGCGGGGGCGTGCCGTTCAGGACATGAACGGTCGGCACGCGCGGCGGCCGGACGCCAAGAGCGACCGACGCACGTATCCGATGCGGCCCCGGCCGCTCGTTCGTCGCTCAGACGGAGTATACCGTGCCACGGCCATCCCCTGGGCCAAGGCAAGAGCGACCAGACGCCGGCAGGTCTCCTGGCTCGCGGGTCACAGCTTGATGCACGCCTTCCCAGACCTCGCATGATTGTGCGTGCGGCCCAGTGGCTGACCTCCCTTGAAAGGAGGCCGGTGTGCATCGCGCTATCCGCTTACAGTTGCAGGGACAGCCACGGATTTGGGAAAGATTCCCGCACCGCATTCCCGATTAAGCCCCTTTCGGGGCACCGGCGCGATCAGTCGGAAGCCAACATCGCTGGCATCCGAGAAGAGGGATAATGGAACAAGAACGCCATGCCAAGCCGTCGTTCAGCGCCGGCCGTCAGCGCGCACGGCGAGATTTGCGAGAATGCCGTCGATTGCTGCGCAAATAATTGAAATCAGGCGCGTCTCTAAAGGCCGTTTGCACGAGCAATTCGGGCTAATATCAATGCCGAATCCTTTGGCGATCGTTTGAACGTAGAACGATCGACCGCCACTAAGCCGAATTTGGGCTCATATCCGAATATCCATTCGAAATTGTCCAGCAGGGACCAGTGGATGTAACCAATAACCGGAATACCCTCACCCATCGCACCTTTAAGGTGGCGCAGGGCTTCGGGGATCAAGGCAGCGCGTTGCCTGTCGTCCGACGTCCCGATGCCATGTTCGGTGACGAGGATCGGGACGCCTGCGACCTGCCAGGCATAACGTACCGCGCCAGCCAGCGATGCCGGATAGATTTCGGCCCCGCGCGTGCTTAACGGCGCGTCCGCAGGCGGTTTCATCTGCCCCTTATTATCGATGCGCGCGCGTTCGTAATTCTGGACGCCCACAAAATCATTGGATCGCGCTTCGCGAAGCCATGCATCATAGCATCGTGCGCGCTTGTCGGCGATCCGGCTGTCCATGCCGTAGGGCTGGTCGTCTTCCATCGCCAGGCTGAACCCGATCGGAAGATCACTGCGGACGGCCTTGATCGCCTTGCGCGCTTCACGATGCGCCGCGATCATAATGGGCAGCATCGCATCGGTCTGTGCTGATGTCTCGATAAACTGGGCGACGAAATGGTCGGACCCGGTGGCGTGCGCAGCCGCCGCCATGATCGCTTCATTGCGGGCGAATGCCTGGGTCGGCAGTTTGTAGCGCAGCAGTGACATGAGATTAGGCTCATTGAGCGTGACGACGCTGTGGATGCCCTGAGCAAGGTGTCGCGCTGCCTTGTCACAATAACGCGCGAACAATGCGGGTGCTTGCGGGTTCGTCCATCCGCCCTGCATCGCGAACCAGCGTGGACAGGTGAAGTGGCTGAAGGTGACGACAGGATGCAATCCGCGCCGCCGACAGCCTTCGATCATCGCCTTATAATGATCGAGCATGGCCAGAGAAAACTGGCCAGGCTCCGGCTCTATGCGCGCCCATTCGATCGAGAAGCGATAGGTGTTGAGGTGCAGATCGCGGACGATGTCCATGTCCAATGGCCAGCGATGCAGGGTGTCGCAGGCATCGCCGGACGGTTCTGTGAAGGACGTGGGTGATACATGCTCGATCACCCATGTGTCGCTGGACAGGTTGTTGCCTTCGACCTGATGCCCGGCGGTCGCCACGCCCCACAGGAAGCCGGAAGGGAACCGCTCCTTCTTTCCTGTGGCCGCAGTGGCGGTCGGCGCGTGTGCTAACCCCGCTGCGGCGCTGGCGATAAGAAGCTCCCGCCGTTTGACAGGGAACGAAGAACGCGTGTCCGGCATCCGTTGCTCCCCAAAACCTGGCTTAGAAATCGAAGCCGAAGTTGAGACCGATGGTCCGCACTGAATCCAGACCCCATTGCTGCGTGTAGGATAGTTTCGGCGTCGGCGCGCCACGAGGACTGCGGGCGTTGGTGTCGCCGGAATCGATGCCGATCGCGGTTGGATTAATCTTGTTCGTGCAATTTTTGCAGAATATCGACAGGCGCATGCCGTCCCCGATCTTCGCGCCCAGACTCGCCCCGAAGATGTCGATCGCACCTATGCCTGCGCCGGGTGCCTGATTGACCACATAATTGATCGACGAGCGGTGATACCAGTTACCCTGGATAAAGGGTTTGATGCTTCCGTCGGTCTGGACCTCATACTGCACTTGCACGGTGGACGTGAATTTCGGCGCGGCCGGAAGCGTCATGCCTGATGCGTCGAAGGTGCTGACCGTCGAAGAACAACCCTTGCTGGTCTGCGTCGGATAGCATTGCGCGCCCGCGAAACTGTCGAATTTCGATGACAGCAGCGACGCCGACCCGTTGATCGTCAGGCCAGCGAACGGAGCGGCAATGATCTGCGCCTCGATCCCCTTCGATATGACCTTGGCCGCATTTTGCACGACAAAGGTCGCCAGCGAAGGCTCAAAGGACTGCACCTGGAAATTGTTGAAATTGGTATGGAATGCCGAGATGTTGAGGGTCAGGCGACGGTCGAGGAAGCTGGACTTGATGCCGATCTCGCCAGTTTTCGACGTTTCCTCCCGGACGACGACGTTTGCCGTCGCGGTGGGGAAGCTGTCGTTGAAGCCCGGCCCCTTATAGCCACGGCCATAAAAGCCGTAGAACATGACGTCGCGCGTCGCCTGATACTGACCACCAAACTTCCAGCTGAAATCGGTGTTCTTGTAATCGGCCGCGTAAGTGCCGCGTGGGCCGCTCAGCGTCTGGAAATAGTTGAGCTGATTCTGCGTCAGATCGAGTTGAATCTTGTCCTGCGTCACGCGGCCACCTGCGATCAGCTTGAGCGAGTCGGTAACATCATAGGTCAGCTGACCGAAGGCCGCATAGCTTTCCGTGTCGAGTACATAGTTCCGGTCGCTGCCGACCTGCGCCACGTTGACGCGGGCGCATGACGCGGCGACATTTGGTCCAACGCAGAATGGCGACGCTGCAGCGGCTGCTTCGCTCAGATAGCTGTTGCCGCCAAGCTGGCGCGCGGTGTCCAGTTTGGACTTGAACCAGTAAAGACCAGCCTGACCGCTCAGACGGTTCCCGGCAGGCAGCGCCACGCGCAGTTCGTTGGAATATTGTTCATAGCGGCCCTGGGTTGCGTTGATATTCAGGCCGTTGGATGAGGTATAATCGCCATCGACCGCCTGATCCTGCGTATAAAAGCGCCAGGCGAAGATGTTGCTGATCTCGATGCCGGAATCGAGCAGATAGTTCAGCTGCCCCTGCGCGCCGCCTGTCTTGATGTCGCGAAACTGGTCGGCATCGCCACCGAACAGCAAGGTTTTCCGGCCTGCCGTGATCCCGTCGGCAGCAAGCGGCCCGATGTTCAGGCTGGTTGGGTCGAGCTGGCGGTAGCTATTGTCGAAGATACCGGCGATGCCGTGATTTTCGTTATAGTCGCCGATCATATAGAGGGTCAGCTTTTCGGTCAGTTCCGCCAGATATTTGGCCTTGAGCGAATAGCTGCGCGCGTTGAGATCATGGCGCGTGCCTGCGTCCGGTGTGCCGACATAGGTCGTGCCCGGCTCCTGATAGGAATAAAGTCCGCTCAGGCGCAGCGCCGAGGTTGCCGTCACTGGAATATTCAAGGTTTCGCGCAGGATAACGCCAGGCGCATTGCGATCGGATCCAGGCGTGGAGCGCATTGCAGCTTCGATGTTCGTCGAACTGGAATATTCGCCGATCTTGGGACGCGTGGTGACAATGCTAAGCAGACCAGCCGACGCATTCTTGCCGAACAACAGACCTTGCGGTCCGTTCAACACTTCGACACGCGCCACGTCGTTGAGCATCGGGCTGTTCAGCAACGGGCGGCCAAGATTGACCTCATCGATGGCCAGCGCGACGCTGCTGTCGATCGTGCCGGCAAAGGCCAGCGTGCCGACGCCCCGGACAGCGAACGAGTTGTCTGTGCCCACCTGAAGCGAAGGCGCGGCGCGCGACACTTGCGTCAGGTCATTGAGGTTTTGTGAGCGGATCACTTCCTGCGAGACCGCAGTGACGCTGACCGGCACGCGTTGCAGGCTTTCTGCACGCCGTTGGGCCGTGACGACGATTTCCGTTGGGCCGGGACCGGCATCAGCGCTGCGATCGACAGATTGCGCCATCGCTGGCGCGGTAAACATCGTGGATGACATTATAAAAATTGCAACGTGTCGACGCATGGATACCCGCCCCTAAAAGTGGCCATTAGCGGCCTTACCAATTTGCGATAGACGGTCATATATGTTTTGATAAATTAATTCATTCGTTGAAAATCCATCAATTTTATTGATGACTAAATGTCATGGCCTATGTCTTGGTTCTACTGCGAACCCGATCGCTGTCGATGTAACGCATACGTTTGCAACGGGAACCTACCGTTACGCGCGCCATCGCCAGCCTCAAAAATATTTGAGCCAGGCTATGTCACGGCGGCGTTTCTTCAGGCGGGAATACCAAGCCGTCGGTATGTAGAGCGGGACGATCAGGGCAAAGTACCAGACGAGCACCCAGCCGTAGCTATCGACGCCGAACATTATCCCATGATTGGGACCCCAGATCGCCAGAGCGGTATGATAGAGGATACGCAGAACGCTCAGGTGAAAAATGTAGAAGAACATCGGCGCGCCACCGAACACGGACAGCCGGTCGATCAGCATGCTCCCCTGCATCCGTCCGAACAGGACGAGCAGAAGCGTCCCGATACCCAATGTCGGCAGCAAAAAGAGCAGCGAGGCCGGATATTTGGTCATCGACATGAAGCTGAAAAACGTTCGCATCGGATCGCCTTCAACCGTGAACCATGGCTTGTCGCCATAGATGTTGAGCAGGCGTAACAGGACAAAGGCGATCAGCATGCCGCAGCCCAGCATCAGCAGGCGGCGCTCCCTGGCCCTGGGATCAACGCTGGGAAGAAACCAGGCACCCACGCCATAACCCAGGACCATCACACCGATCCAGACCAGGATCGGATAGGTCGTCTTGACGAGAAGTCCGAATGGCAGGGCAAATGTGTCGCGCTGATGGATCATCGCCCAGAGCGGGAACAGGGCATCGCCGTCCTGAAGCCGGATGGGATCGAGTAGATTGTGGCCGCAGACGATGACCAGCCCGATCGCGATGAGCAGCGATTTTGGCAGGCGAATGAGCGCCGCCAGAATGATCATGCTCAGGCCGATGCACCAGATGACCTGAAGCCACAGGGTCGGCACCGTGATGCCCCAATAGAGGGGCGAGAGGAAAAACACCTCTATCGCCATCAGCAGCAGGCCGCGCTTGACGAGGAACTCGGTCGTTTCCCCGATCGTGTGATTGCTGTGGAACAGATAGACGCCAAGGCCCGTCAGCGCGACAAAGATGGGCGCGCACAGGCTGACCAGGAAGCGGGCCATGATGAGCAGCGGCATGGCGGTGCGCGCGTCGATCGGGTCAGCTATGGGTATATAGACGAACCATGTTTCCCGAATATGGTCCAGCAGCATGAGTATCATGACAAATCCACGCAGGGCGTCGATATTCTGCAAGCGGGCGCCGGTTTTAGCCCTCGCCACGAGGGACGGAGCATGGCTTTGGCTGACAGAGGGATATGTGGTTCCGATGGCCATGCCTTGCTCCTTCATATCGTTGTTCGATTATCCGCACATTCGTGCCATCACGCATCGCCGATGACGGCGTGCACTCAGAGCGCGCCGACCTCGATCTTCGTCCCGTCCGATAGTCGGGACAGGCGGAAGGGGTGCGGATCGACGCTGGTTTTTTTCTGTGCGATCATTTCAGCGGCGAGAAACCCGATGCCTGGGCCAAGCCCGAAGCCATGCCCCGAGCAGCCTGCGGCCAGATAGAAGCCACTCACCTTGTCCACGGGGGAAATGACCGGCACGGCGTCGGGTGTGGAATCGACATAGGCGCCCCACGATTCCGCCACGTCTATGTCGACAAGCGCGGGAAAATTCTCCCGAACATTGGCCAGAATAGCCGCAATGAATTTCGGATTTGGATCAGGATCGAGCACGCGGACGGTGGAGAAACGCTTTTCCGGGGTCGAAAACAGCGTGGACAGGGATTCCGGGCCAGTGAAGAAGGATTTGCCGATACCGACCTGTACAGCGCGCAGGCGTTTGATGAACATCGGCATGAACGGCTTGGCATAGCGGATGCTTTGCGGCGTCAGTTCCAGCGTCGCCTTGCCGCTGATGGTCATGGTATAGCTGCCGTCCAGCCGCCGGGTCAGCGCGCAATCGGGTGTATAGAGCACCTCGCCGACATTGGGCGCCGGTCGCGAACGAAGGGCCGTCTGCCGCACGCATGCCTGCGGGAAACGCACGTCGGCCTCATGGCAAAAGGCCGATGCCCAGGCACCGGCCGCGCACAGGACGGCGTTGGCGGCGATATAGCCTTTTTCCGTGTGTACGCCGGTCACCGCGCCATTGGTGATGTCCAGCCCATAGGCAGCGCAGTGCTGGTGGATGGATGCCCCCAATGCGCGCGCACCCTCTGCCAGGACGGGTGCGGCCAGTTCCGGTTCCGCCTTGCCGTCGCGGGCGGCGTGGACGCCACCGCGCCATTGTCGCTTCGTCTGCGGAAATTTTTCCGCGGCTTCACGGGCGGACAACATGCGCGTTTCGACATCGAACAGCTTTGCGGTTTCCTGCCACTTTTCCCACAGCGCCAATTGTTTATCGTCGTCGCTGGCATAGAGCAGGCCGCAGCGGCGAAAGCCAAGATCCTGGCCGATCTCCTTGGCCAGATCATCCCACAGCCGCATCGACAGGATCGAAAGCGGCATTTCGCGGGCATCGCGATTTTGTTGACGGCACCAGCCCCAATTTCGGCTGGACTGTTCGCATCCTACATAACCCTTTTCCAGCAAGGCCACGGACACGCCCTGCCTGGCGAGATAATAAGCGGTCGCCGCACCGACGATGCCGCCACCGATGATCACGACATCGGCGGATGGCGGAAGCTGCTCGTCACTCTGGATTTTCTTGGCTCTGGGCGACATGGGTTATTTCCAAACTGGTCCTTGATGATCCTGGCGTCGGGATAGGCTTTTCAGCCGTCTCGCCAGACTCCGTGATGCTGCCCCCCAGCATGGATCGCCTTGCGCCGAATTTCGTCCCGTTCTGCCGCGATTTCCAGCAACAATCGGCCGAAGCGCGGCTTGCGCCAGCGGGATTCATGGTCCTGGAACCCGGCAGCCTCGATCATGGGAAATATCCCAATATGGCCTTGGTTTCGAGGCATTCCTCCAGCCCGAACACGCCATATTCGCGGCCGTTGCCGGACTGTTTGTAACCGCCAAAGGCCGCATGGGCATCCCAGGCGGGATGATTGATATGGACCTGCCCAGACCGGATCTGCCGCGCGACCCGGCGCGCGCGCTCCAGATCGGCAGACTGGACGTGGGCGCCAAGACCATAAACGGTGTCGTTGGCGATCGCGATTGCCTCCGCCTCCGTGCTGTAGGGCAGGATACACAGAACCGGCCCGAAGATTTCCTCCTGCGCTATACGCATGGCGCTGTTCACGCCCGAAAATATGGTGGGGCGCAGGAAATAGCCCTGTTCGAGTCCCTCGACATGGCCGGGGCCGCCGCAGATCAGTCGCGCGCCTTCATCGATGCCCACGGCGATCATCTGTTGCACCCGGTCGAACTGCGCCTTGTTGGCGACTGGGCCCATCGTCGTGCTTTCCACCAGCGGATCGCCCACGACGATGGTCTCGACATGGCGGCGGGCAAGCGCTTCAACCTCCTCCAGCCGGTCGGCGGGTACGATCATGCGCGTGGGCGCGCTGCATGACTGACCGACATTGCGGAATGCCGACGCGATGCCCAGCGGCACCACGGTGTCGAAGTCAGCGTCGGGCAACAGGATATTGGGTGACTTGCCGCCCAGTTCCTGCACCACGCGCTTGACCGTCGCCGCCGCCGCCTGCGCCACCAGCACTCCCGCGCGCACCGACCCGGTGATGGACACCATGTCGATGCCGGGGTGCGCGGCAATGGCCGCGCCGACATCTTCACCGGTGCCGTTCACCAGATTGAAGACACCCGGCGGCGTCCCCGCGTCGTGCATGATCTGCGCGAACAGCAGCGCGCTCAACGGGGACAATTCGCTTGGTTTGAGCACGATGGTGCAGCCCGCCGCGATGGCGGGCGCAACCTTGGCCGTGATCTGGTAAAGCGGCCAGTTCCAGGGCGTAATCAGACCGCACACGCCAATCGGTTCCCGCACGATCGCCGTCGATCCTTGCTGGGTGACGAACGGATAATGGCCCAATATCTCGGCCGCAGCCCGCACATGCGCGATCCCGAACGGCACCTGCGCGCTGCGGGCAAAGCTGATGGCGGTGCCCATTTCCGTGGTCATCGCCAACGCCAGTTCTTCGGCCCGCGCTTCCATCAACGTCTGGATACGCACCAGCAGCGCCCGTCGTTCTTCGACTGGCGTGGTGGAGAAGGACAGGAATGCCCGGCGTGCCGCCGCGACCGCCTGATCGACGTCGGCGGCGGTGCCCATGGACAGGGTGTCGATCACCGCCTGCGTCGCCGGGTTGACGACTGCGACAGCCGCGTTCGAGGCAGACGCGACCCACTGACCGTCGATGTAGAATTGATTGAATTTTTCGACGTCCACTTGGCTGTCCTTATGCTGCTACGCATCGTTCCGGAATGGTCGGGGCTGCGCTCAATGCAGGATATCCTGCAACTTATAATAGGCACCTACGAACGGCAGGAACCATGTCGGGCCGAAATGGCCCGGAATGGCCGGCCAGTGAAAATCCCGCCATGGATTGGCCGCCATGTTGCCGTCCATCACCTGGGCCATGATCTGGCCCATATAGGTCGACATCTGGGTGCCATGACCGCTATATCCCATGGAATAGAACAGGCCGTCATGCTCGCCAGCGCGGGGCAGTCGATCGGCTGTCATGTCCACCATGCCGCCCCAGCAATAGTCGATCCGGGCGTCGGACAGGCTGGGAAATATGTCGAGCATGGAACGCTGGAGGATGGCGCCGCTCTTGACGTCCGATCGGGCGTTGGATTGCGCGAAGCGCGCCCGTCCGCCAAATAGCAGGCGATTGTCCGGCGTGACACGAAAATAGCTGACGAAATTTCTGGTGTCGGTCGCGTTGCGGCGGCGCGGCAGCAGGCTATCGAGCCGTGCGGGCGACAAGGGTTCGGTGACGATCAGGAATGCGCCGACCGGTACGATACGACGGCGAAAATAGGCGAGCGGCCCTACCGCCGACGTGCCTGTCGCCAGCAACACCTGCCTGGCCGTTACATGGCCCGTGGGTGTCGACAGGCGGTGCGCATAGCCGTTCAGCCGCTTGATGCCCGTGACTGGACTATGCTCATGCAGCCTGACGCCACGGCGCGCCGCTGCCTTGGCCAGACCATGCACGAACTTACCCATATGCATCTGGGCGCTGCGCGGGAAGACAAGCCCGCCAAAATAGCGATCCGTCCCCACCTCCAACGGCATGTCCTGACGCGAGACCAGATAGGCGTCTGGGTCCGCCCCCTCGACCATCAGCGCCTGCGATCGTGCCAGCTTGTCATAATGGGCAGGCTTGACTGCCATCTTCAGCTTGCCGACGCGATGGAAGTCGCAGTCGATGCCTTCGTCGCGGATGATCGTTTCGACCGTATCGACCGCCATGTTGAAACTCTGATAAAGGCGTCTGGTCATTTCGGCACCCAGGCGCCCGACCATGCCTGCATAGTCCTGCGCAAAGCCGTTGTTACACATGCCACCATTACGGCCGGACGCGCATCCGCCCACCTGCCCGGCTTCGAGAAGGACCACGCTCGCCCCTTTCCTTGCCAGCGCGATTGCTGCGGAAAGGCCTGTGAAGCCGCCTCCCACCACGGCGACGTCATAGTCGCCTTCCACAGGCCCGTCATGAGCGCTGCGGAAAGAAGGGGCTGTGTCGAGCCAATAGGGCGTAAGTTTCATGGGGTAAGCCTCAACCAAAGGACTGGCTTGCCAAGGCGAAAATCCGGCCCTGCCCTGTCAGGTGCGGCGCTTGCCCCCGGATCATCGTGGTGACATCGCCAACCTCGGGCAGGCCCAGCGCCGCCAGCCAATCGCCCAACCCGCTATCGCCGGTCACGTCGATCCGAAGAAACTCGCCAGCCTTCATTGCAAGGAAATAGCGGATCAGTGCCTTGGCATCATCGGCGGTTCGCGCGATGACGGGACCGATCGCATGACCATGGCCGAAGCGACGGCATAGGGCGAAGCCCTGAATGACGCCATCGCGCTCCATCACCGCGCCGACGCCGACAAGGCTGAACATTTCTATCAAACGCGTGCGTTCTGCGCCAAATGCATCCTGATCCATCTGCAATATATCGGGCAGGTCGCCTGGCGTAGCGCGCCGTACCGGCGCGTTCTTTATCGCAGCGTTTTGGAATGCGTCGGGCAGTGTTTGCGCCTGATGCTGGTGTACCGTGCCAATCTCGCTAAAGCCGATGCTTTCGTACAAACGGCGGCCTTCAAGAGTGGAATTGAGCAAAGCCGTCCGGTCGCCGATCGCATCCATCATCCCACGCATCAGCGTTCGCCCAAGGCCAAGACCTTGCCGGTCGGGCGACACGATGATGATCCCACACGTCGCCAGCGTAGCGCCATATGTCCACCAAAGCGCGGACCCGACGATGTCATCGCCCTGTTGGCCAAGCAAACCATGGCCAAGCGACAAGGCCAGGTTCCAATCGTCCCGCCGATAAGGCCACCCGACAGCCTGGGATAATCCCAGCGCACCATCCAGATCGCCGATATTGTCAGTCATGGAGCGGACATTGAAGGCGGGAGCAGGCATGGCGCGATCAATCGGCCAGAGCTGCGATGGCGTCGATTTCGACCAGATAGCCATAATGGAGTTCAGGCACCGGAACGACCGATCGGGCCGGGCGAACATCGCCGAGCATTTCGGCGTAGATACGGTTGAACAGCGGCCAATTTTCGATGCCGACGATATAGACCGTCACCTTGAGCAGTCTGTCCGGCGCGCTGCCAGCCGCTTGCGCCACGGCCAGCATGTTACGGATCGCCAGGCGCGCCTGATCGGCGAAATCGGCGTCCGGGCGATGGGTGCCATCCGGCTCGACGGGCAACTGGCCGGACACATAGACCAGCCCCTGATGCGCGATCGCCTGCGCATAATGGCCCCCCGCTGCCGGGGCATTGGGCGTGGATATAGGACGTATCATTGTGTTCATGCCGTCGATCCCCTGCATCGATCTGTCATCACCATCCGCTGAAACGCGGCCATATGGCGTCGATCCTGTCGCTGCCGCTGCGGACGACATGATAGCTGTCATGCTGCGCACCCGTCGCGCAGGCATGGTTGGGCAGGATGCGCAGGCGGGTGCCGATCGGCAGATCGGGCAGCGCCGCCGTCGAACCGCGCCTGACCGTGATGATGCCATGTTCCTGGTTGGCGTCCGACAGGATAAGGTCTTCCAGCGGCCGACCGTCAACATCGCAGACCAAGCCATAGCCCTGGTCGATCGCCTGCTTGGCCGTGCCGCGGTCGCGCGACATCGCCATCCATCCTGCATCGACCAGAATCCAGCCCTTGTCGGGTTGATGTCCGATGACCGTGGCAAGCACCGAAACCGCAATATCGTCTATGGCGCAGACACCGATGCCCGCCATGACGAGATCGAAGAAAACGAATACACCGGCGCGCATTTCAGTCACGCCGTCCAGCTTTTCCGCAAAATGGGCGGTGGGCGTGGACCCGACGCTCACGACGGGACAGGCGAAGCCAGCCTCGCGTAAAATGGTCGCAGCCTGCACCACGCTGACCCGTTCGACTTCTGCGCAGGCGCGCAGCGCGTCATCGCCGATCGCGTTGTAGCTATCACCAGCATGAGTCAACACGCCGCGCAGGCTGGCACCGTTCCCCAGTGCCTCGGCTATTGCGACAAGATGGAGGCGATCGTCGGGCAGAACGCCGGAGCGATGGCCGTCGCAGTCGATTTCGATCAGCGCAGGTATGGCGTCCCCCGCCGCGCGGGAAGCGTGGGCAACCATCCTTGCCTGTTCCACCGTATCCAGCGTGATGGCAAGGTCGATCCCGGCCGCACGAAGGGCAAGAACCCGTTCGATCTTGTCCGGCGAAATCCCCACCGCATAGATCAGGTCTGTCACCCCCGCCGACGCGAAACGCTCGGCTTCCTTCAGGGTAGATACCGTCGCCGGCCCGCTTGGCGAGGTCATGACCTGCCGCGCAGCATCGACCGACTTGGCAGTCTTGAGATGCGGCCGCAGTTGAACGCCGAGCCTGTCCAGCCTGTCTCGTAGGCGCATCACGTTACGCTGCATGCGATCCTGATCGAGAACAAGGCACGGCGTTCCCACCGTCTGCAGGCTTTGGTCGATGGCGGGTGCATCGCCTTGGGTCATTTCATGCAGCAAGGCGAACTCCGTTTCCCGAAAACTACGTGACTTCGGGAGCAGCTTATGGAAAATCTGCCATTTCGCAATTAATCAATTCGTCATATAGCAGTAAGGTTGAGATTAATGCTTTCGAGCGAAGACCTTATTTTCTTTGGTGCCGTCATTGCCTCGCCATCGCTGGCGGATGCGGCCCGCAGGCTGAACGTGTCGGCTCCCGCCGTCACCCAGCGTCTCAAGGCATTGGAGGAACGCGCTGGCGTTCGATTGATCGATCGGTCGCTGCGCGGTCTTACCCTCACCGACGAAGGCGAACTGGTGGCGGCCGAAGGTGCCGCGATCATCGCTGCGATTGAACAACTTGATGAGCGCCTGAATCGCAGGTCCACCGCGGTCAGGGGCAAGCTGCGGATTGCGGCCCCCTATGGCTTTGGACGCGAATATGTCGCGCCCGTGGTCAGCGACTTTGTTCAGGCCCATGCGGAAGCGACCGTCGTGCTGGAACTGTCGGACCATCCTGCGACGCTGTCGTCGGACAGTTGGGACGTGGTGATTCACATCGGTGCGTTGCATTCGGTTGGCCGAGTGATGACAACGCTTGCGCCTAACCGCCGCATTCTCTGCGCCTCCCCATCCTATCTGGAGATGAATCCACCGATCCGCCAACCCGAAGATCTGCAAGGCCATCGGTGTCTGGCGTTGCGAGAGAATGATGAGGACGTGACGCTATGGCGCTTCACTCATTCCAAGCGAGATGCAACGACGGTTCGTATCAAGCCTGCCATGTCCACCAATGACGGCGCCATCATGCGAAGCTGGGCCTTGGCGGGTTCAGGAGTAATCATGCGATCGGAATGGGACATTGCCGATGATCTGGCGGTTGGTCGCCTATTGCCGATATTGTCCGATTGGCAATGCCCGGATGCTGATGTCGTTGCCCTGCTCAACGGGCGACAGGGGCGCAGTCGCCGGGCGACGGTGTTCCTGGATATGATGCGCAGCCGACTGAAGCCCATACCCTGGCGGATGATCGATCCGTAAGTCACCAGCCCATCATGCTGCGTCACCATGACAGGCGGACGCTCATGGTAGCGTTGATGCCTTCGCCGATGTTGGTCTGAGTCCAATATTTGGCATTGAACAGATTATTCACGTTTCCAGTGAAGGTCACCTTGCGCGCCCCGACCAGCGTGTCGAACTGGAGGCCGGCATTAGCGGTGGTGTAGGCCGGAATGTACAGGCTGTTGCTATCGCTGGTCGGCGCCTTGCCGGTATGGCGAACATTGCCGTGCAGGCTCAGGCCCGGAATCGCGGCAACATGATATTCGGCATGGCCGGTGAGTTGCCATTTCGATGCTCCCGCTGGCACATTGCCGCGCAGATCCTCATTGCCGGGCGAGACGTTCTGAATGCTCGGATCGAGATAGATGACACCCGCACCCAGCTTCAGGTCGTCGCTCAGCCGATAGTTCCCGATCGCCTCGATACCTTCGTACAGTGTCAGGCCGTCCTGCGTGAGGCGGCGCTCACCCTCGACGAGCCGGTCGATCATATTGGCGCGCTCGATGCGAAAGCCAGCGAGCGTGAGGCTCAGCCGCTCATGCTCATATTTGGCGCCGACTTCATATTGGCGGCTGAGCGTCGCTTTGAGCACTTCGCCGACATTGGCATATTCGCCGCCCACCCGGCTGCCCGGCTCCATTGCCTCGACATAGCTTCCATAGATCGAGACATAGGGCACAGGCTTGTAAATCAGCGCGAGCGTGGGCGTCACCGCTGAGGTGCGATAACCGGAATCGACCGAGGCATCGCCATCGAGATCGGACAGACGGTATTGCGTGTAACGCGCGCCGAGCATGGCCTGCAGATGCTCGCCAAGGTGCAAAGTGTCACTCAGGAACAGGGCTTTCTGCCGCTCGCGTGTCGGCCAGCCATCGGTCCCGAAGCTGATTTCGCGCGTCACCCGAAACGGCTGATCCTCGTAGATATTGCCGTTGAAATCATTGCCCCAATAATAGTCTTCGTCGCTATACCCAAAGGCGCTGTCCGTGATCTGGAATGATGCCCCTGCGACGATCTGATGCCGGATCGGTCCGGTTATGACGTCACCCTGCACCATCGCCTGAACGAAATGATTTTTGTCCAGTTCGGCGAAATTATAGGCATAGCCATCATAGTCCCCGGCATGATTACGCATATAGACGAACATCTTGTTCGAGCCATGAAATTTGCTGGTGTAGCCATAGGTCAGGCGCGCAGACCAGCCATCGGCAAAGCTCCAGTCCAGCCCGGTGGCTGTGGCCAGAGTCCTCCCTTTATAATAGCTGTTGTCGATGTTGAGCTTGTCATAATCATAGGTCGCGCGCGGCAAGGCGGTCCCGTCATAACTTGCCCAATAGAACTGGAACGGCTCATGCTGAAGATTGCTGTCTTCATATGTTCCGGTGGCATACCATTTGAGGTCGGGACTGAAGGCATATTCGAGCGCCAATGACCCGACCAGACGGTTGACCCCGGCCTGATTATAGGCAGTGCCCTTTTCTCCCGCCAGATTGATACGATAGCCAAGCCTGCCATCGCGAGTCAGCGGCCCGCCCGCATCGGCCCGGACATAGAAGACGCTGTTGGTGCGATAGCCGATTTCCGTCGTCAGCATGGGTTCGGCGGTCGGCCTCTTGGTCTGGTAGCTGATCACGCCGCCTGGCGCGCCAAAGCCGTACATAAAGCCGGTAAGGCCCTTCAGCGCCGTGACGCTTTCGATCGGCTCCAGCGGAAAGTCGCCGCCCCAATATAGCAGCAACGGCACATCATCGATATAATAGTTGCGCACGCCCAGCCCCCTGATCTGGGTGCCCCACCAGTTGGTCGATCCTGACGGCGCGGAGGAAAAGACGGACGGATCGTTGGCAAAGATCTGCCCAATGCTGTTGGCTTGCCGTCGGGCGATGTCATCTGCGTCGATGACCGTTACCGAATAGGGAGTATCCAGCAGAGCTTTCGCACCCAGAGCGCCGCCCTGGCTGACCCTGTTCTGGCCCTCGTCCGGCTTTAGACCGGTCACGATGATCGCCTCATTCGCATCGGGACGTGCCGCATCTTCGGCCGCATGGGCATGAGTTGCAAAGACGGCAGGACAGGCCGTCATTCCCGTCATCGTCGTAGCGGACAAGAGCGACAGGACCAATTTGTGCGTCATCGAAGAACCCCCTTTATCATGGCGCGGCCTCTAGAATTTATGCTATTGCGAGTCAATCGCATATATGCTTATAGCGCCCCGACTTTGACGAAGGGGGTGAATGATGAAGGGTCTGAACAGATTGATCGGCGCATTGCTCAGCGCATCCTGCCTAGGCCTTCAGGCAGGCGCGGATGCACAGCAGGCACCCGATGCCGACGGCAAGCGGGACGATATTGTCGTTACCGGGGCCAGGAATCCCGATGTCGCCATGGCGTCGAAAGCCGACATCCCGCTTCTTGAAAATTCCCAGGCGATCTCGATCGTCTCGCGACAAACGCTGATCGATCGCGGGGTTCTGCGGCTCGGCGATGCGCTGGCAGGCGTCGCGGGCGTGTCGCGCAATAACACCTACGGATTCTTCGACGGGTTCAACATTCGCGGGTTCAATGCCTCATCCGGCGCGACCTATCTCGATGGGCTGCTCGATGATACCGGCTATGGCACGTCCGAGATGAGCGGGCTGGAACGGGTTGAGGTAGTGAAGGGGCCAGCATCAGGCCTGTTTGGCCAGGGGCCGCTATCGGGCATCGTGAACCTTGTCAGCAAACGGCCGCAGGAGGATGCGTTTCTCGATCTGGGCGTGAGTGCCGGTTCCTATGATCTGATCGAGGTCCGCGCCGATGCCAACGCACCACTGACAGCGGACGGCACGCTGACCGCGAGTCTGGCAGCGGTCTATCGCGATCAGGATTTCTTCGTCCATTCGTCGGGACAGAAGCGCATCTTCCTCGCACCATCGCTGCGTTGGCAAATGGGAAGCCGGACCAGTCTGACGCTGCTTGGTCGCTATCAGAAGGACGACATCCGCCCCTGGTCGCCTACCACCGCTTACGGCACTGCGCTGCCCAATCCCAACGGACCGCTGCCGATCAGCCTGTCCATCAACGACACCATGTACCCCGCCGTCCAGAAAAATGACTATTGGAATCTGGGCTATGTGTTCGACCATCAGGTCAGCGAGGCCGTCGCGGTCCATCAGTCTCTGCGCTATCAGGATTTCCACAACAGCTGGGACAATTGGCTGTTCATCACCGGCATCAACACCCAGGATATTCCGGCAACCGCGACTAGCCCGCTCATCCCCGCCTACAGTCGGGTCAGCCGCGCATTTTATGGTCCGTACGAGGAGAATGGCACCTATTTCCGCGTCGATACCAACGCCAGCGCCCGTTTCGACACCGGGCCACTGAACCATTATCTGCTAGCCGGAATCGATTATGGCCGACGCCGGTCGGACAACTACAATCTCTACGACACCAGCAATCCCTATTATCTCAACCTTTATGCCCCGGTTTACGGGACGGTCAGCACGCACAATCCGGCCGTTCCCTTCTCGACCGCGGGCAGCCGGACGCGTCAACTCGGGCTGTACGTCCAGGACCATATCAAGCTGGGCGATGTTCTGACGGTGACGGTCGGCGGGCGATGGGACGATGCCTCGGCGATCAACCTGAGCGGCAGCGTGGCAAGTCCAAAGACCAAAGCCACAGCGTTCAGCCCGCGTGCCGGAGCCACGCTTGCCCTTAATGAATGGGCGTCGCTCTATGTGAACTATTCCAAATCCTTCACGCCGCAATTCAGCTACCGCGACGTTGACCAGAAGGTTTTGCCGCCCGAACGCGGGGTCAATTACGAGGGCGGTGTGAAGATCGCCCGATCCGACGGTCGGCTGACCGGGATGATGACGCTTTTCTCTCTGACCCGCGCCAATGTCGCCACGGCCGACGCCGTGCTGCCCAATGTCTATGTGCTGACGGGCGAACAGCGCACGCGCGGCATTGAGGCGGAAATGGCATGGCGTCCCGGCAGCGGCATCGAACTGACGGCCGCCTATACCTATCTCGACGCCAAGGTGACTGCCGACAACCGGCTGCGCGTCGGTTCGCGGCTAGGCAGCGTACCGCGCCATATCGTTGATCTATGGGCACGCTATACGATCCCGTCTGGGCCGCTCGCCAATCTGGGTGCGGGGGCCGGATTCCATCATGAAAGCAGCCGCGCGGCCAGCACGGCGTCGGCGGTCGCGGGCGCGGCGCAGCCCTTCCTGCTCGACGGCTATGTGCTGGTGGATGGCGCCATCTTCTACAGATTCGACGACTGGTCGGTGCAGGCGAATATCCGCAACATCTTCAACGAACGCTATTTCCCCACCGCTTCCCTGACCCGCACGACACCTGGCGAACCGCGAACCTTCAGGGTTTCGCTTCAGCGGCATTTCTGACCCCGTGGCCATTCCACCAACCCGAACGGGCACCAGACGTCAGCGTTTGCATGTGCTGGCCCGTGCAATCGCCGCGATCATCGGCGGCTATGTCGTCACCGCGCTGGCCGTCGCCTGCCTGGCCCGCCTGCTGCCGATGCGCCCCGCCGAGGCGAGCATCGCCGCGACGCTCGCCTCGTTCGCCATCTATGCGGGCATTATCGTCGCCATCTTCTGGGCGAAATCGATGCTGCGCGTCGGCATGGGCCTGGGCAGCGCGCTGCTTTTGCTGGGCGCTGCCCTGTATCTCTCGATACTGACTGGAGGAAGACTGTGAAGGAGAGTTTCCGGCAGTCGATGGCCTGGCTCCATACATGGACCGGCCTGATGTTCGGCTGGCTGTTGTTCGCAATGTTCCTGACTGGCACAGCCGCATATTTCCAACAGGAAATCAGCCGCTGGATGCGGCCGGAACTGGTGACCAATGCCGATCCTGCCAACGCCACACAGGCCGCCATCGATTACCTGCAGGCTAGGCAACCGGACGCAGAAAGCTGGTTCATCACGCCCCCTTCCGCGCGCAACCCGGCCACCGAGATATTCTGGCAACCCAAAAAGGTCGAGGGCAAGCCGCCGACCCGGCGCAAGCGAGGAGAAACCAGCGCGACGCTCGATGGCGGCGGACATCCCGTCACGGTTCGCGAAACGCGCGGTGGCTTCTTCCTCTATCGCTTCCATTTCGACCTGCACTACATGCCGGTCATATGGGCGCGCTACCTGGTTGGCGTGGCGGCCATGTTCATGCTCGTCGCGATCCTTTCGGGGATCGTCACCCATAAAAAGATCTTCGCGGATTTCTTCATGCTGCGTTTTGGCAAGGGGCAACGGAGTTGGCTGGACGCGCATAATGTCACGGCGGTGTTCGCGCTGCCCTTCTATCTGATGATCACCTATACCGGGCTGGTCACGCTGGCGACCCAATATATGCCCTGGGGCGTCATGGCGAACTATGCGTCCACCGACACATTCTTCGAGGAACTTTTCCCCGGCCGGGCGGACGTTCCGCGCAGCGGCGTGGCCGCCCCGTTGGTCTCCGTCAGCCCGTTGATGGCGATCGCGAGCCGGACATGGGGCGGCGCGGCGGTGGGATCGATACAAGTGACCAACCCCGGCGACAGCACGGCCATCATCACGCTGCGCCGTTCGGCCACCACCGCAATCGGTGCGCGCGGAGAGAGCATCGTCTTCGCCGGGCCGAGCGGCAGGCTGCTGGACCGGCACGCGCCGGATGGTGGCGCGCTCGCCACGCAAAGCGTCATGGTGGGCCTGCATGCCGGGCGCTATGCAGGCTGGGGCTTACGCTGGCTCTATTTCCTCTCCGGCGTCGGCGGCACGATCATGGTCGGCAGCGGACTGGTACTGTGGACCGTGAAACGCCGCGCGAAGCTGCCCAATCCGATGCAGCCGCATTTCGGGTTCCGTCTCGTCGAGCGGCTCAATATCGCTGCGATCGCCGGCCTTCCCGCAGGGCTTGCGGCCTACTTCCTGGCCAATCGGCTGCTGCCCATCGCCATGGCCGATCGCGCGGAGTGGGAAATCAACAGCCTGTTTCTGACATGGGCAGGCGGCCTCCTCTGGGCCTGTGCCCGGCCGCAGCGGCGCGCATGGGTCGAAAGCCTGTCATGCGCCGCCGCCCTGTTCTTGGCCGTGCCAATTGTAAACGCCCTGACTGTCCCGCGTAACATGCTAACCGGCCTCATGACTGGCGACTGGCTATTCGTCGCCTTCGACATGGCCATGGTGGCGCTGGCCTTCGCCTTGGGCTGGGCCGCGCGCAAGGCGGCACGCGCTAAGCCGAAAGCGATGCGCGGAACCCGTTTGAACAGAAAGGAACTGATCGCGGCATGATCCATATATTGGCGATTTGCGCGTCCATCCTGGGGTTCGGATGCCTCTGCGCCGCGATGGCGCGACATCAGAAGGATTTGCTAGGCCGCACACTGCCGCGCCAGGCACAGCGGTGGCTTCTCGGGGCGGGTGGCGCTGTCCTACTTGTCGCGCTTGCAACCGACATGGCCGGACTAGGGGCCGATTATGGCGCGATCGCCTGGTTCGGTCATCTGACAATAGGTGCCGCGATGGCAGTGACAGGATTGAAATGGAAGACAGCCTGACGACCTCGCCACATTATGCCATCTGGAGAGAGATAGTCACCTGAGTCTGGGCGCGCCGGTGGATCCCCGAATGATCAATGCGTAATCGACGCATTTCGTAGAAAGTAGCGCATCGTCATAGGCCTTGCCCAAAGTTCCTATCACGGTTTCGACCGCGATCGCCGTCATGTCCACGATGGGCTGTCTGACCGTCGTCAGCGTCGGCCATATTTTTCGGGATATGGGACTGTCGTCGAAGCCCGCGACAGAAAGCTGGTCTGGCACGCGCAGGTCGCGACGATGAGCGACAGATACGACGGCCGCTGCCATGTCGTCGTTGCTGGCGAAAATAGCCGTTGGTGAATCTGCTAAATCTAGCAGCGATTCCGTCGCCGCCAGTCCGGAATCAAAGGTGAGATCGCCATCGACGACAAGATCGTCACTATATTCCAGCCCATGTTCACGCAATGCGATGCAATAGCCCTCAAACCGGGTTCTGCTGATAATGTGATTATGCGCGCCCCGCACAAAACCGATACGACGGTGACCAAGGCCAATCAGATAGCTGGTCATTTCACGGGCGGCGGCAACATCATCGACGCGGACGGACGGCATGTCCGACAATGCGCTGCCAGAACACAGGCCAACCAGCGGAACGCCTAATTTCTCGACCAGTCCCGTACCACTGACGGCTTCGCAATAGGGTGCGGGCAGGATGATGGCATTGGCACCGCTATCGACCATATCGCGCAACGTATCGCCAAGCGCGCGCCCTTCTTCGACCCTTTGGATCATCAAATGCGCCCCAAAGCGGGTGGCGGCATCGAAGGCTCCCACCAGCAATGCACTGACGAACGCACTTTCCGGGCTGTTATACAGCAGCCCGATCCGGATCGATGACGCACTGGCTAACGCGCGCGCGGCGATATTGGGTTTGTAATTGAGGTCGACGATCGCCTGCATCACGGCTTCGCGCGTGCGCAGCGACACCCTGCGACCGTTTATCACATTCGATACCGACATCGGAGACACGCCCGCGCGTTCGGCTACCGTGTGCATGGTGACGCTGCTGGTCGATCGTCGGGTACTGGGGCGGCTGCTCATCAGTCCATTTTAGGATCAAATACGATATAGCGCTACAACATTTCTTTTGACAATGTTTCCATCATCGATCATGTAGCGCTACATATCAGCTCTCAATGTTGAGAGTTGGGACTCGCAGGAGGCAGATCACGCCTTCTTCTGAACAAGCCGACAAGGCTGATAAAAAGGAAAAGGGGAGGATATGAGCGATCTTCGTAGCTTCATTCGACTGTCTGGTGCGACCAGCGCTCTGGCGATCGCATGCACATTGGGTGCGCCAGCATTTGCGCAGCAGACCGGAAGCGATGCTTCTGTCGCGACTCCAGCGACGCTAGAGCCGGATCAGTCGACTGAGATCGTCGTCACTGCCCAAAAGCGCTCTGAACGCCTGCAGGATGTGCCGCTTGCCGTGACCGCCGTCAGCGGCGAGGCGCTGGCGAACCGGCAGGTAAATGACACGACCATGCTCACGCGGGCCGTTCCTTCGCTCACCTTTCAACAAGGTCCAAACCCGACCAACACGACGCTGCGTATCCGTGGTGTCGGCACCGCCCTGTTCGGGCAGGGTGTGGAATCATCCGTATCCGTTGTCGTCGATGGTGTCGTGCAGGCGCGCCAGGCGCAGGGCTTTGCTGATCTTGCCGATATCGAGCGGGTCGAAGTGTTGCGCGGTCCGCAGGGCACCCTGTTCGGCAAGAATGCCAGCGCCGGCGTTATCAGCATTGTAACGGCACGGCCTTCGCAGGATTTTGAAGGCCGCATTGATGGCACGATCGCCGAACATGGCGAATATCGCACGCGTGGTACGGTTTCCGGCCCGCTGACCGATACATTGCGTGCCCGTGTCACCGGCTTTTACAACGATGTACGTGGGATCACCTACAACACCACACGTAAGCAGTGGGTAAATGGGCAGGAAAGCTGGGGCGTTCGCGGCAAGCTGGAATGGGAGCCAACCGACACGCTCACATTCCTGCTGAGCGGTGAATATCGCAAGACCAATTCGGATTGCTGCATTGCTTCTACCATTCAGACGATCAACCCGATCGTTGCCGCACTGGAAGCGCCTGTCGTCGCTTCGCCGACTAACCGGCAGGTTTCCGAAGACACGGCGACATACGCCAACAGCAATCAGAAGACCTTTTCGCTGCAAGCCGATTGGGATCTTGGCCCGGCAACGCTGACCTCGATCACGGCCTATCAGGATTATTATCTGAAGGTGAACCAGCCTATCGACCGCATCAATTCGGACCCCGTCCGCTTTGTCGGGGCTGGCGCGGCCTATGCGTCCTGGAATTTCAACCAGGGGATATTGGACCTGTCGCAATTCTCGCAGGAACTGCGGATTGGCTCGAATGGCAATAGTGACTTCACTTATGTCGCGGGCGTGTTCTACAGCCACACCGATATCAAGCGCCCCTTCTCACGGCGCCGCGCCATCTGTACAGCCGGTGTGATTGGTCAGGCTTGCCCCGCTCCCCGATACCAGTCCTCGTCCAGCTTCGCGGAACTGAAAACCGACAGCATCGCGGCATTCGGCCAAGCCGAATATAAGATCGTCGGCGGCCTCAGCCTGCTGGGCGGTTTGCGCGTGCAATATGAAAAGGGCACCAATTTCGGCGCTCAGCTTGGCACCATCGCTGCAGGCGATGCGCTGTTGCCGGGTGTACCGGCCAATGGCAGCGGCACCCTGTCCGATCATGATACCGCGATCACCGGCAAGGCTGGCCTCAAATATGAATTCAGCCGCAATTTGCAGGCCTATGGCACCTATACCCGTGGCTATAAGGGCATCGGCTATAATATGGAGGCGGGGACCAATTTCACGACCCAGTCCACGCTCAGCCCCGAAAACGTCAACGCCTATGAGTTGGGCCTGAAGGGGCGCACGGCTGACGGCACGCTCAGCCTGGCAATCGCCGCCTATCGGGCGGACTATTCAAACCTGCAGGTTCAGGCCAATCGCAGCGACCCGGTGACTGGCGTCACACAGTTCGTTGCAACCAATGCCGGCAAGTCACGTTCGCAGGGTGTGGAGGTCGAAGCGACCCTGCGGCCAAGCCGCAACTTCAGCGTCGATGCGTCCATTGCCTATACCGAATCGACGGTGGACATCGATGGCCTGAATTGCCCGTTGCAGCTACAGGCCGCCGCGCCCGTGCGGACCGACGCGCCGACAAACCTGTGTTATCGCGCTGCGGCTGGAGCGACGCCGCAGCAGAATCTGCGTAACGCCACTCTGCCCGCATCGCCAAAGGTGCGGATCAGCTTTGCGCCGCGTTGGGACTATGAAATCAGCGAAACGCTGGGCGGTTTCGCGCAGGTCGGCGTCAGCTTCCAGAGCAAGCAGCAATTCGCGATCGAACAGGATCCGTTGCTGGTACAGGAAGCCTATACGCTGGTCGATGCATCGGTCGGCATTCACACGGCAGATCGCCGCTACAGCCTTTCGGTGTTCGTCAAGAACCTGTTCGACGTGAACTATTATACCGCTGTCAGCCATAACTCCCTGCTTGCAACCGCCGCACGGCCCTTCGACCTGTCGGCGAATTACAATAAAGATGCGGATCGCTATTTCGGCGCTACGCTCGGCATGAAGTTCTGATCCATGAGCGCGGCGGCGACGCTGCCGCGCTCATGCACCCGATAAGGAGCGACGAATGAAGAAGCGCTTATTGCTGGCCGCGTCCACGCTGGCGGCGTCCCTTATGTCTTTAGGGGCAACTGCTGCGCCAAATACAAATGTCGCTCCTTCAGCCAAACCCAACATCGTCCTGATCGTTCTGGACGATGTCGGCTTTTCCGATCTGGGCGCGTTTGGTTCCGAAATCCGCACGCCCAACATCGATGCGCTGGCTGCCACCGGCCTGCGCTACAACCGGTTCGACAGCAAGGCGGTCTGCACGCCGACCCGTGCGGCGCTATTGACGGGGCGTAACAACCAGACCGTCCGAATGGCTGATCTGCCTGCGACCGAACGCACCGACGACATGAGCCGGGATCGTGGCGAAATCGCCCATAATGCACAGATGTTGCCTCAGGCGCTCAAGGCTGCGGGATATCGCACCTATGGCGTGGGAAAATGGCATCTTGGTCCTGTCTATGAAGACGGCAAAACCGGCAATAACGCCTCCTGGCCGTTGCAGCGCGGGTTCGATCGCTTCTACGGCTTTTACGAAGGCTGGACCGATCAATATCATCCCAAACTGATAGAGGGGAACAGCACGCTCCCCAAAGTCGATAAGCCCGGCTATCACTTTTCGACGGATATGGCCGATCATGCCATTGCCGATATCGAAGATGCCGCTGGCAAGCCCTTCTTCCTCTATTTCGCGATGGGCACGGCTCACGCCCCCTTGCAGGTGCCCAGCGCCTATATCGACCGCTATCGCGGCGTATATGAAAAGGGGTGGGATGCCATCCGCGCCGAACGCTTCGCCCGGATGCGAAAAAGCGGGATCATCCCGGCCACTGCCAACTTGACAGTTCGGGCACCTGGCGACCGGGCATGGGCGGCGCTGAGCGATGATGAGCGTGCCGTGTTTGCGCGCTACATGGCAACCTATGCAGCCTTTATCGAACATGCCGATGCGCAGATCGGACGGGTCGTTCAGCAGCTCAAAAATGCTGGCCGGTATGACAACAGCATCATCATGCTGATATCCGATAATGGCGCGGCTTCCGAAGCCGGTCAGGACGGCGGCTTTGAAAAAATGTATCGCACCAGCAAATTCAGCGTTGCCGAACAACGGGCGCGCATCGAAGAGATCGGCACCGACAAGCTTCAACCCGAATATCCCCGCCCCTGGGCCTGGGCGGGCGACACACCATTTCAGCGGTACAAGGTGTGGCCCTATGCCGGTGGCGTTCGTACGCCGCTCATCATATCCTGGCCTCATGTCATTCGCGACAGTGGCGCTGTCCGGACGCAATTTGTCGATGCGATCGATCTGGCGCCCACCATATTGGATGCCGCAGGCACCCGCTTTGCGCCTACCATCGACGGGCAAGCGCAAATCCCCGTAGCGGGACAATCCATCCGCACGACTTTCCGCAATCCGTCGGCAACGACACGATCCGTGCAATATTTCGAACTGCGTGGCCAGCGCGCCATCATGTCGGGCAACTGGCGCGCGGTCGCCATGCACAAATATGGCACTGACTTTGCCAAGGATAAATGGGAACTGTTCGACATATCAAAGGACTATTCTGAAAGCACCGACCTGGCCGCCCGTCACCCGGCCAAGCTGGCGGAGATGAAGGCGTTGTGGTGGCGCGAAGCCCGCAAATACAGCACGCCTCCGCTCGCCGAGCCGCTGGAAATCTTTGCCAAGCGGGCGCGCTATGATGATGCCTTTACGGAAACCCCCAAATGAACCCTACTGGATTGGCATCTACGTTCGATATCAGGCAGGGTTCTGGCCCATTGGCGCTTTCGTCGGACGATGCCCGCTGGGTTGAACGCACGCGCGACGCGATGAGCGTCGAGGCGCAGATTGCCCAATTGTTCGTCCTGTCTTCCCGCCATGACAGCGTATCGGAAACGGAGGAACTGCTGTCTTGCGCGCCCGGCGGGATACACCGGTTCCCAACGCGCGATCTGGACGCGGCATGGGCCGCCACCCGCGATGCGCTCGACCGGTCGGAAATACCACTGATCCTTTCGGGTGATATCGAAGGCGGGACGGTAAGCTATCCGTTCACCACTGCCATCCCCAACCAGATGGGCATCGCCGCCTGCGACGATCTCGACCTCAGCGCCGACCTTGCCCGCATCGTCGCGCAGGAAAGCCGCGCTCTGGGCTATAACTGGTCCTTTACACCGGTCGTGGACATCAACCGCGCCTTCCGCAACGCCGTCGTCGGCACGCGGTCTTATGGCTCCGATCCCGAACGCATCCTCGCACAGGCGCGCGCCTATGTGCGGGCGTTGCAGGCCGAAAATATAGCGGCCTGCGCGAAACACTGGCCCGGTGACGGGCTGGATGATCGCGATCAGCATCTGGTCACCACCGTCAACGACATGGACCTTCCCGAATGGGAAACCACCTTCGGCCGCATCTTTGGCACGCTGGTGGACGATGGCGTCATGACCATCATGTCGGCGCATATCGCCCTGCCCGCCTATATTCGCGCAAAAATGCCAAACGTCGGCTCGCAGGCATTTGCGCCAGCTTCGGTGTCGCGCCTGCTCAATGAAGAATTGCTGCGCGGCCAGTTGGGATTCGAAGGGCTGATCGTTTCGGATGCTACGGTCATGGGCGGACTGACGAGCTGTATGGACCGCGAACAGGCCGTTCCTGCTATCATCGAAAATGGCTGCGATATGTTTCTGTTCAGCCGAAATCCCCTCGAAGATATGGGGCTGATGCTGAAGGGTTTGCGCGAAGGACGCCTGTCGGAACGGCGCCTGCACGATGCCGTTACGCGCTGCCTGTCGCTCAAGGCCAGGCTTGGTCTGCACCGTATGTCCATTGACGAGCGGATCGCCCCGCTTGAAACGGTGCGCGAGACATTGCGGCGCCCCGATCACCTGGAACTGGCGAAACGCGCTATGGCCGACAGCCTGACGCTGGTGAAGGACCGTGACGCGCTTTTGCCGCTCGATCCCAAGACACACCCGCGCATCGTGGTCATTGCCGACGAAGGAACCAGCTTCTTTTCAGGGGCACCAGATCGGGATTTCGGCCCGCTCGTACAGGCTTTGGAGAGGCGCGGTTTCAGCGTTCGCAGTTTCGATCCCGATGCCATGCCCACGCGCGAAAGCACCGATCTGATTCTCTATCTGATCGGTCAGGAGGCTACGCCGGGCCTAAGCCACATCTTTCTGGATTTCGCCAAACTTCATGCCGGGCCGCGTAATGCGATGATTCAGTTCAACCGGGAAATTCCGACCCTTCTGGTGTCCTTCGGTCAACCCTATTATCTCTATGATGCGCCCAATTTCTCGACCTATATCAACGCCTATGCCTCCTTGCCTGAGGTGCAGACGGCGTTGGTAGAGCGACTGGTGGGTGAGGCATCTTTTAAGGGCGTCAGTCCTGTCGATGCCTTTTGCGGCAAGGAGCAACTGCGATGCTAGGTTGCCGCCAATGACTGACGGCATGGTCCATTTGCCCGGCGGTACATTTCTAATGGGGTCGGATCGCTTTTACCCAGAGGAAGCCCCGGTGCGCCCTGTGCAGGTCGATGGTTTCCGGATCGACGAAAGCCCCGTCACCAACCGTGATTTTGCGCGCTTCGTGGATGCGACCGGTCATCGCACGCTGGCCGAAATCGCTCCGGACATCGGGGATTATCCCGGCATGGCCCCGGCGATGGCGCAGCCCGGATCGCTGCTATTCCAGCGCACTGGCGGCCCGGTCGCGCTGGACGATGCCAGCCAGTGGTGGACGTTCAGCTTCGGCACCGACTGGCGGCATCCGCATGGGCCAGACAGCCGGATCGAGGGACTGGAGGATCATCCGGTCGTCCATGTCGCCTATGCCGATGCGGAAGCCTATGCGCGCTGGGCGGGCAAAGCGCTACCGACAGAGGCGGAATGGGAATATGCCGCGCGCGGCGGCATGGACGGTGCCGATTATGCCTGGGGCGACGCCCTCGCCCCGGACGGCAGAATGCTGGCCAACTACTGGCAGGGCGCCTTTCCCTACGGCAACACGCTGGAGGACGGCTATGAACGCACGTCGCCGGTCCGCACCTATGCCGCCAACGGCCATGGCCTGTTCGACATGATCGGCAATGTCTGGGAATGGACGACCGACTGGTTCGCCCAACCCCGTATCGAGCGCAAGGCGAAGGGAAGCTGCTGCGTCCCCGCTAACCCGCGCGGCGGCACGAAGCGCGAAAGCCTGGACCCGGCCATGCCCGCCATCCCTATCCCCCGCAAAGTCCTGAAGGGCGGATCGCATCTGTGCGCCCCCAATTATTGCCAACGCTATCGCCCCGCCGCCCGCCATCCGCAGGCTGTGGACAGCGCGACCAGCCATATCGGCTTTCGCTGCATCATCCGGGACAAGAAGGGACCACGCCCATGAAGACCGCCCAACGCGCATTGCGCACCGCCATGATCGCCGCCTGTACGCTATTGGGTCCGGGCGCATTGGCCAAGGCCGTGAACACGCCGCAAAAGCCGACCAACATCATCTTCGTGCTGGTGGACGACCTGCGCTACGACGCGATGGGTTTCCTGACGCCCTGCCTTAAGACCCCTAACATCGACGCGCTGGCAAAGAATGGCGTCTATTTTCCTAACGCCGTCGTCACCTCCTCGCTCTGCTCGCCCAGCCGCGCGACCATCCTGACCGGTCAGACCGCGCGCAATCATGGCGTGGTGGACAATAATAACAGTTCGGAGGAAGGGTTGACCTTCTTCCCCAAATATCTGCAAGACGCAGGTTATCAGACCGGCTTCTTTGGCAAGTGGCATATGGGCTTCGACACCGACGCCCCCCGCCCCGGCTTCGACAAATGGGTCAGCTTCAAGGGGCAGGGCACTTATTTCCCGACCGAGCAGATTGCGCCTGACAGGGTGGCAGCGGGCGACCGCCAGATGCTCAACGTCGATGGCGCGCACGTCAAACGCACTGGCTATATCACCGACGAACTGACCGATTATGCGATGAACTGGCTGGAAAAGGGGCGGGACAAGTCCAAACCCTTCTTCCTCTATCTCAGCCACAAGGCGGTCCATAGCGATCCGCTGCCGCCTGATCGCTACAAGACCCAGTATAGCGATCTGGCCATCAAGCTGCCTGCCAGCATGGCCAACACGCCGGAAAATAATGCGGGCAAGCCGCTATGGGTGCGCAACCAGCGCAATAGCTGGCATGGCGCGGATTTCCCCTATCACACCAACAATCCCATGACGGAGCAGGTGCGCGACTATTACCGTACCCTGTCCCCCGTCGATGAGAGCCTGGGTCGCATCCAGAACTATTTGAAGAAGAACCATCTCGATAAAGATACGATGGTCGTCTTCTATTCCGATAATGGCTTCATGATCGGCGAACATGGCCTGATCGACAAGCGCAACGCCTATGAACCCTCGGTCCGCGTGCCTATGGTCGTCTGGGCGCCGGGCATGCTGCCCAAGGGGGTGACCAACACGGCGGTCGTGCGCAATCTCGACCTCGCGCCGACCTTCCTCGACATCGCCCATGTCGCCAAACCCGCGCAGATGGAGGGCAAGAGCTTCCTGCCCGTTGCGGAAGGGAAGATCGACGAAAAGACCTGGAATCCGGGCGATTTCGTTTATGAATATTATTGGGAATGGAGCTTCCCGCAGACCCCCACCACCTTCGCCATCGAACGCGATCGGGTGAAATATATCCAATATCACGGCGTATGGGATCTGGAAGAACTCTATGATCTCAAGACGGATCCCGATGAAATGCACAATCTGATCGAAGATCCCCAATGGCTGGAAACCAAGATCACATTGCGCAAGGCCTTGTTCGACCAACTCGGCAACAGCAAGGGCCAGCATGTCGTCCCCTATACGCGCAAGACGAGTTCGGGACTGGTCCATCGCAACATCGATGGCACGCACGCCGCCGACTTCCCGGCTGACTGGTATGTAAAGCCCAACCTGCCGACCAAGATGAACGACCTTTTCGCCGACAGCCCCGCCAAGGCAAAGGCCGACGAACAAGGCAAAAGCTATCACCCCTGATCGGCTGACGCCCTTCGCCCCACTGGAAAGCCCATGCCGATGACCCTGTCGCAACCATCCCCGGCAACCCGCCCGCCCGTGTCGATCGGCTTCGTCGCCATCTATGTTCTGGCGCAGTTTGGCATATGGGTCGCACTGCTCACACCTGTGGTCCTCACTCTGGCAATCAGGGTCGGCGATATCGCCAGCGAAGCCGAAAAAGGGCGCTGGCTGGGCATGATTTTGGCGATCGGCGGCTTCGTCGCCCTGGTCGCGACACCGCTCTGCGGCGCGCTGTCCGACCGGACGCGCAGCCGCTTTGGACGGCGGCGGCCCTGGCTGCTGGGCGGCCTTATGGTCGCGGGCGCTGGCCTGCTGCTGCTCGGCCTTGCGCCCAACCTGTGGCTGCTGGGGCTGGGCTGGATCATCTGTCAGGCCGGGCTCAACGCGATGCAGGCGGGGTGCCTGCCGATCCTGCCCGACGTCATCCCCGTCCGCTGGCAGGGCCGGGTTGCGGGCATGCTGGGCATGACATCGACCATGGGAACGTTCGCGGGCAGCTGGATCACCCAGTTTACGCAGGGGTCGTCACTGCTGATGTTCCTCGTCCCCTTCGCCCTCACCGTGGTCAGCATCGGCGCGCTTTGCCTCATCCTGCCCGATCGCCCCGCCCAGGGCGAAGACCTGCGCCGCCTCGGCCCCGTCGCCATGCTGCGTGCGATCGGCCAGCCCTTTCGCGACTGGGATTTTAGCTGGGCCTTCGGCAGCCGCTTCCTCATCATGATGGCCTGGTCGTTCCTGCTGACCTACCAGCTCTTCTTCCTCACCGACCAGTTGTCCCTGCCGCGTGGGGAAGCAACACAGGTCATGGTCAAATCGATGGCGATCATCGCCACCGCCACCATCGCCATCTCCCTGATCGGCGGCTTCATCACCGACTGGACCGGACGTCGCAAACCGCTCGTCTTTCTCGCCGCCACGCTGGAGGCAGCAGGCTTCCTGACGATCGCGCTCGCCCCTTCAGTGCCGCAATTCCTGGTCGGCGTCGCGATGGCGGGCATCGGCAAGGGTCTGTATTTTGCCGTCGACCTTGCCCTGCTCGCCGCCATCCTGCCAAAGCCCGAAGACAGCGCCAAGGACATGGGCGTATTCCAGATCGCCAACAGCCTGCCCCAATCGCTCGCCCCCGCCATAGCGCCGATCATTCTGGTGATCGGCAGCACCAGCGGAAAGGATTATGCCGCCATCTACCTTACCGGCATGGTCTTCGCCCTACTCGGCGCATTCGCCATCTGCCCGGTACGGCGGTCCAGATAATTGCCAAGCCAAACTGAAAATACAGTCTTATTGTGAAGGATAAGAGGATGACCCATAGCCGCCGCGACGCAATCAAGCTGGGGGCCATCGGCCTTGGCGCGGCCGCGGCGCCGCTCGCCGCCGTGCCGGGTAGCGCGCGCCTGCCCAATATCCTCTGGCTAGTGAGCGAGGATAATAATCCCTATATCGGCGCCTATGGCGACAAGCTGGCGCATACGCCGCATATCGACGGGCTTGCAAAGAAGGGTATTTTGTACCGCAACAGCTATTCCAATGCACCCGTCTGCGCACCGTCCCGTTTTGCGATCCTGACCGGCATAAATCCGGAAAGCTGTTCACCCGCCCAGCATATGCGCGCCGACGCCAAACTGCCCAGCCAGTTCAAGACCTATCCCGAACTCATGCGGCAGGCGGGCTATTATTGCATCAACAATCCAAAAACCGACTATAATTGCGACATCGATCCAAAGGCCATCTGGGACGTCCAGGGGATCGATGGACACTGGCGCAATGCGCCTAAGGATAAGCCGTTTTTGTGCGTCCTGAATACCGGGACCAGCCATGAACAGCATATCTGCCAAAAAGACCCCGGACGGGTCAAACTGGAAGACGTTCGCATACCGGCATTTCTGCCCGATACAGCGACAACCCGCCGCGACTTCGCCGAATATCATAATATCATGGAGAATATGGACGGAGAGATCGGCAACTGGCTTTCGCAGCTTAAAAATGATGGCCTGGATGAAGATACGATCGTCTTCTACTATGGAGATAATGGCGGCGTCCTGCCTCGCTCCAAGCGCTATTGCTACGAGGAAGGTCTGCGCGTTCCGCTCATCGTCTATATCCCGCCCAAATGGCAGCATCTTGCCCCTGCTCGGCCTGGCAGCGTCATCGACGCGCCCGTCACCCTGATTGATCTGACCGCGACGTTGCTGTCCATCGCCGGTATCGCGCAGCCTGCACAGATGACCGGCACGCCGCTTGCTGGCCGCAGGATCGGCGCACCCAAATCTTACGCATTTGGCTTCCGCGATCGGATGGACGAGCGGTACGACCTCGTTCGCACAGTGACCGACGGGCGCTGGCGCTATATTCGTAATTATATGCCACATCGCGCGCTGGGCCAGCATGTCGGCTTTGAATGGGAAGTGCAGGCAAGCTATCGCGAATGGAATGCTTTACACCTTGCTGGCAAGCTAACGGCAGAACAGGATCGCTTTTTCCAGCCAAAGGCGTTTGAAGAACTGTACGATTTGCAGGCCGATCCGGATCAAGTGCATAATCTCGTCGAACACCCTGCCGGTCTGACTGCCGCGCAACGCCTGCGAACTGCGCTTGATCGGCATATGCTGGCAATCAACGACAATGGCTTCCTGCCTGAAGGCGCCAAAGGCGAAGGCTATTTCGAAAGCCGCGATCGCAGCCTATACCCCCTGAAAACGCTGATGCTGGTCGCGGCAGCTGCTTCGCGGCGCGATCCACGCAATCTGAAGCGCTTTCAGACATTGCTGAAAAGCCCAGTCCTGGCGATAAGAGTTTGGGCGGCGCGTGGCCTTCTGATTTTGGGCGAAGATGCGCGTCCTGCGACAGAACAGCTTCGCCAGATCATAGCGTCCGATTCTGCCGATCATGTGCGTATTGTGGCGGCCGAAGCGCTGGTCGGACTGGGAGAGCCTGTCAAAGCCGTGACGTTGCTCGCGCAACTTGCCGACGAACATAATGCGCTTCCAATCCGAATGCAGGCTTATGACGCCCTGTCGAACATCGGTCGGGCCGCCATTCCAGCGCTTCCTGTGATCCGCAAGGCGGCCAATGCCAAATTGCGGCGCTTCGTTGATCCCGAATATCCCAAGCGTATGGCGTTGTATCTGGTCGCCACATTGGAGGGTTCCTATGATCCAACCGGCGAAGGATTATCTGAGCAGGCCTGCCAAAACGCCACCAAAAGCCCCAACATGTTCATGGGCCCACCACCAAGCGCTAAATGGCCCTCCTAGGCGGCGGGGACGAATTTGCGCCAGTATCTGGCGGTGGCCAGATGATCGTATCGGGTCGCGATGGCGCGGCGGATCTTGTGCTGGCTAAGCATGCGTTCGATGTGGTTGCGCGATGTTTAGTGAGCAAAGCTGAGAGAAAAGGCAGCCCATTGACATTGTTGGACGGTTTTCTGCGAAAATTATTCGACAAAGCAATGACCGAGGATGGGACCTTCGCGACTGTCGGGTTCGCAGGAGCAACCCAAAGAGTTAGGACTCCCGGCGACACGCAGTGATGACCGCTTCCGCCGACAAAGAATAGCCATCGTGAGCGACAACATGAACGCTGCGTACCCCCAGATCAATGCTCCGAGCACTCCTGGCGATCTACATGCGCATTTTACTATTTTGTGCCAGGGAGCTATTAGTCGGCATATCCTTGCCAATCTGCTCTGCACCGGACACATCGTCGTGGGAGTTGCCACTCGGCCGCTTCGATTTTCCTGAACCCCCGTCGCTCAATTCGATCTGGCGCGGGTATATTGCAAACAAGCGACCAGACCGATCATCTCCGCGACGTCGACACCGTCACGATGACGCTGCTCTGCTGCGCGAACCTGATCTGGACGCCGTTCACGGTGCATCGCAAAAGGTGCGATATGCTGGTGCTAAGCAATCGGGCGTGAAGCGCGCTGTCCCAATTTTGGCCATCAGCGTGCATCCGGGCGTGGCAGTTTTGCCAAGGCGAACCTCCCCGGTGACACGGAAAATGACCAACTATTCCGACATTGACTGGTCAGACTGTCATGGCTCTGTCGCGAAGCGCCCCTAACCGCCTGACATCCAAGCGGGGGAGTCGCACAATGCAACCTACAGTCAAGAAATCCACAGCTGCCATTCTTCTCACGTCGCTCAGCGCACTGGCGCTGTCGACGTCGGGCATTGCTGCCGCGCAAGACGCCGCACCAGCCGCCACACCGGATGTGGGAGAAGAGCCTCAATCGGATATCGTTGTAACGGGCAGCGCACGCGCCCAACGCCGCTTTGACGTATCTTATGCAGTCAACTCGCTTGGCGAGGCCGAAGTCCAGAAGATCGCACCCAAGAATTTCGCCGATCTGCTCGGGACGGTTCCGGGCATCCAGGTGGAAGCGACTGGCGGTGAAGTGCAGAACATCACCCGCGTGCGCGGTATTCCAACGGACCGTGGTTACCTGATTTTTCAGCAGGACGGACTGCCGCTGTATCACGAAATCGACGGCGTATTCTTCAACTCCGGCGACGGCATGAACCGCTACGATTTGATGACTGAGCGTGTCGAAATTGTCCGTGGTGGCCCTGCACCGGTTTATGCGAGCAGCGCCGCCGCCATCGCCAACAATATCACGGTGACTGGCGGACCTGAATCGCGTGGCAAGGCGCAGATCACCCTGGGCGATACCGGACTGTACCGGCTGGATGCCATGCAGTCCGGCCCGATTGGCGAGAGCACCTATTATGCGATTGGCGGCTTCCTGCGCCAACATGATGGCTATCGCGACGCCGGATTTCCCAACGACAAGGGTGGTCAGATCCGCGCCAATCTGAAACACGATCTGGGCAACGGCTTCGTCAAGGTGACGATGCAGTATACGAACGACCATAACCTGTTTTATCTGCCGATCCCGATCGCCGATCCGCGCAATCCGTCAGTCTCGCTCGATCCCTATATCGACTATCACACCGGCACGATGAACTCGCCGTCGCTGCGCAACGTGAACATCAAATATCGTGATGGCGCAGGCGTGACGCAGGGCTTGACTCGCGATTTGGCCGATGGTCGCCATATCCGCTTCTTCAATGCTGGCATCCAGTATGAAGGCGATTTCGACGGCTGGCTCGTATCTGCCAAGGGCGGGTTCACCAAAGGCAAGAACAGCTTCGACGCTTTCTATTCGACCACCAATCCGGTCGATGGCAATGCCTTTATCGCCAGCAATCTGGCGGCCGCGCGCACAGCTTTTGGTGCGGACGTAGCGCGCCTGGGTTACGCGATCGCTGGCACAAACGGCGCGACGGCCTATGATCCCTATTCCGCTTCCGGCCTGGTCATGTCCGGCCAGTATCGCGTTTCGGAATCCAAATTCTATTCGGGACAAGCCGATCTGAGCGTGACCCGCAAATTCGAAACAGGCTTTGGCACGCACGACGTGCGGGTCGGCACCTATGGGTCATTTTACGGCAATACGCTGTTCCAGGTCTATCAGGACATGCTGATCGAGGTTCAGAACCGGCCACGCACGCTCGATCTCGTCGCTTATTCGGCTACGGGCGCGGTGCTGGGTTCGGTCACGCAGAATGGCGTTTTGCGCTACACGACCACGCTTAATCAGGGGAAAGCCGATGCGAAGATGATCGCCATCTACGCAAACGACACCTGGGAGGTGACCGACGGATTGAAGATCGACGGCGGTATCCGCAAGGAATGGTATGATTATGAAGGCTATTCGCTGCTGTCGGCCAGCGCCAATTTGGGCGACGCCGCCACGATAGCCGACAATAATACGCGGGCCTTCACCGGCGCGATCGTCACCCAGACGCTCAAGCCTTCGGCGACCAACTGGACACTCGGCGCCAATTACGATTTCAACGGCAATCTGGGCGCTTATGGCCGTGTCTCCAATCTTGAAGTGCCGCCACAGATGGGCGTGGTATCGAACCCTGCGCCCACCATCATCAAGACGAAGGCGCGTCAATATGAACTGGGCGTCAAGGCAAGCTATGGCCCTGCCTATGTCTATGTCACGGGTTTCTATACGAAATTCGATCCGTTCAACGCATCGTTCATTGCCTTCAACCCCGTGACCGGCCGCAACGACCAGTCCGTACCATTCATCGGCGAAGCTGTGGTGAAGGGTGTGGAAATCGACGGAAAGATCACGCCGGTTCGCTGGTTCGAACTGGCCGGATCGGTCACCTATTCGGACGCGCAGTATCGCAACCTGCAAAACTCGTCGGGTGCCGACCCCAGCGCCGTGAACGGCAACCAAATCATCCGTGAACCCAAATTCTTCGGCAATGTGCGCCCATCGGTCACATTCCCGGTGGGCGAGGGCGAACTGCAGATCGCGGGGCGTTATGAATGGGTCGGTCGTCGCTACGTCGATCTCTTCAATCTGACCGCGCTGCCAGCCTATCAGACGATCGGGGCCAGTGCGGCGATGACCTATGGCAACTGGCGCTTTCAGGTGGTCGGCGACAATCTGACCAACGCGAAGGGGCTGACCGAAGGCAACCCCCGCACCGATCAGCTGGCCGGACAGGGCGCAAGCGATGCGATCTATGGTCGTCCGGTGTTCGGCCGCAACTTCCGCTTCATCCTCAGCCGGAGCTGGTAATTTGCGATCGATGCGTGCCCCTTTTGCCTTCCCAGCTTGCGTGGCGGCTGCTCTGTCGCTGGCGTCGGCAACGACAGCGGCGCAGGAACCTGCGGGGTACGCATCACCTTTCGCCGATAATGTGCCCACGCGTGCCTTTCCGCTGTTCGCGATGATGCGGACAGCGGATGGCTGGGCGCAGGCATTGCGGGACGACAGCGTGCTTCAAACGCTGACAGCCGATCGCGCGGCACGCATTCCCACAGGTCCATGCACGCCTTCGCCGCAATGCCTGGCCGATGCGTGGGTATGGACCGATGCGGACATCGCTTTGGTTGAGGGGCGCTTGCGGCGCTTGGTGGAAAATCCGAAATTGGGTAAGGCGCTGGTCGCACAGCAGATGCGCCCATCGGGACGTTTTGCGCGATATACAGCTTTGTCCGACGCCGATCTGGTGGCCGCAGCCTGGGCCGAAACAGCGGCCGCGACCAATCGCGTGATCGCTGTCTATGCCAAGGGTGCGGCACCGCGCTATCCCGTCATAGATGCGACCACGTTCAATATGGCCCTGCCACAGATGACCGACATTTTGAGCGCGCATGGCGTTGCCACCGTCGCGCAGGCGAAGGGCACCGACCTGTTTTTCGATCCCGCTTTGCGTTATGCGGCCGGTCTGCTGCAAATGAACGAACGCATTGACGCAGGAAATTTCCGGCCATTGCTCGGCGGAGACAATGCCGGAACCAACCGTGCCATCGGCAGCATGAACTGGCGTGGAAAGCCCTACACTGCACTATTGGTATTTGGTCACGGACCGGAGGATGCGCAATCGCGCACCGGCGTGATGGGCCATATCCGCTTGTCGATCGCTGCCGATATGTTCGCACGGGGCGTCGCGCCGTTCATCATCGTATCCGGCGGCAACGTGCATCCCAACCGCACACCGTTCAACGAAGCGGTGGAGATGAAGCGGCTGCTCATCACGCAATATGGCGTGCCCGCCGACCGCATCCTGATCGAACCTCATGCTCGCCACACTACTACCAACCTGCGCAATTGCGCGCGACTGCTGCTGGCCGCGAAATTCCCGACCGATCGACCCGCTTTGGTCGTGTCGGATCATCGCACGATCCAATATATCGGCAGCGATGTGCTGGCCCAGCGCAATCTTGCCGAAATGGGCGTCCAGCCCGGTCGCCTGACACCGGGACCCGACCAGTTCACACTGGTGTTTACGCCAGATCCGATCGCTTTCCATGCCGAAGCCATCGACCCGCTCGATCCATGAGCCGCATAGTCATCACCATAATGGCAATCTTGGCATATGGCGCGGTTGCGGAGACTGCGGCAGCGCGCGAGCCGGGGCTGCTGGTCGATCCGTTCGTGGGCACGCTTGCCGATTATGGGCAACTCAGCCCCGCGGCGGTTGCGCCTTTTGGCATGGTCCAGCTTGGCCCGGATACCACGCCCGCCAATCATGCCGGCTATGACCATGCCGCCACTCAGCTCACCGGATTTTCGCACACGCGCGGCGTCGGTGTCGGTTGCGGCGGGGCAGGCGGCGACGTCAAGGTCATGCTCGCCTATGATGATACGACACGTCCCGAGCGGATCGACAAGCGCCGCGAGCGCGCCCATGCGGGCTATTACAGCGTTAGTTATGGTCCGGGTATCGTCGCGGACATGACTGCCACACGCGGCGCGGGCAGCCTGCGCTTCACCGTGCCGAAGTCCGGGCAGGTCAACGTCATCGTCGCCTTCGATCGTGGCTATTCCAAGCGCATGGCCGCCCATTGGCAGGCGCAACCGGACGGCGATCTGCGCGCCAGTTTTTCGGCCGGCACCGTCTGTGACGCAGGCGTCTATCATCTCCATTCCGCGACCCGCCTCACCCATAATGGCAAGTCAGTGGCAGCCACTTGGCGAGGTGGGGCGGCACAGGATGCGCGGCTGGCGCTCAGCGTGCGCAGCGGCGATATTGTCGAGCTTCGCACCGGCCTTTCCTCGGTCGATCCCGCTGCCGCTGCAACAGTACGTGACACCGAACTGGGCAACCGCCCTTTCCACGCGGTTGCCGCGCAAACATTGGCCGACTGGAACCGGCAACTGTCCCGCGCCCGTATCGGCGGCTCCCCAAAGCAGCAGGCGCTCTTCTATACCTCGCTGTTTCGGGTGATGCAGTCACCCGTCGCCATCACCGACCCGGATGGGCGCTTTCGCAGCAGCGATGGCACAGTTCAACGGCTTTCGCCCGGCGAGCAGCATTATACGAGCTGGGCGCTGTGGGACAATTATCGGACGCAGATGCCGCTGCTCGCATTGATCGACCCGGAGCGCGCCGGGCAGATCGCGCGCTCACTTGTGAGGCTCTACCAGAGTGGCAAGGCGCGCTGGGCGACGCCAACTGAGCCCTTTCTGACTGTGCGCACAGAACATGCGGGAATTGCCCTGCTCGACTTCCGACGCAGAGGCATTACCGATTTCGACGCGAAGGCGGCGCTGGCCGGGATGGTTGCCGAAAGCGCCACGCTCGCCCGCGATACGCCGGACGAACAGATCGAGGCTGCATATGATGATTGGGCGACTGCCGAATTGGCGTCGGACCTGGGCGAAGCCGCCACCGCGCAGGCGTTTCGGGCAAAGGCGCTCAGCTATCGTCCAATGTGGCTGGCTACCTTCCGCCACCTTGGCGACGATGCCGATGTCGTGAAGGCGCGAGGGCTGTATCAGGGCACATTGGCGCAATATCGCTGGGCACCGGTGTTCGATCTGCCATGGCTGGCGCAGATGCTAGGCCCACGGTTCCAGCCGGAGCTGAAGCGCTTCTTCGTCGACAATCTGTTCAACATGACGAACCAGCCCGACATTCATACGCCCTATCTTTTCGCTTGGGCGGGCGACAAGGCTGCCACCGAACGGGTGGTGCGCCGCTACATCACTCAGTCCGTACCCCATCGCTATGTCAATTCCGGCGTCAGGCCACAGCCTTGGGTAGGACGCAGCTTTGCCTTGTCGCCGCAGGGATTTGCCGACGGCATGGATGATGACGCAGGCACCATGTCTGCCTGGTACATCTGGGCCATGCTCGGCCTCTATCCCATAACGCCAGGCGATCCGCGCTATGTCGTCACGACGCCGATGGCCAGGAACATTCGGATCAACGGCCGGGCCTTGATGGACATGCCGGTTCGATCGGCACAGCAGGAGACAGGTCTGTGAAACGGTTTGTTATGGGGGCCTGCTTTGCTGCCGCCCTATGTGGAGCGATGGCTGCGGCACAGCCTATGTCGAACCTCGACGCCCTGCCGATCAATGCAATACAAGTGGTCGGCACGCACAACAGCTACGCAATGCCCGCCGATCCGCGTGTCATGGCGCTGATGGCACCACGTCTGTCCGCACTCATGGCAAAGGCGGGCGAAACAATGCTCCCCGCCCAGCGCGCGCAGATGCTGGATGAGCATCCCGGTCGCCTTACTGACATGGCCGCCAGCCTCGACTATGTGCAAATGCCATTGCAGGCGCAGTTGCGCAGCGGCGTTCGTAGTATAGAAATCGATCTGCAACCCGATCCCAAGGGTGGCGCCTACGCCGATCCGCTTGCCTATCGCCAGTTGCGAGAGCAGGGTGTGACCGATCTTGCGCCCATCTATCGCGACGAACTGACAAAGCCGGGGATGAAGGTGCTGCATGTTGCCGACCTGGATTTTCGCAGCCAGTGCCCGACTTTCCGATACTGCCTGACACTGATGAAGCAATGGTCGGATGCCACGCCGGACCACAGCCCTGTATTCGTGCTGTTGGAACCCAAGCTTTCAGGCCTGGATAAGGCGATCCCCGGTGCGACAGCGATCCCGCCCTTCGACAAAGCGGCGTTCGACGAAGTGGATGACAGCGTTCGAACTGTTCTTGGCCGCGACAAGCTGTTTACGCCCGACGATCTTCGGGGTGACTTGCCGACACTGGAAGCTGCCGCACGGGCAAAACGCTGGCCAACGCTGGGGCAGGCCCGTGGAAAATTCCTGTTTCTGTTTCTCGTACCAGGAATGAATCTCAAAACCTTTGCGCCCTATCTGAACGGACGCCCGTCACTCCAGGGACGTGTCGCGTTCGTGCAGGGTCAGGCGGGCATGGCGCACACTGCCTTCATGCTGTTCGACAATGCGCTGACGCGCGGCGCGGAAATAGGCGAGGCTGTCCGCAACGGGTATCTGGTGCGGACACGAGCCGACATTGATACCGTTGATGCGCGCGATGGTTCAGGCAAGCGCCGTGACGCAGCGCTTGCCAGCGGCGCACAGATCATATCGACCGATTATTTAAGTGCTCCCAATATTTACGCGAACGACTACAATCTTGCCCCCTTTGCACAGGGATGGCGTTGCAACGAAGTGGTGTACCGTTGCAGCAAAGCTCGATAGTTTTTGCCTGCCTCCCCTATGGCGAAGTGTTCCGCAATGTTGTTTTAACAGATCGACGTTGATGCCCACAATTTTCCAGTGGGCAATCGGAATACCTGCTTGCGAAAGTTCAGAATTATCGTTGAAAAGACGGATCTGGGACATTCGAGCTTTTGTCAGCTTTACCGACCTATTGTATTCCTTCATTATTAGACCAAGTCTGATGGGATATTCAGAGTTTTATCCTGCCGCCAAAGAGCTGCCAGCATGGAATGCGGGACGCGAGATGTTGTCCCGGCCCGGCGAAACTGGTGGTCTATCGGCAGCCCGCCTTGCGAAGGGAATTGAAGTGCGAAATCTTCCGACCTTCGACACCTCCACGCCCCGCGTGTAGCCACATGGGTTTGATATATCTCACTTTTTAGATCGGGAAATCTCCAGCTTGCGTCTCAATTGTTATCCAACGCAATTCGGTAAAGGCGTCGATGCCCGCCTTCCCGCCGAAACGGCCATAGCCCGATGCCTTGGTTCCGCCGAAGGGCATTTGCGCTTCGTCATGCACAGTCGGGCCATTGATGTGACAAATTCCCGATTTGATACGCCGCGCGATCCTAAGGCCTCTTGCCGTGTCCCGCGTGAAGACAGCGGCTGACAGGCCATATTCGGTATTATTGGCCAATATCACGGCTTCATCTTCGTCAGCCGCCCGAATAATGGCGACGACCGGACCGAAGCTTTCGTCATGGAAAAGCTTCATGTCGGGCGTTACCCGGTCCACGACGTGCGGAGGCATCAGTACGCCTGCCGCTTCGCCGCCGATGACAAGATCCGCGCCTTTGCCCGTCGCGTCCGTGACCAGCATGTCAACATGGGCGACCGTTCGCCTGTCCACGACCGCGCCCAATGCCGTATTCCCGTCGCGCGGGTCTCCGACCTTCATCGATGCGACCTTGGACTTGAACCGCGCCACAAAAGCGTCGGCCACCGCGTCGACCACAATGATACGTTCGGTGGACATGCAAATCTGCCCCTGATTCATGAAGGCGCCAAATGCAGCCGCTTTGACCGCCTCCTCCAGGTCGGCATCCTCCAGAATGAGCATCGGCGCCTTGCCGCCCAGTTCAAGCAGGCAGGGCTTGAGATGGTCCGCCGCGCGCCGTGCGATGATCTTGCCCACCTTGGTCGAGCCGGTGAAGTTGATGCGCCGAATGGCAGGATGATCGATCAGCGCCCCGACGACTTCCTCGGCATGGTCGGGCGCATTGGTCACGACCGTGAGCGCGCCGTCCGGCAGCCCCGCTTCGGCAAAGGCTTCTCCGATCAGACTATGCGTTCGGGGACATTGTTCACTCGCCTTGAGGACGACGGTGTTTCCGCAGGCAAGCGGAACGGCCACGGCCCGCACGCCCAGAATGATCGGCGCATTCCACGGGGCGATGCCAAGCAGGACACCAACGGGCTCGCGCACGGCCATGGCGATACAGCCGGGCTTGTCGGATGGAATGACCTCCCCGGCAATCTGGGTCGTCAGCGAAGCCGCTTCGCGGACCATGCTTGCGGCAAGCTAGGTTTGAGCTTCGTGACGGGCACGGGCGTCGGGCCTTTCACACAGGGTGCGTTCGTCGGCGAGCATGGCAGCTGGAACCGGCAGGACCCGTCGGGTTATAAGGTGGTGTGGATACCCTTCGTCAATGGCCGCCCGGCCAGCAAGCCGGTCGATTTCCTGACTGGCTTCCTGAAGGACGGACATGCGCGGGGGCGGCCGGTTGGCGTCACCTATGATCCGGTCCGTGGCAGCGTGATCGTCGCTGATGACGTGTCGAACACGGTGTGGCGAGTTGCGCCGGATCGGCCTGCATCAGCGCAATGACATCGCCTTTACAGTGACGTGGGCCTGTGGAACTCACGACGAACCCCGGATGGCAGCAACTCGCCATTTACGCCTTGGCGGCTGCTATCCTGCTGATCCTATTGTTCAATACTCCCTTTACCGGGCGGGCATTGCATGCCCTATTTTGACGGAATTGCTGGCCATCTGTCTGTTCATCCTGTTCCAACAAGCGCCGGACGAACCTAAGCTTACCAGAGTGAAATCCAGGCTCGGCCTCGACGACCAGATCGTATCTGGCAAAGATGTGCGCATCGCGATGAGCCGGGACGGTCATTTCTGGGCGCGGGTCAACATCAATGGCGTGGAACGGCGTATGCTCGTCGATAGTGGCGCGACCATGACCGCCCTATCACAGGCCACCGCGGATAGCGCGTCGGTCGAGCGTACCGCTAATATGATGCCCGTTGTTATGCAGACCGCCAACGGCGCGGTTCGCGTAGAAACCGGCTCGATTGATCGATTGCTCATCGGGTCTATCCAGGCCCGCAATCTCAAGGTGGTCATCTCGCCGGCGCTTAGCCCGATCGATATATTAGGGATGAACTTCCTGTCGCAGCTTGCCAGCTGGCTTGTGGAAGGCCGAACATTGATCCTCGTGCCATCAATCATATCAGAAGAATCCTAGCGGAAAGCTTTCTCCAAGTGACGTCATAACGCGTTCAAGCCGCCGATCCGGCTTACGACGAATCCATAAGTTTGCCCGCTGGTCGGCGACTGGGGAGTGCGTCTCACCAAACGAGTCGGATCGAAAAAGGCGCGCGTGGTTGTCCCGCGCAAGATCGCGGTGATCCTGCCCTGTATCTGGGTCGATGGCACTGAGTTCGAATGGGGCACGCCGATCGCGGCGTGAAGACAAGATATTGAGCTCCCCTCGACTGAGCGGTTCATCCGGCCGGAATGATGGGGCCGGTGACCTCTTAGCGATCGTTGCGGCTTTGACCGCGCGGGTAACGCTGAGGCATCGCACCGACGAAGCGCATGGTAAGGCGGCTTGCCGACCTGAGAAAGAACGACGCGCCCGGCGGCGATAATGCGACGGCTGATGCCGGATCTCGATGCTCTCTCGACGAGAGCCCCTGTTAAAGAACGATCGCTGACACGGGCTTGAAGCCTCGCGCAGAAGTGCGTTGAAGGTTGCCGCCTGACTTTTATACTAGGATTGGTTTCTTCAATCGCTTCGCGCTCGGCAACTGCGCCCGGCGCATGTGTAAAAGTAGATCGTTAGGATTTTTGAGTCGTAATGAATTATCGTCATTCCTTCCATGCTGGCAATAGCGCCGACGTCGTGAAGCACTGCCTGCTGATCGCCCTCGTGCGGGCATTGCAGCAAAAGCCGGGCGCACTGACCCTGATCGACACCCATGCCGGCTGCGGGCTATACGACCTCGACGGCGAGGAAGCCCAACGGACTGGCGAGTCTACCCAGGGCGTGCTGCAGGCCCTTGCCGCCCCGAGCCCCTTGCTGGACGACTACCGCGCCGTCGTACAAGCCGTAAATACCGAGGCCGAGCCGCACTTCTACCCCGGCTCGCCCCGGATTCTGGCGCAGCTTCTGCGCCCGCAGGATTTTTTGATCCTGAACGAAAAACATCCCGCAGACGCTTATACCCTGCGCGGTGTGATGCGCGATACATCGGCTGCCGTGCACGAGCGCGACGCCTATGAACTGTGGCTGGCGATGCTGCCGCCCCGCACCGCTCGTGGCGTGGTGCTGGTCGATCCGCCATACGAGCAGTTGGACGAACGCGCACGGATCACGGCCACCCTCGCCGCCGCTCATCGCAAATGGGCGCATGGCGTAATGGTCATCTGGTATCCGCTGAAAGACCGCGCCGCGCATTGGCGCTGGAGGGAGCAGTTACGCCAGCTCGGCATCCCGAAATTGCTGCGGGTGGAGCATTGGGTGTACGATGGCGATCAGCCCGGCATCTATAATGGCGCGGGCCTTTATATCGTCAATCCGCCCTACGCCTTCACGCAGGCGCTGCCGCCCCTGCTGGAAGCCCTGCGTGCCGCGCTCGCGCCAGTGGGGCATAAGGGCGAAATCACAACCGATTGGTTGGGCAATTAGCCTTCAGCGCCCCCTCCAAGGAGAAATTGCTGCGCTGCAGGTCGCAAACAAAGCCTCTCCCGAGATAGGCTCGTTGTCAGCGGACGCGCTCTCGATTTTGCGCTAGGTAAAGATCTTGTCCAGCGCAGAACGCGTTTCATCGAGGATGCGCTGCGACCATCGCACACGAACGAATTCCGCGTCGGCCAAGGTGAGAAGCAGGTCACGCCGCAGAGCGCTGACCAGGGTGCAGGCATCAACCAGTGCGGTGTATCGATTGGCGAACATGGTTGAGTCAGATCAATAGAGGTCTTCGCCGTCTGCGATCAGTTCGTCCATCGCCTTCGATCGGATTTTGTCGCGCGCAGTTTTGCAGGCGAATACGTCCTCAGCCTTAAGACGCCGGTGTCGCCCCACCATGCTGTGCGGGATATCGCCTTTCTCGATGAGCTTGATAGGGTACGGGCGGGACATGCTGAGCAGGTCTGCTGCTTGCTGCGTCGTCAGCATCTACTGGATCGGCACCAGCCTAACGGCATCACCACTACCGATGTGACGTAGCAATTCCAGGAACAGGTCCGACATCGCCGGAGTCAGCGTGATCTCCACTGGCTTCCTAGTCTTCGGATCGCGCACGCCAGCGGCAGTGCCATTTCACATCGCGATCATCCAAATTGCCATCCCGATCATCATTACATTTTCGGTCAGCGATACGAAGCCCAACGGCACTTTGGTCGCGCCGCCGACGCAGGCGCACTTGATGTCGCGTTTGTCGATATAGACCGCCTTGAACACGGACACCGCGCCGGTGGTGCCGATAAACAGCGCGATCGGCACGGACAGCCAGGTGAGATGGCCAGAGACCATCAACACCCCGGCCAAGCCCTCCGCGAACGGATAGAGATAGGCATAGGGAACCCAGCGCCTGGCCAGCAGGTCGTAGCCCAGGAACATGCTGGTGAAGCTCTCAATATCCTGGAGCTTTAGGAGTGCGAGCACGCACATGCTAAATGCGATGAACCATTCGCCAGCCCGCAAAGTCAGCGGCGTGCCGAGTACCGCCCAGGACGCCGCCAGCGCCATCAACGCGGTCATCGCGAACACCGCGACCACAGGTGTGTAACTGGCCGCGCCAGGATCGGAAACGGCCTTGCCAAAGAACCGGCGGAGATCGTCATAGCCGCCGACCCGCTTGGCTTCGATGAAGGTCTGCGGAGTGGTCTTGACGCCATGCTTGACCTTAAACGCATCTGCTTCCTCGCGCGTGATGAGCAAATGATCTTCGACCGCATAGCCCTGGCTTTCGAGCAGATGCTTCGCTTTGATGCCGTAAGGACAGACATGTGTCGGCATCACCATGCGGTGGATCGTGGCGCGCTTCTGCGGGGCAATGATCATATTCCGGTCCTCGACTTTACGTCAGTCCCGTCTATATAAGGTCCGTACCATAATACGGAGTCAAGGCATGAATGCGCTGACCATTTCCAAGCTCGCGAACGAGGGGAACGTCGGCGTCGAGACGGTGCGTTATTATCAGCGCCGCGGCCTTCTCAACGAGCCATCGCGCAACGCGGGCATCCGGCGCTATGGCGACGAAGACGTTCGTCGCCTGCGCTTCATCCGCGCGGCGCAAGCTGCGGGCTTCACTCTGGAAGAGATCAACGTTTTACTCAATCTCGACACCATTGATGACCGCAGGCAGGTCCGCGAGATGGCCGAAGCGAGGATTGCGATCCTCGACGCCAAAATTGCGGAAATGCAGGCAGCAAGAGCCGCACTGTCGCGGTTGGCGACGGAGTGTAAGAGATCGAAAGCACAAGCCTGCCCGATCATCACCGCCTTCGAGCTATGAGAATATCCACGCGGCCCAAAGGGATGCAGGGTTGTTAACACAAAAGAGTATTCTATTCAGTGTCACTCGTACCGAATGTCGGGATCGGACAAGAGTTGGCATCCAACACTTATCGGCTGTTGGATGCCAGCCGAATATCCCGTCAACGATGCGTTCTCAAATAGACCCTTACGCGTTCCGCAACGTTGGCGCGGATGTCTGCGTAGAAGACGCCCATGTCATGAAAATGCATACTGCCGCCCGGTAGCGGCTTCATGTCCAGCGCAGGATCGACATCAACCACCAGGAAATCATCACGGCACGCGGCAGCTACCAGGCCCTTGCGCAATGGGGCGACCGGAGATGCATCTGGTTCCCCCTGCACCGCGCCAAGGCTGGCTGATCTGGGCGCGGCCGGCTTGCGGCGATCGAAGGTGAGCGGGTTAATGCACAACAAAGCCTTGCCCGCATCGTCGCCATGCAGTTTGACATAGCGCTGCTCCATCATGCCGCCCAGCATCGCCCGGTCCGCATCGCGAGTGACCGTATTCCAGCCCACGACGCAGCCTGTTTGGGTGGCGCGATCGCAGGTCTTCAGGCTGTGGTACGTCTTGCCAAAGTCGCCGTCCGACAAATTATAGCCGATAACATAGGCCGCGATCATCCGTTCAGCAAGCGGCGTGCCGTCGATGCGCCGGGCAAGCAGCGTCGCGATATGCGCGCCGCCCTGGCTGTGCCCTGCCACTATAAAAGGCTTGCTTTCGATCGCGATCAGAAACGCATCGAATGCCCGTTCGACGTCGGAATAGGCGAGGGCGAAGGCCTTCCCCCCTTCCCCGTCCAGCGCCCCGACCGATCGGGCCACGGCCTGCCGGTAGCGCGGTGCATAGACGTCGCAGCAGCCGTTGAAGATCGATGCCTGGCGCGCGATGACGCTGGCGTCGGTCCAGCGGTTGGTGGCGGCGTCCGCAATGTCCTGGTTCCATTGGACATCGTGGCGGAATGTTGTGGGATGCACATAGAATACTGCCGCAGCGGCGTGCTTGACGGCAGGCGTTGCGCTTGACGGCACGATGGCGGCGGCACCCGGCGCATCAGGATGCGCTGCCCAGCTGAGCGGCTGCGCATAATCCGGGGCGGGCGGCGACGGCGTCGTATCGAACGTCCCGGCCTGCGCATAACAGGGAGTAGCGACGACCGCCGCCAGAATGAGCAAGGCGCGCATAGGGACATCCTGTATCTTTGATTTCATAACGAAAGAATCTCGATCGCGACCCGCTCGGAAGATTCGAGCGCGCCTTCCAGTCCGCGGGCATTGACGGCGGTATGTTCGCCGCAAAAATGCAGTCGCCCGGTCGGGTTGGCGATGGTCGGGGCAAAGGCCGCGATCTGGCCGGGACCGAAATAGGAAATGTCGCCCATATTGAACCGCTCCGCAGTCCAGCTATGGAGATAAGCCCCTTTGACTTTACCTTTGGCTGCCGGGCGTAGGGTTTCAAGTCGCTGGACGGCAAAGGCAAGTGCCCCTTCCTTGCCAAGGCGATCCCAATATTGTGCCAGGTGCCCGCGCGCCTGGATCATCAGGCCCGTGATCTGCTTGGGATCTGCTCCAAAACGCTGCGGCATTACGACGCCCATAGGATCGTCGGTCCACATCGCTGGTGACAGGCCGTCCTGATCCCAGAAGGGTTGGGTCACGGTCAGGAAAGCGATGCTGATAGGCTGATATTTCAACTCTGCGACCGCCATCGCCTGCGGACCATTAAGGCCTGGGCGAATGGCGATATTACGTAACGTCGAAAAGGGCAGCGAACAAATCACGCGCGGCGCGGCATAGACGGATCCGTCCGCGCAACGCACTTCGGCCTTGTCCGCCAGATTGTCGATCGCAACGACTTCCTTGCCAAGCAGGATATCGCCTTTAAGCAGTTCTGCCATCCCCTTGGGCAGTTGGATATTGCCGCCCTTCACTGCTAGCGATCGTGGTCCCACCGCCATCTGCCCCTTGATGAACCCGTCATTATATTCAAGCATCAGTGCCGACACGTCATAGCCCGACGTGCCGTAATAAGGCGACACGGTAGCAAGCTGGATCGCCGCGTCGCTTAATCCCTGCGCCTGCAGAAAGCTGTAGAGCGAGATATCCAGTCCGGCGTGAGACGGGTCGTTCCACAGGTTGAAATCGGCCAATCGGTTATGATCCGACACCATCTTGTTGATAACCTCCCACGGCATCGTTCTTTTCAGCCGATCGGGGAACGGGTTGATTGGCGCTGTCGCCCACGCTTCCCGCGTGATCCGTTTGCCATCCAGATAGAGTTCTTGCAGCGGCCCGCCGTAAAAGCGTGGCGCGACATTTTCCAGTTCGACCCCGGCCCGCTTCGCCGCATCGATGCCGCGGCCATAGCCTTCGCCCATTGAGTTGAAGCCCATTTCGGGATAGCCAGGCTGATCCATCAGCGTGAACACGCGCCCCCCAACCCGATCACGCCCTTCGAGCAACAAGACCTTCAGCCCCTGCTGCTCCAGCAACCAGGCCGCGTTCAGACCCGACATGCCCGCGCCAAGGATGATGACATCGACGTCCTTGGGCCTGCCGACCTTTGCGCTGGCCCGCTTAGCCATCAGCGTCACGCCCAGCGCCGCTGCTCCCATGCCGAAATCGCGCCGTGTTAAACCCACGATATTCTCCTTGCAACTACAGGTCGTCATTGGCGACGCGCAGACCAGATCGATTTCCGCCGTCCTCTGCTGGGCGCAGGGGGCGACAACATCTCGTGTCATTCGCGCGTCTCCGGTCGCTTATTTCTTCGCGTCTTCCAGCGTCTTCTGACGCTGCTTCGCCAATGCCGAAACATAGCCCGGCGTTTCGGGCGGCACGTCCTCGGCATAAGCCTCCAGCGTACCGCGAACGCCTTCGTCCGGCCCATCGGTCGGCTCTTCCAGCAGATCGGGGCGATCGCGCTCGATACGCTTTAACACCACCTTGGGGATGTCATCGACGGTGCCGGTGATCTTGTAGCTGAACATCCGGCCCATCAGCACGCCCTGCACGCCGCTCTGGCCCATCTTCATCCACGGCCACCATGGTCCCTGCCGGGTAAAGCCCGCATGGAATCGGGCCGATGGCAGGGATCGATCGTCAATCTCGTCCGTCGGCGTGAACACCACGAAATGTTCGGACGGATTGGCACGCACGCCGCTGGACGCCTTGGGCCAGCCTTCGGGCGTTACCGGGTTGGTATATTCATGCGCATAATCCCAGCCCAGCAGATATTGGTCGCCGACCCGGTTCCAGGGCAGCCGGAACGGCGCGCCCTTGGCGCTTGCTCCCTTGCCCATGTCGTTGTTGACCGTCTCGCCGTCGCCGACCTTGAAGACTTTCTGCTCCAGCCCCAACGTGCCGCGCCAGCGGTCATTAAGGAACGGAAAGACTTCGACACGCTCGCCGGTCCAGGGATTGTCCCAATAATCGATGATTTCACCGGTCGCTAGGTCCGTGAAATAGCCGCATTCCTTACCCAGCACCTTCACCGATCCATCGGGCTGAATGATATTGCGGTTATTGCCGAAGCCATAATAGCCGAACACCGGCATCGCCCGCTTCGACCCGACAATGGCATATTGCACGCCATAATAGCCCGACTTCACCGCCTTGGGACCGATCGTGCCCCACAGCTTGGCAAAGCCGTAGAGATTATCGCGCGGGTCCATGATGTCCAGCGGACGAACATTCGGGTTGGCGCTAGCCTGCGCCGCGAATGCAGGCGCCATCCCGGCCGCCGCGCCAAGGCCGATCAGGCCGCCCAGCGCGCTCCGTCTAGACACTGCATTCTGGATCGAATCGAACAACATCCTCTATTCTCCAAAAAAAAATGGGGCCGGTTTCCCGACCCCTGATCCATCTGCGACGATCAGAACTTCGCGCCGACCGTAAGCCCGACCCGGCGACCTTCGCCCTGATAGATTTCGGGCACGCTGAACGCGAAGGGAACGCCCGCGCGCGGCTGCGCGATCGAATTGGCCGCATAGAGCTTATCGAAGATGTTATTGGCCCACAGCGCGATGCTGAATCGGCTGTCTTCCACCGCGATCCGCGCATTGGTAAGCGTGCGCTTGCCGAAATAGGCGGTGTTGGGCAGGTTCAACGGCGCATCGCCGCTATGATTTACGTCCACGCGGGTGAACAGCTTCCAATCGTCCGACAACGGCACGTCCATGCTGGCGTGGAGGTTCCACGACAGCTTGACTGCGCGCTGCGGCCGCTTGCCTTCCAGTGATGTCACTGCACGCGTGCCGCTCGGCGTCGTGATCAGGATGACATCCGGGCAACCAGGTGCTGCCGTCGCCGCAGCGCCGGTGCCGATGACGCATTGGGTAATGATCGATGCGTCATAGGCGCCTGCCTGGAACTTGGGGTCGGTATAGACCACGCTACCACCGACCTTGAAATAATCGGCCAGCGTCAGTTCGCTCTGCACTTCGAACCCGGTGGTCTTGATGTTGCCTGCATTGCGCACGATCCGCGTCGGGTTCACCGTCGTAGGGTTAAGCGTGTAGGCGGAAACCTGCGCATTGGACCAATCGACATGGAAGACAGATGCATTCAATAGCAGCGCCCGGTTGAAGAGGCGGCTCTTGACGCCCGCTTCATAGGTCCAGTTGGTTTCCTCCTCATAGGATACTTCGTCGGCCAGGATGCCAGTGGGGCTGACCGGATTGGCCGTGTTGAACCCGCCCGACCGGATGCCCTTGGCCGCCGTCGCGTAGAAAAACATGTCCGGCATAGCCTGGTAATCCACCGTGAAGCGGGGAGCGAAGCTCTCGAATGTCCGAGCGAAATGCGCGCTGGCGACTGGGAACTGCCCAGCGTCCGGTGTGGACGTGTCCGAAATGCCCTTGAGCAGGCCCGGCTGGCTCAGCGGGTTAGCGATGGAAAAGCTCTGCGCGCGCTTGCGGTCGATATTATACCGCCCTTCCGCACCGATGCGCAGGTCGCCGAAGCGATAGCCCAGCGATCCAAAGATCGACATCGTCTGGGTGCTGGCCGTCGTGTAGGTGCTGTAGAGCGAATTGGACAGGCTAGACGACAGGAATGGGTTGGCGGTGAAGTCATAGGCGCCGATGCCCGTGGCCGCCGGAGTCGTCGTCTGGCTCACTTGTACCAGCCGTTCGTTCGGGGCCAGATTGGACCCGTCCGTCGCGATGCCCAGGCCAGCAAGGGGGATGCGCGAATTGAAGTAGCTGCCGCCGACGATCCACTGGAAGGGGGACCTGTTGTCGGACTGCAACCGGATTTCCTGGCTGAACGTGCGCACGCGCTCACGATTGGAACTCAGCAGGTTGACACGCTGCAGGCGGCTGTAGGCGCCGTTCGTCAGGCAACTGGCGCCCAACGTACAGACACCGAACAACGTGCCTTCGGCCGTTATGTCATAATCATTATAGGTGCGGTTTTCCGCTTCGGTATAGCCGGTGATACTGGTCACCGACACGCCATCATGCGCCCAGTTGAGGTTCAGGGCGATCTGGCGCGCATCCGCCACCGTGTCGGGCGCATCGGCCGTGATCGAACTGGTTTTCCTGGCCTTCAACTCACCGCAATACATCGTGCGCAGCCCGGTCGCGGCATTCAACGACCCGCAGTTGAAATCGCCAAGCGGCAAACCGCTGACCGCCGACATTTCCGTTTCGGAATGCGATACGAAGCCGGAAAGGCGCGCCGTTAGTTCCTCGGTAGGACGAAACTCCAGCGAACCGGTGAACGCATATTTCTTGGTGCCCCCCAGATTGTCGTCCGGATCAGCCGAATTTTTGCCGAAACCATCATAGGTCATGTAACCTCCGCCGACGCGCAGCGCGATCTTGTCGCTGATCGGCACGGACAGCGAACCACGCAGGCGATAGTCTTCGTCGATGCCGACAGTGGCCTGGACATTGCCCTCCATCTTATTAGCTGGGCGACGGGTGGAGATGGACATGGCGCCGGCAAAGGTCGATCGGCCGAACAGCGCGCTTTGCGGACCTTTGGCAATTTCGATCTGACCAACGTCGAGTACCGAAATGATGTCGATCGTATTACGGCTCGTCTGGTAGATATCGTCTATGAACACGCCGACATTAGCTTCGACGTTCAAATCGTTGGTCGTATTGGCAGGCGCCTGTCCGCGAATATAGATATTGGTTAGTGTGCCGCCAGAAATATTGGTGATAGCAACGCCAGGTGTCGAATTGGACAGGTCGCTCAGGCTATTGATGTTGCGTTCGGCCAAATCTTCGGCCGTCAGGGCTGTGATAGCAATGGGCACCGTTTGGACGCTTTCAGCTCGTCGGCGCGCAGTGACGACGATTTCGCCAGAAGCGCTGCCTTGCTGGGCCGACATGTCGATCTGCGCTGCAGCGCCGGGCCAGGCAAGCCCCGCCATCATGATACCGCTGAGCGACGCCGCCCCCAGGCCAGTCTTTGCTATCTTCATATATCGTCTTCCCCATTAATGACGCTTGAGTATCGTTTTTGATATTGCCCCTGACCGCGTCGCAGAATAATGGCGCGCCTTAACGAACAGCCGTTGGACATGTCGTATCGGTGCGAGCATTCACGCAGCAACTTGGTCATTTATATGTTCGAGCGCCAAATTCGGCATATGGACTCTATATTCTGGCGATTGATCGCATGGTGGACATTTACGCTGAGCGATTTGTTCTGCGGACAGCGTCGTGAACACAAGGGACAACTGATTTTGTAGGGGATATTCGATGGCGACGGTGTTTCGAGTTGGCATATCTTTGAAAGCCGGCTTGGCCGTCGGCGCGCTCTTCCTTGCCAGTGCTGCCGTCACCCAATCGAATCAAACAGGACCAACCTCGCTCCGCAATCTGGCCTCCACGCCCGAATGGGAAGCGCTGTACAAGCAACGTTTCGAAGCGCTGATGCGCGATCGTGGCGTCATGACCAGCTATGATCCGATGGAACCGGTAGCAGGGGCAAAGGCCTATCGCCCGATCCCCGCCGCGTCGCCATCGCGGGGAACGATCGCGGGGCAAGCGCTGGACCAGGCCGCCGCCTATGCCGCTGCGAGTAACGCCCGCGCCTTCCTAGTCTGGCGCGACGGCAAGATGGAGCGGGCTGACTATTTCCGGGGCAGCGATAGCAAGACGCAGATAGTGTCCAAGTCGCTTTCCAAACCGCTGACCGCGATCGCAGTCGGTCGGGCGATCGCGCTCGGCAAAATCAATTCGGTCGATCAGCCGATGACGGACTTCATCCCGGAATGGCGCGGCACGCCAAAGGCGGCGATGAAATTGCGCCACCTGCTCGACATGCGTTCGGGATTTCTGGAGCAGAACTATAGTTCGGACCCGGACCATCCGCTGAACCGCGCCTATATCGACGCCGATCATGGCTGGCAGATCGTTCATAATTATCCGCTCACGCATAAACCCGGCACTTATTATGGCTATTCCAACGCTGTGTCGGAACTGATCGCACTGGTGATCGAACGGGCGACCGGAACCCGCTACGGCTCGTTCGTCAGCCAGCAGATCCTCCAACCGATCGGGGCTATGGGCGGCGAAATCTGGGTCGATCGTCCAGGCGGTCTGGCGCATTCAGGATGTTGCATGACATTGCCAGCCGAAAGCTGGTTGCGCCTGGGCATATTATTGCTGGACGATGGCGTCGCAAACGGCAAGCGCTTGCTGCCCAAGGGCTATGTCGATAGCATGACGAGCGGCACGCCGCAAAATCCGCACTATGGCATGGGTGTTTGGGTGGCCGGCCCTTATAAGGAGCGTCGCGGCTTCGGCGCGCCGGGTCGTCCGGGACCGCAAGTGCTGCATTCGGTCCCCTATCGCGACAAGGATCTGTTCCTGTTCGACGGCAATTCCGACCAGGTCGTTTATATCTCCCGCGCGGCGAAGCTGGTCGCCCTGCGCATTGGCGACAGTCCGCCCGCAAAACCGGAATGGGACAACAGCATCCTCCCTAATCTGCTGATTGACGGGATCAAGTGGAAGGCAGGCGAACCGCGTCCTGTTCCCCAACCCAAGCCCTAACAACAGGTGAAAGCGACCGCCCCGACGACAGGACGGCCGCATGACACCCGTTATGCTACATCGTCTTCCATAATGGCTCGACCAATTCTGAAGGATTGTCGAGGATATGGGGCCATTTCGCTCGGGTAGCGCGGGTCCATTTTTCCGGCAGCAAATCCATCGCCACGCCAAATCGACCGCTACCCGTCGCCATCAGATGGCCCGGATGGTCACTCATCTGCATCCACGGCCGCCACGCCACGACATTGGCAAAACTGGCCTCACACGGGACACGCGGCAAGCCGGGCTTTTCCAGATCGCTGACGCGGGCGTGCATCGTGATCATCTCGCTGTAACGGAAGGGATGGGCCGCGCCGGGCGCCTGTATGGCGACCCGGCTGACTTCCTTGAACCAGATATCGTCGCCGCGCACTTCGGGCGTACGAATGTCATGATCCATCACCGTTCCCGGCATCATCTTGGGCACTTCCATGTGCAGCGACGGCTTGAGGATGATGCGGTTGGGCGGCAGGTTGGTGCGCGGATCGACCACCGTCTTGCCCGTATATGGAATGAGGAACTCGCCAGGCGCCTCACCTGTCTTTGGGTCCAGGAAATGCGCGATCTCGCCTGTCACCGCATCGAATCCGCCGTCGTTCCGCTGCTTGAAGCGGGCGAAGGTGACACCGATCACGTCCCAAAGCGGCGTGACCTCTGACCCGACGACCCCGAAATAGCTGCCGCTGATATAGCTGATCACCAGTCGCTCATCGAGCGAACCGCGCATCTTCATATAGGCCAGGAACTGATCATGCGGCGACGTGAAATCCAGGTCGCCGCCCTCTACCGCCGCTGGCAATCCTGCGCCCACGATCATGGCGCTTGCACCTAATAGGCCAAGAGCCTGGCGGCGTTCGATAATCGGCATCTTCATCATAAGCCTCCCCATGTGACGGAAGCCTATGAACATGATCAATCAAGAGGATGATGAAACAGTGACTATCCGCCACGCAGTCATTCTTTGTCATCGTCGCGTTGCGGTTGGTAACCGGAATGTTCCCGCCCGCAGGTGTTCAAATCACGTCACGGAAGCTCTTCAGGCGCGGCAGCCCGAAAGGCGTGATGATGACGGCCAGCAGCCAGAGCAACGGCCCAGCGATCGTCGGAAGGTTGAGCGCGATGGTGCCCGAGGTCACCTGCAGGAAGGTGAAGCTAAGGTCACACAGGCCGATGAGGATCAGAGCCATGAAGTAGGCCGTCCATGATGCGCGCTTGTAGAGCATCGCTGCGACAAGGAGGCCGAGCAGTCCGTAGCCTGCAACGTCGAGGCAGAAGTTGAGGATAAGGTTGGCGTGGACGTGCGCGGTCACCGGATCGACCGGGAACTGAAACGCCGAGAACGGCGCCTCGGTCCCGCCGATGAACATGCGCCATTGATCCTGCGCCGGGCTGGAAAAATAGAGCCTCAGCCCCTCCCCGCCAACCCATAGGTGCAAGATACCCCAGAAGGCGAACAGCGCTGCGCCGATCTTGCCGGCAAGGGTGAGCTTGTGCGGCCCTTTGGCAGGGTCGGCAGGGAATGTGGTAGCCATTGTCTATCTCCTTCGATCACTTTGTTTCACGCCCTTGCGTGCAAGCGGCGCGTTCTCGCCATCGAAGGCGGCTCCAGTCTCGGGTAGATGTTCCAGCAAGCCTGGTATCTCGCCCGAGTCATTCCGCATCGTCAGCGCGATCCTTATTTGACCCTTGCGACACATATGTAGAGACGTTCATACGGGACTGATCGTCTCATGGATGGAACGATGATAGATCTGCATGCCTTGTCTGATTTTGTTCTGGTCGCGACGCATGGGGGTATCACCCAGGCGGCGCGAGCGAGCAGACGACCAAAAGCCAGCCTGTCGCGAAGGGTTATGGAGTTGGAAGCATATCTGGGTGTGCGTCTGCTCGACCGTGGCTCACGCTCCGTAAGGCTTACCGAGTATGGCGAAACGCTATTCTCCCGTACCGCAGGTCCGCTCTCGGAAATATACGAAACTGCTGAACTTCTGCGGGACGGCCGGGCGCAACCTAGAGGGCGGCTTCGGATCAACCTGCCTTCCGTATTCGGGCAGCTCCTTCTTGGGCGCCTCGCCGCAGAATTTACTATTGCCTATCCAGAGGTACAACTGGATGTCACGATGGAAGATCGCAAGATTGATCCGCTGGCGGAAGGCTACGACATCGTAGTGCGGGTCAACCCCAGACCCGACACCGCATTGGTCGGGCGTCGCTTCGCACGCGACCGCCTGGTAATGGTGGCATCCCCCCAACTCCCCATGCCGACCGGAGCAATAGGGGAAACGGTGCCGATCGTAGTTCGAAGCCGCATCAACAGTGATGCTGTTTGGAGCTTGGCGGGGCTAAACAGTCAGGACGTTCCGACCCGGATCGTCCTGACATTGCCGACATTCCCTACCGTGCGCGATGCTGTATTGACCGGCATTGGCGCCGCGCGCCTGCCAAATATGCTCATTTCCGACGACCTTGCGGCCGGCCGCCTCGTTTCGTGGGGCGATGTTCCTGGTGGCGAAGCCGAACTTTGGGCGCTCCATACCTCCAGTCGCCTCCCGAGCGCCAAGGTAAAGGTTTTCATGGCGTATCTGGAAACAGCATTCCCGGGTGGGTGGCTATGACCTCGAAAGTCGACCGGAACGCGACGCTGCAAAACCTGCCATGTCGGTCCTGGGGATTTCAAGAGAAGATGTCGTCGGCCAGCGTGCTGTTGCTCCCGTCGTTGCAGCAACAGAAACCACGCCGCCCAAGCCATCACCACCCCCGTTACGGATTCTCTCTCGTGCAATTTAACCGGGGGGAGGCTCCGACTACTTCAACGTAGCTCCGGGATTGTAAACCCACCGTCAAGGAGGATTGTCTGACCCGTGGCATCTTCTGCGCGACATCCAGATTTAAGGATTTTGTGGAAAACCTCTGCCTTCCAGTGCAGCGCATGCCACCCGAGCTTTTCAATTGCCTCTTCCAGCGACGCAACGGGTAGGTCAGTGATCAGCTTCCAGTCGATAGGAGAGCGGTTTTCCGAGACATCCTGTTCCTGAGCGTGGACGATGGTAAGCTCCAGAGCTGGATAGCGCTTCTGCTTGCCGATCGGGGATAATACTCGGATCCGCTAATATTTTGACTGTCTGGTTGCGACACATCATTGGCATAATATAATACGTCATCGACGCTAGCCATAAAGTTGTCCTGCGCCGCCGGCTTGTAAAGGGGGTTGGCGAGAGCAGGGTTGAGTTGGATCCGTTCATCTACCTTTTGGCTAGGCGAACCACCCTGGAAGACACGCTGTCGTCGTCGATTGTAGGCACGATTAAAGCCGGTCAGCAGGATTTCGAGATCTGCGTGGCCAGCAACATTGATCCCGAGCACCTCGCTGGCGATGCGGCCATTGGAGCGCTCGACCATGCCGTTCGTCTGGGGCTATAGGGCCGGGTCGTGCGATGGCTGGCCTTGATTTTCGCGCAGGCGCGTTCAAAATCATCAGCGGTGAAGCAGGAACCCCGATCCGTCAGCACATGGGTGATGCGGGAAGGCCTTCCTGGCGGCCTTGAGGAAGGCAACCGCATTGGTGGCGTTCTCGGCGTCGTAGACGTCGAGAGTGAGCAGCGATCGATTGCGACATAGAGGAAGCGCTTACGGATATCGCCGTCCGCGGTACGCAACTTGGGCAAATGTTTAACGTCGATGTGGACAAAGCCGAGATCATAGGCGTGGAAGTGTCCCTGCCCCTTGCGGGGCTGCACCGTCTGTCAATCGGCGTGCAAACGGGACCCCCTGTCAGGATGCTCGCAGGAGGTCGGTCAGTATGTCCATGGTGGTGCGCTGGCGCTGAAGGCCGGTGGTGACGGCATCGTCGAACGCGCCCGCCATGCCCTTGAGTCCAAGCCCGCGCATGGCCTCGATCATATCATGCCGCTGCATCGAAGGTCCTCAGC
>NZ_JBAQOK010000008.1:0-2013 GCF_049304695.1 Sphingobium sp.
CCACTACCCCAAGATCAGCGCATCAGCAGGGTCTGCGCTGCGCTATCCCGAGGGCTCCACGCAGCCCCTGCTTTCCTCAACGTGTGACATTTCTATATGGCAGAAATTGTGACTTCTCTAAATGGCAAGAACAAGATTTGTAGCAGGGCGGATTCTAGACCGAAGTGCGAAAACTCGCCCTATTCGCGGGTTTCAACCCGTGAGGATCGCACATGCGCTGCTACACCCACTTGGATCTCAATGACCGCCGGAGACTATATCAGCTGATCAATGCCGGCCGCAGCCCTTGTCAGGCTGCCGTCGAGCTCGGCCGCCACGCCTCGACAATCTACCGCGAATTGAAGCGGAATCGGCATCTCGATGAAGAGCCGATCTTTCGCGGATATTTCCCGGTCACAGCCCAAGGCAAGGCCGCGGCCAGACGTCTTCGCGGGGGAAAGATCATCCGGCGACATGAACTCGCCGCCTATGTGGTCGACCGACTGCGGGCCGCCTGGTCGCCCGAGCAGATCGCTGGTTATCTGCGCCGGCATCAGCGCCACCGGCTGAGCGTGAGCCATGAGACCATCTATCAATATGTCTATAGCCCGGTCGGCCGTGACCAAGGCCTTGGCCACCTGCTCCCATCGTCTCGACGATCGCGCCGCCGCCGTTATGCGCGCAAACCACGAGGTTTGAACATTCCGTCGGCGCATATGATCGCGGCGCGGCCTGCGGAGATCGGCGAACGCACGAGTTTCGGCCATTGGGAAGGTGACCTCATCGCGTTCCGGCAGGAATATGGCAAAGCCAATCTCACCTCGCTGGTCGAGCGACGCAGCCGCTTCACGGTGTTGATGCCAAACCCGAGCCGTCATTCGGCCGGCATCATGGCAGGTATCGCCCAGCAACTTCGTTCCCTGCCCCCTACCCTTCGTCGTACGATAACCTTCGACCGCGGCACGGAGTTTGCGAACTACCGTCGTCTTCAGGACACGCTGGGTATGACGGCATATTTCTGCCAGCCATCAGCCCCGTGGCAGAAGGGCAGCGTCGAAAACAATAACGGTCGGATCCGCCGCTTTCTGCCGTCGGACACCGATATTGCACGCCTGCCGGCGAAGGAGCTCCAGCGCCTCGTTGAGCGCCTCAACGACACACCGCGCAAATGCCTAGGCTACCGCACGCCTCGGGATGTGCTCGCCGAGCAGCTCGACGGCGCGAGAATAGCTGGTGAGCGGTTTGACCGGGCCCACTGCTAGCGCAGCGGGTCCAAGAACGCCGGAACCAGGAAGTCATCGCATCAGCAGGGGTGGGCTGCGCTGTTTGGATGGCTCCACCCACCCCTGCTGCCCCAAAGCGATGTCGCACTTCGGCTTGAAACTTCACAGCAACGTTCAAATGTCACAGTTGCGCAAAGTAGAGATGTCTCACTTGGGCTACCGTGCCCTCCGGCTGTTCGGAGGTATTGAGCATGGCGGTGTTGCGTATGAGTACCGAGGAGCTTTCGCGGGTCGAGACGCTGATGCATGTGGTTTCAGGTCGCATGACTGTCACCCAGGCCGCAAGGCTGATGAGCGTCAGCCGCCGCCACGCCCATCGACTGCTGACGCGTTACCTTGACGATGGATCATCCGGGCTTTTGTCGCGCCGCCGTGGTCGACCAAGTAACCGGCGCTTGGATGATGCCATCAGAGATCAGATTGTCGCACTGGTTCGGACCCATTATCATGATTTTGGGCCTACATTGGCTGCGGAGTATTTGGCCGAACGGCATGATCTCCGGATTTCGCGTGAGAAGCTGCGGCAGATGATGATCGAGGCCGGGATTTGGAAGGATCGTCAGGCTCGCCGTCCTCGCCCATATCAGCCGCGCTACCGCCGGGATTGTCGGGGCGAACTGATCCAGATCGACGGCTCAAAACATTGGTGGTTCGAAGACCGCGGCCCGCAATGCACATTGCTGGTCTATATCGACGACGCGACCAGCGAACTGATGCACCTCAGGATGGTCGAGAGCGAGAGCACCTTCGC
>NZ_JBAQOK010000009.1:0-7176 GCF_049304695.1 Sphingobium sp.
CTAGGGCGTAGTGATGATTTAAGGATTTGGGATTCCCAATTTCGCTAAAATCGGATTCAAGGCTGATTTTGGGAGATCGGCGATGGATTGCGACGCGCTTCGGGATGACCAGTGGGACCGGATCAAAGGGTTTGTGCCGGGCGGAACCAAGGGCAAGCGCGGACCGCGCACCGACAACCGGAAATTTCTGGATGCACTGCTGTGGATGGCGCGTTCGGGTGGGCGTTGGCGCGATCTGCCGGAACGGCTCGGCGACCATCGTTCGGTAAAACGGCGCTATTATCGCTGGATAGAGATGGGCGTCTCGACGCTATGCTGTCGGTGCTGGCGCGTGAGGCCGATCTTGAATGGCTGATGATCGACAGCACCATCGTACGCGCCCATCAGCACGCAGCGGGTGCGCGCAAGGAAAAAGGGGGGCGGATGCCCAGGGCCTGGGTCGGTCTCGCGGCGGGCTGAGCACAAAGATCCATGCAGCGACGGAGGCGCTGGGGCTTCCGATCCGCCTGATTGGATCACCGGGACAACGCAATGACATCGCTCTGGCACACGACCTCATCGACGGCTTCGAAGCGCAGGCCATCCTCGCTGACAAGGGCTATGACGCTGATCATTTGTGCGACAGGATCGAAAAGGCTGGAACCGATGTCGTCATCCCGCCCAAGCGAAATCGAAAGACACAACGGTCCTACGACAGCGAACTTTACAAAGAGCGCAATCGCGTCGAGCGCTTCTTTGCCAAACTCAAGCAGTTCCGACGGGTGGCAACCCGATACGACAAGCTGCTCGTCAACTTCATGGGCTTCGTCAAACTCGCAGCCATCGCTATATGGCTCCGATAGTTAAATCGTCACCACGACCTAGGCCCTTGGCGGTCGCCGGCAACCCGTCTGCGCTGCGCTTGAGGGTGCTTCACTTCGTTGCGCCCTAAAGCAGCATCGCGATGTTGTAGAGCAGCTTGAGCGTGTAGAGATGGAGGATGTAGTAGAACATCGGTGCGCCGCCGAGCATGGCGAGCTTCGGCATCACCTTGCTATCCTCGAACTTCTCACACAGCGCCAGCAACAGGCATCCGGAGCCCACGGTCAACATCAGAAACAGCAGCGATAGCGGATATTTGGTCAGCGCCAAAAAGCTCATGACGGTCCGCAGCGCGTTTCCGCGATGAACCAGGGGTTGCCGTTGAAAGACGTGGTATTCGCCTGACATGTCCGGGCGATACGGAACGAAGCCGCGCGCGACTATCTGATCTTTGCCTGTTTAACAGCATGTGGATCACGCTCGGAGCCGTAAAGAGACCAGAGGCAGTCGCTTTTTTCGCTGCGTCGTGTTCCAAAATATGCCCTACTGTGGCTCTGTTATGCCGTCTCAACTGACTTTTGAAACACAACAAGAGCATGTGTGACCCGGCGATGCCAGTGTGCGATTCGCCTATCCAGATCGAACGGGTCGGTTCGCACCGCTACGCGCAGCGGGTCCTGTCGAGAAGCGTTGGGTCGGAGACAGACCGATAGGAATGGCGGCGTGCGTGGCAGCAACCTGAAAGATGACAGCCGGTCCGGCATGATCCATCTTGCACTTAGCGAAACCGACCCTGGGTTTTCGTCGGTTGCGCGCGTCGATGGTCGTCGTATGTCTCTATCTCAGGCGCGATCAACGGCCGCCGGCTTTATGCTGTGGGCTACGCTTGGCAGAACGGGCAACTGGTTCCTGAAAACGACGGGGCAGCGCCAGGATTTTGTTCGGATGGCTGGCATCGGTGCGTTGGCCTGCTGGCCGGAACATTGCGTTGGCTTGACGCACACAGCACTTCATGCCTTATCTTAATGGGCAAGGGGGATGTATCGCGCGCAATTCCGCGATACATAATGGACATGGCATCAGCGCAGCAACTCATAGGTCTCGTCAAGAGCCACGCGGAGGGGGATTCCGATCGCTTCTTCGATCTCGCGATGCAGCTGTCTGCCGCCGAGGAGCAGAAGGGTCACAAGCGCCTCGCCGAGACATTGCGGCAATGGGCCGCCGCCGGCCAGGCACCGCCGCAACCGGCCTCGCGCACGCCGAACCTTACGCCGATAGCCGCGCCGCGTGGCGATCTCGCGCAATTCCTGTTGGCCTCCTATCCGAGCGAGCGGCTCAACAGCGTCATCCTGCCCTCGCCCATCGAGGAGGAGCTGGCGCACATCGTCATTGAGACGCGGATGCGCGAGAAGCTCGAAGAGAAGGGGCTGAAACCCCGGCGGCGGATCCTGCTTTCGGGCCCGCCCGGCACAGGCAAGACCATGAGCGCACATAGCCTGGCGGGCGAACTCCAGTTTCCGCTCTTCTCGGTAATGCTGCATGGCCTCATCACCAAATTCATGGGTGAAACGGCCCAGAAGCTCAAGCTCGTGTTCGACGCGATCAAATCGACGCGCGGCGTGTACCTGTTCGATGAGATCGACGCCCTTGCCGCAGCGAGAGGCGACGGCAATGATGTCGGCGAAGCCCGCCGCGTCCTGAACTCCTTCCTCCAGTTTCTCGACGAGGACACGGGCCCCTCGATCGTGATCGCGACTACAAATCTCGCCGAGATTCTCGATCGCGCCGTGCTGCGCCGGTTCGATCTCGTTCTCTCCTACGAACTGCCCGATGCGGCCGCGATCCGCGAGGCGCTCGAACGGCGTCTGACCGGCTTCTCCTACGCCCGCCTGTCGTGGAAGAAGGTCACCGACTGCGCCATCGGCCTGTCGACAGCCGATGTCGTAGCCGCGGCCGAAGACGCCGCTCGCCGGGCCGTTCTGGGTGACCGCAACGCGATAACAACGATTGATCTGGTAAACTCTTTGGAGCGCCGTCGCTCGCTGCAGGGGCTGGGAAGAGGCGCGAATGCCACGGAACCTACGTCATTTTCTTCTGAAAGATCTCGGAAAGCCACACCCATTCCGGGCAAAGACCGGACGCGGCGGCAAACCGCCAAGTGATGTCCTCGATCGGTCCGGCCACGCGCAGGCGCTGCTTCAGGCGATAGATTTCCTTCCTCCGATAGCGACCGACGGACTGCCGGGCGTCTATCTCGAGGTTAAAGGGCGACCGAACGAACCTCTGGCAAAGAATAGTCTGGGAACGAGCGGCATCGCGCTGTTGCGCAGCGATGCCGAGACAAGCGAAGCCGGCACGATCGAGAGAGCCACGGTCTTTGCCACCGCCAAAGGCGTCGAAAGCCTCCGCAAGAAGATCGAGCAGTTCGAAACGTACGATACGCCCGATAGGGAAAAGGACGGCCAGGTCGTTCCCGGGCGGCCCAAAAACGCCAAACTCGTCCAGAGTCTGGCCGCCATTACCGAAGCCGGCCTGCGCGCTCTGTGGCGCGGCCCGCAAGACAAATTCCCAGCGGACAATGGCGCGATACATTGGGAAATCTGGCTGGAGCCCCATGAAGCCGACGCCTTCATCACGCAGGCCGCCGCCTATCAGGTTCAGATCGGAACCGATCGTCTCTATTTCCCGGAAGATGTGGTCGTCATAGGTCAGGCGACGCGGGACCATATCGCCCTGGCCGTGCGGCGGCTTGGCGCGGTTCGCGCCCTTGAATCGCCAGCGACCACCGCCGATTTCTTCGATGCCATGGATGTGCAGGAGCAGGTCGCCTGGGTTGACGACCTCTTCCAGCGAACGACCTACAACGGCGGGGCGAACGGTGGCTACATCACCCTGCTCGACACGGGCGTCAGTCGCGCCCATCCCTTGCTTGCGCCTGTGCTGCTCGCGCAGGACCGGCATGCCGCCGACCCCGCCTGGGGGCTGGACGATATCAGGGGGCATGGAACCCAGCTTGCCGGCCTCGCGCTTTTCGGGGACCTGACCCTCAACCTGCAATCGACGATGCCGGTGACGGTCTCGCATCGGCTGGAGTCGATAAAGCTGTTGCCGGACGGCGGGGTCAATCCGCATCATCTGCTCGGCGTCGTCACACGGCGCGCCATCGATACGGTCGAGCAGACGGTGCGCCGGCGGACCTTCACCATGGCGGCGACGACGGACGAAGACACGCCGCATGACGGGGCACCGACATCATGGTCGACGGAAATCGACCAGCTTGCGTCCGGCGTTTCAGGCGCGCAGCCCCAGGCACGTCTCATCCTCGTGTCGGCGGGCAATAGCGACAACAACAAGTTCAGCGCGGCCCCCTATCTCGGTGTATGCGACCATCCCGACAATGAGCTGGAATCGCCCGCGCAGGCTTGGAACGCGATCAGCGTCGGTGCCTACACCGAGAAGACGATGCTGCCGGCGGGCGCTGCCCTCACCATCGTCGCGCCTTTCGGCGACCTCTCGCCCAGTTCGCGCACCGCATCCTGGTCATCGACCTGGCCGCTCAAGCCCGACATCGTCCTGGAAGGCGGAAACTGGGCGGCCGATTTGATCCCTCCGCCTATGCGCCATGGCTGGCTTTCCCTGCTCACAACCCATCATGGCTATCCGCAACGGTCTTTCAGCTTCACGTTTGACACAAGCGCAGCCACGGCAATCGCGGCCAAGCAGATCACCGAACTATGGTCTGACTATCCGCTGCTCTGGCCCGAAACCATCCGGGCCCTCTATATAGCATCGGCCCGCTGGACGCCGCAGATGCGCTCGCATCTTCCCGCACAGCCGAGCAAGGGCAGCTATGCGCGCATGTTCCAGCGATACGGCTATGGCGTCCCTGACCTCGAGCGCGCCCATCGCAGCGCATCCAACGCCCTTTCGCTCATCGTCCAGGACGTCATCATTCCGTACGGCATCTCGGACAAGACCGGCGGGGACGTTCACAAGGAGATGCGCCTCTTTACGCTGCCATGGCCCGTCGAAGAGCTGCGCAAACTCGGCAATGCGAACGTGACCTTGAGGGTCGCCCTGAGTTCCTTCATTGCGCCCAATCCCGCCGAAGCCTCCCGCGGGTCACGATATCGCTACGCGTCCCACAATCTGCGCTTCAAGCTGAACCGCGCCGGCGAAAATGCCCAGCAGTTCATGGCTCGTATCAGCAAGGCTGCCGAACCCGTCGGTCCCCAGGTCGATGAAGACGATCTTTGGGTATTTGGGAGCGATCGGCGTGACGTCGGCTCTCTCCATATCGACCAGTTGACGTGCAAGGCATCAGACCTTGCACGCCGCAATCTCCTGGCCATTCATCCCGTTGCAGGATGGTGGAAATCCAAGGCATTGCTCAAGGATGGAGAGCCGGAAGTCCGCTTCGCCCTGATCGTCGAAATCGACACACAAGGGATCGAGGCGGACCTTTATGCGGAGGTGCAAACAGCCGTTACAGTCCTGAACGCGGCTCAGACAATCATAATAACCTGAGCTATGTTGGCAGACGAAATTGTGCAACTCATTGTAAAGAGACGCAACCACTTAACGTGGCGATCGGAAATTACGCCGATGCCACCTCCCTTGTGAACGACATGCGCCCTACGGGATAAGATGAACATGATCCGAAACGGTTGTTTCGGGTGGGAAATGATTGCGCGGGGCGGTCATTTTGATATGCTGAGTCTCGGTCGCTTACTTGTTTCAGGGGGAACATGTGATGCCGGGCATTCAACGCGTTGTGCTACGAACCAAATATAGCTCGGCAGAAATTTGGTCCATCGCGGAAAATGCCGTCCTGGCAGCGGCGGATCGCGTAACTGGCGTACGCCCGTCACTCATGGCTCCAGTCGATCGATACCTGCCGGACGATCAAAGCATCATGAAATATTACGGCGTTCTCGATGACATCATCGACAACAATGACGGCCTGGTAGTCGACTTCGTCGCATCTCCGCCTTTGACAAAGAAGGCACTGGCCAAGGCAAATTTCCTCACTTTGGTCTATGCCGTCGAAAAGCGCCTCACCTCGATGGGCGAAAAGCAATGAACCGCAGGCTGCGGGTTGGCGCTACTGTCGCACTATCGGTCTGGAGTGCGTCGGTGGTGCCGGCAAGAGCGGACACCGACGAGCTTGTGGCTGAAATCAAATCCAGCTGTCGATCGGGAGCGAGCGGGCAGCCGACCATAGCGGCGAGCGATCTCAAGAAGATATTCGAGAAGGAGTTCCCCATCAATTATGTCTGGAAGGCTACTTCAGCGCCTCCGACAGATGAGTCGATCCTCAACGCAATCGTAGAAGCGGGTTTGAGACCGGGCGGGCAAGCCACGGCTCCAAACGGTGAATCCTTCGCCCAAATCGGCATGCTGGTTCTTGATTGGATGGGACTTCGGACGAATCGGGTCCTTCCGATCGAACAGGGGGGACTCGCGGTCAGCGACAAATCGGGACGCACGCTGAGCACCGACGACCTCAAGCCCGTGCTTGCCGCCATCTATCTTGGCCGCAACAATGATCGCTACGCGTTCGCCTGCACGAAGGGGACCGAACCCGAACGTGACGTACCTGAAGGCACGGTCGAGATTCCCAAGCCCTCAATTACGATCGCGAAAGCGCCGTCGCAACTGGGCAAGGGGGGAGCCGACGATCAGGAAGCCGGTGAGATCGGCGTGATTGACGATCGCGTCAAGGACAGCACCAGCTTTGCTACAAACATCGCGGTCGGCCTGGCCATTCCAATCTTCCGTCACAGGAAGTTGGACGCATTCCGACCGTTTCAGGTCGCGCAAGCCAATATCATTCCCTTCATCTCCTACAACAGGCAGGGGGCGCGCGATCCGAGCGACGACTCCTATGTGAACAACCTCGCTTTCGGTCTCACCCATAACGGGTATTTGGTATGGCGAAGCGGCGAGCCGGGCAGCAGCAGCACCTTTTCAGCCTATTATGCCCTCTCCGGCAAATATGAGACCGATGATGGGTTCCGTTCGGACGCATTTCTGGCCGAGGCGCTCCTGCAGCCGCTGCTCCCATTGCCCGGCAACACGACACCCTATTATCTTGTGAAGGACAGGCCACTCGAGTTCGGGTTCATGTGGACCTTGGCCGGCATTGCGGATTACTCCCACGTCACCGATCCCTGGAAGAAGCAGTCTCTCCTGGATACCAAGGAATATACGCGACTGGGCACCAATGTCGCTGGTGCGCTTATCCTTCGCCCAGGCTGGGGTAGGCAAATTCGAGAAGCCATTTTATCTTGCCGATGGTGACATCCCCAAGTCCTTCCCGTTCTCGCTTGGCGAGCCACTCCTCGGCAACGGTGCGAAAACCAGTGGTCGCCT
>NZ_JBAQOK010000010.1:0-37810 GCF_049304695.1 Sphingobium sp.
GGTCGGGCTACGCCCTCCCTACGCCGCGCGCAGCGCAAGGAAGCCCGTCACATCAACGCTCCGCCATCCTGACAGGGGGTCCCTTTTGCGCGCCGATAAGGGGTCCCGTTTGCACGCCGATTGACAAATCTGACCGCCGCTGACATGGCGCGCATGACGCTCAATATTGAAGCCGACGCAGTCGGCGAGATGATGCGCCGCATCGAGGCCAATGGTCGATTGCCGGCGGCCAACCGCGTGGTACTTGATCATTTCAGGACGCTCCCGGTCACAAAATTGTGGGGAGGCGGCATTCGGGCATCGGCCGATATGATGAGCCTTGATGCAACCCGCCGTCTCTGGACAGCCCGCCATGATCCGCGCCGCCGTACGCCGGCAATCGGAACCTACACCCATGTGCTCGACCAATGGGTGATCCTGCATGACCAAGCCGTTGTGTTGAACCGTCGGCAAGCGGGAGCAGCTATCGAAGGGGCTCTTCGCCACGAAGCCGTCGACCTCCACCGTGTCGCGGTGGATACGCATGGCCACACACATTTCGGTATGGCGCTGGCCAATCTGGTGGGGATTGATCTCGCGCCGAGGTTAGCCGGCATGAACAAGCGCAAGCTCTATCTCCCGCGTGGCCTCGATGTACCTGCCAGCTTGCGGCCAATTGTGAGCGAGACCGTCTCAACCAGCGCCATCACTCGGGGATGGGACCCGCTCCTCCGGATTGCGGCATCTACCAAGAGTGGCTGGTGTTCGGCGAACTACGTTCTGGACCGCTTTGGCAGCGCGGCGCGGGGCGATGAAGCGTTTCAGGCAGGGGATGCCTTCGGCAGGCTGTTACTGACCCGCTTCCTGGGCGCTTATCTCGGCGACCCGGCGTTCCGTGGGATGAATGACGCATTGCTCAGCCAAGGCGAGTCGGTCCACACCCTGCAGCGCGCGATCTATTCCGGGCCGATCGGGGCACGGCATGGCCGCACGCCCGAACAAATGGCCGCGATATCATCAGGCCTGACACTGCTTACCAACGTTATCATGACGTGGAACGCGACCCGGATCGGTGAGGTTCGAGCGCGAATGCCGGACACCTTTCCGGATCATCACATCATGCACATCGCCCCCAATGCGCACGAGCATATCAACACCAAAGGCGTCATCACCATTGACGTCTCGCCACACCGGGATCGGCTCCTGGGCGGAAAACCGCCAGCGGCCGGGATTAGGAGCGTAATATGAAAAACCTCCGTAGTGTGGAATATCAATCACTTACGGGGAAAAAGGCGGAGTTATACAAACAAAAACAACGGGTTGCTTAGCGGCACTTTTTGCACCGCCGTCACGAGGACCCCATCCCGCTTCGGTTGGTCCTATCTATAGGGCGATGATCCAGCGGGCATTCGATGCCGGCGCGCTGGCGGATTTGACGACGGACGATCTTGTCCGGCTGCTCAAAGGGATCAGCGCGCACTCGACGCGGGTCGGGCTCAACCAGGATTTGTTCACGAGCGGTGAGGATCTCGCCGGCATCATGGATGCGCTGCGGTGGAAGTCGCCTCGTATGCCGCTTGCCTACAATCGAAACCTTGCGGCAGAGCAGGGGGCTGCGGGCCGCCTATTGGCCAAGATCGGTTAAAAAGCGCGGCCCGAAGGGTTCAGCATCACGCACCAAAATGGTGGACGGCGACGATCCCTTCTTGTTGTCTTCGTTCCTTCGCAAAATGATGCGACATGAAACAAGAATTGGATACAGGTCGCGGCATGCATGACTGTCGGCCTGATCGGTGGCGGGTTGGCAGCGATTCCGCTTTCCAAGCCGGGCACCTGGACCGGCCTTGCCAGCTTTTCGGCTGGCGATTGGCTTCAGGCAGTTGCCGCGATCGGCGGCGTCTTGCGGTGAGCGCTACGCTGTGGTTGGAACTGCGGAAACGAGAGGCTGAACGTCATGAAGAGCAGCGGGTCATCCGCGACGCTATGCAGATGCTGCAGGGTTCTTTACTCCTTTCATCACGGACGTCAGATTGCTGGTGCGTACACACGCACAGTCCGGAAACATGTGCCATCACCGCAAGGAGTACGCCTTACTATTGCAAGCTTGAGCGTGCAGTTGCCTGTCGGCCAATCCTCTGTAGGCGGCGTACCCATCGGTCCTTGGATCGAGCTTCAATGACGGAAGATGCCGATCAAACTTCCAGAGAGATTTGGCGCTCGGTAAGCATCATCTCTCTGTTTTCATTGTGATACACCGTTTCGATTATCGCCCTCTTCATAGGATTCCCATTGCGCCTCGAAACTGAGTCTATCGCCAGCAGCCTCGATTGCGCGAGCAGCACGTCTCCCGCCCGAACAGGGGCGTGATAGTTCCAATGCTGTTCGCCATGAACGACGCGACTGGGTTCCATTCCGATCTCGCGAAGGAGACTCAAGGGGTCATCGATATGGTGAAGGAGCGAGGCTGTGAACGTCAATGGCGCTATTGCGGGAGTGAGCCTGCTCTCCCTCGCAGTGTCGCAATCAAAAAAGAGCTCGTTGTAATCATCCGTCGCCCGCGCGAACTCCGCAATCTTGCCGGCCTCGACCGGGAACCTGACGGTGCGCAGAACCCGCCCACCATCGTGTCGCGTAATACATGAGCTTGCGGATGGCGCATCTGTCGAGAGTGCGCTGATCGGCTCCATTGCCAACGGGCGCAGCACGTTAGAACTCGCAGTAAGTTTTCGTTCTCCATCGGCATTGAGAACGCGCAGCTGAACTGTCGCCTTTGTATCCCCTTGTACTGGCGATGACATAGTCCCTTCGACCGTGAGCGCCTCACCAGGCCAGACCGGACCAACGAAGCGAACGCTGAAGGACAGGATCGAGCGAATCTCAAACCAGTCTGTAAGAAGTCTCGCAGCATAGCTTGCAGTGAGCATTCCCATGGCGAACGAAGAGGGGTAGCCCATGGCTCGTGCATGATCATCGTCGTGGTGCAGGGGATTGAAATCACCACTCGCGCCGGCAAAGCGTATAATGTCCGTTCGGGATACAATGCCGACATGCAAGGCTCGCCTGTGATCGTGGGTCATCGAGAACAGCCCATCTATTGAATTTTCCAAGCAGGCGCGCGGCGTGGTGTTCAGTTGTGCACCGCCGCCTCGCTAAGCCCTCCGAGCTTGGAATTCCAGCTCCGAAGCCTGTCTTCTGCTGCGCAGGCGACAAAGTCGCGCGCCAGACCATCCACGATCTCACCAACACTTTCCACCGCTTTAGTACGGCCTACCGAATGGCCTGCGCTCCAAATGTGCTTCCACGCTTTGACTTCGTCGCGTAGCGTTGAGAAGTCGGCTCTCTCCTTCCCTTTGCCGTTGGCATAGGAAAGGCCTGCGGCATCCAGACTGGCCTTGATCCAATTAGCAGGAAGTCCGGTCGGCACCGAAGTCGTGACAATGTCACTCAAATTTGAGGCGACCATCATTGCCCGGTGCTCGTCAGATACCATACTCTCGCGGGACGCCAGAAAGCGCGTGCCCATATAAACGAAGTCGGCGCCGAGCTCGAGCGCCGCTCTGAGGCCCTGAGCCGTCCCGATCGCACCGGCAAGAACGAGTGGTCCATCCCAGAATTCTCGTACCTCTTCTATAAAGGCGAACGCGCTGTAGCTGCCTGTATGCCCGCCCGCACCAGAACCAAGCAGTATCAAACCATCGACGCCAGCGGCCGCGGCCTTGCGCGCCTGATCGGGCGTGGCGACGTCGCAAAAAACCGCGCCACCATAGGCGTGAATCTGGGCCAGAAGGCGGACGGGGCTTCCCAGTGCCGTAATGACGACAGGAGGCTTAAAAGTGCATATGCGTTCCAGTTCAGCAGCGAAGCGGTCGTAGGTCGGATGGACAATCATGCTCGCAGCCCAAGGAGCCTTTGCATTTGGCAGGCCCGCCACTATCTGTTCGAGCCCTGCTTCGAATGCTTCGATCGTACGGGCATTGGGCGCTAAATACGTACCGATTACGCCATTCTGCGCTGCCGCCACCACCATTTCGGGTGTTGAAACCAGAAACATGGGTGCAATAATGATTGGAAGACGCAACTGCGCCTGCATTTCTAAAATGGGTAAACCTGGCATGGAAAAATCCTCCCTGATCTGGCTTTTCAGCCGCCAATGCCTTCAAAAATAATGGAGAACATGCGCTCTAGAATGTCAGAGGAATCGGCAACATCGGTCCTCAGCCGCCACAACGTCATGGCGTTAAACATTCCAAATATCGCGTAAGCAGTAATGCGGCTTTCTGGGGATATTATTGATCCATCTTGTATGCCCAGCTTTATTCTGGACTCCAATTCTTCGTTCATGGCGCGCCGATATTTATCATACTCTTTTTTTGTATCTTCAGACATCACTCGATCGTCGGCAACGATTAGGCTTAAGCCCAGATCGTGTACCAACACATCATGATATGTCCTTAGCAGGATCTTCGTACGTTCGCGTCCAGAAGCAGCAGGATCATCCGATCGCAGTAGCCTATCTTGGAAATGGAGGTATCCCGCACGAATGCATTCGAGAAGAATGTCCTCCTTGCTCCGGAAATGATAATATAGGCTCGGCTTGGTGATCTTGAGCTTGCCGGCGATGTCGTCGAGCGAAGTGCGGTCATAGCCGCGCTCCTGAAACAAGGTCGCCGAAACTCCCAGGATACGCGGCTTGGTGATCGATCCTCGCGCGGCACGCGAGCGGCCTGACGCAGACTTTTGGCCTGTCGCGAAGATGCTGTCCATTGATGATCGCATTGGTTGTTTTGCCGAGGAGGGAGGCACGCGCATTCCTTAGGAAAGTCTATCGATCGACTGCCAACCTATCGGTAACTCGTTGCGCCAAAATGCGCAATGGTTTTGCAGGAATATTGCATACATGGTTCGCGCTAACCAATCAGAAGTGCAGCGAATATATATATCTTTTGAGTTGCCACCACCAGTGGTTTTAACCTACCTAACAGTCAGTAACCTTTCCCGCGATGGCTGTTTTGCCTCGGATGGGAGGGCGTAGTTGCGGACGATAGGTGAGATGACCAAGACTGAACTGAGCAATGATAGCCGGCCTCCATCGTGGAACGGGATCGACCTGACGACCCTGCGCCTGCTCCTCGCGGCCTGTGAGGAAGGCAATCTTGCCAAAGCTTCGGCTCGCGAGAATATTGCGCTTTCCGCGCTAAGCAAGCGTATCAAATTACTGGAAGACCGGTTTGAAGTGGATCTGCTCCAGCGGCATGATCGCGGAGTTCGCCCAACTGCAACGGCTAATCTCATTTTGCCTAAGGTCCAAGGCATGTTTGCCCTACTCGATCAGATCGCTGCAGACTTGCGCGCGACAAGTCGCGGCGAAATGGGTTTGATCCGCGTGCAGGCGCACATGACCGCCATGTCGGGAAAGCTGGTCGACACGATCGGGTCTTTTCTTCGCGGCCATCCGAAGATCGATGTCGAACTTGATGAGGCAACGAGTGCGGCCATAGTCCACGCCGTCAATGTCGGAATGTGCGATATCGGGCTGGTCTCCGGAACGGTGGCGGTCGGAGGACTTCAGCATTATCAGTGGGCGCACGACGAGCTTGTCGTCGTCTTGCCACGGGGGCATCCGCTGGCCGAAATGCCCAGTGTGGCATTTTCGAATCTGCTTTGTTTCCCTTTCATAGGGATGCAACGCGATAGCGCACTTCTGGCGCTCTACCGCGAGAAGGCCGCAGAGTTAGGGGTGCCACTTTCCGAACGCACGCACGTTACAAGCTTTGAAATGGCCAAGAAAATGGTGCGCAACGGACTTGGTGTCACGGTGATTCCTGCGACTTCGATCAGCATTGCTGACAATAGCCTAGAGACACGCCCGCTTGATGAGTCATGGGCGCGTCGTTCGCTTATTTTGTGCGTGCGCGGGCGCGACCGTTTATCTAGTTCGGCAACGCTGCTGCTCGACTTTCTAAGAAATGCTTCGACAGCTTGATCCACGCGACGAGTTGTATGAGCCTCGGCATTGGCGGAGGGTGAAAGAGTTATGCCCGGCGCGGATGCCAGCAGCCAACCTCAGAGTGCTACCACGAAAAGAGCCTTGGCGAACGACGAATGGTCTCGCGGCGACCAGCGTGGTTCAACGGGTCGTGGAGAGAGGCCTCATCATGCACGACAAACGACCTAATATGCTGTCAGGACTGCGCGTTCTGGAGATCGGCCACTTCGTTGCCGCCCCGTTCTGTACGCGCTTGCTCGCTGATCAAGGCGCCGATGTCATCAAGATCGAGCCAAAGACCGGTGATCCGGTGCGGCAGTGGGGCGAGATGGTCGATGGCAAGTCGTTGTGGTGGTCCATGCACGGACGCAACAAGCGATGCATCACCCTCAACCTCAAGGCAGACCGGGCGCGACAAATTGTGCTGGATCTCGTTGAGCATTGCGACGTCCTTGTCGAAAATATGCGCCCTGGTCAGCTTGCCAAACTTGGCTTGAGCGCGGTTTCGCTGCGGGCAGTCAAACCTGATCTCGTTATCTGTCACATCTCTGGATACGGTCAGACTGGACCCGGTCGGCACCGGGCCGCCTTCGGTTTGATCGGAGAGGCGGTGGGCGGACTGCGTCATCTCACCAACCATGCCCCCGGCGAATATGATCTCCCGCCCGTGCGCGTCGGTGTCAGTATCGGGGATTCTGTTGCCGGCATCTACGCTGCCTATGGAATTATGGGCGCCCTTTGGCGTCGGGATCGTGGCGAGAAGGGTGAGGGCGGCCTTACGGTCGATGTCGCGCTGACAGAAAGTGTTCTATCGCTAATGGAAGGGATGCTCCCCGAATATGGCGCGCTCGGCAAGATCAAGCAGCCAACTGGTGGAGCGATAGCGACCGCCGCGCCGACGAACGCCTATCCGACCCGCGACAAGCTGTGGATCCTGATCGGCGCGAATTCGGATGGGCTTTTCACGGCACTGGCGAAGCTGATGGCGCGACCTGATCTCCTCGAAAATCCCGACTATGTCGGCAATGCGGCCCGTGTGCGCCATGCCAAGGCACTCGATGCGGACATCGCCCGGTGGACTGCCAAGTTCGATTCCGTCGATCTCATGGCAATGCTCGAAGAGGCCGATATCCCCAGTTGCAAGGCCTATACCGCGGCCGATTGCGCCGCCGATGAACAATATCGGGTTCGTGAAATGATACGCGAAGTTCCTGACCCAGCATTCGGGATGAACGTCCTTCAAGCTGGCGTCGTGCCGCATATTCCCGAATCTCCTGGGGTAATTCGCTGGGCAGGCCCAGACGTCGGCGCTCACACCGACGAGGTGCTGAGCGGCGTGTTGGCCATATCGGCAGCAGAAATCGAAGCTTTGAGGCGAGAGGGCGTCGTATGATCAAGGATAAAGCCACCCTCGTAGAGGTCGGCCCCCGAGATGGTTTCCAGTCTGTTGGGCCGTTCATTCCCACTGCTGCCAAAATCGAGATCATCGACGCCCTGTATCAGGCCGGCGTTCGTCGAATGGAGGCGACCTCGTTCGTCAGCGAAGCTGCCTTGCCGCAGCTTGCCGACGCTGCGGAAATCGTAAGCGCATCGAGCGACTGGCCGGAACTCGACATGCAGGTGCTTGTCCCGAACACGCGTCATGCAAAACGCGCGATCGATGCAGGGGCAAAGCATCTCAGCATCGTCGTCTCGGCGAGCGAAAGGCACAATCTGGGAAACATCAAACGGACGCCGCTGGAGTCGGTCGATGGATTCCAAGAAATCGTCGAGATGGCGCCTGCGGGAACCCGCATGCGGATCAACATCGCAACAGCTTTCGACTGCCCGTTCATCGGTGCGGTCGATCCTGAAGTCGTTCTCGATATCACTGGCAGGATGATCGCAATCGCGCCGGACGCGGAAGTGGCGTTGTGCGATACGACCGGTCGTGCGGATCCATCACAGGTGGCGGCATTGTTCGAGCAGGCTATGTCACGCTTCTCGCCGGAGCGCGGCTGGGCTTTTCATGCACATGACACTTATGGCTTGGGTGCAGCGAATGCCCTGGCGGCCTGGAATGTCGGGGTGAGAGTGTTCGACGCGAGTGTCGCGGGCTTGGGGGGCTGCCCCTTCGCTCCTGGCGCAACCGGAAATGTCGCCACTGAAGATCTCATGTGGATGTTCTCGCGCATGGGCGTTCTTGAAGGGATAGATGCCACGCGTCTGCTCGCCTCCGCCCATAGCATTTGCGAGCTGCCCGGCGCACAGGTGGGTGGTCGTGTACGTGTGGCGGAGCAAGGCCGAGCAAAGCGGCGGGCCGCCGCATGACGCAGGGTCGCACACTTTACGAGAAGATCTGGGCCTCGCATGTCGTGGCGCCCCAGGGCGCTGATTCAGCCCTTCTGCACATTGATCTGCATCTCGTGAACGAGGTGACGAGTCCTCAGGCGTTCGAAGGCCTGCGACTCGCGGGACGCCCTGTTTGCCGTCCGCAGGGAACCATCGCCGTCGCCGATCATAACGTGCCCACCGAAGGTCGCGCTGGCGGCGTGGCGGCGATCGCAGACCTTGAAAGCCGTCATCAGGTTGAGACGCTCGAAGCCAATGTGCGCGAGTTCGGTGTTCCCTACGTACCCTTGAAAAGCCGAGATCAGGGGATCGTCCATATCATTGGCCCGGAACTGGGCTTGACGCTTCCTGGTGCCATCATCGTCTGCGGCGACAGCCACACATCGACGCACGGGGCGTTTGGCGCGCTAGCCTTCGGCATCGGCACTTCCCAGGCCGAGCATGTGCTCGCCACACAGATGCTTGTGCAGCGGAGGGCCAGAACGATGCGTATCAACGTGTCCGGCGCTTTGCCAGACGGCGTGACGGCCAAAGATCTGGCCCTCCATATCATTGCGTCGATCGGTACCGACGGTGCGACCGGCCACGTGATCGAATATGGTGGTGCAGCGGTCGAGGATCTCGACATGGCTGGCCGTATGACCTTGTGCAACCTGTCGATCGAAGCTGGCGCCCGCGCCGGCATGATCGCGCCGGACCACAAGACCTTCGAGTGGATCGAAGGGCGTCCGTTCGCACCGACCGGTTCCGCGTTCGAGGCCGCAAAGGCAGACTGGATGGCGCTGCGATCCGATCCTGATGCTCGCTATCACCGCTCCGTCGATATCGATGCCGGGTCTGTCGCTCCCATGGTGACGTGGGGCACCAGTCCTGAGGCTGGCGTGCCAGTCTCCGGGCTGGTGCCCGATCCAAGGACCATGAGTGACCCGGACCGCCGCCTCCAGGCCCAGACCATGCAGAATTATATGGATATGACGCCAGGCGATGCCTTGGTCGGAACCCCGATCGACGTGGTCTTTATCGGCAGTTGTACAAATGGTCGCATCGAAGACCTTCGCGCTGCCGCCGCCGTGGCTGGTGGTCGTCATGTCGCTCCCGGCGTACGCGCCCTGGTCGTGCCAGGCTCCGGGCTTGTGAAGCAGCAAGCGGAGCAAGAAGGACTTGATCGCCTTTTCCTCGCCGCTGGATTCGAATGGCGAGATCCGGGTTGTTCCATGTGCTTGGGCATGAATCCAGATCGTCTCAGCCCCGGCCAGCGATGCGCCTCCACGTCCAATCGCAATTTCGAGGGACGACAGGGAGATGGCGGCCGCACGCATCTCATGTCTCCGGCCATGGCCGCTGCCGCAGCTGTGACCGGCCATATCGTAGACGTTCGGGAGTTGGTGTCGTGACGCCTTTTACACATCTGGAAGGTATCGCAGCAGCCCTTCCGGTTGCCAACATCGATACTGATCGGATACTTCCCGGGCAGTTCCTAAAGACCACCACGCGCAAAGGCCTGGGCGCCGCTCTGTTTCACGGGTGGCGGGCGGATCCGACATTTGTACTGAACACCCAACCATGGGACCGCGCTTCGATCCTCGTCACGCTCGATAATTTCGGGTGTGGCTCCAGTCGCGAGCACGCGCCTTGGGCTTTGCTCGATTTCGGCATCCGTTCCATCATTGCACCCAGCATAGCGGACATTTTTTACGGCAACTGCCTGCGCAACGGGATCCTGCCGATCGTCCTCCCGGTATCATCCGTGGCCGCGCTGATGGCCGCTGCAACTCAGGAGGCAACCGCACATTTCGCGATCGACCTGGCAGCCCAGAATGTCCGTGCTCCGGCGCTCGAGCCGATGGCCTTCGAAATTGATGCGGATGCAAAGGAGATGCTGCTGACGGGCGGCGACGAGATCGCGATCTCGGAACAGCATCTGAACGACCTCGCGGCATTCGAGGCGCGTCGCGACCTGACGCAGCCTTGGCGCGCGTCCATCCCGCCACTCGCCTTCGACGAGAGTGAATCCTCCCAAACCAAAGCAAGAAGCTAGGAAAGTGATGACCGAAAAGAAGGGTACGTCCTACACTCGCACACCATATCTGACCGTCTATCGGGAACCCGCAGGCGGAGGCCGCAAGGACGTCTATGGTTCCCTTGGCGAGCATGTCGCTGTGCAGTCCCAGCTCATGCGTGGCGACACTGAAGCGGACACCGTCATCATCACGACCCATCCAATCGGGTCGCAGGCCTATCTGCCTGTCTTCTCGGGCCTTGCTGGCGCGGGGCATCACGTTATCGCTGCGGCGAACCGTTACATCAACGGTGATTTTGCGCTTCAGGCCGAGAATCTTCTCCTCGATCTCGGCGCTGTCGTGCGTGATGCCAAGGAACGCCTGGGATATAAGAAAGTCGTCTTGGCTGGCTGGAGCGGCGGTGGCAGCATCATATCGGGCTATCAGGCCGAAGCAGAGGACAAGCGCATCACTACCAATGCCGCGGGCGAGTATAACGCTCTGGCAGACACCGAACTGATGCCGGCCGATGGCGTCATGCTGCTCGCGCCGCACAGAAGTCGCCATCATCTCATAACTGACTTTATCGATCCGGCGATTACGGATGAACTCGACCCTTCGCAGCGGGATGCGGCACTCGATCTTTATCCCGAAAGCGGTCCGCGGACACTGCCGCTGGATCGCGAATGGGTCGCGACGTATCGGGCCGCCCAGTTGGCGCGCAACCGGCGCATCACGCAATGGGCGAAAAACGAGCTGGCGGAACTGGCCCGCCGTGGCGATGCAGCCGGAGAACGCGCTTTCATCGTGCACGGGACGATGGCCGACCCGCGGTGGGTCGACATTTCCCTCGATCCCAACCAGCGCAAGCCCGGCTCCTACATCGGTGACCCAAAAACGGCGAATAACGGTCTTGCCGCGCTAGCCCGCTTTACATCTTTGCGGAGCTGGCTCTCGCAATGGGGCTTCGATACCGCGCAGATCGACGCGGTTGATGCCGCCGGTCGGATCAGCAAACCGATCCTCGTGGTGGTGAATGACGCGGACGATGCATGCCCAACAACCCACACAGATGCCATTTTCGCGGCGATCAAGCACGACAAGAAGACAATGATGCATGTCTCTGGTGCGAACCACTATTACGCCGGCTCCGATCAGAAACCCATGCTGAAAGAAGCCGTTGCGTTGGTTACGGACTGGATTCAAGCCAATATCTAAATCATCAGGATCGGAGATAATACATGATTCATCACCTTGCCATTGCGGCACGCGACTTCAATCGCTCTCATAAATTCTACACCGAAGTCATGGGATTTAAGCTTGCCAAGGTCGTCAAGCGTCAGGCGCTCGGCGGCGAAGAGGCCGGTTGGACGAAGCACGTTTTCTACGAAACCGGCCATGGCGGTCTTTTCGCCCTGTGGGACCTTCATCTCACTGAGCTGGAGGGCAAGGACTGGCGTGCCTCCTGGTCGTCAGGCCTCGGCCTCCCGACCTGGATCAACCATGTCGCATTTCTGGTCGATACCCCCGAGGCGCTTCTGGAAAAGCGCCAGCGCTGGCTCGATCACGGCTTGCGCGTGAGCCAGGTCCACCATGAATTCATCGACTCGATCTACACGCTCGATCCCGACAAGAATCTGGTCGAATTCACGGTCGCGACCGCGCCCATCACCGACGAGGACCGTGAGGAAGCTGAAAGGCTCCTTCATGACAACAGCCCTGCCACCATCCCGGAATATCCGTCGGAGATGTTCGAGCCTGCGGCTGCCGCTCTCGTCACTGAGCCGAACGGCTGAATGCCGGCTGGAGAGACACTATGAATCGCGAAGATCTGGTTGAAATGGCGAAGCACAACATCGCCCACATCAAGTCGAATAGCGTCGACCAGGAAGAGGCTATCCTCAAGGTGCCGGCTTCTTTCTATACGGACCCTGCCCGATGGGAACAGGAGCGTGAAAAGCTGTTCCTGCGACTCCCGATCGTAGTTGCGCTCTCCAGCGAGCTGAACGAACCGGGCGCGTATCGGTCGGTCGAGATCATGGACCGGCCGGTTCTCGTCGTTCGACAGGACGATGGCTCAGCGCAGGCATTCATGAACATGTGCACCCATCGCGGCGCGCAGGTGGTGCCGGTAGGCAATGGAAAGGGATCCCGCTTCTCGTGCCCGTATCACGGTTGGACCTATGGTAAGGCCGGGAATTTGATCGGCGTGGCTTCACCCAAGGAATTCGGCGAGATCGACAAAAGCTGCTATGGCCTGCCGAAGCTTCGGACATTCGAGAAGAGTGGCTTCGTTTGGGCCATCCTCGACCCTTCGGCGACAATCGCGTTCGACACCTTCCTCTCAGGCTATGACGAAGCGATCGGGGCCTTCGGCCTCGACAAGTGGCATGTGTTTGGCCGCAAGAGGCTCGATAGCGTCAACTGGAAGCTGATGTATGATGGATATGTCGACTTCTATCACCTGCCGGTCCTCCACCGGGCGACCTTCGGAACGAAATTCTCGAACCAGGCGCTGAATTTTCGCTGGGGGCCTCATCAGCGCATCACCACGCCCGACCCGACGCTGCTGAAGCTCGAGGGGCAACCCGAAGCCGAATGGGACCTCAAGTCCATGCTCAAGGGCGTCTGGCCGATGTTCCCGAACGCTGCCCTGATCTCGATAGATGGTCGCGGGTCGGCCATGATGTTCTCGCAAATCTTCCCTGGAAACTCCGTACTCGAGGGCTATTCGACCCACGTCTTCCTGACTGAAAAGGAACTGACGGACGAGGCGGAGCGCGAGGCCGCCGAAGCCCAGTTCACGTTCCTCGTCGAGGTGCTGCGCGATGAGGACTACACGGCGGCGGAAGGCATTCAGAAGAACCTCCTAACCGGGGCGCGGGATCATATCCTCTTCGGTCGCAACGAGCCGGGCGGACAAGCCTTTCATGGCTGGATCGACGACATCGTGAACGCACAGGATGACGCCGAGGTCACGGGCCTTTTCGAGCGCGCGCACAATCGCCGCTACGTCGCAGACGAGAAAGCCGTGACCGCCTGACAAGTATCCGGCGTCACGCAAGAAGAAGGCAATTAGGGTAGGATGGATCTCGAAGACGCTCCGGAAGAAGCCGCGTTCCGCGCAGAAGCGCGTGCATGGATCGCAGCAAACGCACCGCATCACCTTCGCGAGGAGCTTGCGAATGCTTCGTTCGGCCATCTCGATCTGAAAGCTGGCGATGTCATCGCGGAAGCCAAGGGATGGCAACGCAAGAAGGCGGACGCCGGCTGGGCATGTCTGGCGTGGCCGGAGAAGTTTGGCGGCCGCGGCGGCGGCCAGATCGAAAGTGTGATCTGGGGGCAGGAAGAAGGCGTGTTCGCGCGCCTCTTCGCGCCCTTCATGGTCTCGCAGGGCTCTCTTGGACCAACGCTCATGGCGTGGGGAACTGAGGAGCAGCAGGAACGGCTGCTGCCGCCCATCATCATGGGCGACGAAATCTGGTGTCAGCTGTTTTCCGAGCCATCTGCGGGGTCCGATCTTGCCGGCATTCGCACACGAGCGGCTCGCACGGGCGATGGCGACTGGATTTTGAACGGACAGAAGATCTGGACCAGCGGCGCTCAGGAGGCCGACTGGGGCGTGATCATCACCCGGACAGACCCCGCGGTCCCCAAACATCGTGGTCTAACGATGTTCTTCGTCGATATGCGGTCTGCGGGAATCGAAATTCGGCCAATCCGACAGATTACGGACCAGCGTCATGTCAACGAGGTGTTCTTCGTCGATGTCGCCCTTCCCGATGCCAATCGCATCGGTCCGGAAGGTGGCGGCTGGAAGGTCGCCCTGACGATGCTCATGAATGAACGGATTACGGTCGGCAGCCATATGCCGACCGGCATCGACGAGCTCTGGGATCTGGCGGCCAACCTGTCTGATGGCGAAGGCCGCGCCCTCGACGACCCTGCGATCCACAGCCGCCTTGCCGACTATGCAGCGCGGGCAAATGGCCTGAAATTCACCTATTATCGCGGCCTGACTGCCTTGTCCCAGGGACAGGAGCCTGGACCCGAGATGTCGATCATGAAGCTCGTGGCGGCCACCACCACTCAGGAGGTCGCGCAACTCGCGGTCGATCTGCAAGGCTTTGCGGGCACCGTGAGGGATGCCGGGATCAACCAAGACGACGACCGTTTCCAGATGCTCCTGCTGCGCGCTGCCGGCACCCGGATCGAAGGAGGGACAGACCAGATTATGCGGACGATCATCGCGGAGCGCGTCCTGGGATTGCCGCAGGATCTGCGCGCGGACAAGAACCTTCCCTTCAATGCCATCCCAACCGCCGGTGCAGCATGAGAAGCGCTGCGACAATTGAAGTGGCTGCAAGCAATCCAAAACGGCAGCCGGGCCAAACCATCGGAGCCGACGAGCTGTCTCTCGTCGCGAAGGACGATGGCACGATCTACCTGCATTCCAATCGTGCGCCTGCCGCAGAACGGCCATCGATGGTCGCGATATTCGATGAGACGGCCGAGCGCTGGCCAGATCGTCGCTTCCTCCTCCAGCGGGAGACGGGCGTCAGCGGCTGGCGTGCCATTTCCTATGGTGAGGCCGAAAAGCAGTCCCGTTCCATTGCACAATGGCTGTTGAATGAAGGAATCGAGCCAGGCGAGACCGTCGCAATCCTTTCCAAGCCGTCCATCGAACATGGCGTGCTGATGATCGGTGCCCAGCGGGTACGGGTCGCCACGGCGCCGATTAACCCGGCCTACTCCCTCATCGCCTCGGATTTTGCCAAATTGATAGAGTGTTTCGATCGAACGGGTGCAAAGCTCGCATTCGTCGACGATGCGACCGCCTTTGCAAAGGCAATCCAGGCGCTGGAGCCGCTCGGTATCCGATTCATCGCTGCCGAAGGCATGGTGGAAGGGATCGACTGCGCGCGATATGCGGATGTCATAGCGACCGTTCCGACCGCTCAGGTCGCGGTGGAGACCGCTGCGATCACGCCGCAGACGATCGCGCGCATCATGCATACGTCGGGATCGACCGGCAGCCCCAAGGCGGCACCGCTGCCTCAGGCCAACCTGACGCAAACGGTGGCCCAGTGCGAGGCGATGGGTCTGCTTGAACTGGGCGACGAGCAGCCGCAATTCCTTGAATCGATGCCGTTCAACCACATCATGGGCGGAAACTATAATTTCAACAACATGATCCGGCTCGGGGCCGCACTGCATCTCGACGAGGGGAAGCCGACCCCAGCGCTGTTCGAAAAGACGCTCGACAATCTGCGCACGATGTCGCCGCATATCTTTCACACCGTTCCCGCGGGTTTCGTGATGCTGTGCGACATTCTTGAAGCCGATGCAGAGCTGCGCGAGCGCTTCTATCGCAACCTCGTCTACATGGGGTGTGGCGGTGCGGTACTTCCGTTGAGTGTCACGCAGCGGATAAATGCGATGTCCGTTGCGATGACAGGACGCGAGATTCCGATCTTCGGCCTTTATGGTGCAACGGAATATTCGCTTGGCGCCGTGCGCTACTGGTCGGGGCCAATGGAGGTGATTGGCCTGCCGCCCCCCGGCGTGGCACTCAAGCTCGTGCCTACAGGGCCAAAGCTCGAACTGCGGGTTCGCGCCGCAACGGTGATGCCGCCATCCGGCTATCTGGGCAATCCCGCCGCCAGTGAGGGACTGTTCGATGACGAGGGATATTTCCGCACCGGTGACGCAATGCGTTTCTACGATCGCGACCGTCCTCATCTCGGCCTGGTCTTCGACGGACGCATTGCCGAGGAGTTCAAGCTGCTCACCGGAACCTGGGTTTCGGTCGGCATCCTGCGAAGCGACATTCTTTCTGAATGTGGGAGTCTGCTCCACGAAGCCGTCATCTGCGGCCTCAACGAGGCGCATGTCAGCGCCTTGCTGTGGTTAAACGAGCATAGCGCGCGGGCAGTGGCAGACGATCATGCCGGAGCCCTCTCGTTCGACCAGTTGGCCCGCCATCCCGACATCGTCGATGGCGTCAGCAGGATGATCCACGCCTTCAACGGAGCAAACAAGGAGAGCTCGCGGCGGATACGCACTGCGATGATCATGCCGACGCGGCTGTCACCCGAACAAGGCGAAGTGACCGACAAAGGCAGCGTGAACCAAGGACGTGTACGCGACCTGCGGAGTGACGCGGTCGCTGCTTTATTTGCCCAGGACCATCCCTCGGTTCTGCGCTTCTAGACCCGACAGACAAGGAAACACCGATGACTTTCCGTTTTCTCGAAACCACCTCCCCTGCGCCGGGCGTTCTTCAGATCTCCATGAACAGACCGCCGGCCAATGGTGTCGATAGGGACATGTACATCGAGCTTCACACGGCTTTCGCGGACCCCGATGCGCTGCTGCCTGATGTCCGCGCGATCATCCTGACCGGGGCAGGCAAGCACTTCTCGGCAGGCAACGATCTCGACGAGTTCGCGACGATGACCCCTGAAAATGGCACCGAGCGAATGTGGCGGGTGCGGGAAGCGTTCTTCGCAATCCAGGACTGCGTGGTGCCGGTCATTGGCGCCGTGCATGGCGCCGCGCTCGGAACGGGACTCGCAATCGCCGCGTCGTGCGATTTCGTCGTTGCGGCGCAAAGTGCCCGATTCGGCTTGCCTGAACTCACGGTCGGCGTGTTCGGTGGCGCGCGGCATCTCGCGCGGATCGCGCCCGAGCCTCTCGTGCGCCGTATGTTCTTCACAGGGCAGCATCTGAACGCCGCCGAGTTTTCCGCCGGCGGCGCTTGCGTGGTCGTCAGTGAAAATGACAAGCTACTCGAAACCGCCCTTGGCTTTGCGATCCGGATCGCCGGATATAGCCCGACCGCCGTGCGCCTCGGGAAACAGGTGCTCAATCAGGTGGAAACGATGGACCTAAAGGCGGGCTATGCCTTCGAACAAGGGTTTACCGTCAAGGCGAGCGGTCACCCGGATGCCAAGGAAGCCCTCACGGCGTTTCGAGAAAAGCGAGATCCGCAATATCTGCCGCGTTCGGCAGATTGGACGATAACGCTGTGACGGGCGCCATCATGAGCAGGCCGACGAGTGGGCCACGCTGATGGCCAGCGTATCAAACCCCACGCCCGTTCCTGCAGCCTCCATTGCGGTCCCGGAAGCCAAGCCGGCGCGCGGTATGTACGTCGGCTGGGGCGTTGTCTTGCTGGGATTCCTGCTTCAGTTGTTCGCCACAGGTCCGGTATTCTACGCGTTCGGCAGCTACACCCTTATCTTCCAGGAAGCGTTCGGGGCAAGTCGCACGCAGATCAACCTTGCCTACACAATCCTGATCGCCGTCGGCGCCGTCGGTGCGATACCGGTAGGCTGGACGCTTGATCGCTGGAACGTGCGTTGGGTAGTCGTTGGCGGCATCATCAGCACAGCTGTAGGCCTCGCCGCCTTAGGCTTCGTCAACTCCATGGCGATGGTGATGCTGCTTTTCGCCACGCTTATCGCCTTTGGCGACGTGTTCATGGGCATCGTTCCGGCCAACTTCATAGTGGCTCGCTGGTTCGAGCGTCGGCGCGGACTTGCCCTAGGCATCGCAGTCCTCGGCGCGTCGGTCGCGGCAGTCCTTTTTCCGGTCCTGAGCACGTACCTTGCCGATTCCGTCGGATGGCGGGCCATGTTCATCATCTATGGCGCGCTTACGCTCCTGCTGCTGATCCCGGCTTTTTTGTTCGCACGGACCCCCGGCACGCTCCCGGACCATGAGCGGCGGCACGCCGACCATGGACCTGCACCTGACACGACCCGCATGACCGTGCGCGCCATTGTATCGACACCTGCATTCTGGATCATGAGTTTTGCGATCGGTGCCATGGTTGGCGTGACCGGTGCAGTCACGATCTCCATTGGTCCAGACGCAGTCAGACGCGGCTTCTCCCAAATCGAGGCCGTCTCGCTCGTTTCGATTATCGGAGGCGGCGCGTTCGTCGGCAAAATAAGTTTCGGCGCAATAGCAGACCGGGTCGATCTGCGTGCCGCTCTCTCAATTGCGCTTCTCATGATGATCGCGCCCTGCGCAATGTTGATAGGGGATCTGACATACCCATTCCTGTGCGCTTCGGCTGTGCTTTTCGGTTTGAGTCTCGGCGGCATGATGCCGGTATGGGCAGCACTCATCGTCCATGTCTTCGGCATTGCGAACACCGGAAGTGGGCTCGGCCTCACGCGCGCGGGGATGCTGCCCTACACCATGATCTGCCCGATGGTCGCTGGCTTGGCTTTCGATCGCTACGGGAGCTACCGGGCGGCCTGGATATTCTTCGTCATCCTGCTGTCGCTCGGGCTCGCCTCGACATTCCTTTCCCGCACATGGTCGAAGCCACTCCGCTAAGGGCGGCGCTGCAATTTCAAGGCATGAGATTATGAATTTCGATTTCGACGACGACCAGAAGATCATCCAGAGCGAGATCCGCCGCTTCCTTGAAGACCGCGCGCCGATCGAACGCGTCCGCGAGGTCCTCGATGGCAAGCTGCCCTTTCAGGAGGCGCTCTGGCGAGAATTGGGTGCAATGGGGTTCACCGGCGCCGCCATCCCAGAGGCAGAGGGCGGGAGTGGCCTTGGCTATCTCGAACTTTGCCTGATCGCCGAGGAGCTGGGGCGTTCGCTCGCTGCTGTGCCGTTCGCCTCGACGGTCTACCTCGCCGCCGAACTGATCAAGGCCGAAGGGGACGAGGCACAGCGCGCACGGTGGTTGCCGCGCATCGCAACGGCCACGACGATCGGCTGCCTCGCCGTAACCGAGCATAGCGGCCGTTCAGACTTCTCTCGCCTCCAATGTCGGTATCAGGACGGTACCCTCACTGGCGTTAAGCATCCGGTGAGCGATGGTGACATAGCCGACTTCGCGATCGTACTGGCGGCCGATGGCGACGCGGACGGCAAACCGTCACTGTTTCTGGTGGAGCTGACCGGCGCAGGTGTCGCGCGGGTGAGCCTCACTTCGATCGACCCGACCCGAGCCATCGCCAGGATCAGTTTCGCAGATGCAGGCGCCGTCCGGCTCGGACCTGCGGGAGACGGGCTGCGCATTCTTGATGAGGTTTACGACAAGGCTGCAGTGCTGATGGCCTTCGAGCAGATTGGCGGCGCAGATCGATCCTTGTGGATGGCGCGCGACTATTCGCTCGAGCGCTACGCATTCGGACAGCCCATCGGCTCCTTCCAGGCAATGAAACATCTGATGGCCGACATGTACGCGAGCGCGACGCTCGCGCGGTCTAATGCCTATTACGGCGCGTGGGCGCTTTCGACGGGTGCGGCCGAACTCCCGCTCGCTGCGGCTTATGCGCGTGTGAGCGCCACACGGGCCTACCAGTTTTGCGCAAGCAATTGCATTCAGATTCATGGCGGGATGGGCTTCACCTGGGAGTTCGACTGCCATCTTCATTACCGCCGCGCGAATTTTCTCTCACTCCAGTGCGGCACACCCACCGAATGGGATCGCCGCCTGATCGCCAGGCTGGACCGCGTGGGCGGTCCGGCCGGTGCGATCGGCTCGGGTGAACCGTCTCATTTAGGATCGAAGGAAGCTGCATGACTGAATCTCAACGCCTCAAGGGCAAGGTCGCGCTGGTCACCGGCGCCGGCAATGGCATGGGACGCGCCATGGCGCAGCGCTTCGCTGCCGAGGGCGCGATCGTCTTTGGCGGGGACATTGATGACAGCTGCAAAGACGGGCTTGAGGCCGATGGCTGTTCCTACGTCAAGCTCGACGTCACGCAAGAAGCAAGCTGGGCGGATGCGATGGGCGCGATCAACGCGGCAGCCGGCAGGCTCGACATCGTCGTCAACAATGCCGGCATCATCATCAACAAGACGATCGAAGAGGTCGACCTGGAAAGTTGGGACAGAGTGATCGCGGTCAATCTGACCGGCGTGATGCTTGGCTGCAAGTTCGCGATCGCGGCAATGAAGGACAATCCCGGCGGTCCGGGAGGATCGATCATAAATATCTCATCGAGCACCGCTTTTGCCGCTCACCCCGACATTGCCTACACAAGTGCAAAGAGCGGCCTGCGCATGCTTTCGCGTTCGGTCGCAGTCCAGGCCGGACGCAAGTACGGCATTCGCTGCAACGCCCTAGCACCGGGCATCATCGTCACGGCAATGACCCAGAAGAGCTTCAGCGAAAAGCCGCGTCTGCGGGAGCATTTCGAGGGGCTTTCGCCTTTGCACAAGATCGGCAGCGGCGACGATATCGCTTCAATGGCCGTCTATCTGGCATCTGACGAATCCGGCTTCGTAACCGGAAGCGACTTCCATGTTGATGGGGGCTCGCTCGCCGCCCATCCTGGCTTTTGAGGATATAGCGATGAGCACAACGCCTGATCATGCGCAAATCGATGCCGATGCCGCGCGCTTCTTCGATGCGGTATGCGCCGGTGATGTCGACACGCTCGAACAATGCCTCGGCCCCGATTTCGTCGCGTGGCATAATACCGACAATATCTGGCAAGACCGCACCGAGCATCTCGCAACGCTTGCCTGGCTGAAGTCGTCGATCAGCGATCTTCACTATGAAGAGGTGGTTCGTGAACCCCTGCTTCAAGGGTTTCTGCAACAGCATGTCATGATAGGATCGGTACGCGGAACGCCGTTGGCGCTTCGCGCATCGGTCATCGCCACCGTTGGCCAAGATGGGCGGCTGATTTCGACCCGCGAGTATATCGACAGCAAGCAGTTACGGCCGCTGTATCAAGATCCTGGTAAGGCTGCGTGAGCGCCGCTGTACAGCCGCTTGGCGGGACAGTTAGCCGGACAGCCGGAGACTGGCGGCCCGTCGACTATTCGGATGGGTTTTCCGCTCTCACCGGTCCGTTTCTGATGGTGGCGATGGATTTGGAGGATGAACCCTACAGGTTCGGTTTCACGGTGGAAGAGCGGCACTGCAATCGCATGCGCGTGTGCCATGGGGGTATGCTCAGCACGCTCGCCGACATCGGAATGGGGGTCAACGCCAATACGCTTTCCGATTTCAACGATCCCACGCCGACGATCAGCCTGTCTGTTGACTTCATCGCGGCGGCCGCCGTGGGCGACTGGATCGAGACCAGGACAAGCGTTCTGCGCATCACGCGCTCCTTATGCTTCGTCGAAGGCAGACTGATCGGCCCCCGCGGCGCGGTGGCACGCTGCAATGCGACCTTCAAAAGAAGAAACGCCACGGCATCCGCTGCCTGATCGAGCTAGGATTGGCGTGAAGCAGGATAAGGATCTTCCATCCACGGTCTCGGACGTGATCGTCGTTGGATCCGGCGCAGCCGGCATGGTCACCTCGATCATGGCCGCCCAATCCGGGCTCAGTGTCACGTTGCTTGAAAAGACCGCGTGGATCGGTGGAACGACCGCCTTCTCCGGAGGAGGCGTGTGGATACCTCGCCATCATCACCTCGCTGCGCTGGGTCAGACAGACTCCCTGGAACAAGCGTGGCAGTATCTTTCCGGACTTTCTCCAGCCGCACTCGACCATGATCGCGTCCTCGCGTTTCTCGAGGCGGCTCCCGCAGCGGTCGCCTGGCTTGAGGCGCACACTCCCGTCCGCTTCACAAGTCTGCGCATTCCTGACTATTTCCCGGACATGGTTGGTGCCGTGCCCGGTCGCACCCTATTGAGCCGTGCCTATGATGGGGCATCGCTCGGCGATGCGCTGGCGTTGCTGCGACCGCCCCTCAAAGCCTTCTCCCTTTTCGGCTCCATGCAGATCGATCAGATCGAACTGCCCGACTTCTGGAGGGCTATGCGATCCACCGGCAGTCTGAAGCGGGTGATGTTCAGGATATCCCAATATGCCCGCGATCGGATCATGTCAGGGCGAGGGCGCCATCTCGCCAACGGAAATGCGCTGGCCGCGTCCCTCTTGCGCGCCATGCTCGATTACGGGGTCACCATCAATACCCAGACGCCGGTCACCTCGTTGGTGACCGAGGACGGCCGTATCGCCGGTGCAATCGTCGCGGGCGGCCATCTTCATCGCGCCCGACGTGGTGTCATTCTGGCCACGGGCGGATTTGGCGCATCGGCGCATTGGGTGCGCGAGCATATGCCGATGCCCCAGGTTCATGTCTCCTTGTCCGCCGAGGGCAATGTCGGTGACGGCTTGACGATGTCGATCGCAGCGGGAGGATCGCTGGATACCAGTGCCAGCGCATCGGGCATCCTCGCACCCGTTTCGACCCTGCGCGACAGGCAGGGCATCATCCGGGCGCGCTATCCTCATTTCGGTATAGATCGCGCTAAGCCTGGATCGCTTATCGTCGATCAGCGTGGCAAGCGTTTTGCCAATGAAGCCTCTCCCTACCACCAGCTCGTCGAGACCATGGTCGCCAACGATTGCGCGCGCGCTTGGTTAATCGGCGACGCCCGCTTCGTCCAACGGTATGGAATGGGGCTGGCGCGGCCATTTCCGTTTCCGAAAAGACACCTCGTCCAAGCGGGCTACCTCCATAAGGCGCACTCTCTTGGCGCGCTTGCCCAGAAGCTGGATATCGACCCCGTCGCCCTCGAAGATACAGTCGCGCGGTTCAACGATGCGGCATCCGCCGGCGTCGATGCAGAATTCGGCCGGGGGCATAATCGTCATGATCGCTCTTTGGGGGATAGTTCGGTCCGACCGAACCCGAACCTTGCGCCGCTCGACAGATCGCCCTTCTACGCGATCGCCCTCTATCCTGGCAGCGTGAGCAGCACGCTGGGAGCGCATAGCTCTGTCAACGGCGAGGTGCTGGACGCCGCAGGTCGCCCCATCGCCGGCCTTTACGTCGTCGGGGCTGATCAACAATCGGTGTTTTCAGGTCTGTATCCGTCAGGTGGCGGTTCGCTTGGGTCAGCGATCACATCTGCCTATCGAAGCGCGCGCCATCTGATCGACCAACCCGGCTGATTCAGACGGTCTGCCAAGCGCGAGGCAGCCAGGGCAGTGTAGCGAAACCACATTTGCCCTTGCCAGCAGGGTGTCCAGATCGGCGACGAAGGCGCCTTCGAAATCGCCAGCCGGACGCCGCGCATGATAGACGATCGTCATGCCGAAGGCAGCGACAGCCATACGGGCCAGAGCACGGGCGATACGGCCGCATTCGACAAGCCCTAGCGTGCGCCCCTGCAGGCTCGTTCCCATCATGTGAGTCGGCCGCCAGCCCGACCATCTGCCGGAGCGTAATTCGCGCTCTCCTTCGCTAGTGCGTCGCGCGACCATGAGCATCAGCGTCAATGCGAGCTCGGCAGTGGCTTCGGTCAGGACATCGGGTGTGTTGGAGACCATGATGCCTGCGCGTCGCGCTGCCTCCAGATCGATATGATCGGTGCCCGCTCCGTAATTCGCAAGCAGCCTGACACGACGTCCCACGATGTTGAGCACAGACTCGTCCAGCCGATCCGAGACGGCGGGACAGAGAATGTCGACGCTGCGGATCAGCACCTGCAGGGCATCGCGCGACAATGCGGTGTCCACCTCGTTCGGGAGAACAGCGTCATAATCCCGCGTCAGCCGGTCCAGGACCTGCTTTGGCCATTCTCGGGTCAGAGCGATCGAAGGCGTGACAGCATCTCCTCAGCGCAGCTTTTCTGATCCCATTAAGGCCGGGACCCGCTGCTGGGCCATACCAGCTTCAGACCCTTGAGTGTTCCCACTACGCCACCCTCGAACACGAGATCGGCATCCTTGGCGATGGTAAACTCGGGAATGAGCGCCAGCCATTCCTCCAGCGTGATCTTGAGCTCAAGCAGGCCAAGATGGGAGCCAGGGCATTTGTGCGGACCGTTGCCGAACGTCGAATGGGCGCGGCTGCGACGCTCGAGATCGAAGGCCATGGGATCGCTATGCTCTTCGTCATCGAGGCCATGCAACATCGAGGGTAGTATGATCATCTCCCCCTGCTTGAGCTCGACTCCGTCGTAGAGCATGTCATGCGCAACGCAGCGCCCCGTCACGACGACTGGGAAACGTCGCATGATCTCGCCGACGGCGCCCGGAATCTTGCCAGGATTCTCGGCCAGTATGCGTCGTTCGTCTTCATGGGTGGCTAGGAAATGCATGACGAAGCCGAGCAGATTGACGACGGTGTCGAGGCCAGCCAGCATAACCTGCAGGCAGAGTTCCGCCGCATTTAGCAGTTCGAGCACCTTTCCGTCGATCTGGGCCGTCGCTAAGTGCGACATCAGGTCGTCGCCTGGTGCCTTGCGTGCTTGTTCGACCAAGGGCTGCATGTAATCGAGAAGTTCGAAGATGATCGCGCGGCGGTCAGTGCCCGGTCCCGGCCGTGTCAGGAGATCGGTCAGATGCTTAAGCCGGGGCGTGTCCGACATCGGAAGGCCCATGAGCACGGCAAAAATGCGGATTGGAAAAACCTCGGCATATTCATGAGTGAAGTTCGCCTCGCCGCGGGTCAAGAACGGCTCGATCAGTTCTCGCGCCAGTTCGCGGATGCGGGTCTGGCTCTTCGACACTTCCTTGAGTGAAAGGCTGTTGTTGAGCAGAATCCGGTAGTCCCGGTGGGCTGGGGGATCGAGATTGAGCGGCGGGAGGCCGCGGCCGCCGGGCTTGGGCACTAGATTGTTGCTGCTGGAGAACTTGTCATAGTCGGCGAAGATCTCCTTAATCTGGCGCCCGCGCGTCGAGATCCAATGACCGCCATTGCACGGCGTCCAGATCAAATCGGCGGGTGAGCGGCTCTGCAGATCCTTCCACGACTGGTGAAAATCGCGCGCCACACCGGGTGGATTGTAGATGTCGAAATCGACCACACGGTCCGAAGGTACATGGCTGGGGGTGCCATTCTCGTAACGGGGAAATAATGGCATGCAATTTACTCCTGCCTGAACTGAAATGCCGGAAACCGCCATTGGCGTCATCGCCCTGCGAAGGAGACGGGGCGCTTCGCCAGGAATGCGGCGACGGCCTCCTTATGATCTGAAGACATCGCTGCCGCGGCCTGATCGGCTGCTTCGCGGGCTAGCGCCTCGTCCAGACCCTGTTCGAGACTGGCGTGCAGGCCTCGACGGGTAATTCCAAGCGCATAGGTCGGGCCATCGGCAAGTCTGCTCGCCAAGGCGGCCGCTTCGGACGAAAGGCGGTCATCACTCACCGCACGATAGATAAGTCCCCACTCTTCCGCCTGTGCGGCCGTGATGCGATCGCCCAGCAACAGCATGGCCTTTGCCCTTGGCAAGCCGATCAGTTTCGGTAGCGACCAGCTGGCACCGCCATCGGGCGCCAGGGCCACCCGGGCGAAAGTCTGCAGGAAATAGGCGCTCTGGCCAGCCATAACGATGTCGGCCATCAAGGCGATCGAACAGCCAATGCCGACTGCCGCACCGTTGATGCCCGCGACGATAGGGAACGGGAAGTCGGCAAGTGCTCTAACCAGCGGATTGAATTGCTCGGTCAGCACGTCCGCCGTCTGCGTCCCCGGATCGGACAGATCCGCGCCAGCGCAGAAGGCGCGACCGGCTCCGGTCAGCAACAGGACGCGGAGAGTGTCCGATGTCTGTATCTGCGCAAGCACATGTCGCAATTCGATTGCCATTTCTAGGCTGACGGCATTGAGCTTTTCAGGTCGTTGAAGTTGAACCACAGCCATATTGCCTTCGATCCGCAAACCGATCGTGTTGTAGGTCATGAAGCTGGACCCTGTCGTTTGACCAGTCGAACGACCCTGCCGATGTCTCGTACGAGGCTGCGGTGCAGATACAACCTCGCTGCTGGACGCGGTCTCTCTTCGCCGGCCCCTGCCATTCGCGCGACACACACGCTATTCCGCCACATTGCCAAGGGGTCGGTCAAACCTGAAATAGGGAAATTCGCTGTCCGCCTCGAACAGGCGGGAAACGGCTTCGCGACGCGTTTCTCTCACAACATGAGCCGCAACATTCCCCTTGTCAGTTTTCTCTCCGCGCTCGAAGGAGAGGGGTTCCTCGACCAAAAGGGCGGCGCCAATACGCCGCGAACTTCCTGGGCGCGCGGCATTGAAGCGCTCGAGCGCTTCACGCAGGGCCCGCGGGCCACCGTGCACATCATATGTCGGGGACGGCCAGAGCAGGACGCCGATATGATCCTGATCGGCGCCGCACAGAACGACTTCGGAAATGAGCGATGACAGGTCGCTCAGCAGGGCTTCGCGCAGCGCCGCCACGTTCACGAAGGTTCCGGACGAAAGCTTGAAGTCTTCCGCGATCCGTCCAGCGAACAACAGGCCACGCGCATGGTCGTTCGCATCGGCGAAGCGCACTGCGTCGCCGGTGTGGTAGAAGCCTTCCTCGTCAAAGAGCGCGGGCGCTGCGCCTGAAATCCCGATATAGCCGCTGGGCGGCATCATCGTCCTGCTCTTGAGCCGCAATTCCATTCGGCCGTTGCCCAGATCGAGAAGCTTGACCTGCGTCGTTGGCGGCGGAAGGCCAATGACGCTGGAGGGGCCGTCGCTCCAGTAGCGCATTGCGCCGAACATACATTCGGTTGCGCCGTAGAAACTGAAGATTGGCACGTCGGCGCCCCGCGCGAGACGCGACAGGGCGAGCATGCGATCGCGCACTGTATCGGGCAGGACCGCACCGCCAAAACCGATGAACCGCAAATTGGCAAAAAAGCGGTCGCGAAGATCGGTGTCAGACTCCATCGCATCGCAGAGCATGGCAAGGGCGATAGGAACGCTGATGTAAAAATGGGGCGAGACGTCGCGCAGGTTCGCTAGCGTCGTTGCGAACAGTGCCGGCGTCGGCTTGCCTTCGTCGAGCCACATCGTCCCGCCCGTAGCCACGACGTTGTTGAAGTTGAAATTCCCCGCCATGATGTGGCTGAACGGCATGCATTCGAGAAACTGCGGCGCCTCGCCGTCGAAATCGAGCAGTCCGAGTGCTTCGTTCTGGGCGACTGTCACCGTCAGGCTCGACTGCGGCTGAGGCGTTGCCTTGGGGCTTCCGGTCGAGCCGGACGTGTACATGATTCGGGCAGTAGTCTCAGGGGTGATCGCATCCATGCGTTGCGCGACTGCGGTAGTAGGCTGCGTGGCGATGACCTCGTCCCAAGTAAAAGTCGGGACATCTGGAAGGTGACCCGAAATGGCAATGAACATCACCCCGAGTTCGCACAGCGCCCGCATGGCGTCCTGGTAACGCTCGGCATCATCGACGATGACGACCTTAGCTCCGATGGCGGAAACACAGCCGTAAAGCCGCGTAAAATCGGAAGACGCGAGCGAATAGGCGACGGTGACGGGCGCTATGGCAGCGCCCGATCGCTGTATCCCGATTGCCGCAATGCCATGTTCGATCGACGGCCCGGACAGATAGCTGACACCATCGCCGAACCCCACGCCATGATCGATCAGCCACTGTGCCAGCGCGTTGGCAGCGCGCTGCGCCTGACGGTAGGTGATGGACCGCCATGCACCCGACGGCTCTCGCTGACGCATGAAAAGATTGTCCGGTACGCGACTAGTCACCGCGTCGAACAGATGAGGTAGGGAGCGGTGTACCGGCGGCAGTTCAAGCGTCGACATCATCCGGACGGTACCGTCGGACGCCATGGTCGAAATCACCGCGCGCTCGGGTGTGCGAATGAATCCAACCAAATCTTCTCTCCCTTGTCTCTCGGCTACCGTTGGTGCCGTTGGTTCGGCGAGATGATCGCTCACGGTCACAGGACATCGCAGGGATTGCGACTATCCCTAGCGCCATCCATGGCGGCAGCCAGGGAGTCGGCCGTTGACGACGGGTAGTCCGAGCCCCTTGTGAAATCGATGATGTCGGCCAACGCGGCAAATGCGCTTGTTGGGTCCGGCGTCTGAAGGCGACGACCAAGGCTGCGCTGCCAGCGCATAGCGGAAGCCCAGCCGCCGCCGGTTTCCATAATGACGCCCGTCAGCACACTTCGCGGATCAAGCAGCGCGATGGCGAAGGGCGATACGGCCTCAGCCGGAAGCCCCGATTTGAGCGCATCGGAAAAGACGCTCGCAGTCATGTCGGTACTGGCGATCGGCGCAATGGCGTTCACCCGGATGCCCAATTTGGCCCCTTCTATAGCCAACGACCGTGTCAGGCCCAAGATGCCGGCCTTGGCAGCAGCATAATTTGCCTGGCCAAACCCGCCGTGGAAACCGGCACCCGACGTCGTGAACAGAATGGAACCGCCGCCTTGCGAGCGCATCGGCTGCCATGCCGCTTTCGCGCAAGCATAGGAGCCACGAAGGTGGACATCAACGACCTCGTCCCATTCGGCATCGCTCATATTGGCAAAGCTCCGGTCGCGCACGATGCCGGCATTGTAGACCATCGCATCAATGCGGCCGAATGCCGCGGTTGTGGCTCCGACGATTCCAGCGCCTTCGCGACTGTCGCTGATAACGGCATGGGCGGTGCCACCGGTCGATCGGATCTCGTCGACAACATCGCTGACCGTCGCGCTTCGACCGGTTACCATTACCTGCGCGCCGGCCGCAGCCAGATCGAGACAATAGCGGCGCCCCAGACCGCGGCCACCGCCCACCACAAGCACGACCTGGCCTGAAAGGGATGCGGTAGACACGTCCGTCAAATCTCATCTCCCGTGGAGAGGGTCATTCCTCAAATCTGCGGATCGCTGCTTGTTCAGTCGCAGCGATCCCGAGGCTTCCGGTCATCCCGCCAGTTATTTAAAATTAATGGCAAAATTGACGCCATAAGTGACCGGCATTCCCGCGAAGCGGATGACCGCGTCGCCCCGCCGCACCGCTGTCGACCAGTAATATTTGTTGGTCACATTGGTACCGAACAGGCCTAGCCGCCAACCGGCCGATGGCTTTTCAATACCAGCTCGCAGATCCAGCAACCCATAGCTGTCGATGGCAAGCCGCGGATCCGGTACAAAATCGCCATTGGTGCTGCTGCGGAAGGTATAAGAAGTGCCCACATAAGCTTCGAGCGCGTCGCTCGCGTGCCAGCGATATTCTGCATCCGAGTTGATCTGCCATTTGGGAGTGAACGGGAAGGCGCGGTCCTTGAAGTCGACCAGCCTGCCGAACGCCGTGTAGTTGTTGAACGAACCGGTAACCTTGGTGCTGATGTAAGTCGCACCACCGGTCAGACGAAGCCCGTCCATGGGGTTGACCGTATATTGGATTTCAGCACCCCAAATACGCGACTTGGGAATGTTAACTAACGCTTCAAGCGGCCCGAAGATCGGCACAATGGCACGACCCTTAAGCTGCTTGTCGGTGTAGTCATAGTAAAACACCGCGCCGTTGAGTTGCAGCAGGCGCTGGAAAAGCGCGGATTTGAATCCGACCTCATAGGCGGTAACCTGTTCCTGCGTGACAGGCGCATACTGGTTGATATAGCTGGCCGGCAATGTAGAATAGGAGCCGGCCTTGAAGCCCCGGCTGACGCTGGCGTATAGGAGTTGCCCACGGGCGGGTTTCCATTCCACCGCGCCACGCCAAGAAACGTTATCCTCAGGAAGCTTGCCGTCGAACCGCGTCGGCACATTACCCGGCCCGAGGGTGACGCAGCTGTCAGGCCCGATCGTGCCGGGAGGCAAGTTGAAAGAGATTTCGAACCCCCGCCCGTAGCTGCCGTTGTCGCTATTCTTGTTGCAGGCAGAGAAGTTCACCGTGGTTTTGGTGTACCGCGCGCCGCCGCTAAGCGTGAGCGTCGAGGTGACCGGGACACTCGTATCGCCGAACAAGGCCCAACTTTTGTAGCGGGTGAGACTGTCCTGCGGCACATTGCTTATCGGCGGCAGGCCCAACCGGTCAAAGGCATGACCTGACGACTGATCTTTGAGATACTGATTCACCAGTTCATGGGCGCGGCTGTTCTCATAATTCCCACCAACGACCCACGAGCCTCGGTTCATGAACTTTCCACTCATGCGCGCTTCCTGGGAGAAGGAACGGATGGTGCCTTTAATCCTAAGGTCGGTCAGTTGAAGCGCCGTGCCATCGGAATCCTGCCCATAATCCTCTTTGAAGCGCGAATAAGAACTGATGGAAGTGAATGTGATGTCGTTGCTCACATCATATTCGATTCTACCCGAGGTCTGGACCATCCAATTGTCCTTACGCAAAGGGTTTGTGTTGCCCCAATCCGCTGCACGATCGTTGCTCGGCGCGCTAGGATATACGACGAGCCGGGGATCAAAATAGCCCGTCGACTGCTGAAAGGGCACGACGAGCTGCGCTGCCTGTGTGTCGGAATTGTCCTTGTTGGCGTTGACGGTCAGGCTGACCCGGAGCGACGCATCCGGCTTCCAGAGCATCTGCGCGCGCGCCTGCGTGAAATCGCGCTGACCAAGTGTCGCGTCGCGCGTGTAACTGCGCTGCCAGTCGCTGCCGCCTTCGTGCCTCACCGAAAGGCGCCCCGAGAGCGTGTCGGACAGCGGGCCGCTGACAAAGCCTTCTGCATGGAAGCGGTTGAACCGGCCATAGCCTAGCGAGATACCCGCCTCGGGCGAGACGGTTGGCTTGGCTGCGATGTAGTTGATCGCTCCGCCCGTCGCGTTCGATCCGAACAGCGTACCCTGCGGCCCCTTAAGAATCTCGACCCGCTCGAGGTCGAACGACGCGCCGGACGACATGATCGAGAAGGGAATGGGCACTTCGTCGATATAGACGCCGACGGTAGGCTTGGCGGCGAGCGTGCTATCGAAGAAGCCGACGCCGCGCAGGAAGTAGATCGGCGTGCCATATCCGCTGTCGATGGCGTTGAAACCGGGCGATATCTTCACCAAGCCCTGGACGTCCGTGATGCCCTGCTGGGTAAGCTGGAGACCCGACGCCGCGGTGATCGAGAGCGGGACGTCGTTGATCGACTGGCTGCGCTTTTGCGCTGTGACCACGATTTCGTCTATCGTTGCGGCGTTCTGGTCCTGCGGGGGCAGCGTCGTCTGAGCCGAAACGGTGGCCGCACAGAGCAAAGCGTTGCCGAGCGCAAGCGCGGAAATACCGGATTTCACGTAGAGTCCCCTCATTAGACATCCCCTCATGGCAAGTCGCGCCTGCCACCATTTTTACAATACGGACTCGACGCCGTACGGCCGAACCCACTCCCGAACGGTAGTCGGCTCCTTCAACAGCCTTGCCGGTCTTTTGACCATCCGCGATTCGGCAAGTCTGGTTTCGCGAGGAGGATGGCGGGTGGGCCAGCGTTCTGGGTGCCGCACATGGCGCAGGTTCTGCCTGCTTCCGCAGACGCCTGTCGCTCTACGCCATTTGCGAAGCCTCCATTGGCCGATGGAAGGTGTCGAAATACTTACCTTTGATGGCATCAGGCGTGCAGCATCTAGCAATTGCAAGAGGACGTCTTCCATGCCTCCAACTCAGACTGCTTGGCATTGGAATATCTTCCCGCTCGACATCAGAAATTTCGGAGTGAAGGATGGAAAGCATCTACATCTTAGCGGGTACCCGCACTGCGATCGGAACCTTTGGGGGCAGCCTCAAGGACGTCTCGCCCACTGAGCTGGGAACGATCGTGATTCGTGAAGCGCTTGCCCGAGCGGGCGTCGCAGGCGCCGATGTCGGCCATGTCGTCATGGGAAATGTCATTCCGACCGTGCCGATGGACGCCTATCTCGCCCGCGTGGCGGCAGTGGAGGCCGGCATCCCCGTCGATGTTCCGGCCCTGACGCTCAATCGCCTTTGTGGCTCGGGTCTCCAAGCGATTATCTCGGGTGCGCAGATGGTTGCATTGGGCGAGACCGACATTGTGGTCGCAGGCGGCGCGGAGACGATGAGCAGAGCTCCGCATATGGCGGTGACGGCGAGATTTGGCCAGAGGATGGGCGACATCACGATGGTCGACACGCTCACGGGTTCGCTGAGCGATCCGTTCAGCGGCGACCACATGGGCGTGACGGCAGAAAACGTTGCAAGCGATTTTGCGATCTGTCGTGAGACGCAGGACGCCCTTGCGCATGAGAGCCACAGACGTGCAACTGCGGCGCGTTCTGCCGGCCGGTTCAAGGATCAAATCGTGGCACTGCAGATCCAGGACCGAAAAGGCGTACGCGCGTTTGATCAAGACGAACATATCCGTGAAGATGTCAGCATCGACGACCTGGCCAATTTGCGGCCGGTCTTTCGCAAGTACGGGTCGGTAACGGCCGGCAACGCTTCGGGCGTCAACGATGGCGCCGCTGCCGTGGTGCTGGCTTCGCAAAAGAGCGTCGACGCCTTCGGGCTGCGGCCCAAGGCAAAGATCCTCAGCTGGGGCCATGCCGGTGTCGAACCCAGCCGTATGGGCCTCGGCCCGATCAAGGCAGTGCCCATCGCCTTGGAAAGGGCTGGCCTGACCGTCGACGACATGGACACGATCGAATCCAACGAGGCGTTCGCCGCCCAAGCCTGCGCCGTCGCGCAGACGCTCCATTTTCCATCAGACAAGCTCAATCCCAATGGCTCGGGCATCTCCCTCGGCCACCCGATCGGTGCCACCGGCTGCATCCTCGTCGTCAAGGCGCTTTACGAGCTGGAACGCATCGCCGGCAGATATGGACTTATCACCATGTGCATCGGTGGTGGTCAGGGCATCGCGATGGTCATCGAGCGGGCCAGCCAGCCGTGACGCCGTTCTGCGCCACATCCCAAAGCCCCAGACCCGAGAAGACAAATGCATAATCCTTTTATTCACGTGTGCGAGCCCGATCTGCAGCGGAGATCGCATGAGCACGAACGCTCCCTCGATGCCCCGGAGCGCTACTGGCTCAAGCAGGCCGAGCGCCTCGATTGGATGCGCCCGCCGACCAAGGCAGGAGACTGGTCCTTCGCTGAGGAGGATTTCCACATCCGGTGGTTCGAGGATGGCATCCTCAACGCCTCGGTCAATTGTATCGATCGCCATCTGTCCGATAGGAGCGACCAGACCGCCATCATCTGGGAACCAGACGATCCTTCGCAAAAGGCCCGGACGTTTAGCTATGGCGAGGTGCACGAGGCGGTCTGCCGTATGGCCAATGTGCTCAAGGTCTTGGGCACGCGCAAGGGCGACCGCGTCACCATCTATATGTCGATGATCCCCGAAGCGGCGTTCGCGTTGCTTGCTTGCGCAAGGATTGGCGCGGTCCACTCGGTGGTATTTGCAGGCTTCTCGGCCGAAGCGCTTGCCGGGCGGATCGACGACAGCCAGAGCCATATCGTCATCACGGCCGACGAAGGCAGACGTGGAGGAAAGACGGTCCCACTCAAGGCGACCGTCGACGAGGCGGTGACGATCTGCGGTGGCGTCGATGCCGTGGTCGTGGTGCGCGCGACTGGTGCGCCGTTGGCGATGCAGGTCGGTCGCGATCACTGGTATGAGGATCTCGCCAGCGATGCTGAGCCGCACTGCCCGGCCGAGCCCATGGCGGCCGAAGATCCGCTTTTCATTCTCTACACCTCGGGATCGACCGGAAAGCCCAAGGGCGTCGTTCATTCGACCGGAGGGTATCTCCTGTGGGCCGCTCTAACCCATGCCTCGGTCTTCGATTACCGTCGGGGCGAGATCTATTGGTGCGCTGCCGACATCGGCTGGATCACCGGTCACAGTTATATCGTCTATGGACCGCTAGCAAACGGCGCTACGACGCTGATGTATGAGGGCGTGCCCAATTGGCCGAGCCCCAGTCGGATCTGGCAGGTCGTGGACCGGCATCAAGTCGCAACTCTTTACACCGCGCCGACGGCGCTGCGTGCGCTGATGAAGGAGGGAGATGCCTTCGTCACTGCGACCAGCCGCGCTTCCCTGCGGATACTCGGCTCGGTCGGCGAACCGATCAACCCCGAAGCCTGGCGCTGGTATTTCGACATAGTTGGCGAAGGCCGATGCCCCATCATGGATACTTGGTGGCAGACCGAGACCGGTGGCCATATGATTACGCCATTCCCCTCGACGCCGACCAAGCCGGGCTCGGCCACACTTCCCTTCTTCGGCGTCGAGCCCCTTTTGCTCGATGCGCAGGGGAATGAACTGCGCGGCGAAGCTGAGGGTAACCTGGTCATTGGCCGCTCCTGGCCAGGACAGATGCGCGGCGTGTGGGGGGACGAGAACCGCTTCTTCGACACCTATTTCCGGACTTTCCCCAACGTCTACACGACCGGGGATGGTGCTCGCAGGGACGGCGATGGCTATTATTGGATCACCGGCCGCGTCGACGACGTCATCAACGTCTCGGGCCATCGGATGGGTACCGCCGAGGTGGAGAGTGCACTCGTGTTCCACGAAGCGGTTGCGGAAGCGGCGGTGGTTGGATTCCCCCACGACATCAAGGGTCAGGGGCTCTATGCCTATGTCACCCTCAATGCAGGGATCGAGCCAAGCGATACGCTCCGCCGTACGCTGCGTGATCATGTCCGCAATGAAATTGGCCCAATTGCGACACCCGATGCCATCCAGTTCGCACCGAGTTTACCCAAGACGCGGTCTGGAAAGATCATGAGGCGTATCCTGCGTAAGATAGCAGAAGGCGATCCCGGGTCGATCGGCGATGTATCGACCTTGTCAGATCCCTCGGCCATCGATGCTCTCTTGGCGGGGAACAAAGCCCCCAATCGACCATAAGAGGCAGCTGGATGCAGACGGAGGTCAGAATCGATCACGATCAGTTCTGCAGCCAATCCGAAGCCTGATGGCTGTCGATAGCCATCGCTTGGTGTGCCGAAACGGGAAATGCAGGAGAACGATGTGACACTTGAAAAATATGCGGTGGTCGTCGTTGGAGCCGGGCATGGCGGCGCACAGGTGGCAATCGCGCTCCGTCAACGCAAGTTTGCAGGATCGATCGCGATCATCGGCGAAGAACCGGAAATCCCTTACGAGCGCCCCCCGCTCTCCAAGGAGTATCTCGCGCAGGAGAAGGATTTCGATCGTCTCTTGATCCGGCCGGCGTCATTTTGGTCGGACCGTGAAATAGCGATGTTGACGGGGCGACGTGTAGTCGGGATCGACCCTCAAGCCCACACGATCATAACCGATCAGGGGCAGACCATTGGGTATGAGCATTTGATCTGGGCGGCTGGTGGGCATGCGCGCGCATTGGCTTGCCCGGGACATGATCTGCCGGGCGTGCATTCGGTCCGCAGCCGAGCAGACGTCGATGCGATGAAGGCGGAACTCGCGATGACGAGGAATGTGGCGGTCGTTGGCGGGGGCTATATCGGCCTCGAAGCGGCAGCCGTGCTTTCCAAGTTGAGCAAGAAAGTCACGGTTATCGAGGCACTGGATCGGGTTCTGGGCCGCGTTGCCGGCGAGCCCCTATCCCGCTTCTTTGAGGCCGAGCATCGCGCACACAACGTCGACATTCGCCTCAATGCCACCGTTGCATGCTTGAGCGAGACATCCGGCCGAGCATCCGGCGTGGAACTATCCGACGGTGAAAGCATCCCGGCCGAAATGGTTATCGTGGGCATTGGCATCGTTCCGGCGGTCCAACCACTGCTTGCCGCCGGTGCCGAAGGCGGAAACGGTGTCGCGATTGATCAGCATGGAAAGACGTCCCTGCCCGACGTCTATGCGATCGGCGATTGCGCCCTTCACCGCAACCATTTCGCCGACGGCATTGAGATCCGGCTGGAATCGGTCCAGAATGCCAACGACATGGCCACTGTCGTCGCCCGCGCGATCACCGGGGATCCTGTGCCTTATAATGCGGTGCCGTGGTTCTGGTCTAATCAGTATGATCTTCGGCTCCAGACTGTCGGCCTTTTGACAGGGCATGACTCGGTCATCATCCGCGGGGACGTCGCGAGCCGACGTTTCTCGCTGATCTATTTGAAGGCAGGGCGCGTCATAGCCCTCGACTGCGTCAATTCGGTTAAGGACTATGTCGAGGGAAAGTCGCTCGTGGTCGGCCGCATGGAGCCTTGCCCGGCGGATCTGGCCAATGTCCACATGCCTTTGAAGCAGATTGCGGTGGGTGGATAGGGGCGTGCCTCACGAACTCACCGCTTATGACTAGACGTTTAGGACGAGGAAAATGCTATGCTTGCAATGATCGTGAACGCGCCTGGTGGGCTGGAAAACGTGGTGGCCTCCGACATCGCCGAGCCACCCCCAGTCGGCAAGGGGGAGGTGCTGCTGGAGGTGCATGCCAGTTCGCTCAACTTTCATGACTATGCGGTGGGCTCGGGCATGTTTCCCGTCGGTGACGGTCGGATTCTGCTTTCGGATGCTGCCGGAGAGATTTCGGCTGTCGGAGAGGGCGTCGAAGCCTTCGCAGTAGGCGACGCCGTCATGTCGACTTTCTACGCGCACTGGGAGGATGGGACGCCTCGGAGCGGTCGTCTGGGCATTTACGGAGACGAGTTGGACGGATTTGCCCGCAAACGGGTCGTCCTGCCGGCTACTTCGCTTACAAGAAGCCCAAAGGGCTACTCCCATTTGGATTCTGCAAGCTTCTGTTGCGCTGGACTTACCGCCTGGCGCGGTCTTATCTCGAATGGACGTCTCAAACCGGGTGAACAGGTTCTAGTGCAGGGTAGCGGCGGCGTATCCGTATTCGCGCTACAGATTGCCAAGGCCATGGGCGCGCACGTCATCGCGACCTCTTCGTCGGACGAGAAGCTCGAATGGCTGCGCAGTCTCGGAGCAGATCAAGTGGTGAATTATCGCACGACGCCGGCTTGGGGCGACGTCGTCCGGAAGTTGAGTGGAGGCGGGGTCGATCATGTCATCGATGTCGGCGGTCCGGCAACGCTGCCGCAGTCGATTGCCGCTGTTTGCCGAGGCGGCCATATCGCCTTCATCGGCCTGCTCTCTGGGAGCGATGGACCGATACCTACGACATTAATGCTCAGGAAGGAGGTGCGTCTGATCGCTGTGTCCGTCGGCTCACGGCAACATCAGCGCGAAATGGTGCGCGGCATCGAAGGGCTCGGCATCAAGCCGTGGATAGATCGAGTCTTCCCGCTCGACCAACTGGCCGATGCGCTCAGATATCAGCAGAGCGGCACACATCGTGGCAAAATCGGCATTGCAATCAGGTGATGAGGGATAGCTTGATCTCCCGATGAGACTGCCGCGCGGTCTTGGTGGCGTTCCAAACGACGAACGCTGGATTGCCTAAAGAAGAATGGCGCGCAGTCGGGATTTGCGGTCATATCCGGTTCGAAACAATCAGCCCAGTTCCGCGACTAATCCGAAGTGCTGGGCGATAGACCGGGTAGAGCTAGATAAATCGAACGCGATCAACATCTCGCGAAGCATCCTTGGCCAGGACGGCAAACGGTTCCAAGCCAAATACTTATCAAGTGAAAATGCGTATTTCTGGCATTTATACATAAAAATAACATCAATTTAGGGAGGGTTTTAATGCGTCGGATCTTGTTGATAGGATTCCATTTCTCAAACACCTTCCTGCAAAAAGGGGGAAACCCCATAAATCCAGGAAATTTGCACTTCGAGATAGAATCCGCCCTTACAACCAGCTGTTTGAGCTGCTTAGAAAAGACACTATCTCCGCTAGATAGAAATGACACCATTTATAGCAGCAGGGTCTGCGCGGAGCCATCCGCCTAGCGCAGCGCAGACCCTGCTGATGGCGTGACATTGGTGG
>NZ_JBAQOK010000011.1:0-3016 GCF_049304695.1 Sphingobium sp.
GCTTGTCGGTCTCCACGATAGCGCGCGACGCGTCGAGGATCTGCCGCTCGACTGGATCATGGCCGATCCGGAAAATCCGCGGCGCGTGTTCGACGAGACGGAGCTCAAGGATCTTGCTGCCTCGATCGCCGCGCGCGGCGTCCTGCAGCCGATCATCGTCGCCCCGAAAAATGGCGACGGCCTTCACGTCATCCGCGTTGGCGAGCGGCGCTTTCGGGCATCGCGCCTTGCCGGACGCGAGACCATCCCGGCGATCGTGATGGCGGTGGTGAACCGCGCCGACACGCTCGCCGATCAGATCGTTGAGAATGATCAGCGCGCAGGCCTGACCCCCCATGATCTGGCGACCGGGATCGAACGCATGTTGGGCGCCGGCGTCACCCAGGCGGAGATCGCCCGCGCGCTCGGCCGATCGAAGCAGTTCGTATCGCTCTATGCCGCCTGTGCCGACATGGCGCCCTGGTTGCGAGCCGCGATCGACCAGATGCCGATCCGGTTGCTCTACGACCTGCACCGGGCTGCCCGCATCCATGGCGACGCGGTGCGCGCCTATGTCGCGGGACTCGGCGATGAGAGCGTCACCCTCGCCGAGGGCGGCCGATTCATCGCGGGGCTCAAGGCATCCGAGGCTCTGCCCGACGCCGGTCGGCATGAAGTCGCCGCGCTACCGAACGGGCAGGGCACCGAGCGGGCTGCGCCGAGCCGGCCGGTTCGTGCCGGTGCCGGTTTACGGTCGATGTTCGAAACGGAGGTGCCGCCACAGCCTCGCCCGCTCGATACGGTTCGGGTGACCGTGGGCGGGCGGACAGGACGTTTGATCCTGCCGGAGCGCGTTCGGGTGCTTTTCGACGACGGCGAGGAGGTCGAAGCGCCCGTTGCCGAGATCGCCATGGATTAAACCATCGGCGGGGCAGGGCGGGGCGCTCACCCATTCACCCCCTCACTCCGCGTCGAAACGATCGAGTTTTTCAGACAATTTTGACAGCCGTGCCCCTTTCTTCAGGGGTGCGGCTGTCTTCATTTTCACGGGCGGAGGGGATTGGTTCGCTCGGAGATATTCTCTTTTTCCGCCGATGCCAGGTCGGGTTGGATACGTCGCTTGAAGAAGGGCGGAGTCTGTTTGAGCAGACTATAAGACGAGTGGTTTTAGGTGAGGGCCGGATAGGCTTGGCGCCGTCATTGTTAAACAATAGCAATGGGGTGTGGCGTTTTTCGGCCTCCGTCTGCCCGATGATCTCGCGGCGCGCTTCGATGCTAAGGCGACTGCCGCCGGCGGTCGCTCAGCGCTCCTGCGCAAGCTGATCGACGGTGCGCTTGAGGATGCCGGGGAGGCGTCGAGCGCGACGGCTCTGCCTCGGACCCGCACGACTGACCGGCTGCAGCTTCGGCTCATGCGCGAAGATATCGTCCAGCTCGATGCGGCGGCCAATGCGCGCGGCCTTAAAAGGACCGAGTGGCTGGTGATGCTGTTGCGCCGACGGTTGCACGCGACTTCGCCGCCGTCGCGTGGCGACCGGGTGCTGATCGCGCAGTCCTGGCGCGAACTCAACCGGATCGGCATCAATCTCAACCAGGCGGTCCATGCGCTTCATGCCGCGACCATGGTTGATTCCCGTCTCGACTTGGCGCGCGAGGCCGCGCGGGTCGCGTCCTTCCGGGATGAGGTGGCCGATCAGCTGCGCTTGCTCGGCCGGGCGCTCAAGGGTGACATGGCCTACTGGGATACGGCCGATGAATGAGGATGACGACGGCGTCCTGCCGCTCCCCAGTCTGATGGAAGCCTGGCGACCGCCGACTGGGGGCAAGCGCAGCCTGCGCGGAGGGACACTGCGGATCCGCTCGGGCGGGAAGGGAAGTGGCGGGAGCAATGCTGCGCCGACGCTGTCGCCTGCAGAGGCGCGCGCCAAGCTCGAGCGGATTGTCCGCAAGGCCCCCGAGGTCATGGTCAAGATCTCTGGAAAGCAGCGCGGGGCAGGCCACTTGGGCGAGCATTTTGGCTATATCTCGCGTCACGGAAAGTTAGAGGTGCGCAGCAGCGAAGGGGAGATCATCACCGACGAGAAGCGCCTGAAGGCGATCGCCGCCGACTGGGACATGCTCGACCAGGCCATGAACCCTTATGGCAAGGACCGTCCGACCTCGATGTCGATGGTCTTGTCGATGCCCGGTGGCACGACCGATGCCGCGACGATCCATGATGCCGTTCAGGCGTTCGCGCGCGTCGAGTTCGAGGGGCAGTTCAGCTATATGGTGGCTCTGCACACCGACACCGCCCACCCCCATGTCCATTTGACCGTCGCGGCGCAGGGTGCGGACGGGACGCGGTTCAATCCGCGTAAGGCCGACCTTCATCATTGGCGCGAGAGCTTCGCCCATGAATTGCGCCAGCGCGGCATCGCCGCCGAAGCGACGCCGCGGCGCGCGCGCGGCCATGTCCAGAAGCGGGTGCGGTCGCCGGCGCACCATCTGGAGGCGCGGACAGCGGGGCAGGGCAGGGAGTTGGATCTCAACCGGCTGATCGAAGAGCGCGCGCAGGCGTTCGCACGGTCACAGAACCCGGAGCGCCGGGCGGAGGATGTGCTGGCGCTCGGCCGACAGAAGCAGATCCGGGGGGCTTACGCAGATGCCGCAGCCGCGCTGGCGGCGACCGGGAAACACGAGGATCGTGCGCTGGCCGAGGAGATCGCAGGGTTCGTGGCCGATATGCCGGCGGCGGTGTCGCGGCGATTGGCGCGGGCGCGGGAGATCATGATTGCCGATCGGGCAGAAGGGTCGGCCGGCAGTCGATCGCGCGACACTCATGGCGATATTGCTGAAGGCCAATCGCCGATCCCGATCGAACGAAAGCCTCGGGACCGCGATCGTTAGAAGAAGACTTGAAATTTGAGTCAGCGACGTTCCGGCGTGGTCCGCATTCTGAATGATCAGTTCGGAAAACAAAGCAGGAAATGGCAAATGGCACCGATGATCTCGGTGCCATTTTCGTGATCGATGCTATCGCCATCTCTGCCCATTT
>NZ_JBAQOK010000012.1:0-15326 GCF_049304695.1 Sphingobium sp.
CCGATGTGCTCAGCCGCATCGCCGACATCCCACAGAGCCGGCTCCACGAACTGCTCCCCTGGAACTGGCGCGTCACAGACGATCAACGCCAAGCGGCCTGATCCGCGGTTCTCACCGGATGCATACCGTTAAGCTTATTAAGATTGGTATTTCGCAACCGTAAAGGAGACGGCATGCGCGGCCCTCAGATATTGCACCGCAGCGGTCACTCATTGCAGCAGCGTGCGGATCGGATCGGATCGGAAGTTCGGTCGGCGGTGATGAAGGGGCTGGGCATGTGATCACATAACCAGCACGCTCGAGCCGGCATTTCTCAATTCCACTACTGTCAACGGCAGGACTAGCGTTCGTTCAAAGGCAACAATACCAACGCTGACCGTCGCTTGCTCGCGCGCCAGTAAACGTTCGGTGGCGCAGGTGTACGGTCGGCAAAGTCGTTGCCGGGCGGGCGAATGAAATGGCCCATCAACCAGCGACGACCTCCGGAGTCGACGATGGGCGCAGCATATTCCTGTGGGTTACTGGGCAGGTGAAGATCAACAGCCTCCCCCTGGCCAATCCCGTTCTGGCCAAGTGGCGTTTGGCTGCGCTTGACCGCGAGGCGGAAGCAGCCCCGGCCTTGCCCCAAAGGGTCGGCGCATCCCGCACCACCTAGCGCCGCGAAAGCGAGGAACGAATTGCCATCGTTCCAGAAACCCATAAGGTTAACGATACGATCGCTCATATTATCTTCGCCCGGCGCCCAAACTTCACTGGAAAGTGGATCGAATGGCCGGATGATGCCATCACTGCCTTTGACCTGCGCGATCCCGTCTTGCTGTTGGACTAATTCAGCACCGCGCACCGTTGCGTGGTTTATAACGCCCCGTTCGATTGTAAGCGCCGACCAGTATAGATAGAGTCGGCCATTAAAGGCCAGCAGTCGGGGGACGGCGGCCACTTGAAAAATAGACCCTTTATGTTCGCCGCCGACAGGTACCAGCGTTCGGGCCATATCCAGCTTACGGGTAGTCGGATCATAGACGCTGATGCAGGATGAGGTCTGGTTAACACCAAACTTGTCGCCATTTTCAAAGGTGCATTCAAAGGCGACGAAGGTGGCGTTGCCAAGTCGGGCAACGCTTGGATCATAAGCAGACCGGATGCGCAGGCTACGCATGGGACCAGCGGTAATCGTAGCGCGGGACCGCCCAGTTCGCGGATCGGGGGAGGTGTCAAGCAGTGCTGTTGCACCTGTAAATTGGTGCGTTTTCCAATCAAATCGGTCGAGCACCAAACCCCAGCGATTGAAGGGAAGGCCTTTTGCCTCATTGGCGGGATCGCCGCCGCTGCAATCATTTGGGCCGGACACGCCTGCCAGCTTGCCTTCGCTTGTCACAAGCCGTCGCCCGATGAACAGGCTGGCGTCGTCGGGGAGTTGCGCAAAAGAGATAGCGTTGCAAGCAGGTTCCGCAATCACTTCGCTTTCATCCAGCGCCAGCTTGCCCAGTGCCAAAGGCCGCGCCGTCAGGGCGGCTTTCTGCTGGCTCGAAGTATGTTTGATTGATGGAGCCAATGTCACCGCCGCCGCTGCGGCGAGTGCCGTACCTGCCATCATGATTGCCTTCATGTTGTCTCCATCATACCTTTCCTATGGCTATACGCAGGCGTATGGCCGTGTGTTCCTAAGAGGTGATGGTGAAGGAAGTAAGCTCATTGGGTCATCTGCGCCAACGCCGGATTTGTTCAGTTGATGAACGGCTTGTGCGTGGTGAGCATACTTCAACATGATAGCGCGCGCGCCTGAGCGCTTCATCCGCTGCCTTGGTGCGTTCGGCGAGGCTCAATAGCGCCATGATGGAATGGTTGAGCCAGCCTTGCTTTCGGTTTTGATCGGCTCGACAATCATCGCGACCAGAACGATCAGGGAGAGGTGCATGCTTATTAGGTTGAAGCCTTTGTCATCAGCCCTTTGAGATATGCATGTATTGGCTTCTCCCGTCGAAGGGGGTGTCCAGCACGTCGTCCAGATGTCACAAACTATAACTGGCGTTGAGGACGGTGTCCACACCACTTGGTGCAGGCCGCTTTAACGGTGGTCAAGGATATGCGCGAGCAGGTGAATATGACCATCCGGCTGCAACCGGAGCCGTCGCCTGAGAAATCGAGAAGGTCGTGTGCAGTTTTTTCGGCAGGTGAAGCTATGTGAAATGCCCATGCTGGCCCGATAGTGAGCGCAACGACCAAGACAACAACATTGGTTCTATCTCAAGGAATAATTATTGAAGAAATACTCACATATTTTGAGTAGGTTGATTAGGTTTAGAGCCCGATCCGAAACTAAGTTGAGTGGTATCAGCGGGTTAGCTTGATGCTTGCCGCAGTCGTTGATTCAGGGGTTTTGCAACAAACTTCCGGAGATCTACGATGTGGACCTCTGTGGTTGCCGTCCGTTTTGCAAGATGGTTTTTGGCTGAATGAGCAAGTGATCGAGTGCGGACTTCTGTCAGGCCTTTGGGTGCAGCATTTCAGAAGCTGCTGGCCGGTATGGTGATCAGCGGAGCAGGTCCAAATCTGATACTCGAGTTCATGCACTCGCGTCCACATACTGGTTTTCCCGATCCGGATCTGTTTGATCATTTTCCCATTCAAATCATCGCCTTCTTGTCCCCGTTACCAACTTCAGCCTTGCGCGAGTTTCTCGATCAAGCCGCGGTTGCTGTCGCCGGATTCCGGAAGTCCTCATTCTTCGTCAGCATCGCCCAGATCATGCGGGCCATCTTGTTAGCCAGCGCTATTGCCATGAGCATTCGCGGTTTGCGTGCGCTCAGCCGCGCCAGCCACGATTCTTGGGCAATCGTTTTTCGTCCCAACCAGTTCAGACGGGACATCGCTCCGATTATCAACAATCGTCGAATATCCGCCTGACCCGCTTTTGAAACCCTTCCATACCGGGCCTTGCCCCCACTGGAATGCTGGCGGGGGACCAGTCCCAGCCAAGCAGCAAAATCGCGTCCGCAGTGAAAACTTTCCATGGGCGGCGCGAAAGCCTCAACCGCCAGTGCTGTCAGTGGGCCTATGCCAGGCATCGTCTGCAGTCGACGTGCCGTATCTGCTTGAGAAGCAGCCATTTTGATCCGGCGATCGCTGGCTGCAATCCTGGCCGTCAAGGCGGCAATCTGCTCGAGAAGCTCGCTACATTCCGCGCGAGCCATCACGCTCAAGTCGCTGTTTGGTTCGGTCACGATCGCTTCAATGCGCTGGAACTGGTGAATGCCCTTTGGAACAGTGTGTCCACACTCATAGAGAAAAGCGCGGAGCATATTAATCAGTTCAGTGCGCTGATGGACCATGCGGGTCCTGGTACGAAACATCATTGCCCTTCCTTGCTGCTCCTCCGATTTGGGGACGACAAAACGCATCTCAGGGCGCTGTGCAGCAATAACAATCGCTTCTGCATCAGTTGCATCGTTCTTTTGGCGTTTGACGAACGGGCGAACATAATGCGGCGCGATCAACCTAACCTCGTGGCCCAGTCGAGCCAGTTCCCGCGCCCAGTAATTTGCACTACCGCAAGCCTCCATCACCACCACCGCCGGAGCCTGCTGAGCCATGAACTTGCGGAACTTGTCCCGCGATAGCTGCTTGCGATATTCCACCTCGCCAGACATGCTGGCCGCGTGAAGTTGGAAAACATTCTTCGCCAAATCCACGCCGATCATGGTAGTCGTTGTCACGGTTGCTGTCCTTTCCGCACAGTGGTTGTAGACACCACTTTCTTGGCACATCACGATGCCGTTTGGGGAGGACGGCAACCACCCCATCTGATACCACTCGGGCGCAATATGCCCGTGCGGGACTGACTTTGCCAAGCGATTTGACCGATGCCGAATGGTCGGTGCTCGAACCTTTCTTGCCGCCACCCTCCCACGTAGGCCGTCCGCGCAAATGGCCGCTGCGACGGATCGTCGAGTCGATCCTGTATCTGCTGCGTGGGGGGCTGCCGTGGCGAATGCTGCCGCCCTGCTTTCCGCCGGTCTCGACGGTTCGGCGCTGGTTTTACCTGTGGCGCGATAACAAACTGTGGCTCTCGCTCAATCATACCCTGCTGTTGATGGCGCGTGAAGCGACGGGCCGCGAGGCTTCGCCCAGTGCTGGCGTGATCGATAGCCAGAGCGTGAAAACAACCGAAAGTGGCGGCCCTCGCGGCTTTGACGCGGGCAAGAAAATCAACGGGCGCAAGCGCCACATCCTCACCGACACCGAGGGCCATTTGGTTCATGCGGTGATCCATACCGCCGACATTCAGGACCGCGACGGCGCGCCGCTGGTCCTGCGTGAAATCATCCACCGCTTTCCATGGCTGCGCCATGTCTTTGCCGATGGCGGCTATGCTGGCGACAAGCTCAGGGAAGCGCTCCGGCGTACCGGCAAATGGACTGTCGAGATCGTCAAGCGATCCGATGTTGCAAAAGGCTTCGTGGTTCTTCCGCGCCGCTGGGTCGTCGAGCGAACACTGGCTTGGCTGAACCGCAACCGTCGGCTCGCCAAGGACTTTGAACAGACCATCGCATCGGCAACTGCGTGGCTGTTCATAGCTTCCATCCAGCTATTCGCGCGTCGCATCGCAAGACTATGAAATTTCATCGGATAATTATGAATCAGATGGGGTGGTTGCCGCCCTCCCCAGACGGCATCGCAATGTGCCAAGATAGTGGTGTTGAAAGGCCACTGAGCGGAAAGGACGGCAACCGTGACAAAGGATATGATGATCGGGGTTGATTTGGCAAAAACTGTTTTTCAACTGCACGCCGCGTCGATGACAGGTCAGCTTCGGTTTTGTAAAAAGCTGTCGCGGCAGAGTTTCCTCAAGTTTATGGCCGAGCAGCCTAGTGCGGTGGTTGTGATGGAGGCTTGTGGCAGCGCGCATTACTGGGCCCGCGAGCTGACCAGCGTGGGTCACGAAGTGAAGTTGATTGCGCCGCAATACGTGAAGCCGTTTGTGAAACGGCAGAAGAATGATGCGGCAGACGCCGAGGCGATCGTGATCGCCGCCCAGAGACCGGAAATGCGCTTCGTCGAGCCAAAATCAGCCGAGCAGCAAGGTCGCGCAATGCTGTTCCGGGCGCGGACCCGGCTAGTTCAACAACGCACCGAACTGGTCAACATGCTGCGCGCTTTTCTTTACGAGCTCGGTCATGTGGTGCCGCAAGGCATCAATAACTTGCCCCGGATCGCCGCGATCATCACCGAGTCCAACAGTGATCTGCCTGAGATTGCCCGGAATGAATGCCGCGATTTGCTGGAGCAGATCGAAGCAATGACCGTGCGGATTGCGACAAGCGACCGCTGGATCAAGGACCTGGCAGGACAAGCAGACATGGCCCGAAGGCTACAGACCATGCCCGGAGTGGGGCCGATGACGGCTTTGGCGGTCGAAGCGTTTGCCCCGCCAATGGAGAGCTTCAAATGCGGCAGGGACTTCGCCGCTTGGCTGGGATTGGTGCCGAAATAGCATTCGAGCGGAGGCAAGACACGTCATGGCCGCGTCTCCAAGGCTGGGCAAAGCGACATTCGGCAGCTGCTTATCATGGGCGCAATGTCGCGATTGAACTGGATGGGCCGAAAATCGATCCCAGAAACATCGTGGCTAGCCCGCATGCTGGCGCGCAAGCCACGGATGCTGGTGGCAATCGCCTTGGCCAACAAGATGGCCCGGATGATCTGGGCGATGTTGACGAAACAGGAAGATTATCGAACCCCGGCAACGGCAATCGCCGCCTGATAGAAAGGCTGCGCAACGCCCAAGCTGGCAAGGGGGAGTGAGAAGGCGACGACCCGAATGGGCAAAATGATCGAACAGATCTGGATCAGGAAAACCAGTTAAGAGTCCCGAGCTTCGAGCTCGTGAATCAGATTTGGACCTGATCCGCGGATCACCATACCGGCCAGCGGCTTCTGGAAAACGCTGCAATCAAAGGCCTGACAGAAGACCGCCCTCGATCACCTGTTCACCGGTTCAGAAACTTCTTGCCTCACGGGCGGCAACCACAGAAGGCTCTTAGAATGTAAGGTATCTATAAAAATATGGCATATATCATTGTAACTTGATAGCGCGGAATGATGAGGCATGTATTTGCGGTTCAGGAAGATATGAAATTCCAGGCCTATGACATTGCCGGGGTCACGCTGCTCACTCCCCGTCACATCGGTGACGAACGCGGCTATTTCGCCGAAGCATTTCGCGGCGATCTGTTTGCCCAACAGGTCGGCAACCACCACTTCGTGCAGGACAATGAATCCCGCAGCGCAAAGGCAGGGACCATCCGCGGCCTGCATTTCCAGAGCGAACCCCACGCCCAGGGCAAGCTGGTCCGCTGTACCGCCGGCGCTCTGTTCGACGTCGCCGTCGATATCCGCGCCGGATCACCCACCTATGGTCAGTGGGTGGCCGAAACGCTGACCCCGGACAATGGCAAGCAACTCTGGATGCCGCCGGGTTTTGCCCACGGTTTTTGTTCGCTCGAACCCGATACGGTCATCTGTTACAAGGTGACGGACTATTACAACGCCGAATGCGACAATGGGCTTGCGTGGGATGATCCGGCCATTGCTATTTTCTGGCCTGATATCGCCGATCCGCACACGCTTTTGCCCAAGGATCGCAAACAGCCTACATTATCGAATCTCCCAGCCTATTTCACCTGAAGGAAATAGGTGATGCGCGTAATCGTCACTGGCGGCGCTGGCTTCATCGGGTCTTCCCTCGTCCGTTATCTGGTGCTGGAAAAGGGCTATGATGTCCTGACCATCGACGCCCTGACCTATGCGGGCTGCGAAGCCTCGCTCAAGGAAGTGGAAGGCAGGAACACCCATCAGTTCCTGAACGCCAATATCTGCGATCGCGCGGCGATGGACGCTGCGATCACAGGCTTCAAGCCTGATCGCATCATGCATCTGGCCGCCGAAAGCCATGTCGACCGCTCGATCACCGGCGCGGCAGACTTCATCCAGACCAATGTAATGGGCAGCTTCACCCTCCTGGAGGCCACGCGCACCTATTGGAACGGGCTTGAGGGCGACGCCAAGGCTGCCTTTCGCTTCCTTAATGTCTCGACCGACGAAGTCTATGGCTCGCTCGGCGACGAAGGCCTGTTCGAGGAAACAACCCCCTACGACCCAAGCTCGCCCTATTCCGCGTCGAAGGCGGCGTCCGATCACCTCGCCAAGGCGTGGCAGCGCACCTATGGCCTGCCAGTGGTGGTATCGAACTGTTCAAACAATTACGGGCCGTACCACTTCCCCGAAAAGCTTATTCCGCTGACGATCCTGAACGCGCTCGCGGGCCGCCCTCTGCCGGTCTATGGCAACGGTGAGAATATCCGCGACTGGCTCTATGTCGATGATCACGCCCATGCGCTGGATATCATCATCGAACGGGGTGAGCCGGGCGAAACCTACAATGTCGGTGGTCGTAACGAGCGCAAGAATATCGATGTGGTGCTGCGAATCTGCGCCGTATTGGACGATTTGGTGCCGACTGACAAGCCCCGTGCCGACCTCATCGAATATGTCACCGACCGTCCGGGCCATGACGCCCGCTACGCGATCGACGCGACCCGCCTTGAAAAAGAACTGGGCTGGAAGGCGCGAGAGAATTTCGACAGTGGCATGGAAAAGACGGTGCGTTGGTATCTGGAAAACCAATGGTGGTGGCAGCCGCTGCGCGAACAATATGATGGCCAGCGTCTTGGCCTTGATAAAGCCGCAAAGGTGCCTTCATGAAGATTGCCGTCACCGGCACAACGGGGCAGGTCGTCACCAGCCTCATCGAGCGTGGCGCGGTCACCGGGCATAAGGTGATCGCGATCGGTCGCCCCGATCTTGATCTGGCCGACCCGGCCTCGGTCGCTCAGGCTCTGGAAGGCGCTGCGACGAATGTGATCGTGTCCGCCGCAGCCTATACTGCCGTCGACAAGGCGGAAACCGAAAACGATCTCGTTCATGCCGTCAACGGTGCCGGCGCGGGCGCGGTGGCGCAGGTGGCCAAGGCGCTCGGCGTACCGCTCATCCATATTTCAACTGACTATGTGTTCGACGGCGCATTGGACCGCCCCTATGTGGAAAGCGATCCGACGAGTCCGACCGGCGTCTTGGCGCGTCGAAGCTGGCGGGCGAACAAGCGGTGCTGGATGGCCACGACAATAGCGCAGTCCTACGCGTCGCCTGGGTCTACAGCCCGTTCGGCGGCAATTTCGTCAAGACCATGCTGCGTCTCGCCGCCGACCGCCACGAACTGAGCGTAGTCGGCGATCAGGTCGGTAATCCCACCAGCGCGCTGGCGATCGCCGATGGCATCATCCAAGTGGCTACCAATCTGGTATCCAATAGTAGTCGCGACCTGCGTGGCGTCTTCCACATGACCGCGCGGGGCGAAGCCAGCTGGGCCGATTTTGCGCACGCGATCTTCGCAGCATCGGCAGCGCGGGGCGGCCCGTCGGCATCGGTGCGGGTCATAGGCACGGACGACCATCCTACGTCCGCCTCCCGCCCCGCCGATACGCGGCTCGATTGCAGGAAAATCGCGCGCGTCCATGGCGTGATGTTGCCGGACTGGCGCACATCGCTCAACGATGTGATGGACCGCCTGCAACCGGCAAAAAACTGATTATTTGAGGCTACGAAGGCTATGAAGGCTATGAAGGGTATCATTCTTGCCGGGGGCAGCGGTACGCGCCTCTATCCGATGACTCTGTCGACCTCGAAGCAGCTAATGCCGGTCTACGACAAACCGATGATTTATTATCCGCTCAGCACGCTGATGCTGGCGGGTATCCACGAAGTGCTTATCATCTCAACCCTGCGCGACCTGCCCGCTTTCCAGTCGCTGCTGGGTGACGGCTCCGCTTGGGGCATGGTCATAGACTATGCCGAGCAACCCAACCCCGATGGCCTGGCCCAAGCCTATATCATCGGCGCCAATTTCGTCGCGGGACAACCCTCCGCGCTGATCCTAGGCGACAATATCTATCATGGCCATGGCCTGCCGGAAATCCTCGCCAGCGCCTCTTCGCGCAAGGAAGGGGCGAGCGTTTTCGCCTATCATGTCAATGATCCGGAACGCTATGGCGTAGTCAGCTTTGACGCCAAAATGAAGGCCGTTATGATCGAGGAAAAGCCGGAAAGCCCCAAGTCTAACTGGGCGGTGACAGGTCTCTATTTCTATGACGAACAGGTCGTGGACATCGCCGCCAACCTCAAGCCATCGCCGCGCGGCGAGCTGGAGATCACAGACGTCAACCGCGTCTATCTGGAGCGGGGCGAACTCCATGTCGAAATCATGGGTCGCGGCTATGCCTGGCTTGATACTGGTACGCCCGACCATATGCTCGACGCCGCTGACTTCGTCCGCGTCCTCGAAAAGCGTCAGGGTTTTAAGATCGCTAGCCCCGAAGAAATTGCCTATCGTCAGAGCTTCATCGGCGAAGCTGAAATGCGCCAAGCGATCGAGAAACATGGCAAATCGGATTATGCCCGTTATTTGTGCGGGGTTCTGTTGACAGGGAAGCCATGACTAAAGAGAAACCAAGCCTCTTGGTCATTGGACAGTCTGTCGATGCAAAAGCTCGTTCCCCATTATGTCGAAAAGCAATGGGGCCGGACCGACCTTCCAAGGATCACTGGAACGAAGACCAGAGCGTCAGCGTGCCCGAAGGCAAGCTGCTGTGGTCCACGCCGCTGACTGGGACAGGCACGGTCAGTGGCCTGTCATGGGAAAAGGGTGACTGCCTGCTGCTGGAGGGCGACTGCGCCTTCACCCTGACAGCGGGACCGGTATCGGCCCTCTTCGCCATTCGCGCTAGAGCATTTTCTACGTAGATTGGATCTAAAACACCTTAAACAGAAGACTAAGCCGCGATGGCATCCGCCTGCCCCGTCGCCGTTGCGATCACAGCGACGAATGGCAAGAACAGGCGGGGAGCTGCAATAAAATGCCGTTTGCCGTGAGCTTTTTGAACGGCTTCACATCTTTTTAAAGTGTAGGATTACCACATCGCATATGATGCAATGTTTTAAAAAACCGTCGCCGGCTGAGCCCGCCTGTGCGCGGTAGAAACGGGTCGTGCTATGGTGCGGTCGGGAGGGTCGCGGCCGATGGCTTATTGGAGGCATGATACCCCGTTAAAAAACGTGGCCCGTGGGTGTTTGCGCACTTGAGAGTGGTGACGCCGTTTTGCGGCGATCCCGGTTAGGAAGATGACGTTTAGCATCGCCCATACCCTCCTGTTTTGAAGGAGGACTTGGAATGGAACGTTCAAAATCCGGCGCGTTGTCTATGGTCAATCCATGCGCCGCTGCAATCGACATCGGGTCGACCATGCATATGGCGGCCATCAATCCGAACGCCGATGATAATCCGGTACGAGCGTTTGGTACGTTCACCGGCGATCTCCATGATATGGCCCGCTGGTTCAAGGCATATGGCATCACGACTGTCGCGATGGAATCGACCGGTGTTTACTGGATTCCAGCCTATGAAGTGCTTGAAGGACACGGCTTTGAGGTGATCCTGGTCAATGCGCGATATGCCAAGAATGTACCGGGTCGCAAAACCGACGTCAGTGACGCTGCATGGTTGCAACGCCTGCACAGCTACGGGCTGCTGCGGGGGAGTTTCCGTCCCGAGGCGGGCGTGGCGACCATGCGTGCCTATCTGCGGCAGCGCGAGCGTCTGATCGAATATGCCGCCTCGCATATTCAGCACATGCAGAAGGCGCTGATGGAAATGAATGTGCAACTCCATCACGTCGTATCTGACATAACCGGCGTGACGGGCATGCGGATAATCAGGGCCATTGTGAGCGGGGAATGTACGCCCGACACGCTGGCCCAAATGCGCGACGTCCGCTGTCATGCGACTATTGAGACCATCTGTGCGGCATTATCGGGGAACTGGCGGGACGAGCATATCTTCGCGCTTGGTCAGTCCCTGGCCCTGTTCGACTTCTACCAAACCAAAGTTCTCGAATGTGATCGAAAGCTTGAGGTTGCGCTCAAGGCACTCGAAATCGACGAGGGACATGATGTTCGCCACCTGCCCAAAGTCCGGACCAAAAGGCGACAGGTGAACACGCCTGACTTCGAGGTCCGGTCCGCGCTCTATCGCGTGCTGGGCGTGGACCTGACGCAGATCCACGGCATCGGCCCGTCGCTCGCGCTCAAGCTGGTTGGCGAGTGCGGGACCGATCTTGCCGCATGGCCCAGTTCAAAGCATTTTACGTCCTGGTTATGCCTGGCCCCGGGCAACAAGATATCGGGAGGCAAGTTGCTGTCGTCCAAAACTCGACGATCTTCGAGCCGGGCTGCAGCGCTCCTGCGCCTGGCAGCAACCACCATTGGCCGCAGCGACACCGCACTGGGCGCCTTTTATCGGAGGCTGTCGGCGCGCGCCGGAAAAGCCAAGGCAGTGACCGCGACCGCACGCAAAATCGCGGTGCTGTTCTATAACAGCCTGCGCCACGGTATGGCGTATCATGATCTCGGAGCCTCACACTATGAGGAGCGCTATCGCAGCCGCGTCATCGGAAATCTCAGGCGCCGCGCCAAGGCATTCGGCTTCGCTCTTCAGGAGGCTCCCACCGAACCTGATATGAGTGTTTCTTAGGAAGGTTATGCATTTACAATATCTTGCTATGTGAAAATACACAGCAACTGTCTCATCGTCAGCGCGGATTGCGCTAGGCGATCGACTCTACCTCGCCCCGAAGGCCGCCATCCAACCTCCGATTAGGTCGGAACACTGTAATCACGGACCAGCGCCAGCGCCTGTTCGTTTAGTGATGCCGCCCGCTGCGTGCTGTCGCATTCGGTGTAACAACGCAGTTCCGGCGCATTGCCACTCGGTCGAAGATGGATAATGTCTCCGCCTGCGAAATGAATACGCAGTCCGTCGGTCCGGTCGATGCCGGTCGCTTCGCCAGCCAGTTCCCCGAACATGTCAGTCAGCCGCGCCAGTATGTCGGCCTCGTTCCCCTGCTCCAGATGCGCGATCAGCGCTTGGCTCTGCGCGGTCGGACACGCCTGCAACCTTTCGCTGAACGTATAGCGCGCCGGCAGCTGTGCCTGAAGCGCCGATAGCGTCACGCCGCGGCGGCGCGCATCCACCAGCACCGACAGAATCGGTAGCACCGCGTCACGGGTCGGCAGCGCTGCCAGCGTGCGTCCTTCCACCCCGACCGACGTCGCAAGCAAGAAACCGCCGTTGGCCTCATAACCGCACACGCTTGCCTCCCCTTGTGTGACCAAGGCATTCATCGCCTCGATCACGAAGGGCGACCCGATCCGGGTTCGGCGCACGGCATCGAACAGGCCGGACAGCTCGACTGCGCTGTTGCAGCTGACCGGCATGGCGATGGCGGCAATGCCTAGCGCCCGCGCACTCAATATGCCCAGCACGTCGCCGCGCATCCAAATACCACTCTCATCGGCCAGCAGCGGCCGATCGGAATCCCCGTCGGTAGACAGGATTGCATCCAGCTGAAGGTCCGCCGCCCATTCCCGCGCCAACTGTTGGTCTTCGGGACGAACCGCCTCGGTATCGACAGGAATGAAGCGGTCGGAGCGACCCAGCGACACGGTTCGCCCGCCCAGGGCCTCGACCAGCGCGACCAATATGTCGCGTCCAACCGCCGAATGTTCGTAGACGCCCAACGTCATGCCCGCCAGCGCCCGAGGCCCGAAGGCATCGACATATCGAGCGATATAAGGCGTGGCGGCATCGATCAAAGGCTCTGCGGACGCAGCATCCTTCAGCATCCCTTTCCCGTCGAAAAGGTCGGGCAAGACCACGTCCTGCGCTCGAATGGCCAGTTCGTCGGGCTTGAGCACCTCGCCATCGATGCGGTTAAACTTGATGCCGTTGCGGTCGTCGGGAATATGGCTGCCCGTCACCATCAGCGACGGAATGGCGCGGTCGAACCCATAGGCCGCAACCGCAGGCGACGGCACGAACCCGCAATGATCGACCTTTCCGCCCATATGCCGCACCGCCGCTGCGCAGGCCGCCATGATACGAGGGCTGGACGGACGCAGATCTCCCGCAATTGCCACATGGGTGCTGGGCGCAAACTGCCCGATCGCGCTCAGATGTTGCAAGAAAGCGGCAGTATAGGCGAAACAGACCCGATCCTTCATCGCGCTCACCAGTCCGCGCGCGCCACTGGTGCCAAAAGCGACGCCCGACTGCATCATCAGGTCGGTGATCGAAACAGATTGCGTCATAAGTCTCCCATGCCCGCTCATGCTTGAGCTTGTGGTAGAGTAAAAGTCAGTTCGTCGCAGTCGCGGCAGCGAGCGCCTTGAGCGCTTCGGTCACCTTGCGCACCTTCTGGGATTCGCCGCGCTTGAGGATCATGATCTCACCCTGCGACACGACGACGATCAGGTCGTCGACGTCGACCAGAGTGACCCGCGGCCCATCGCTATGCACCAGGCAGTTACGCGCGCCCAGCAACAGAGCATCGCCGCGCACCGCATTTTCGTCGGTGCAGCGGGTGCTGACCGCGTGAAGAGAATCCCAGCTGCCCACATCCGACCAGCCCATGCTGACCGGCACACAGGCGACCTGCGTTTCGCGTTCCATGATCGCATAGTCGACCGAATCCGAAGGGCAGGCGTGGAACGCCTTGGCATCAGGAAAGATATGCGCTCCGTCGCGCTTCGCCTGCTCCATCGACGTGCGCACCGCTGCCAGCATGTCAGGCTGGTGCTTTTCCATCGCGGCCAGATAGGCGTCGGCGCGGAACAGGAAAATGCCGGCATTCCAGGCATGATTGCCTTCCGCCAGCATCCTTTCTGCGTTGGCGACATCGGGCTTCTCGACGAAGCGGACGACCTCATTAACCAGATCGCCGCAAGCTTGCCCCATCTGGATGTAGCCATAGCCGGTTTCCGGTCCGTTGGGTTCAATACCGAATGTTATCAACCAACCTTGCGCGACCAGCGGCAACGCGCGGGTTATACCGTCGTGGAAAGCAGGCAAGTCGTCGATGACATGGTCGCTCGGCATCACTAACAGGGCATCGTCCGGCTGCGCTTCCATTGCGGCAAGGGCGATCGCGGGCGCTGTGTTGCGTCCGATCGGTTCCAATATTACGCTATAATCGTCAATGCCGCTCTGCTTGAGCTGTTCATCAATAATGTCGGCATGCGCCGCGTTGGACACTAGGATCGAACGACCGACCGATGCGGCGCCGAAGCCCCGCGTCCGCACTGCGGTCAGCTGAAGCATGGTCTCGTCTGCCGTCAAGGGCAGCAACTGCTTGGGACGTTCAGGCTTGGATACGGGCCAAAGTCGCGTGCCTGATCCACCGGACAGGATAACGGGAACGATATTTAAGGGATCGCTAATCATGTCTCGCCTGAACTACAAAAAATACGGGCTTATTACGCAATTATACGCAACCAGCGTGCACTTCATGGGCCTAAAACTAAAACTTGCCAAGGCACTAAAGCGCTTTGTCCGGCTAATCCAACGGTACGCTTTGTCGCTTGGCACGAACTTTGGGTCAACCATCGCTGGGCTTTCGGCTTAAAGGCGGCCATTCGCGCGCGCCAACCACTCATCCATTAGCGCGACTCGGCAGCGATGCGAGGCGCCCATCCCCTCGAGATAAAGCGGATTGATCCGTCCGACCGTCCCCTCGGTGCAGCCCCTGCCCGTCCGTTACCGAACGGGCCGAGCCACCTCAAAAACGCAACCAGACCCCGCTCATCACATTCTCGCGATGATCATCGCTTCTACTCTGCGCATCGACGGCGGAGAAGAGTTCGAGGCCACTGTCGAGGCGGTAGGAAATACCCGCTGACACGGCAGCTTTGCGCGGGTCTGTGACCTGCCTGATCGGGTCATCCCGCAGGCTAACCGAGACCTTCTGACGCCCGACGCCGCCACGGCGCAGCGTCATCTGATCGACCGCAGCGCCCGCGCAATGGGCGTAACGACTGCCGCTGACCTGCGCGACTATTTTCGGCTAAAGCCCAACGAGGGCGACCACGCCATTGCCGCGCTTGCCGAACAGGGCAGCCTCGTGCCTGTCAAGGTCCAGGGCTGGAGCCAGAACGAGATCATGCATGGCCAATGGCTGGGCGCCCGATGGCGCCGTTCAGGAGCAGATCGACGACAGCATCAAGGATGCTCTCGATGCGGCACGCAGTCGCCATGGACTTGTAACGGATTTGCGCCGGTCACCTGAGCGATTAGAGCTCGCAACAGGAGACCGACGAGATGATCAAGCATACAGAAGAGTTCAAGCAGGAGGCGGTGCGGATTGCGCTGACCAGCGGAT
>NZ_JBAQOK010000013.1:0-10739 GCF_049304695.1 Sphingobium sp.
GTGCTATACGCACCGCCCGGCGGTCACCGCGCCATGGGCGCGGCGGCGTTGGCCTTGACGGCGTCGATCTGGCGGGTGGGCGTCGCTGCCCTGTAGGCCCGCCGCGCCGGGCCTGCCGGTCACGCTCCTGCCGCCACCCGCCATTCCGGCGCCGGTTGCTGCGGTTTGAAGGAGTGATAAGAAATGGAACTCAAGCATATCGACATCGCCAACCTGTCTGTCGCTGCCGTCAACATGCGCGGCAAGGGCAAGGCGGACCTGTCCAACATCCTGCCATCGGTACGCGCTCGTGGCGTGCTGGTGCCGCTGATCGTGCGGGCGAATGGTAGTCCCGATACCTATGAGATTGTGGCAGGCAAACGGCGCTATCAGGCGGCGCTGGCCGTGGCGCAGGAGAGCGGCGAAGCCGAGGCGCTGCCCTGTGCGGTGATCGAGGCGGGTGACGACGCGGCAGCGCTGGAAGCCTCGCTGATCGAGAATATCGCCCGGCTCGATCCCGACGAGGTGACCCGCTGGGAATGTTTCACCCGACTGGTGCGGGAAGGACGCAGCGCCGATCATATTGCCACCACCTTCGGCCTCACCGAATTGCAAGTGAAACGCACCCTTGCGCTAGGCAATCTGCTACCGCGCATCCGCACCCTCTACCGGCGCGGTGACATCGAAGCGGCGTCCGTGCGACATCTGACACTGGCGACCAAGAGCCAGCAGCAGCAATGGCTGGCGCTGCTCGACGATCCCGACAGCTATTACCCGACCGGTCATGCGCTCAAATCATGGGTGCTGGGCGGTGCATCGATCCCCGTCAGTGCAGCCCTGTTCGATGTGGAAGGCTATGATGGCGCAATTGTCGCCGACCTGTTCGGGGAGGATCGCTATTTTGCGGATGTCGCCGCCTTCTGGACCGCGCAGAACGCTGCGATCGAAGCGCGGGTCGAAGCATATCGCGATGCCGGATGGCGCGATGTCGTCCTGTTGCCGCAGGGCGAACCCTTCCATGGCTGGGACTATGAGCGTTGCCCCAAGCGCAAGGGCGGCAAAATCTATGTCGTCACCAGTCCGCGCGGCGATGTCGTCTTCCATGAGGGCTATTTGACCACGAAGGAAGCCCGCAGGCTTGCCAAGGGTGAAGAGAGTGGTGATTCCAGCGATGAGCTATCGCGTCCCGAACTGACCAGCAGCCAGCAGGACTATATCGATCTCCACCGCCATGCCGCCGTCCGGGCACGGATGATCGATGCGCCCGGCCTGTGCCTGCGGGTGGCAGTAGCGCATATGATTGCCGGATCGCCGCTCTGGACGGTCAGAACGGAGCCGCAGCGCGCCACCGATGCCATTGTCGAAAGCGTCGAGAACAGCATGTCCGAAGCGCAGTTCGACGCCGAGCGTCGCAGGCTGCTGGCACTGCTGGCCTTTGATCCAGATACGCCCACCATTACCGGCGGCGGCGATGGACTGACCGCCCTTTATGCCAAACTCTGCACCTTGGACGATGCCAGCGTCATGGCGGTGATGTCCGTGGTGATGGGCGAGACGCTGGACGCCCGCAGCGATCTTGTCGATGCGCTGGGTATGCAGTTTGGCGTCGATATGGCGCAGGTCTGGCAGGCGGACGACGCGCTGCTGGATACCCTGCGCGACCGCGCCGTCATCGATGCGATCCTCGCCGAGGTGGCGGGAGCGGATATTGCAGACGCCAATGCAAAGGAAACCGGCAAGACCAAGCGGCAGATCATTCGCGATTGCCTCACCGGCAGCAACGGACGCGCCAAGGTCGAGGGCTGGGTGCCGCGCTGGCTGCGCTTTCCTGCCAGCAGCTATACCGAACGCGGCGGTGTCGCCAGCGTCAGTCGGAGCGCCAGCGCCGCGCAGGCCATGGCTTTGCCAGATGCTGTCGACACTCAGACCGACGCCGATCCTGCGCCCCTGTCGCAGGCCGCATGACCTGTCCCTAACCGGCGGCCTGCGCGCCGCCGGTCCTCTCTTGGAACGGGAGATATGTCATGACCGACATTGCCAATACCGAACGGCTCGAACGTCTGGAAGCGGCCCTGCTGTCGATGCCGCGCCTGCGCCGTGAGATATTCCTCGCCGTCCGCTTGGACGCCATGAGCTATGCGGACATCGCTGATAGGACTGGCCTGTCCGTCAGGGCCGTCGAACATCAGATGGCCCGCGCGATCATGCATATCGGCCATCATCTGCGCGATACCGATGCGCCATCGCCGCATCGCTCGTCGCCCACATAGTTGCGCGGCGAGGTTGGCGGCTTTGCGATAGCAGGCTAGGATCAGGACCATGAAGACCAGTCTCGATCATCTGCCGCAAACCAAGCAGCGCGAACTGGCGCATGTGGTCGAGACGGTGCGCGCGGGCTTCGCCCGCGCCACAGCCCAGCGCACCCAACCGCGCTATCGCAATGGCAAGCTGCTCAAGATCATCCTCTTCGGCAGCTATGCGCGGGGCGATTGGGTCGAGGACCCGGTGGGCCGCTATTTTTCCGATTACGACTTGCTCATCGTCGTCAATCATGACGATCTGACTGACATTGCCGAGTTCTGGGAAAAGACCGAAGCGCAGTTTCTTACCGATCTGTCGGCGGGCACGGTGCTGCGCACCCCGGTCAGCCTCATCTATCACAGCCTGGATGATGTGAACGACAAGCTGCGGCTTGGCCGCTACTTCTTCATGGACATATTGCGCGACGGGATCAGCCTGTTCGAAGAGCCGGACCACCCCTTTGTCGAGCCGCAGCCGCTTTCGCCCGAACAGGCGCTCAAGGAGACGCAGGACTATTACGACGAATGGTTCGAGAGTGCGGAACGCTTCCTGATCAACGCGAAAGATAACGCGGCCCGTGGATGGAATAAGGAAGCTGCCTTCCTCTTTCATCAGGCGACCGAACGCTTCTACCACTGCCTCTTTCTCGTCCGCACTTTGTATAGCCCCAAGACCCATAATCTGAACCGGCTGCGCGATCTCGCCGAGGAACTGGAACCGTCACTCAAAGCCGTCTGGCCGCGCGATAGCCGCTTCGAGAAGCGATGTTATTCCCTCCTGCGCGATGCCTATATCAAGGCCCGCTACTCACGTGCCTATCGTATCACAGCCGAGGAACTGGACTGGATCGCGCAGCGGGTGGCGCTGCTGCAGAGCCTGGTTCGTGAGGCGTGCGAGCTCCGTATAGAGACGCTTGCCAGGGCGGCGTAAATAGCATTTCCCCTGTCTGTCGGATGTACCATGAACCGCTTCGTCATCCTGTCCGGCTGCTCCGGCGGTGGCAAATCGACACTGCTGGCTGAACTGGGCAGACGCGGTTTCGCGACCATCGAAGAGCCCGGACGTCGCATCGTCGCGCAGGAACATGCCGGTTCAAGCGAGGCGTTGCCATGGGTCGATCTGGCCGCTTTTGCCCGGCGCGCGATCATGATGGCCTTGCAGGATCGGCGCGATGCCATGGCCATGACCGGCACGGTCTTCTTCGATCGCGGCCTCATCGATGCTGCCGCCGCGCTCGAGCACGCCACCGGCGAACCCGCGCTCCATGCCTATGCAGCCGAGCGCTACAATCCCGTCGTCTTCATGACCCCGCCTTGGCCGGAAATCTACGCCGGTGATGCCGATCGCCAGCATGATCTGGCCGACGCCATCGCCGAATATGAAAGGCTGCTAAGTGCCTTCGTATCGCTGGGCTACAAGGCCGAACTGCTGCCCAAAATCGCGGTTGCTAAGCGCGCGGATTTCATTCTCCAGCGCCTTGGCCTCGCCTGACATCGGAACGAAAATATGGGTGTGATATCGCTGAATTCCGCTGCGCGTCCTTATCTCAAGCCGCTTGCCTGACGTCGATATCCAGCACCAACTGTCGCCCGTCATCGCGCGCATCCGCATGGATTGGGCACAGCGTCTTGCTGCCGCAGGCAAGCGTCATCCACTCGATTTTCCAGTCGATCCGCGCATGATCATGGCGTCCTTCGCGCGTGATACTGACGATCGCCGCGCCCTCTACGACAAGCCCAAAATGGCAGCGTCCGCTACCGATATCATGATGGCCACGCAGCAATGTCCCGTCGGAAAAGGCAAAGGAAAAGCCATCCGTCACCGCGCTGGCGGGAAGGGCGAGCACGGCTTCGACATCGCCGGTCAGCCTCAGCCTGCCGCCATCCATTGCCTCGATTTGCACGCTCACGCCTGGCCCTTCCCCTGAGAATCGGAACGGAGCGACAATAGAACATAGAGTGAACATAAGGAAGGGGTGCCGGGTAGGAGTATATAGCAAGATAAAGGCCGACACGCTTCGTCGTATCTGCCCGGCCAAGCCCTTGTCTGCACATCTTTTTTTATGGAGACCACCTGTCTCGTGGGCGAGACTGGATCATCACTGGTAGGGTGCAAAGCCGCAGAAGTCCTGGGCTTTTGCGCGAGATACTTGAGACCACGGGGTGTTGGTCGCCATATCCTGCCGATGGCACAGGATGACGATATGTTCGAGCCCCGCGTCGGGCGTTCACAGCGCGACAGCGCCCGCCCGCCGCAGGCTGGCGGACTGCGCGCTGAGATATTGAAGCATGTTGCCCGGCGCGGCGGTGATCCGCGCCGGTTGGGCGATGCCGTTGCGGTTGCTCCGCCCCGCACTGGGCGCTTCAATGCGCGGGGCCGTGGTGCCCGTATCGCGGCCGCCGTGCCGCGCGGTTCGGGCTGGTCCTTCGACCGGGGCAGCGGCATGCGCGTGCGGCCCCGGCGGGTGACGGTGAAGGCGCGCGTCGTGAAGCTGGCGGGCAAGGCAACTGCCGTGCGATCCCATCTGCGCTATCTCGAACGCGATGGCGTCAGCCGCGAGGGCGAGCCGGGACGCTTCTATTCGACCTTTGCCGATGATGCGGACGGAAAGGCCTTTGCGGAACGCGGGGCAGGCGATCGGCACCAGTTCCGCTTCATCGTCGCACCCGAGGATGGCCCCGCCTTCGATCATCTGCGCGATTTTACCCGCGATCTCATGGCGAAGATGGAGGAGGATCTGGGCACGACGCTGGACTGGGTGGCGGTCGATCATTTCGACACCGGTCATCCCCATAGCCATATCCTGGTTCGGGGCATCACCGAGGACGGCAAGACCCTCAACATCGCGGGCGATTATATCGCCCATGGCATTCGCCACCGGGGATCGCAGATCATGACCCGGGCGCTGGGGCCGCAGAGCGAGGTGGAGGTGCGCCACCAGCTCGAGCGCGAGGTCGATGCCGAACGGCTCACCCGGCTCGACCGGATGATGCTGGCGCAGGCCGGGGACAAGGCGCGCGATCAGGTCATCGACCTGCGCGGACAGGAGGGGCAACGCGCTTTCGATCCCCAGCATCAGCAACTGCTGGTCGCGCGTGCCCGTGTGCTCGAGCGGATGGAACTGGCGGAGCCATCGGGGCCGCTTGCCTGGAGGCTCGCTCCGCACATGGAACAGACGCTGATCGACATGGGCATGCGGGGCGACATCATCCGCCTGATGCACCGCGAAATGACGCAGGAGAAATCAGCGCCCGGGATCGGGCATGATCGCTATGTCGTGCATGGCATCGACAAGACACCCGAACATAATGAAGGCCCCATCATCGGCAGGGTTGTGAAGCGGGGCACCGCAGACGATGACCATGAGCGTCGCTATATCATCGTCGACAGCATTGATGGGCGTAGCCATTATGTCGATATCGGACTCAGCGCCGAGCCGACACCGATCGGTGGCATGGTCAGCCTGACGCCCGTGCAGGCCGAACCCCGCAGCGTCGATCAGACCGTCGCCCACATCGCGGAGGCCCATGGCGGCCGCTATACGGTCGATATCCATCTCCGCCATGATCCCACGGCCACCGAAGCTTTCGCCCAGACCCATGTCCGGCGACTGGAGGCAATCCGCAGGGCGATCGGCAAGCCCGAGCGCGATCCCGACGGGACATGGCAGATCGGTCCCGATCATCTCAATACCGCGCTGGCCTATGAGCAGCGCAAGCTGCGCGCCGAACCGGTCAAGGTCGAGATGCTGTCCTCGACGCCGATCCTCGCACAGACTGGCGTCCATGCCGCGACCTGGCTGGACCGGGAGTTGGTCGCGACGGACAGGATGGTCACTGCCGATACAGGCTATGGCGCAGAGGTCCGCAAGGCGCTGGCGCTGCGCCAACAATGGCTGGTCGAGCAGCAGCTCGCCGAGCGTCAGGGGAGCGATGTCTTTTACCGCGCCAATCTGTTGCGCATCCTGCGGGACCGCGAAATGCGCGCGGTGGCAGGGCAATTGTCGCACGAGATGGGCCTGCAGTTCACACAGATCGAACCGGACGAGCGCGTCGAGGGGACACTCCGGCGCAGGGTGGATATGACCTCCGGACGCTTCGCGCTGATCGAGCGGTCGCGGGACTTCACACTGGTGCCGTGGCGCGACGATCTGGAACGCCATGTCGGCAAGCCTTTGTCCGGCATCATGCGCGACGGGCGGTCGATCAACTGGACGATAGGCCGGGGGCGGAGCGGTCCCAGCATCGGCGGTATGTGAGCCAGCACGACCCAGAGCCGATCCGGGCCGATCTGCGCCCATCAGCACCATAGCCTTGCGACAGGTCGGACGGCGATAATCGTCCACGGTAGCGGATCGCTCTTATGTCCCCCCTGCAAAGGGCTGGTCCGCTGCCACCCGACATCCCCATGGGCAGGCGGACATCCTATGAAAAGCTACAAGACCCGGCATCAGCTGTTCCTGCCCGAGGAGATGAGCAAACGGCTCGACCATCTGGCAAAGAGTTCAGGCCGCGCGCGGTCTGAAATCCTGGTCGAGGCGCTCGACGCCTGGTTCAACCGGCGGCAGGCACCCAAATCCGACGAGAGCATCGGCATCCGCCTGACCCGGATCGAGCGCGATACCCAATGGCTTCGCCGCAACCAGGGGCTGGTCTGGGAGGTGTTGGCGCGGATGGTCCGGCATCAGCTCATCACTGGCGCCATGCATCCGGTCGACGAGGCGGCCCAAGCCGTGGGGGCCAGGATGTTTGCGCAACTGATCGACGAGATCGCCGATCGGTTCGCAGGCAAGGCAGCGCCTGCCACGGACGACCCCGCCACCTTGAAGCTGAGGAGTTTGCAATGAGCCGTGACCATCGCGCGTTGAAGGCGACAAACCTGCCCGCCCCTGACGGGTTCGAGCCGATCACGGTGCGCGTTCCCAATGCCTGCCGGATGCTAGGCATCCGGCGCAGCAAATTCTATGAGCTGATCGCCGATGGTGAGATCAAAATCCTTAAACTGGGCAGCGCCACGCTCGTTCCCATGGAGCAGATCAGGGCATTAGTGCGCCGGCTTGAGAAGGGATGATCGGAAAGCAGGCTGGCAGCTACGCCCTGCCTGCGGCTGTCCAGCCTGAGTTTTAGAGATGAACTGCGTTCAGACCGGCAGACGCATGCTGCTCACTGATGATGCAGCATTTTGTCGAACCCCTCATTCGCCCTGGTCATCTTGGCGACTTTCCTCAGATGGCTGCGAACATGGCGCTCGAACCGTACATCGTCGTAAACGCCCGTCGCGCGATATTCCTCCTCGCCGATCAGCGCCTTGAGGCGCTGGGCAAACGGGGTCTGCTCTTCGGTGCAATCAGGAGCCTGAAGGGCGCGGCACACCCATTCCTCGGCGGCGGCCTTGTCATAGTCATCGCGTGCTTCATAGCCGCGCCGGTCGGCCGCCGCCTGATCCAGCTTCGAAACGTCCAATCGGCGCGCCAGCCATTTACGAACCACTACTCCATCCCATGGCTTTGACGGATTGCTCATGCATTCGCTCCAGATTCAGATAGCCAGCCCTATATCAGTTGCCCGCTCGGGTTCGATCACAGAATGCTGACGCGTTGATATTATTGCCCTGCCAGCAGCCGAAGGGTGGCATCGTCGCGCACGCCGCCGAACCAGCGGTCCTGCGCGGCGCTGAACAGGTCACCGCCCGTAGCGGCCTCGAACAGGGTAAGGGACGATCGTAGCTTTATGGCGTCCACCTCTCCCAGCACACCCGCCGCGCTGCTGCCGTGCGGCAGGCCTTCCAGCGTCCGCACACATTCTCGCAGGCGGTCGCCGAGGGTGGGGTGCTCCAGATAGGCGCGAGCCTCGTCCAGTGACGCGATGGCGTAATGCTGTGCGGTAGAGCTGCGGCCCAAGCCAGCGACCTGGGGGAAAATGAACCACATCCAGTGGCCGGTCTTTTTGCCCTGGCGCAGTTCGGCAAGGGCCGCGGCATAAATCGACTGTTGGGCGGCAAGGAAGCGGCTCAGGTTGTACGCGTCGTTGCTCATGTAGGTATGACGCGGCGAGAAGCTTGTTGTTCCGCGTGACCGGTTTGCGCCAATTGTTGCCGTCCGACAGTTCATTTCTCGTCATCGAAAGCGGCCGTTCGTTCAGCTCAATCTAGCGTGAGGCGTCACGTCGGCCCACCGCTTACGCTATGGCGGATCGTTGCGGTCCCGGTGGCGATGACATAGGATAACTGGCATATGCTGCCACCTTGTCACACTTGGTGCCATCGCTTGACTGAGCGAGCGCTGCCATCATCGAGGGAGAGGTCGCAGTGCCATGACCGACAACGGGGAAGAGAACCGTTTCTACGATCATCGGATCAGCTTCAAAAATGCTGCCGGTGAGCCGTCGTCGCCGTTCGAGATGGTTGTCGCGATCGGTTTTTTCGATCCGACGATCGAGCTATTCCAACCGTTCGCCACAGGAGTGTTCATTTCCGAAATTGGGCTCGTCTGCACAGCACGGCACGTGTTCGAGTTTGAGCCGCGGTTCCTGGCATCCATGGGGCATCTGTCGCCGCGTAGCTTCCCCGCAGTGATGCAGCATTACGATGACCATACGATCGGTATCAGACCCATCGTTGCGGTACATCCTGACCGACGCTTCGACGTGGCGATTGCAAGGCTCGAGCCGGCCGTGCACCTGACTACGGGAGAAACCTTTTCCAACAAGATGCTTGCCCTTACCACCGATCGTTTCGAGCTTGGCGATACCGCGCACCAATATTCCTACCCCGATCCGATTATCTTCGATCAGCCTGAGGGGCCTCAGTTGATGGTCATCCCGCTCCTGACCGAGGGCAAGGTCATCGACTGGTTCCCGCAGGGCATGGGCTCGTTATTTCCATCACCATGTTACGTCATCGAAGGTTATATCGGGGCCGGTTCGAGCGGCGGCCCGGTGATGGACAAAACCGGAAGGGTGTTCGCGATCAGCTCTCGCGGATGCGTAGGAGGTGACTATTATTATGCCGTCCCAGTCCAAGCGATTGCGGACATCCGGGTGACGTCAGTCAAACTGTCGACCCCGCCGGTAATTGAGGGTCCGACGATCAAGGACATGGTGTCGAGAGGCTTGATTTCCTTTGTGCAGCGCGCCAATGAACCGGAATAGGCGTCGGGCCATCGCCATGTGACTGGGTCAGCTGACTTTGTTGAGCTTCTCGTTCAGGCGCGATGCGCCAATCTCAGTCGTAGTCGGCCGCGCGACGGCTGCCTGAAAGCTGCCGTTCGGCGTGGTGGGAACTAGGCGTCTGCTTCGCGTTTGCTGAAAGACAGAAAGTCCTGCGAGGCAATCACCCTATGATCGGCTATAGCGTCGATGCCGGCGACGCCGGCCAAGGCATGTCGGAGGGGGAGGGAAGCGCGTAGGGCCCTAGCGATGAAGGCTCGCTGGGCGGCACGATCAGCACCGTGCGTATTTGCTCTGACGGAAGAGCGGTGCGATTGAACGCGCGTTGCCAATTGGAGGGCGAGACAATGGCACTGACCAAATCGGGATTTCTTGAGTATCGCAGATGTAACAAGGCGTTCTGGCTGGCCACTAACCGTCCTCGCGAGATAATGGTCCCGCCCCCCGACCCTTACGCTCTGATGCTGATGAAGCAGGGCTATGAAGTCGAAGCGCTGGCCCAACAGTGGATCCGCGGTTGGCCCGATGCCGATCGCTGTACCTTTCAGGAAAGTTTCCGGGTCATGGGGCTCGAGGCGCGCGCCGATGTTGTGCGTCGGAACGACGACGGCTCGATCGATCTGTTCGAGATCAAATCCTCTACCTCGCTCCAAGGCTCATCGGGGGATCAAGTCGATGATGCCACCTTCCAGACGATCGTCGCCGAGCGCGCCGGCCTTCCGGTAAACAGGGCTTCGGTGATCCATGTGAACAAACAATATGCCCGCAGCGGGCCTGTTGATCCGTCCGCGCTACTGGTCGTGGCCGATGTCACGCTTGCGGTTCGCGAACGCTATGAGAGGATCGAACAGGAGATCGACACCGCGGTCGCCTTCCTCGCGGAGAAGGAGCTTGATGAGAATGGCTGCTCGTGCCGCTTTGTCGGCAATCCCGCCAATCATTGCGCCGCCTTCGCTAGGTTCAATCCCGACATCGAGCTGCCCTCGCTCTATATACTACCGCGTATTTCCAAGACGAAGCTCGAGACATTCGCGGCCGAGAAGCGCTTCGCACTGGACGCGATCGACCCGTCCGAACTGTCCAAACGGCAAGCGCTGGTCCAGCGCGCGGCGCTGCAAAAGGCGCCGGCGATCGACCGCGCGGCCCTGGCCGCGTTCATCGCCGACCTAGGGCGTAGTGATGATTTAAGGATTTGGGATTCCCAATTTCGCTAAAATCGGATTCAAGGCTGATTTTGGGAGATCGGCGATGGATTGCGACGCGCTTCGGGATGACCAGTGGGACCGGATCAAA
>NZ_JBAQOK010000014.1:0-3091 GCF_049304695.1 Sphingobium sp.
AAACATTCTCGCTGGCACGCAAAGATGCGTTGTATGCGGCACTGAATAAGGAAGACTGGAATTGGCGCAGACTGCACATGGAGACAGCGTTACAGGCGGCACGGGCGATAAAAATCGCCGGTCAGCCCTGTGCCTATGTGCTGGACGATACCATCGAAGTTCGCCATGGAAAGAAAATGCCGGGTGTATCCAGTCACTTTGATCACACCTCGGGAAGGTGTGTGATGGGGCAGCAGGTTTTAACGCTGGGATTGAGCAGTTCGGCTGGATTTGTGCCGATTGATAGCGAGTTGTTTATTAGCGAGAGCCGTGCGCAAGGGTTGCATCAGCTGTTTCGTGACGGGCGCAGTGTGGTGGCCACACGATATCGCGTGGCCCGGCAGCAGACCAAACCGGAAATGGCGGGAGAAATGATCAGGCGTGCGCAGCGCGCCGGGATTGACGCGGAATATTTGCTGGCCGATGCCTGGTTTGGTACCAAGGCGATAATCCAGATGACTGAAAAGCAGCTGCTGACACCGATTTTGCGAATGAAGAAAAGTGCGATGAAGTATCGGTTGATCGAATACAAGGCGGGGAAAAAGAGCTGCCGGAAAATGGATGTCAAGGCGCTGTATCAGTCCAGTATTCGCGGCCAGTGGCAAAAAATTGCCGGGCACCCGTATCAGGCGAAGGCGCTGGATGTTGAATTGAATTTGAACAAGCCGGACGAGGTTGAAAACTGGATCAAGGTGCGTCTGTTGTTCGTACGTGGCGCAGACACGCAGGAGAAAGCGCAGGTCGGCAAACATGACTGGGCGATATTTTTGACCACCGATATCAGCCTTGTGCCGCAACGTCTGCTGGAACTTTACGCGATGCGCTGGGCGATTGAAGTGTATTTCAAGGAAGCCAAACAATACTTGGGACTTTTGCAGGAACAAAGCAATCACTACGCCGCTTATGTCGCCTCGATTCATCTGACTGCAATGCGATTTTGCATGCTGGTGATTGCCAAGTCGGGCGGACAGGCCAATGGGATTTCAGAGGTGCGCAACCGGTTGATTGCGAACGCGACGAGCATCGATTACGCCGCGCGATTGTGGCAGGTGTTTCGTGCGGTGATTGTCGGCGCGCTGGATGACATGAGAATGCTGCTTGGCGACAGTGTGGCTCAAGTGATGAAAGCCCTTGAACAGCATGTGCAAAGCTTCTTTGTGCAAGCCCTGCAACTTGATACACGGACACTGAGGCTGGAGGCCATGTGAATCAAGCTTTGCAGGGAAATTTACGGGGTAAAATGAACCCCGAAACGTTAGTTACAACACTTATTCCAACCTGACCTTCAATGGCAGCATCTGAACAGGTTTTTCACGCAGCGTTATGGGTAGCCATAGAATAGTCGACAGTATTGCGGGTTAAGGTTTGACACGTGACTCTTAAGAAACACCCATCAACCTGTTGATTATAAAAAGAACAATTAAGCGGCCTGTTCATTTTCAACCAGTTTCATCCCCAGTTTTTCGGCACGTTGACTCAGATGGTGCAGCACGCGCTGGCGGTAGCGTTCTTCGTAGTAGTCCTGACCTTGATCGGTATATTCCTCACCTTTGGTAAGCATGGTGTAGATCAATCGTGCCAACTTGTGCGCGGCGGCGGTTACGGCTTTGGGTTTATCCATGCGCCCGCACATCCTGCGGAAATAGGCGCCCAGCGCCGACTGACTGCTGCGCAGCGCGGCTGCGGCCAATCGCAAAGCCTGGGCGGCTCGGTTTGCAACGCGCTTGGTTTTGCCGCTCATCACTTTGCCGCCGGTGATCTTGGTACCAGGGCATAGACCCAGCCAACTCGTAAAATGCCCGACCGTGGCAAAGCGTGACATGTCCGTGCCGGTCTCGGAGACAACTGCCAGCGCAGTGGTCACGTCGATACCATCAATGCGCGTCAGATCCACACCACACATTCTGAACAGCTGCGCGCGCAGATCAAACTTCGGCGCGTTACGTGCTCGGCCGCGCTTCTTACCCTTCGCGGGTTCGCCATCGCAAGCCTGCAAACCTTGCAATTGCAGTTCAATTTCCCGGTCACACTCGGCCAGTTGCGTGCCGATAAAATCGAACATATCCAGCGCCTGCCGGAGCGCGAACAGATGCTCGACCCGCCAGTTGCCTTGCAGGCTCTTGGCGATCTCATCGACACTGGCGCGGATGCGTACATTTTTCATGGCGGCCAGCACCTGTGCGTCGCGTTCACCGGCGACAATGGCGCGCAGAATCTTCTGCCCGGTCTCGCCCACCACGTCGGAGATGACGTTGGTCAGCTGGATGTTCATCTGCGTGAGGGCCTTTTGCATGTGTTGCACTTGCCGCGCCTGACCTTTGAGCAACATCCCGCGTTGACGCCACAGCGCGCGCAACGGGCATACCGCATCGGCCGGACGGAACGCGCCACGCAGCAAACCATACGTCATGAGTTGCTGCAACCATTGGCAGTCCAGCACATCGGACTTGCGGCCTGAGACGTTCTTGACGTGGCGCGCGTTGACCAGCAGCACGGTGAAGCCGCGTGATTCCAGCAACTCGAACAGGGGAATCCAGTACACGCCAGTGGATTCCATCGCCACTGTATCGACGTCGCACGCCTTGAGCCAATCGGCCAAAGCTTCAAGATCAACGGTAAAACTTGGAAACTCCCGAACCGGTTCATCATCCCGGTCCGGCGGTACTGAAACGTAATGGGAAGCACTGCCGATGTCGATGCCCGCCGCATTGGGATGGGTGATGCTTAATGCCTCTCTGGATTTGCCCGGTTTAAGATTGATTTTACTCTTGCGCTGTACCATGATTAACTCCATCATCCAAGTTGAAATGTGGCGCTGCATCGGGTACGTCGTCCAGCTCACTCTCTTAAACGGGATAGGGGTCGGGCGTCCCCATAACGCCAGGCCGATTCACCAATGTCGATGACGTCACCCATGACCACGCTAACCCTCGGGCAATATGCACCATTGCTATTCCGGTCTTCCGCAGTGCCGCATTCCACTATGCCACACTCGGAGTGCAGCATGTTTCTTCGGCGCGATTTGCGGCATGCGGCCGATTACTTCGCTAAC
>NZ_JBAQOK010000015.1:0-2637 GCF_049304695.1 Sphingobium sp.
TGGCTTGCGCTCTTTTCGCATCCGGCGGATTTCACGCCGGTCTGCACCAGCGAGTTTGTGTCGATCGCGCGCGCGCATGACCGGTTTGCGACGCTGGGATGCGAACTGATGGCACTGTCGGTCGACAGCCTGTTTTCCCACCTCGCCTGGATCCGCGCGATCCGCGATCGGTTCGATGTCGTCGTGGACTTCCCGATCATCGAAGATCCGACGCTGGAGATCGCGCGCGCCTATGGCATGGTCGGCCCAAACGCGATGGATGCCAGCGCGGTGCGGACGACCTATTTCCTCGATCCGGACGGGATATTGCGGGCATCGACCTGCTATCCGGCCAGCGTCGGGCGCTCCGTGGAGGAGATGCTGCGCCTCGTCGCCGCGCTTCAGCGTGTCCATGATGGATCGGCTCTGGCGCCGGAAGGTTGGATGCCTGGCAGTGATCTGCTCGCGGTCCCAAGCCACGATGTCGCAGACGTGCTGGCAGCACCCGCCGGCACCGACTGGTTCTACACGCCGATCAAGGATCAGGCATGATGGCGGATATCGCGACGCTTGATCTCGAGGCCGCGGCGGATTTGCTTCGGGCGCTTGCACATCCGGTGCGGCTCTCCCTGCTGCGCACCCTCATAGATGGCGAGCGCTCGGTCGGCGAGATCGAACACTTAGCCAATGTGGTGCAGCCCGGCCTCAGCCAACAGCTCGGCGTTCTGCGAAAGGCCGACCTTGTCCATACGCGACGCGAGGCAAAGCTGGTTTTCTATCGCATCAACCAGGCCCGTATCGCTGAAGTCAGCGCCTTGCTTGATGCCTATGCGGGGACGGTGGCCATATCCCGTGCAGACGCGGTCGCGGCCCGACTGCAGGCCGGCGGCGGCGCGGCCATGTTCGCTCGGATCGCGCCACGCAAATGATGCTGCGAGGCTGTAGAGCCTCGCAGCATCAGACTCTCAGTCCACCAATACGGTGCGCAGATAAGGGCGGTGCTCGGTCCAGCCCTGCGGAAAGAGGCCGCGTGCCTCGTCATCCTTGATCGAGGGAGGAATGATCACTTCCTTGCCCTTCTGCCAGTCTGCCGGGGTCGCGATTCGCTTGGCGTCACCGAGTTGAAGCGCATCGATCACGCGCAATATCTCGTCGAAGTTGCGTCCCACGCTCATCGGGTAGGTCATTGTCAGCCGGATCTTCTTTTTTGGATCGATGATGAAGACCGACCGCACCGCTGCGGTCGCGCTCTGATCCGGGTGGATCATGTCATACATCTTGGCGATCGACAGATCCGCGTCGGCGACGATGGGAAAGGTCAGGTTGGTGTTCTGGGTGTCATTAACATCCTCGATCCATTTGCGGTGTTCGTCGGCAGTGTCGGTCGACAGGCCGAGCGGTTTGACGTTGCGCGCGTCGAACTGATCGGCAAGCTGGGCTGTGCGGCCCATTTCGGTCGTGCAGACCGGAGTGAAATCGGCCGGGTGGCTGAAGAAGAAGACCCAGGAGTCGCCGGCCCATTCATGCAGGCTGATGGGGCCGTTCTGGGTGTCGACGGTGAAATCGGGTGCGGTGTCGCCAATGTGCAGGGTCATGTCGGGTCCTTTCAGGATTGCGATAACAGACACCTACCGCAGGATACCGAAAGCAACCAGAACAATTTATAACTTTCTGTGATCGTGTATATGAATGATGCGCATTATATGAGTTCAGTGCTTGAGCTTTCTGGGCCATCGGCCCCAAGCCATGGTCTCGCAAGCGTTCGACGCAGAGCGTCAATCGCCGAGATAGGCAGTTTACGCCGATTGGCGCCGAATTTCGCTGGAACACCTTGGGCAGTAATGAAAGCGGCGGTGTAGCGAGCAGATTCCTCAATCTGAGCGCCGTCGATATATAGTCGGTCAATACGGCGGCCTTTATCATTCTCCGCCTTGAAGACGAGCCGCACGCCGCGCATCCTTTTGATATAGCCGCCCATCTGCTCATACGGATCCGACGCAAAGGTTCGCTCGAGATTTTCCTCCAGCATCTCGCGGATTTCCCAGCCGGTAACGTCCACAACCGAAACAGGTGGGTCCACCGGCACCATGTTCCAAAGGTCGTTCATCATGATCGGTCCAGGCGCGATCGGTGCGCCGTAACGCCAGCCATTGGAAAAGGCGATCGGCGTTCCCGCTGCCTCGGCAACGGCTTCGAGCAACAGGTCGTCCATCGGGCTGTTGAGCATCGCATACCGATGCAGGGCGACGTCCGTGTGCCCGACGACCTCGCTCATCGACTGCCTTTCGCTTGCGAGAGCCGCGGCGACAGCATCCGCCAGGCCCGGATCGCTCGCGACGCTATCATCGACAGGTATCAGGCGATGGCGCCAGCCCTGAATACGATTTTCCGAAACATCCAGATCGAGCCGCCCGACATAGGAACCATGACAGCCAGACTGGAAAATGATCGCCCCATTGACGACGACGGCGTTTTCCATGCGGTTATGGGTGTGACCGCTGACGATCACGTCAATTCCGGCCACGTCCTTGGCCAGTTGCACATCCTGCGGAAAACCGAGGTGGGACAGGACCACAATCAGATCGGCATCCTGCCGCAGCCGTTCAATATGTCCGGGCAGTTCGGCATTGCCCGTGACAAAGCGAAGCCCCTTGCTGA
>NZ_JBAQOK010000016.1:0-107158 GCF_049304695.1 Sphingobium sp.
CACGCCGCATTGAGAAAAACAAGCACAAGGTTGATTAACGTGTCGACGCACTGCCCGACGCGATCAGCCTTCCCATGCTAGCCACGCTTGACTGGAGGGATGCGATTATACAACCGTTACAAGTCCAATCTTCTCCTGCAACGCGACCTGTTTGACTGTGGTGACGGGCAGCCACTCGTGGTTAGGATAGATCAGGTAGAACGCCTGAAACCACATCGCGAAGACGCCTTCATATTGGCTCTTTGGTCCGCGTGATTTTCCGACCGTGCTGTTCGGGGTCAGCCCGGCGTCCAGTTCGTCCCATGCCGGTTTGGTGGCGTAGATTGGCTTGCCGTTTCTGTGGTCAACGCCAACCTCGACGCGCTCGGTGCGAAACTTCCACGCCCCGCCCGGATGCTCAGGCAGGTTCACCTTAACCTGCATAAAGACCTTGGCGTGCGGGTCTGGTTCCTCGTCCTCCTGCCGGGGCTGCTCAATCACGGCGCACAGGCTGCGGCACGTCTGAGCGAATGCGGCTGAACCGAGGACACGGTGGAGCATCGAGCGCGTCGTATCCTTCGCGAAGTGCGTCACGCAGACAATGGCGATGTTGTGCGTCTGGGCAAGGATCAGCCACGGCTCCAACACCGTGCGGAGTTGCCCGGCGTCGTTGAGGTCAACCTTGCGCAGCTTCTGCCCCGGCAGGTAACTGGTCACGGGGTCAATGACGAGCATGGCGAAAGGTGCGCCCATCGCACGCGCTTCCGCCAGCCCCTTGCTCACCGCCTCAAGGTCGTCCTGCATGGAGAACGTGTTGCGCTTGCCGTCCTGCATGACGCCCTGAATCTCCACCACGTTCGCAAGGTTGGCACCGCACGCGGTGAGCCTCGGGACCGTCATTTCCTCAATGCTGTCCTCACTGCCCAGCCACAGCACCCGCTCCGGCGTCCGCCATGCGTTGGGACAGTCATATTCACCGGGCCACGGCGCACCTGTGGTTATACGCGCCGTCACGTCAGCGAATACGGTGGACTTGCCTGCACCCGTCTCGCCCGCCAGCAGCGTGATATATCCCTTCGGAATCCACCCGGTCCAAAGCCATTCAATGGCGTGCATCTGCACCCCACCCAGCGACCGAAACATAAGCTCGCGCGGAGCGTCCGATGCGTCCGGTGGAAGACCGCGCCGCATTCGCTCACGCTTTGTCTTCGTCTCTTCAACACGCGCGTGTTGCTCCATCAGTTTGGCGCGGTGCTGTTCAAACTCCACCTTCTCTTTCCAGTTGAGATGGAAACCAAGTTCAGAATCACGCGGCGGAAGTGTCGGATCGACCTTGCCCCAATCAATATGCCCGTTGGCATCCACAGGGGGCTTCCAAGCGTCGGTTAGATCAACCATGACGAGACCTCCCGCCGGTCGGGCTACTAGTCAATCTGTCAGCATTGCCCATCGCATCCGGCTTTTTTGCAAGCGGCGCTGATTTTTGCAGGAAAACATTCGGGGATTGCGGACCCTCAGCGGGGTTTCGTAAATTGCTGCTGTTCACATCGATACTCCGGGCGGCGGGGGTGGCTCCCTGCCGCCTATTCGTGATGGGGGTCATGGGTTCAGGCTGCCGCCTGCTCGCTAGTGCTCTGACGCGCGCCGGACGCGAGCCAGCGCAGCACGTCGAGTTCCGCATACCAGCAGCGGCGCGTTCCAGGCGGGCTGAAATAGCGCGGTCCTTCGCCACGGAAGCGGTATTGGTTCATGGTGTTCGGGTGGACACCGAGTATCTCGGCAACCTCATCGCCCGACAGGGGGCGGCGCTTCGGGGTGTAGGCGAACAGCTCGCAAAGCTGGTCGAAGGACATTTCTGACATGCAGGGGACTCCCGCGATATGGTGCGAGCGAATCCCAGCTAAGCGACGGGACTGACCCGCCCTATCAGGGATAGAAGCGGGCCAGTAACGTAGCTATACATTAAATAACTACGCCAGTATTTGATAAAATTTATGCCCAAGGGGGAGCTTCTGCTGCCCCCTTCAAGTATTTCTCCGCAGAGAATGTCGCAGCATGAATCATATTTTGCGATACAACATTCAGGACCTGCGAAATGGACGCGGGGTCAACTTTATCACGGGGCTGACCATCTCCCAGTTCTGCGAGGACAGACTGGAAGATCGACTCTAAATCGTGTATTTCGAACATCTCGGTATGAACGATAATATCGCCTAGCATTACCATGTCTCCAACAAATGTGCTGGTGACACATCAATCGCTGTGAGCGAGATATGCGCGAGGCGGATTAGCATTCCCGCTTCGCACGGACGACCGGGCTAGGCGCGGTCGAAAGCTACGATGTGCGCGGTCGTGATAATCCGATTCGCGCAGGAAGGCGATGCTAAATTTTTCTTTCTCGAAACAGAGGGAGGGGCGATCTCGCATTCGCCCGCCTCGACCGATTTGCTCCGAAAAGTGCGATTTGACCGACCGGGACAGCCTCTCGGCTACAGGCCGGCTACAGCCCCGATCGCCACCCCGCCGCCCCTAACCCGGCAGCGCCCCCGGCCTCACCGCTGTGCGCGAGGCTGCGCGGCCCGCCGCGTGCATCACCCTGCGGCGCGCAGCGGCACCACGTTCTTGCTGGCAGCGATAGCTGCCTGCTGCTCGATCCAGTCACCGACCTTCTGCACCTCGGGCGTGAGCCAATCGAGGCGCGCCAGGTCGAGGTAGGAACGCGAGGTAACGTCGTCGGACGCAGGCTTGTGGCCAGTCAGCAGATCAGTGCGGAACTTCTCAATCAGGCATTCCCGCATGGCGTAGTTCGTGAACGACCTGCGCAGATCGTGGAGTGAAAGGTGCTTCCCCGCGATCTCGCTGATCGCTTCCATTGGAGCGCGCGCGTCCTGAATCCGGCCTGTCTTTCCCCAGCTCGGGAAGACCCATTTGCTCTCCGTGCCGTCCGCCAGCTTGAGGCGGGGACGCGACTTGAGCAGCGCGACGGCCTGCGACGACAGGGGAAGCCAAATCGGATCACCACGCTTGCGGTCGTCCAGATGCCACCAGCAGTTTGACGGGTCGTGGTCATCAATGTTCACGCGATCCCAAGTTAGGGTCGCCATCTCGTCCCGGCGAGCGCCGGTCAGCAGACCGAAGATCGTAAGGTCCACGGACGCCAGAGCCTCATAGCCCTGCACCGTTCCGCGCATCTCATTGAGCTTATTCCAAACTTCGCCGATCTTGCGCTTGTCGATGTATCGCTCGGTGCGGGTGCCTAGCTTGGCCCAATGGTGCTTGAGCGCATCGACGGGGTTGTCTCGAATGAGCGGGGTGCCGTCTGCCTGCCGGTATTCGTCGGTAGCGAAGCGGATCAGGATACGGAGCGTGACGAAGGCGGCGTTGGCGCTCGCGGGCGCAGCCTTCTTGCCCTCAAGACCGCCCTTCACCAGCGCAGCATGGCGCTCCTTCACCATGTCACGTGTGATGCTCGCAATGGGCAGCGGTGCCCACTTGGCGAAGGTCTTCTCGACATGGCGGCGATACTCAGCGGCGGTGCTGGCCTTCATCTTGCCGGGGCGACCAACATACGCCTCAAGCACGTCTTGCAGGCTGACCTTCATGGCCGCGTCTGCCTTGACCACAGCGCGCGGGTCGATCCCCTCGCGCATGTCCTGCAATACCTTCTGCGCTCGCTTGCGCGCGGCGTCCTCGGTGAGCGTGCCATAGGGACCGAGGGTAAACTGGATCGACTTGCCCAGCACCCGCCCCATGACGATGAACACTCGCTTGCCCTCTTTGGAGACGCGGAGGCCGTAGCCCTTCACGCTGTCATCCCAATGGACCGCATAGCCCTCGGCGGGCGGTGCAACCTTATCAACGAAGGTCTTCGTAATCTTGGCCATGCTGCTCCTTGGCTGCTAGATTCTAGCGTATTTCTAGCAAGGAACTTACAGCTACGACAAGGAACCACAAAAAAGCAAGGGCGAAAACAGCGTAATATCAAGGTTTACAGCTGCTAGAACAAGCTAGGCCAATCTAGCGCAAGGACGTGATTCCAAACCTCTTAATCAGCGGGTCCTTGGTTCGAGCCCAAGTGCGTCCACCATTTTTCAATGACTTAGAGGCAAGAGCGCGGCGGTGATCCGGCGCGAGGCACCAGCCTTTTCCACTTCACATCGACTGGGTAGCATCTGCAGCGTGCTATCAGTCAGGGTCGTAATAAATCGCGTCTAGCATTGCGACACGCCCGTCCCAAATCTCTGCCTCCTCCCCTGAGGGTCGATTAGAATTGTACCACGCGGAGGCCCGGATCGGCTCCACGATTCGCTCCCAATAATTCCCCAAATCGAGCGTCGATGGCGAAAACGCCAAGGCTGCTTCCCAGTTCTTCCCCAGCCCCCCTGCGGTGAAATTGGAGCTTCCAACGACCGCCTCGGCATCATCACCTGATTGGAATAGTAGATCTTCGGATGAAACGTCGCGCTGCCACCGTCCGCGATGAACGCGTTCCTTAGCCCTACGAGATGGTCGATCAGAGCGGGGTCACTTTGGCAAAAGGAGATGCCAATTGTTATCGAGCAGAACTCCCCGCCCACCTTCCATCTAAAATACCCCTTCCCCTGACGAACAAGTCGCGTATTTCACGCCGCATTCGGCCACGCGCGTTAAATCGGCGAGCTGCAATGCCACGTGGGAGATTATGAATTTTGTCGAAATATCCGGGCCTTACTCTCGTCGTCTCCTGCTTTGCCGCTACCGGATTTGCCGCGTCATCCCACGCGACCACCTATTATATCAATGCCCAGACCGGGCAGGACGCCTTTACCGGCACTGCCCCGACGCAGGCGTGGAGATCGCTCTCACGCATCAAGAATGTCCCGCTTCAACCCGGTGATCAGGTCTTGCTGGCGACCGGATCGGTGTGGAGGGAACCGCTCACCATCACTCGATCGGGCAAGGCCAATGCCCCCATATTCGTCGGCGCAACAGGCACCGGCCCCCGCCCGCGCATCGATGCAGGGGGTGTGTCGCCGCACGCCGTAGCGATCATGAATGCTGAATATGTCACCGTCAGCGGGCTGGAAGTGACCAATAGCGCGCCCACCCCGGCCCAGCGTTTCGGCGTCCTTGTGTCGGCGCTGGACAGGGGCGTGACGCGCGGCATCCGCATCTCCGACATGTATGTGCATGACGTGCGCGGCACCAACGATCGCAAGGATAATGGCGGCATCGTGTTCAGCGCTACCGGGCAAAAGCTGGCGACCCGCTTCCATGACATCCGCATCGAACGCAACATCATCTGGCGCGTCGACCGTTCCGGCATTGCCGGGATCAGCGACCGGATCACTGCCGCCAACTGGTTCCCCAGCGACGACGTCGTCATCCGCGATAACTATGTCGAGGACGTCGGCGGCGACGGAATCGTCCCGCGCGGCACCGACGGCGCGCTGATCGAACATAATATCGTGCGCTATGCGGGCAGCCGCGCGCCGGGTTATAATGCGGGCATCTGGCAATGGAGCACAGACAACAGCCTGATCCAACTGAACGAATCCGCTTACACCCGCACGCGATACGACGGGCAAGGCTTCGATTCCGACTTCAATTCGCGCCGCACCACTCTGCTCTACAATTACAGCCACGATAATGCCGGCGGCTTCCTGCTCGTCTGTTCACCCCGCCGCAACGACACGGATAATCTGGGCAATCGCGGCACCGTCGCCCGCTTCAACGTCAGCCGCAACGACGCCAGCCGGATCTTCCAGCTATCGGGCAACGCGTCCGACGTCCTGATCGAAAAGAACGTCATTCACGTCGGCAAAGGAATGGACGTTCAGATGATCGCCGCCACCCAGTGGGACGGATGGGCGCGCGACGTGCGCGTTCGCGACAATATCTACAAGGTCGCAGGAACGGCGCGCTACGGAAGCGAGTCCGGGCGCAACGGCCCCGACTATCTGATTACGCCAGGCTTCGCGCCGGTGGAGGCGATACGCTTCGACGACAACCGCTATCTGGGCCGCCATATCGATCCGCCTGCTGACGGCGCTGGTCAGCCATTCGTCCCTTATGTCGAACCAGTCCTGGACTGGCAGGTGCCAACCTTCGACCCCGCCCGCGCAGAAGGCTTTGCCGACTATCTGGCAAAGCACCGCGCTTGGATGACGACCATGCTGGAACGGGAACTGGTATCCAAAGTAGAATTGAAACAGCCCCGCCGCATATCGATTTTCGAAGCGCGCCGTTGATTGCCTACATCTCGCCCACATGGACCGGGTCCGTCTCGAACAGATCGGCCAGCGCTACGGGCGATCCTGCCATCGCGACGCTACCCCCCCACCATTCGCGATCCGGCACCATTGATCCCCCGGCGATCAATGGCGGCGCGACTTGCAACTGAACCGCGCATAATAATCGCACATCGCCATGTACGCGCAGAAACGCCATGGCATGGTCCGCTCGCGGGCCGCTTATGGCGACCGGCTGATATGTCCCTTCCGCAAAAAGCGCCGGATGGCGACGGCGCATATCCAACAACCGCGCAATAAGGTGCAGTTTCTTCGCTCCCGTAAACCTATCATTCTCGCCAGCCAGCGTCGCGATCCGCGCCCGAAAATCGACAGGACGCCGATTATCAGGATCGACCAGACTGAAATCGGGAAACTCCGTTCCCTGATACAGGTCCGGCACACCCGGCATCATATATTTCAACACCGTCTGCACCAGCATATTGGCCCGCGCGGCAGGCGCAATCGCCGCGATGAAGCCAGCAAAGTCTGTCAGGAATACCGGCATATTCAGCAATCCGCGCAGCATCGCCGTGCAAGCCATCTCATATGCCTCGTCGGGCTGCTCCCATGACGACCGCAACCGCCCTTCACGCAACATCTTGACGACCCACTGATCCATTCGATCCGCCAAGTCGCCCAGATCAGGCGTATCGGGATCGGGCCACGCCCCCACCAGCCCCTGCATGATCTGGTATCGATCCGCCCGATGCACGGTCGATCCCAGCGCATCGATCATGCCATCCCACGCAACCCATCGCTCCGCCCAATATTCCGGTATTTCGGTCAGCACCGCAATACGTGCCCGCGCATCTTCCCCGCGCTTATGGTCATGCGTCGCGGTCGCGATCATCGCTTGCGGGAAATGACGCTGCCGCTCCAGCACCCGCCGATGAAAGGTCGCTGCATCTATCGCAGGCTGCTCGGGGGCGGAGCCGACATCATTGGCCGACAGCAGCGGCGCATGACGATAAAAAAGCGTATCTTCCACCGCCTTGGCCGCGATCGGCGCAGACAATTGCTGGAACCGCCGCGCCACATCGGCAATTAACTCGCGCACTCCCGGCCCATCGCCAGCCAGCCAGTCCAGCATGATACGGGCCACCGCTCCCTCGCCGGGCGGCAGGCGGCGCTGCACATCACGCCAGACCCGCTCCCGGATCGCACCGTCGGCATCGGGCGCATGCCCGCCCGTCCCATAGGTCCGATAAACCGGAAACACCCACAGCAACCGCTCCATCGCGCGCCGCATCATCGCAGGCGTGATCGCGCCCAGCGCCGCCTCTTCTTGGCACGCCGAACGAATCGCCGCCATCGCCGACGCCACGCACGCCGATAGCTGCCCATCGAACTGCCAGCCGAGCATATCCTGCCGCGCCAGCAATGCAGCCGCATCCAGCGTCGGCGCGTCCGGCGCGACCTCACGCCACAGCGCATCCAGCTTCGCCAGCCCGTCGCCATCATGCATCAACGCGGTCAGGTCGCGCATCGCATCATAGCCAGTCGTCCCATCGACGCCCCAGTCAGCCGACAGCGCCTCATCCGCTGCCAATATCTTCTCGACCACGATATAGGCTCGATCCGCCCCGCCCCGTATCGCATCCATGTCGCTGCGCAACTGACGGCAATAGCCTGTCGGATCGGTCAGCCCATCGACATGGTCGATCCGCACGCCATCGATCCACCCTTCGCGAAACAGGTCGAAATAGAGCTTGTGCGTCGCGGCATAGACATGCGGGTCTTCCATCCGCAGCCCGGCCAGATCGTTGATCGAGAAAAAGCGCCGCCAGTTCAGGCAATCATTTGCCATCCGCCAATGGACCAACCGATAATGCTGCGCCTCCGCCAGATCGCGCAACGACGCCCCACTATCCGACCCCGGCCGCAAAGGCAGCGACTGTTCCCCATAAAGCCGCAGGACAGAAACTTCCTCCTCCCGCTCCACCCGCAAATCGCCGGCGGCAATCACTTCTTCCAACGTTGCTCCCAGGATTGGCAGCACCAGCGGCCCGCTCCAGTCGATATCGAAAAAACGCGCATAGCCGCTGTCCTGGCCCAGTCGCAGGACATCGTTCCACCACGCATTTTCGCCACCCGCCACGCCCATATGATTAGGCACGATGTCGATGATGATCCCGATGCCCTTCGCCCGCGCTGCACTGGCAAACGCCTCGAAACCCGCCGCCCCACCCAGTTCGGGATTGATGACGGTCGGATCGACCACATCATATCCATGCGTCGAACCTTTACGCGCCCGCGTAATCGGCGACGCATAAACATGGCTGATCCCTATGTCCGCGAGATAGGGGATGATGGAGATCGCATCGGCAAAGGTGAAACCGGCATGGAATTGCAGCCGATAGGTGGCCCGCACGGTCATGCGGCGCGCGCCGCGTTCAACAGGGCGATCCGCGCCGCCGTCGCTGGATCGTCCAGCATGACATCCATCTGCGCAGGCATCCGCCGCCGCCAGTTGGGATGCTCGTCGATCGTGCCGGGCAAATTGGGCTGTTCGTCCAAAGTAGCAATATCCTCCAGCGGCAAAATCGCCAGCGCCGCCCGCGTCGACGCCACATGACGCACAGCGGCGTCAACGACCGGGGCAGGGTTATCGGCGGCAGGCTGCGCAACGCCTGCCGGACCGATCGCCCGCCACAATGCTGCGCGATCTTCCGCCCGTGCGCCCTCCTCCGCCGCGCCCCGTGCCAGCGCCCGATCCCATTCCATATCCCGCCCGCGCCACCAGCCAGCTACCGTCGCCGTATCATGCGTGCCCGTCATCGCGACGCTGGCCGCCGGATAATGTGCCGCATCGACAAAGCCGCCCTTCCCATCACGTTCGAACCATAGGACGCGCATGCCATAAACGCCCTTCGCATCGGTCGCCGCCCGAAAGCCGTCCGGCACGGTCCCCAGATCCTCGCCAATGATCGCCGCGCCAGCCCGATGCGATTCCAGCGCGACGATCCGCAACAGATCGGCAAAGGGATAGGTCAGATAAGCCCCATCTGCCGCGCTCGCCCCCTCCGGTATCACCCACAACCGCGCCAGCCCGAATCCATGATCGATCCGCAAAGCCCCCGCATGCCGCAACCCCGCGCGCAACATGGCGATGAAAGGCGCAAAGCCATGCCGTGCCAACCCATCGGGCGAAAAGCTGGTCAGCCCCCAATTCTGTCCAGTCGGGCCCAGCGGATCAGGCGGCGCACCTATCGACAATCCATCAAGCAGCGCATCGCCATTGGCCCAGGCATCGCTGCCCCCCGCATCGACCCCGACCGCCAGGTCGGCGATCAGGCCGATCGCCATCCCCGCAGCCTGCGCATCTGCCTGCGCCCGCGCCAGCCCCCGGTCGGCGATCCACTGGACGAAAATCGCAAAATCGACCTCTTGCGCATGGCGAATGGCAAAATCCTGCGCCACCCCGCCATTCGCGTCGTGAAAAGCGACCGGCCATTCCCGAAACCCGCGCCCATCGAAATGACGATACAGCGCGTCAAACAGCGCATGGTGCCGCAACCCCGCACCTTGCTTCAGTGCCCAAGCCGCCATCTGCGCGCTCAGATCGTCATCCAGCTCATCGAACAACGCCCGCAGCCCCGCCAACCGCGCAGGCACCGCGCTTGTCCAATCGATCAACGCCGGGTCAGCCGCAGCAGGCAAGGCAGGCAAACCCACCGCCACCGGATCGGCCAGCGCGCCGTTCAGGAACCTGCGGCTGGACGGCGCATAGGGGCTGTAGCGCCCGCCATCGCCCGGATAAAGCGCATGCACCGGACTGATCGCCAGAGCATCCGCCCCCCGCCGCGCCAAAGCGCAGGCGGCCCTCCCCACATCGCCAAAATCACCATAGGCTGTCGGCGCCGTGCCACGCAGCGCCGGAATCTGCACCGACACACCCCACGAACGATCTCCTGCCAGTTGCACACAACGCTCTGGCGCGATCGCCAACTGCATCCCATGCCCGTCCATCACGATCCGATGATAGCCAATCTCATCTATCGGCGGCAGATATCCTTCACGCACCGGCACGCGAACATGCCCGCCGCTATCCAGCACGATGTCCGCATATCCGGCCGTGGCAAACATCGCCGGAAGCTGAACGGGCACCCCCACATCCCCGGTCATCATCACCGGCGGCGCAACCTTGCGCGCAGCCATCGCATCCAGACTGTTCGCAATCTCCCGCTCGCTGCCCGCATCATGGCCCAGCGCGCCCAATATCGCGGCCAGCGCCCTATCCTCGACCACCTGCGCACGCCCCGCCGCATCGGTCCATTCCCGTATCAGGCCCGCTGCGACGGCTAGGCGATGCAGTGCGCTCACACCTCCATGCACCAAGCCGCAAAGCTGCCCCGCGCCCCTGCCTCACCTTCTGCATGAACCAGTACGCCTGCCCCCTTAAAGGACACCGGCTCATCACCCAGATTGATCGCCACGCTCCACACAGCACCATCCCCCAATCGCCATGACGCCCGCACCGCGCGATCGCCCAGCACCTGAGCACCCAAAGCCCGCGCCCCTATCAACCGGGGCGCTATCAACCGCGCCCGCAGGCCAAGCAACATCCCATATAATGCTTCCCAATCCCCTGCATCATCGGGCCGTTCTGGCCGCGACGCAACGAAAGTCCTCTCATCATTGGGATCAGGAATCCGCGCCCGCGCCGCCGGGTCGCTGAAACCCTCGAACTTCGCAAATTCCCGCCGCCGTCCTTCGCGTACCGCGTCGGCCAGTTCATCATGAAAATCCGTGAAGAACAGAAACGGCGACCGCGCGCCAAACTCATCCCCCATGAACAACAGCGGCACGTGCGGGCACAGCAGCAGCAAAGCCGTCGCCGCCCGCAATCGTCCCACATCGGTCAGCACGGTCAACCGCTCGCCCATCGCCCGATTGCCGATCTGGTCGTGATTCTGAAGAAAGCCGACGAACCGAAACGGAGCCAGATGCCCGCTCGCGCTCCCGCGCCGCTTGCCATCCTGATGCACCGACGCCTCACCCTGATAGATGAAGCCTTCGCTCAAACAGCGCGCCAGCCGCTGCGTGGGCTGATCGGCAAAGTCGGCATAATAGGCGCTCGTCTCCCCCGTCAGCAGCACATGCATGACGTTGTGAAAATCATCGTTCCACTGCGCATCATATAGGCCCGCACCCAGCAGCGCTGCGTCGTTTTCCTCATTCTCCAGGATCAGGTGAACATGCCGCTCCGCTCCCGTCCCCGCCCGGATCGCGCCCGACAGCCTGCGCAGAAACGCCGGATTGCCGATCGCATGCACCGCATCCAGCCGCAGCCCGTCGAACCGATACTCATTCAGCCACATCAGCGCATTTTCAGTGAAATAGGCCGCCACAGCAGCCTCCTCCACCGCCACCGCCCCGCCCCACGGCGTATCGACATCGGCATGGAAAAAGCCCGGCGCATAAGCCCCCAGATAATTACCGTCAGGCCCGAAATGATTATACACCACGTCCAACAGCACCATCAGGCCCAGCCCATGCGCCGTATCGATCATCGCCTTCAATTCCTGCGGCGACCCGTAAATTTCCGCCGGGGCAAAGGGCAGCACCCCGTCATAGCCCCAGTTACGCAATCCGCCGAACGCCCCGATCGGCATCAGTTCGATCGCGGTAATTCCCAATGCGGCCAGACGCGGCAGATCCCGCCCCAACGCCGCGAACCCGCCCGCCACGCCGACATGCACTTCCTGAATGACGGCATCACTCCATGGCCGCCCGCGCCACGCGTCGCTGGCCCAGACATGATCGTCCTGCCCCGGCACGACGCTCCACCCATGCACGCCGCCCCATTGCAGCCGCGAAGCTGGATCAGGCACCCGCACACCATCGCCCAGCACGAAACAATAGCGCGTCCCCGGCGGCGCATCGACAACGGCCTCGCACCACCCATCGGCATGGCGCGCCATCGCATGACGCGCGCTCCCCGTCGCGCCGCCAATCTCCACTTCCACCGCATTCTGACCCGGCGCCCACAGCCGAAACAGCGTCTCACCCAAACCCAGCCGCGATGGTCCCCACGCCCCCTGCGTCATTGCGAAACGTCGATAACCGACCGGATCAGCGCGGCACTGTGCGGCGCAAGCAGATAATCGTCGCCAATCGCTTCTTCCTCCGCATCGGGGCGCGCACTGTCTATCAACAGCACGCGCTCGACCACCACTCCCGGCAGTATAAAGTGGATCGCCTCATCGCCTGCATTCATCAACAGGTTGATCGCTTCCACCGCCCCATCCTCTCGCCGAACGGCGCGCCGCATCGACAGCGCACGTCCTTCCGGATTTTCCCAATCCTCCGCAGATAACGGTTCGCCACGCTCATCCCACCATTCGATGTCGTTCACGCCATGGCCGGGCGAATCCTGCCCATAAAGAAATGTCGGCGCGCGCAGCACCGCATAGGTCCGGCGCAAAGCGATCAGCCGCGCCACAAAGTCCGTCAGCGCCGTTCCCGCCTCCGTCTCCAGCAACGACCAGTCGATCCAGCTGATCGCATTGTCCTGACAATAGGCATTGTTGTTGCCGCCCTGCGTCCGCCCGAACTCGTCTCCCGCCACCAGCATCGGCGTGCCCAGCGAACTCATCAGCGTCGTCAACATCGCCCGCACCACCCGGCCGCGCGTTTCCAGCACGCCTGCGTCATCGGTATCGCCTTCGACGCCCCAGTTACGCGACAGATTATTGTCATGCCCATCGCGATTATCCTCGCCATTGGCTTCGTTATGCCGCTCCTCATAAGCTGCCAGATCGGCCAGCGTATAGCCGTCATGGCTGGTCAGGAAATTGACGCTCGCCCATGGTCGCCGCGCACGCCGGTCGAACAGATCGCCCGAACCCGCCAGCCGTGCCGCCAGATCCGCGCGCTGCCCCGCATCGCCGCGCCATGTCCGCCGCACCGTATCGCGATATTTGTCGTTCCATTCGGCAAAGCCGGGCGGAAAATTGCCAAGCTGATACCCGCCCCAACCCACGTCCCACGGCTCGGTGATCAGCTTCACCCGGCCCAGCACCGGGTCCTGGCGCAGCACATCGAAAAAGCCTGCATTGGGATCGAACCCATGCTCCGTCCGCCCCAGCGTCAGGCCCAGGTCGAAACGAAACCCGTCGATCCCGAACGACGTCGTCCAGTAACGCAGCGAATCCGCCACCATCTGGATCACCCGCGCATGGTTCAGGTTGAACCCGTTGCCGGTGCCGGTATCGTTCATGCAATGGCGCGGATTGTCCGGCACCAGATTATAATAGGTCGCATTGTCCAGCCCGCGCCAGCACAGGGTCGGCCCCAATTCGCTGCCTTCGCAGCTATGATTATACACAACGTCCAGGATCACCTCGATCCCCGCCGCATGCAGCCTGCGCACCGCGACCCGCAATTCATCCTGCGTGTCCCCGGCGAAATAGCTGGGTTCGGGCGTAAAGAAATTCAGGCTGTTATAGCCCCAGTAGTTGCGCAGGCCCTTTTCCTGCAAGAACCGGTCCTGCACGAATGCATGGATCGGCATCAGTTCCAGCGCCGTGACGCCCAGTCGCTTCAAATGCGCAATCACCTTGGGATGGGCCAGCCCCGCAAATGTGCCCCGCTCCTGCGGTGGCACCTCTGCCATCAACTTGGTCAACCCCCTGGCATGGGCTTCGTAAATCACCGTTTCCGACCAGGGCGTATTGGGCCGCACATCGCGCGACCAATCGAATATGTCGTGCGTCACGATCCCCTTGGGCATCGCAGGCGCACTGTCGCGCTTGTCGAAGCCCAAGTCCGCGCGCCGCCCCCTGACCGGATAGCCATGCAGCGCATCAGTCCATTTGACCGGCCCCGACAATTTGCGGGCATAGGGGTCCAGCAGCAGTTTGTTGGGATTGAACCGATGCCCCTGTTCGGGCGCATAGAGGCCATAGGCGCGATAGCCGTACAACAGGCCGGGCCGCGCATTGGGCAGATAGCCGTGCCACACCTCGTCGGTACATTCGGGCAGCACAAACCGCGCCACCTCCCGCTTGCCCGCCGGATCGAACAGACACAGTTCGATCTTTTCGGCATTGGCGGAAAACACGGCAAAATTAACGCCCAGCCCGTCGAATGACGCGCCGAGCGGATAGGGAGTGCCGCCCTCAAGGCGGTCGGGAAGAAGGCTCAAGAGCGGCCTTTCAGATCAGAGGAAGGAAGGGGAATAGTGTCAGGCTTTCGGCTTGGCCTTGCGCGGCGCACGCACTTTGCGCACCGGCACCTCATCGGCAGCAAGCTCGCCTTCCCCCTGCGCCAACTCCTGTTCGGCGCGCGCCCAATGATCGGCATCGCGCCCATGGGGACGGCCTTCCTCCACCCAGATCGCATAGGCCCGATCGCTGACGGACTTGCCGGACTCTTGATCCCCAGAATCTGTATCCATGGAAAGGGCGCTCCCTGTTGCGCTGCAATATCGCAAGGTAAAATGCGCCAACCAGTTTTTGGATGCGCGGTCCCGACCATAATTTGCAGCCTCCCGCGTCAACGGATCAAATCAGATACCCCACCTCATATAAACCCCATCGCTTGCCCCCGAACATCAGCGGCACGAACACGCTGCGCAATGCCCGATAGCGTCCCTCGCCCAGATCCTGTCGGTATGTGAACAGAAAGAAATCGCCATCCTCGTCCAGCGCCCGACGGGTCTGCTTGTCCATGAAGATTTGTCCATTGCGCGCATGCTGCATATTCCAATCGCGCGCACCCGGCCGCTGCGGCTGGCTACGCGCGCTGATATGCGTGGGCAACCAACCCTGCATGTCGATCAGGCAACATCCCACGATCGCACTATCCTGCCCGGTATGCCGGTCGAGCATAGGGCGCAGCACCGCGTCTGCAAAGCCCGTCATAGCCGTACGAAATTGCGGTGGATCGGACCCCTCGATCTGACGATAATCCGTGTCGAACAGGTCTGCCAACCCCAGTTCCCCGACCTTGACGGCCTGCTCGATCCGCGCGCTCACCTCTTCAGCCCCATCCTCGGCCAGCGCGATGTAGCGGCTGTTGCGCGTCCGCTGCGGCCCATGCGCAGCCCGGTTGAGCATGTCGTTGGCCATGCCTTCCAGCCCCTCCAACTGCCCGCGCGCCGCATCCACCCGCCCCGCGCTTTCGCTCGCCGACTGGCTGAACTCGGTCAGCCCCTGCCGCAGGGCGCTCACATCTGCATGGGCCGCATCGGTGCAGGTCATGATCGCGCTCGACCGCTCGCCAAATTGCGTCACAAGCGATGCGATCTCGGCCATCGTCATGCGCAGCCGGTCGATATGCCCGCCCGCATCCCGCCCGCGCACGATGCTCGCCTCCACCCCGTCGATCAACCGCCGCGCTTCCCGGTCGAGCACGCCCAGCTTGTCGCCCACCGAAGCGGCGGACTCCCCCGCCTGCCCCGCCAGTCGCCGTATCTCATCGGCCACCACTGCAAAGCCCATCGTCGCCGCGCCCCCGCGCGCCGCCTCGATCGCGGCATTAACGCCCAACAGCCGCGTCTGCCGCGCGATCGCGCCCAATTGCTCCGAAATATCCCCGACCGCCCCGATCACTGACAGAAATTGCCGCAGCCGGTCCTCCAGCCCCGTGACATGATCGACCAGCCCCGCCACCTCGCCCAGCGACAGCGTGACGACGTCGTTACCATCGGCAATGATCCGCCCGGCGCGGCTCGCCGTCAGGCTCAATTCCTGCGCGGCGGCGACGCTTTCCTCCTGACTGGCGGACAGCATGTCCATATTCGTCTGCAATTCGGACAATCGCGCCGCGTCCGCCTGAATACGGCGATTTACCCGGCTCAGATAACCCGCCGTCTCGCTGCACTGCAACGCAATGTCGCCGGACCTTTCACCCAGGTCAGCCAGCAAATCCCCGTTTTCCAACTGCGCCCCGCTTAAAATCGCCGCTATCGATAGTGACGGATTACCTGTGCGCCGCAACACTTAATATTCCGCTCGCGTCACTAATATCCCGCCTTGCATCGCCCGCTCTGCTGCCCGAATAGTGTCGCCATGCTGCTCAATTTCCTCGACGCCCTGCGAAGCGCGGGCATATCCGCCAGCATCAAGGAACATCTGCTCCTGCTCGAAGCGCTGGACCGCGACGTCATCGCCCGACGGCCGGAGGATTTCTATTATCTCGCCCGCGCCACCTATGTGAAGGACGAAGGGCTGCTCGACCGCTTCGATCAGGTCTTTGCCCGCGTGTTCAGGGGCGTGCTGGACGGCGAAGGCGTTGACGCGGATATCCCCGAAGACTGGCTCAAACTGGTCGCGGAAAAATATCTGAGCACGGAAGAGATGGAGAAGATCAAGTCACTGGGCGACTGGGACACGATCATGCAGACGCTCAAGGACCGCATCGCCGAACAAAAGGAAAAGCATCAGGGCGGCAGCAAGTGGATTGGCACCGGCGGCACGTCCCCCTTCGGTCATGGCGGCTATAACCCTGAAGGCGTGCGGATCGGCGGGGAAAGCCGCCACAAGCGCGCGATCAAGGTCTGGGAAAAGCGCGAATTTGCCAATCTCGACAATACCAAGGCGCTCGGCACCCGCAACATCAAGGTCGCCCTGCGCCGCCTGCGCCGTTTCGCGCGCGAAGGTGCCGCCGACGAACTCGATCTCGACGCAACTATCCACGGCACCGCCCGACAGGGCTGGCTCGACATCCGCATGCGCGCCGAACGCCACAATGCGGTCAAGCTGCTGCTGTTTCTGGACGTGGGCGGATCGATGGACCCGTTCATATCGCTCTGCGAAGAACTCTTCTCGGCTGCGACCGGGGAATTCAAGAATATGGAATTCTTCTACTTCCACAATTGCCTGTACGAGGGCGTGTGGAAGGATAACCGCCGCCGCTTTGCCGAACGCATCCCCACATGGGACATCCTCCACAAATATGGCCACGACTATAAAGTGATCTTCGTCGGCGACGCCGCGATGAGTCCCTATGAAATCAGCCATCCGGGCGGCAGCGTCGAACATATGAACGATGAATCCGGCGCAACCTGGCTGCAACGCGTCGCCCACACCTATCCCGCGACCATCTGGCTCAACCCCGCGAGCGAGGCGCATTGGGGCTATAGCCAGTCCACCGCCATGATCCGCGAGTTGCTGAACGACCGCATGTATCCCCTGACGATCGAGGGGATCGACGCGGCCATGCGCGAACTCACACGCAAACGCTGATGACCGGCACGGCGGCCCAAGCGCTGACGCTGCTCCAGCGCGGCGAAACCGATGCGGCGCGCGCCCTGATCGACGCCGCCTGCACGCAGGGCGAGAGCGAAGCGCTCGCGATGCGCGCCATCTGGCAGGTGGAGGGCAAACTCCTCCCCCGCAACCTCCCCGCTGCCCGCACCGGCCTCCTCGCCGCCGCGCAGGCAGGCAATATGGCGGCAGCCCGCATGGTCGGCGGCCTGATGGCAGCCGGGATCGGTGGCCCCCGCGACTGGCCCGCATCGCTCGCCATGCTCGACATCTGGTCCGACCGCGACCCCATCGCCGCCCGCCAGCGCGCCCTGATCGCGGCAATGGCCATCGATGCGCAGGGCGACCCGCTCCACCTTCCCACCCCTGAAATGCTGGCGGATCAGCCACTCATCCAGACCATCCCCGGCCTGCTCACCCCCGCCGAATGCGACCTGCTCGCCACCCTGTCGGAACGCCGCCTGCGCCCCGCCCTCATCTTCCATGAAGGGCAAGGCCGCTTCGTCGCCGATCCCGTCCGCCATTCCGACGCGGCGGGCTTCCCGATCCTGTCTGAATGGCCCGCCGTCCACGCCATCAACCGCCGCCTTGCCGCTGCCAGCGGCACCACAGTCGCGCAGGGCGAAACGCTCCAGATCCTGCGCTACGCCCCCGGCCAGCAATATCGCGCGCATCTGGACGCCGTCCCCGGCCTCACCAACCAGCGGCACCTGACCCTGCTTGTCTATCTCAACGACGATTTCACCGGTGGCCAGACGCATTTCACCCGCCTGCGCATCACCATGGCGCCACGCAGGGGCGACGCCCTCCTCTTTACCAACTGCCTGCCCGACGGCCGCCCCGATCCATCCAGCGAACATGCCGGCCTGCCCGTCCTGTCCGGCACCAAATGGCTCGCCAGCCGCTGGATCCGCCAACGCCCCCCGGAAAACCCCGATGGCTTCGGCCAGCATGAGGCAATGCGCTAAATCACCCTCCACCGTTCGCTTCGAGCGAAATCGAGATGCCCCTAAGGCCGAAAAACCACGCCTCCCGTCATCGCCTCCGCAACGCCGGTCGTCCCCGGAAAACTGATCGCCAACCCGGCCAGTCGCCGCACTGCCATATAGGCAAAGCCCTGCGCCTCCAGCGCATCGCCATCCCACCCCAGCCCATCGACCGCCCGCACCTCCACCCCCGTGCGCGCCGCAATCATCGCCATCAACGTCGCATTATGCCGCCCGCCGCCCGCAACATGGATGCACGCAGGTCGCTCCGCCAGATGCCCGATCCCCCGCGCAATCGCCTGCGCGGAAAAGGCAGTCAGCGTCGCCGCCCCATCCTCTACGCTCAGGCCCTGCACCGCCTCGATCGTGAACGCTTCCCGGTCGATGCTCTTGGGCGGCGGCACGGCGAACCACGGATCGGCCATCATCGCCGCCAGCCGCGCCTCGTCCACCCGACCCAGCGCCGCCGTCGCACCCCCCGCATCATAGGTGGCGCCCCCATGCGCCTGCATCCAGTTGTCGATCAGCCCGCTCGCCATCCCCGTGTCGAACGCCACCAATTCGCCATCCGCCCCGATCGCCGTGACATTGGCCACCCCGCCAAGATTGAGGATCGCGGCAGGCTTATCCAATTCCGCCGCCAGCGCGCGATGATAAACCGGCATCAACGGCGCGCCCTGTCCGCCGGCCGCCACGTCCGCGCTCCGCAGATCGCCCACGACCGTGATCCCGAACGCCCCGGCCAGCGCCGCCCCATCGCCAATCTGCCACGTCCATCCCCGGTCGGGCCGATGCGCAACGGTGTGGCCGTGAAAACCTATGACGCCCACATCCTGCGCGCCATATCCGCTGCGCCCCAGCAAATCGGCAACCGCCTCGACATGCAATGCCGTCAGTTCCGCCTCGACCGACGCGATCAGCGGCTCGAACCCCGGTGCGTCCATGTCCATCGCCCGCGAACAGCTTTCCGCCAGCCGCACCCGAAACCCATCGTCATAGGCCATGGCGTGAAACGCGACCGGCGTCACCACGCCCTCGCCATCCGTTTCGATCAAAGCCGCGTCGATCCCGTCGCGCGACGTGCCGGACATCAGGCCGATTGCCAACATCGTGAAAGACTCCGCCTCTTTTATCCAGCCTTCGCCAATGCTACAGGCGCGCGCCATGAGCAACTATCAGTCCGATCTTCTCCGCCTGCTCGACGCACGCGGCTATATCCACCAGCTGACCGACGCGGCGGGCCTCGACGCCATGGCCGCTAAACAGGTGGTGCCGGGCTATATCGGCTTCGATCCCACGGCCCCCTCGCTCCACGTCGGCTCCCTGGTGCAGATCATGATGCTGCGGCGTATGCAGCAGGCGGGCCATAAACCCATCGTCCTGATGGGCGGCGGCACCGGCAAGATCGGCGACCCATCCCTGCGCGACGAAGCCCGCTCGCTACTGACCGTCGAAAAGATCGCCGAAAACGTCGCCAGCATCAAACGGGTGTTCGAACGCTTCCTGACTTTTGGCGACGGCCCGACCGATGCGATCATGGTCGACAATGCCGACTGGCTCGACGCGCTCGAATATATTCCCTTCCTGCGCGACATCGGCCAGCATTTCTCGGTCAACCGGATGCTCAGCTTCGATTCGGTCAAGCTGCGTCTCGACCGTGAACAGTCGCTGTCCTTCCTCGAATTCAACTACATGATCCTTCAGGCGTATGACTTCCTCGAACTGTCGCGCCGTGCCGACTGCCGGCTCCAGATGGGCGGGTCGGACCAGTGGGGCAATATCGTCAACGGCATCGAACTGTCGCGGCGTGTGGATGGTACGCAGGTGTTCGGCCTGACCTCGCCGCTCATCACCACGGCGGACGGCGGCAAGATGGGCAAGACGGCCAAGGGCGCAGTCTGGCTCAATGCCGACGCGCTCTCGCCCTATGACTATTGGCAATTCTGGCGCAACACGCAGGACGCCGACGTCGGCCGTTTCATGCGCCTCTTCACCGACCTGCCGCTCGAAGAGATCGCGCAGTTGGAACAGTTGGCCGGCGCCGATATCAACGAAGCCAAGAAGCGCCTCGCCGATGCCGCCACCGCCATGGCCCATGGCGCGGAAGCCGCCGCCGCTGCCGCCGAAACGGCGCGCAGAACGTTCGAGGATGGCGCGTCCGACGCCAACCTCCCCACCGTCAGTCTGGGGGCTGAAGGTCTTAACATCGTGCAGGCCACCACGGCGCTTGGCTTTGCCACGTCCAACAAGGAAGTCCGCCGCAAACTGGCCGAAAACGCGATCCGGCTGAATGGCGAAGTCGTTACGGACCCGGCTATAATGTTGAACGTGGGCGACAAACTCAGCTTCGGCGCGAAAAAGCACGGTCTCATCACGACTTAGGTCGGAAAATATACGCAAAATACATGTTTGGCCTATTTTAACCATATTTTCTAACCCCTCCGCTATCTTTTGGAGGGCAGGTTCCACGCATGTCCTCGATGCTCGCACATCTCAATCACGTCGTGCAATCGCGCGATCCCGCCATCGACCTGCGGCGCGCGAAGCGCGATCTGGTGGATATGGCCAGTCAGATGGTTGCCGATGGCTTCGACCATCCCATTCGCATCATCAACATATCGCCACTGGGCCTGATGGGCCGGTGCGATGGCGCGTTTGCGACGGGCGACCATGTCACGGTTTCCCTCCCGATGCTGGACGATTACCCCGCCGACATACGATGGAACGAAGATGGACGCGTCGGCATGGAATTTCTGACCCCTGTCGAACCCGACATCTACGCCCGACTGATCGCGCTCATGCCGCCTCGCCAGACAGCATGGTAAATCCGTCCTTCGACTCTATCCGCTGACGACTGCGCACCAATGCTTCGGGCATCTCGGTGCGCAGGAAATCCAGCATAGCCTCCCGCACGTCACAACGCAGGTCGAACGCGACCCCGGCATTGCGTGCCGACAACAGGCAACGCAGTTCCAGCGCGTCGGCGCGATGGTCCGTCACCTGCAACAGCACCACCCTTTTGTCCCACCGGCTATTGGCCTGCGTCACCTCGACCAGCCTCTCACGAATCCGCTGCACATCGGCGGTCGGATCGACATAGAGGAACACCGTGCCCAGCAGGTCGGACGTCTTGGTCGTCCAGTTCTGGAACGGCTTTTCCAGAAAATAGGATACCGGCACCACCATCCGCCGATCGTCCCATATGCGCACGACGACATAGGTCAGCGTGATGTCCTCTATCCGGCCCCATTCGCCCTCCACGATCACCACATCGTCCAGCCGGATCGGCTCGGAAAAGGCCATCTGGATACCCGCGATCAGATTCTTGAGCGCAGGCTGCGCCGCCGCGCCGACTGCCAGACCAACCAGACCCGCCGACGCGGCCAGCGTCACGCCGATCGTCCGCACGCCCGGTATCGCCATCAACATCATCGCGATCACCAGCACCGCCACGATGCTCTGTGCGATCCGATACAGGATGCGGACTCGCGTATGCCGTTTACGCGCCTTCAGATTATCTTCGGCACTGATGTCCGAGCCGCGCTCGATCATCACCCGCGTCGCCCGCATCAACCGCAGCAGCAGCCACCCGGTCAGCAGCGCAAAGACCATCTTCGACCCGATCGACCACAGCCCTTCGACCCGTGGCCCCATCTCCAACGGCTGCAACCCCGCGCCCAAAGCCAGCAGCACGACCAGCCAGCGGGTCGGCTGGAATATCGCGGGCAGTAATATTGGATCCATTCGCCGACTGACGACCTTCATCGCCACGACATACAACGCCCAATGGATCAGGAACGCGACCACCACTGCCGACGCAATCGTGAACGCCGCCGTGGAGGTTATATGGGTCAGGCTAATGTCCTTCATCCCCCAGCAACGCGGCCAGCCGCCGATTGTTTCGCAGGTGCAGCATAAAATCCAAAATGCCACAACTGCGAAAACCTTTGGTCCTCACTCTGGAAATTACCCGCCCCGCAGCAACCCCACCGCCGCATCCCGCTCGAACAGATACAGGCACACCCGCGCCGCCTGCCCCCTTGCGCTGTCCAGCCCGCCGTCCCGGTCGATCAGCAAATGCGCATCGTCCCGCGCCGGATCGATCAGCGCCCCGACATGCTCCGGCGTCGCGATCTTCAACGCCGCCTCGCCCGACTGCCGCGTCCCCAACACTTCGCCAGCACCGCGCAGTTTCAAATCTTCCTCCGCAATGCGAAACCCGTCATTGGTCTCCCGCATCAACGCCAGCCGCGCCCGCGACGTCTCGCCCAGCGCATTGCCGCGCAGCAGCAGACAGACCGACGGCTTGTCCCCGCGCCCCACCCGCCCGCGCAACTGGTGCAACTGTGCCAGCCCAAAGCGATCCGCCCCCTCAATGATGATCAGGCTGCTATTGGGCACATCGACGCCCACTTCGATCACCGTCGTCGCAACCAGTATCTGCGTGCGGTTGGCGGCGAACGCCTCCATCGCCGCGTCCTTCTCCACCCCCTTCATCCGTCCGTGGACCAGCCCGACCCGCGCGCCAAACCGCTCCCGCAGCGACTCAGCCCGCGCCTCCGCTGCCGCCTGATCGCTCGTCTCGCTCTCCTCGACCAGCGGGCATACCCAATAGGCCTGCCCCCCACCCTCGACATGGCGGGCCAGCGCATCGACCACTTCGTCCAGCCGGGTGGCGGCCATCACGATGGTCTGAATCGGCTGGCGACCCGGCGGCATCTCGTCCAGCCGCGACACCTCCATCTCGCCATAATAGGTCAGCGTCAGCGTGCGGGGGATCGGCGTCGCCGTCATCACCAACAGATGCGGCGATCGCTCCGCCTTGTTCGCCAACAACATCCGCTGCGCCACGCCAAACCGATGCTGCTCGTCGATCACCGCCAGCCCCAGCCGCTTATACTGCACCGCTTCCTGAAATATCGCATGGGTGCCAACCAATATGTCGATGCTGCCATCGGCCAGCCCCATCAGCGTCGCCTCGCGCACCTTGCCCTTGTCCCGCCCCGTCAGGATGGCGATTTCCACCGGCAGGCCCGACGTCATCTTGCGCAACGTCTCATAATGCTGCCGCGCCAATATCTCGGTCGGGGCCAGCATCGCCCCCTGCATCCCGGCCTCCACCGTATTGAGCAATGCCATCAGCGCCACCAGCGTCTTGCCCGACCCGACATCGCCCTGCAGCAGTCGCAGCATCGGCGTCGCCTGCGCCATGTCCCCCTCTATCTCTGCGCTGGCCCGCCGCTGTGCGCCCGTGGGGGCAAAGGGCAGTTTCAACATCGCCCGCAACCGCCCGTCGCCTGCGATCGGCACGCCCCGCCGCCGCCGCGACGATTGCCGCACCAGCATCAACGCCAGTTGCCCGGCGAATATCTCGTCATAGGCCAGCCGCGTCCGCGCCAGCGCATCCGCCGGATCGGCATGCACCCGCCCCAGCGCCTCGCGCCATCCCGGCCACCCCTTCTGCGCCAGCAGGCTAGGCTCGATCCATTCCGGCAAGTCCGGCGCCCGTGCCAGTGCCTGCGCCGCCAGATCGCGCATCCGATTGTTGGTCAGCCCTTCCGACAATCCATAGACGCTCTCGCGCGCCGGAATGGTGGCAGCCTCCTCAGGCGGCAGGACATGGTCGGGATGCACCATCTGCAAACTGTCGCCATAGGCCTCCAGCTTGCCCGAAACGAACTTCGGTTCCCCCAGCGGCAACATCTTGCGCGGCCACCCGCTATTCTTCCCGAAATAGGTCAGCGACACGACATTGCCGTGCCGATCCGCCGCCTGCACCCGAAACGGCGTGCGTCCGCCACTGCTTGCGCGATAATCGACCGGCGTCAGCACGATGCCGATCACCCGCCCCACATGCGCCATATCCAGTTCATCGGTCAGCACGCGATCGACCCAACTGACCGGCAAATGAAAGGCGATGTCAATCGCCCGCGCGAGTCCCAACCGCTCCAGCGGACGGGCCAGCGCAGGGCCAATACCTTTAAGCGCCGATATTTCGGCAAAGAGCGGATTGAGAATATCGGGTCGCATGTCTATCTGGCTCGCTCTAACCTAGCCGGGGCAGTCATACAAATCCCCGATCGGCCATTTTGCCATGTCCGCAAAAGGAACAAATTGTGAACGATGATCCCCTGATGCGCCGCCTCAAATTCCGGGCTTGGCATCGCGGCACGCGCGAAGCGGATTACAGCGTCGGCGGTTTCTTCGAACGCTATCACGCGGAATGGTCGGCGGACGAGATCGACTGGTTCGAACGCTTCATGGAGGAACAGGACGCCGACATCATCGGCTGGGCGCTTGGCACCATCCCCGTGCCGGACGAATGGAAAGGCCCGATGATGGACAAATTCCTGAAACTCGATTTCGTAAAGATCGAAAACTGAATCATCCTCCCCAGCAAGGGGAGGTGGCAGGGCGCAGCCCTGACGGAGGGGTGTCCCCCTCTCATGAGACGGCAACACCCCTCCACCACTTAGGTGGTCCCCCTCCCCTTTGCAGGGGAGGATTTGCAAAGCGAACACCAAATGACCGATCTCCAGACCATCCTTCGGGCCAAGACGTCCCTTACCCTTTCGGGCGTACCGGCCGGCTTCCAGCCCTGGCTGCTGACCGACATCGCTCGCGCCGCCTATGGATCGGGCGGGGGCCGCCTGTTGTTCGTGGCCTCGGATGAACAGGCGATGCGCGCCGTGGCCGACACCGCCCCCTATTTCGCGCCGGAACTGGAGATCATCGAAATCCCCGCATGGGATTGCCTGCCCTACGACCGAGCAAGCCCATCCCTGCGCGCGGCCTCTGCCCGGCTCGCCGGTCTCCACGCGCTGCAAACGCCGATCAAAGGACCGCAGCTTGTCCTGACCACCCTCAACGCCATTACGCAGCGCACCCTCACCCCCTTCCGCGTCCGCCAACTCGTCGCCCGGCTCGCGCCCAAGGAACGGATCGCAATCCAAACGCTGGCGCAGATGCTCCAGGCCGCAGGCTATGTCCGCACCGACACCGTCCATGATCGCGGTGAGTTCGCGATTCGCGGCGGCATCGTCGATCTCTTCCCCGGCGGCGAAGATCAGCCGCTGCGCCTCGACTTCTTCGGTGACGAAATCGAAACCGTCCGCCGCTTCGACCCCACCGATCAGCGCACGACAGGCAGCGTAGATGGCTTCACGCTTCTCCCCGCCTCCGAAGCCTTGCTGGACGAGGACACGATCAAGCGCTTCCGTGGGCGCTACCGCGAAACCTTCGGCGCGACCGCCACCGGTGATCCGCTCTATCAGGCGGTCAGCGAAGGCCGCCGTCTCGCGGGCATGGAACATTGGCTGCCCCTGTTCGAGGAAAAGCTGGTCCCCCTGACCGATCATCTGGGCGATGGCACGGTCATCCGCGATCATGGCGTCGCCGGGTCAGCCGACGGTCGGTTCGAAGCGATCCGCGACTATCACGCCAACCGGATACAGGCCAAATCGTCAGACCCCGGCGCCTATCGCCCGCTCAAGCCCGAAACTCTCTATCTCGAAACATCCGAATGGGCCGCCGCCGTCGCGACGCTACGGATACACGAAATCACCCCCTTCCACGAACCCCAAAGCGCCACCGTCCTCGACTTCGCCGTCGATGGCCCCCGCGACTTCGCCCCTGAACGCGCGCAAAACGTCAACATCTACGAAGCGGTCGGCAAACATATCGCCAGCCTGCAACGCGCAAAGAAAAAAGTCGTCATCGCCAGCTATTCGGTCGGCGCGCGCGAACGCCTCTCCGGCCTGCTGCTTGACCATGGCATCAAGCGCCTCGCCGCCGCCGACAACTGGCAGGAAACTTTGGGCATCGCCGCGAACGGCAGCGTGACGCTCACCGTCCTGCCGCTCGACCATGGTTTTGCTGCGCCCGACGTCGCGGTGCTGACCGAACAGGATATGCTCGGCGATCGCCTCGTCCGCCGCGCCAAGCGCCGCAAGAATGCCGACGCCTTCCTGCAGGAACTCGCCACCCTCTCGCCAGGCGATCTGGTGGTTCATATGGACCATGGCATCGGTCGCTATGAGGGGCTGACGCAAATCCCGGTCAGCAAGACCGCGCATGATTGCGTCGCGCTCTCCTACGCGGGCGGCGACAAGCTCTACGTCCCGGTCGAAAATCTCGAAGTTCTCTCCCGCTACGGCTCCGACAGCGACGGCGTCAGCCTCGACAAGCTGGGCGGCGAAGCGTGGCAGCGGCGCAAGGCAAAGATGAAGGAGCGTATCCGCGAAATCGCGGGCGAACTCCTCAAAACCGCCGCCGAACGCGCCCTGCGCGCCGCGACCATCGCCGAACCCGACAGCGCGGGCTACCCCGCATTCGTCGATCGCTTCCCCTATCAGGAGACGGAGGATCAGGACCGCGCGATCAGCGACGTAATCGACGATCTAGGCTCTGGCAAACCCATGGACCGCCTCGTCTGCGGCGACGTAGGTTTCGGCAAGACCGAAGTCGCCCTTCGCGCCGCCTTCGTCGCGGCGATGTCGGGGATGCAGGTCGTGTTGATCTGCCCGACCACGTTGCTCGCGCGCCAGCATCATATGCAGTTCGAGGAACGCTTCCGTGGCTTCCCCGTCAACATCGGTCGCCTCTCCCGCCTCGTCCCCGACAAGGAAGCGAAGGGCGTCAAGGCTGGCCTTGCCGACGGCATCGTCGATATCGTGATCGGCACCCATGCCCTGCTGGCCAAGGGGCTGGAATTCAAACGCCTCGGCCTCGTCATCGTGGATGAAGAACAGCGGTTCGGCGTCACCCACAAGGAACGCTTGAAGACGCTCAAGACCGACGTCCACGTCCTCACCCTCACCGCCACGCCCATCCCCCGCACCTTGCAAATGGCCATGTCGGGCCTGCGCGAACTGTCGGTGATCCAAACCCCGCCGGTCGATCGCCTGGCCGTCCGCACCTACATCATGCCATGGGATGGCGTCGTCATCCGCGAAGCGCTGCTGCGCGAACATTATCGCGGCGGGCAGAGTTTCTTCGTCGTGCCACGCATCGCCGACCTGACGGAGATCGAGGAATATCTGCGCACCGAAGTCCCCGAAATCCGCCCGGTCGTCGCCCATGGCCAGATGAGCGCGACGGAGGTGGAGGAGCGCATGTCCTCCTTCTACGACAAGCGCTACGACGTGCTGCTCTCGACCACCATCGTGGAATCCGGCCTCGACATCCCCAGCGCCAACACGCTCATCATCCACCGCGCCGACCGCTTCGGCCTTGCCCAACTCTACCAGCTACGCGGTCGCGTGGGCCGGTCCAAAACGCGCGCCTATGCCTATATGACGACGCCTGCCAACCGCATCATCACCGAAACGGCGGAAAAGCGGCTGAAAGTCTTGTCCGACCTCGACACGCTGGGCGCAGGCTTCCAACTCGCCAGCCACGATCTCGACATTCGCGGCGCGGGCAATCTGGTCGGTGACGAACAATCCGGCCATATCAAGGAAGTCGGTTTCGAACTCTACCAATCCATGCTGGAGGACGCGATCATGGACGCCAAGGCTGGCGGCGTCGGTATCGAACGGCGCGACAGCTTCTCGCCGCAGATCACCGTCGACGCGCCCATCATGATCCCCGAAGATTATGTGCCCGATCTCGACCTGCGCATGGGTCTCTACCGTCGTCTCAACGATGTGGAGGACAGGCAGGGTCTGGAATCCTTTGCCGCCGAACTCATCGACCGGTTCGGCAAGCTGCCTGCCCCCACGCAAAATCTGTTCAAGATCATCGAGATCAAGCAGAACTGCGTCACCGCCAACATCTCGAAGATCGACGTGGGACAAAAGGGCGCACTGGTCAGCTTTTTCGAGGATCGTTTCCCCAACCCTGCGGGCCTTGTTTCCTATATCCAGCGGCTCGACGGCGTGGCCAGACTACGCCCGGACAGCAAGGTGGTGGTCAACCGCACATGGGCCGACCCCGCCGCCCGCCTCAACGGCGCACTCCAACTGTCAAAGGGGCTGGCGAAGGCGGCTGGCTAACTTTGTCGCTACGCAGCAACGGACCGGCAACAGCGATTGCCTAAATCCTCATGCGACGATCGGGCAATATAGCCTGACGTCGCAAAACAGGAGAAACGATCATGAGCTTGACCCTATTGGCGATGGCTGCGGCCGCCGCGACGGCGACACACAGCGTCACCATCGACCATCATGGCGCGCCAGTGAAGGCGATCTACACCGCCCGCGCTGATATCAGCACACGCACCGTGGGCGCAAAAACCCCCAACCGCATGGATATGCAGCGCTGCGTCTGGACCGCACGGGTGGTCGTGGAACGCACGCTCGACCATGGCCCGGCCCTCGCCCGCAGCTTCGCCGACGACAAGCCAATCTCTGGCAGCGAACCGGGCGCATGTTCTTCGGGCCAACGCCTGGAGCAGCGCTTGCTCGCCCGCCATCAGGACCACATACAGGCGCAGTTGCTGGCGACCGCAGAGCGCGACCGCGCGCCTTTGCTCGCCGAAATGGATGCGGTGCGTAACCTTGCATCCAACTAAAGTCCTTGGCCATGTCGCCTGGGCAGGCGCACTTGCTGCGTCTGTTCAGGCCACGCCAGCGTTCGCGCAGGATCGCGGCCTTACCACCACACTCGAAGCGACCAGCGACGAACGCCGTCGCGGCATCAGTTGGAGCGATGGCGATCCGGTGCTGCGCAGCGCCGTCTCTATCCCCGTGGCCAACGGCCTCAGCCTCGACGCCAGCGCCACGACGCTGTGGGGCAGCGACCGCCATGGCGGCGCGGATGCCGTGCTGGACGTGGGCGCTGCCTATGTGCGCCGGATCGGCGGCTGGCGGCTGACCGGGGAAGCGCGCTATCACCTGTTCCCCGGCGCGCGCGATCAGGGCTATGGCGAAGTCGGCGTCATCACCGGTTTCCTGATCGGCCCGGCCAATCTCGATCTCGCCGCGCGCTACGCCCCGCGCCAATCCGCGATCGGCGGCGACAATCTCTATCTGTCCGCCGCCGCCGCCATCGCCATCCCTGCCACGCCATTCACCCTGTCCGCGCATCTGGGCCGCTCGTCTGGCAAGGCCCGCGAACCCATCGCGGCCCAAAGGCTGCGCCCGGGCGGCCGCTATTGGGATCATGGCGTCGCGCTGGATTGGTATAAAGGCAAATGGTCCGCCGGCCTGCGCTATGCCGGCAATGGCATAGACGACCGCATCGGCGCCGACACTGGCAACCGCCTGATCGCTCGCCTCGGCCTCACACTGTAACGCTTGTGGCCCGCACCCCGATGCCATAGGCTGTAGCCCTTGCGATTTGGGGAACGGACATGCCTGTCGAACTGACGATCCTGGCCTGGGCGATGCTTTTGCTGCTGGTCCACATCTTCGCCGCCGCCCATGTGAAGACCAAGCAATATGGCGCGCAATGGAATATGGGCGCACGCGACGAAAGCCTGCCGCCGCTCAATCCGCTCGCCGGGCGGCTGGCGCGCGCACAGGCCAATTTTCAGGAAACCCTCCCCATCGCGATCGTCGCCCTGATCGGCGTCGTCCTCGCTGACCGCACCAGCGATCTGACCGCATGGGGCGGCTTTATCTGGCTGGGCGCGCGCGTCGCCTACCTCCCCATCTATGGCCTTGGCATCCCGGTCGTGCGCACCATCATGTTCATGGTCAGCCTGATCGGCATCGGCATGGTGCTCTGGCCGCTCCTGAGCTTCTAACCCGCCAACACTAAAGCCACGAGGTCGGCGGACGACACCCCCGCCGACCGCAGGAATCCCTGATAATAATCGCACCCTTCACGGGCCAGCAGGTCAAGCTGGTTCTCCGTTTCCACCCCTTCGGCCACGACCTTCAGCCCCAGCGACTTGGCCATGTGAATGACCCCACGCACGATGATCCGATCGCGCGCCGTCCCCGCAATATCCTGCGCCAATCCACTGTCGATCTTCAGATAATCCAGCGGCAGGCTCTTGAGATAGGCGAGGCTGGAATAGCCAGTCCCGAAATCGTCGATCGCCACCGCCAGCCCCTCGGCCCGCAGCGCCGTCAGCAGCGCGCCAGCGGCATCCACATCCTCAATCAGCCCGCTCTCGGTAATCTCCACCGTCAATCGCGCACGCGGGAAACCGCTCCTGTCCACGATCGCCAGCAAGTCATTCATGAACCCCGGTTGGGCGATGTCCGCCGCCGTCACATTGATCGACAGGCGCAGATTGGCCAACGCGCGCGGCCATGCCGCCGCCTGCCGCAACGCCTCGGCCTGAATATGGGCCGACAGCGGCAGCATATAATCGGATCGTTCCGCCGTAGCGAACAAGATACCCGCGCCCAATGGCCCATATTGCGGATGGCTCCACCGCGCCAATGCCTCGACGCCACTGATGACCCGTGATCCGACCGGATATTGCGGCTGGAAGAGAATCGCGATCTCGCCCCTGTCCAGCGCCAGACGCAGGTCAGTCTCCAGCTTGTCGGGATCAACCTGCCGACTGTGCCGGTCCGCGGACAGGATGCGGATGCCCTCGCCACCCGCCTGCCGCGCGTCGGCCAGCGCCACGCCCGCCCGGCGCAGCAGATGCGTGGCATCATCCTCCGTCCGCGCCTGCGCAATGCCGCACCGCGCAATCAGGCGGATCAGATGATCGCCCGCACTGAACGGCCGCCCGATCGCCGCAATCAACTGCCGCGCCAAAAATGTCGCCCGGTCGCTCGCCGCTGGTTCGCCGGTCAGCCCGACCAGAAATTCCGTCCCGGTAATCCGCGCCACCATCGAACCGGGCGCAACATCGTCCACCATCCGCTCGATCCGCCGGGCGATCCGCCCCAACAGCGCGTCGCCCACCACTTGGCCATAGGCGGCATTCATCCGATCAAACTGCCCGATCGACAACAGAACAGCCGTCGTGGCCAGCCCAGTCCGCTGCTCCAGCCATTCCAGCGCAGAATGGCGTGATCGCAACCCGGTCAGATAATCGCGGCTCGACAGATCGCGCTCATGCGCCGCCGACAGCCATTCGACATCGGCGGCGATCACCCCATCCTCCATCCGCAGATGATGGACCAGCCGATCACCCGTCCGCCCCGGCAATGCATGGGCCAGCGCCGCTGGACGCCCGGCGCGGATCATCGCGCGCAACGCCGTCAACACCGCCCGCCGCTCGCTACGCGGCAACCTTCGTACCAGCATCGACGGCGTAATCTGCGACGTCCCGATATCCAGATGCCGCGCCAGACTCTCGCTGAGCTGCAATAGCGAATCCGTCCGCCCCAATTCCCAATAGAGCGCATCGCCGCGCCGGATGCGTTGCGCTCGGCGACTATGGGTCGCGCCACCACCCAACCGATCGACCATGCGCTGCGCCGAAGTCAATGTTGCGCGCAACATGGCACCGTTAAAAGGCGCCGTCATGAAATGCGTCGCCCCCACGTCCAGCAGCGCCGTAATCCCCTGCTCCTCGTCCTGATCGACCAGCACGATCAACGCGCCACCACCAGCATCTGTCGCCGGGACCAGAGGCGTCAGCAGCTTGGCCACATCGCCGCCACCGCGCATATCCACCATCGCAACCTGCGCCTCGCTGCGCAGATAGCGTTGCGGCGCATCCCCCGCGCGCCGCGCGCCGATCGCCCGCCATCCCGCTTCACGCGCAGCCTGACACAGCCCGTCGCGGTCCCCCGGCGACAGGATGAACAGACTGGTCTGTCCGTCTGCGGCGTCATCCCCGCTCACTATTCTGGTCCCCGTGTCGCGATTATTCCCCTCACGCGTTGCATAGCTGCACTGGACAAGGCGTTACCGCCCTCTCGCCTGCCCGGCAACAGCTACCACCATCATTGATGGCACCGCCCTTGTGCCGACCATCCCCATCGCTTAGCTATGCTTCATGGCAACGCCCGATCTTTCACGCCCAGTCATGACCGACGGCCTTGGCCGCGCGATCAGTTATCTGCGCATTTCCGTGACCGATCGCTGCGATCTGCGCTGCCGTTATTGCATGTCGGAACGGATGCAGTTCCTGCCAAAAAGCCAGGTGCTCACTTTGGAAGAAATCGCGCTGCTAGCCGACATGTTCATTGCGCGGGGCATCACCCGCATCCGCCTGACCGGCGGCGAACCTCTGGTCCGGCGCGACATCGGCGATCTGGTCAACCGCATCGGCCGTCATCTGGGCAACGGCCTGGACGAACTCACTTTGACGACAAACGCCACCCGGCTGGCCGATCATGCAGACACATTGTTCGATGCAGGCATGCGACGCATCAACGTCAGCCTCGACACACGCGACCCCGCCCGCTTCGCGCATGTGACGCGCGGCGGCGACGTAAACGCCGTGCTGCGCGGACTGGACGCGGGACGCGCCGCCGGCCTCGCCATCAAGATCAACATGGTCGCGCTTAAAGGCATCAACGAAGACGAAATCCTGCCGATGCTGCGCTGGTGCGACAATCAGGGCTTCGACCTGACGCTGATCGAAACTATGCCGCTGGGCGACACGGGCGAAGACCGCACGGACCATTATCTGCCGCTGACCGCCGTTGCCGACATGATCGCCGACGCGCATCCCCTCACCCCTCTGCCCCAGCGGACAGGCGGCCCGGCACGCTATCATGCGGTGGATGGCATGACGGCCCGCCTCGGCCTCATCACCCCGCTCACCAATAATTTCTGCACCGATTGCAACCGCATCCGCATGACCTGCGAGGGCAAGATTTTCATGTGTCTTGGCCATGAAGATCATGTCGATTTCAAGTCTGCCCTGCGCGAAGGTGGCCTGCCCGCCGTCGAACCACTCATCGATCGTGCCCTGCGACTAAAACCCGCCGCCCATGATTTCCGCATCGGCGCTGGCGAAGGCGCAGCCACGCGCCGCCACATGAGCGTGACGGGCGGATGACGCCAGAATGACCAGCGAGCCCCGGCGCGCCCTCGTCGCGTCCTCTTCCCAGGCGGCCCGCGCGGCAGAGGAGCGGCTGCGCGCCAGCTACGACTTCGTGCCGGTGGAGCAGGCCGAAATGGTCATCGCGCTGGGTGGCGACGGCTTCATGCTTCAAACGCTCCATTCCATGCTCGAAGCCCGGCGCATCGTGCCGGTATTCGGCATGAACCTTGGCACGGTCGGCTTCCTGATGAACGAATGGCGTCTCGAACGGTTGGATCAGCGACTGGAAAAGGCCAAGAGCTTCAAGGTGAATCCGCTGCGCATGGCGGTCGACACCGTCGATGGCGAACAATTTTCGATCCCCGCCATCAACGAAGTTTCCCTCCTGCGTGAAACCCGCCAGACCGCCAAGCTGGAGGTGCAGGTCAACGGCCGTCCCGTCCTGCCCGAACTCGTGTGCGACGGCGTACTGGTCGCCACCCCGGCAGGCTCCACCGCCTATAACCTGTCGGCACACGGCCCGATCCTCCCCCTGGGATCGGCGCTGGTCGCCCTGACCCCCATCAGCCCGTTCCGCCCGCGCCGCTGGCGTGGCGCCATCCTGCCTGAAAACACGATCATACGCTTCACGGTGCTAGATCCGGTGAAGCGTCCAGTCAGCGCAGTGGCAGACCAACGCGAAGTTCGCGATGTGGCACAGGTGGAAATTCGCATTGACCGCGCGACCCCCCTGACCCTGCTGTTCGATCCCGAACATACGCTGGATGACCGGATCGCAGCGGAGCAGTTTATCGCCTGACACACGCGTGCATGCACCCGCTGCCCATTAAAAAATCATCATTTTTATGCTTGCCCTTTTTCGAATCCCGCTGCTATAGGCGCGGCCTGCCCAGCGAGAGCCGGGCTGCTCCCTGATAGCTCAGCGGTAGAGCATTCGACTGTTAATCGAATGGCCGTAGGTTCGAATCCTACTCAGGGAGCCAAATTTTCCAAAAGTCGGTTGCTTTCCGCTTTTGATGACTTTCCGGTGCGGCCAGCCTTCTGGGTACGACGAACGATCGGGATGTCCTGCGATGATCCATTATGATCGAAGTTTGCGCGCATTGGCGGTCCTGCTCGCGATGCTGGCCGGGTTTGTCGATGCGATCGGCTTTCTCAAACTAGGCGGCATGTTCGTCTCGTTCATGAGTGGGAATTCGACCCGGCTTGCCGTCGGTATCGCCACCGGATCGGAGGCCGCCCTGCTCGCTGCCATGCTGATCGCAGCTTTCGTTGCCGGGGTGGTCGCCGGATCGCTGCTGTCTGCCTTTGCCAGCCATCGCCGAAAGCCTGCCGTCCTGATCGTGGTCGCTCTGATGCTCGCGGCAGCCGCCATTCTGAGTGACTGGCAATTCGATGGCGTTGCCCTCCCTGTTATGGCGTTTGCCATGGGATGCGCAAATATGGTGTTTCAACGCGATGGCGAAGTCAGTGTGGGTGTAACCTACATGACGGGGGCTTTGGTGAAGATTGGGCAGCGTATCGGCGCGGCGCTGCTGGGTGGTGATCGGCTGGGCTGGCTGCCCTATCTGCTCCTATGGCTTGGTCTGGTCGCCGGGGGCGTGATCGGGGCACTGACCTACGCCCATGTAGCGATGGACGGCCTCTGGGCGGCATCCGCCGCTGCGCTCATTCTGGCGGCCTTGGCACACCGGGCCACAGGACGGCAGGCTGTCGGGGAGAGACGAAGTCGTCCGCGATGACTTGATAGACGATCATATCGGGGCGATGCCGTGTTGACTGAAACCTGGGATCTTCATGTCCGCAGCGCGCTCGGCGAAAACCAGCTTCATCGTGACCGCATCGCGCGGGTTGACATCAATCCCCTTCCTCCAGCGGGCTGAACACGGACCACCCCGTCCGCCGCGCCAGTTCCTCCAGCGCCAGTGTGCCAAGGCAGCTGTTCCCATTGGCGTTCAGCCCCGGCGACCATACAGCGATCGACGCGCGTCCCGGCACGATCGCCAATATGCCCCCGCCCACGCCGGACTTGCCTGGAATGCCCACCCGAAAAGCGAAGTCCCCCGACGCATCATAATGGCCGCAGGTCAGCATCAGCGCATTGATACGCCGTGCCCGACGCGGCGACACCACGCGTCCGCCATCGGGATGCCGCCCGTCCAGCATCAGGTAACGCCCGGCCAGCGCCAGTTGCCGACAACTCATTTCCATCGCGCATTGATGAATATAATTGCCCAGCACCAGATCGACGTCGTGCCGCACATTGCCGAACGCGCGCATATAATTGGCCAGCGCCAGATTGCGGAACCCTGTCGCCGTTTCCGACGCTGCCACCGCCTCGTCGATCGCGATGCTGTCGTCACCCGACAGATAATGCACGAAGCGCAGCATTTCGCCGATCGCCACGCGCGGCTGATGCCCGCCCAGATTGACGTCCGCCACCACGATCGCGCCTGCATTGATGAACGGGTTGCGCGGGATGCCCTGCTCATGTTCCAGTTGGGTAATCGAATTAAACGGATTGCCGGATGGCTCCCGCCCGACCCGCTCCCACAACTGATCTCCCACCTTGCCCAGCGCCAGCGTCAGTGCGAACACCTTGGACACCGATTGGATCGAAAACCCCGTGTCCGCGTCGCCACCGGCCAGCATACGGCCATCCGCCGTCGCAATGGCGATGCCGAACTGTCCGGGATCGATCTTCGCCAGTTCGGGGATGTAACTGGCGACAGTCCCCCTGTCTTCCTGCGCCTGCATGGCGGCGACCAGTTCGTTGACGATATTGCCCAGATCCATGCACCCGCCATAGCGCAAAACGATCAGGCAGCCACCACCGGGCTACCAGGGTTCGAGAAAAATCTGGCAAACCAATGCCTGATGTTTCGGGTCGATTTCACACCACGTCCGTGCGTTTCGAGCGAAGTCGGGAAACACAAGCGCAGCGCTTGCCTGCTTTGGAAGGAGCAAAGCAGAGCAGGATCATGCCCTATGGCGCACTGATCTGCACCTTCAACCCACCATCGCCCTCGAACGTCAGGCCCTTGCGACCCTCCAGCGAAAAGCCCTGCTCGATGGATATGGTTCGAGTCCCCTGCGGGCAATCGCCGCCATCGGAAGGCCGCGCATACCGCGCCGACAGCCGATAATCCGCGCCATTGGCCGACCGATAATTTTGCGCCGTGATGGACAATTCGATCTGGCGGGACATTCGCCCATCACCCATGCGATTACAGCCATGGGGATCGGCAACCGGCTCCGACAGCGAAATACGCGCCTGCCCGACGCCACCGATATTGAGCGGCCCGCTCCACAACAGTTGATTGCCCAACGTCATGCGAACGGTCACGGGTACGACCGCTGCAGCGACTCGCTCCGGCCCGCTCGAAACAGCGCGAAAAACAGGCGGCGGCGCTGCAACCGGCACCGCATAAGGCGGCGGCGCACCCTGAGCCAACGCAGCCGTCGTCCACAACAGCATCATCCCGATCACCACCGTCCGCATGCCTACACCCCTTCAAATCCTGTCGGGGCGCATCATTGCGACAGAGTCTTACCGTGACGTTACCAACCCGGCCTCAGGCAGCAACCCCAGCCAGCGCCGCCTTGACCGCATCGACTGCCGCCTGCGCCTTGTCGCCATCCGGCCCGCCACCCTGCGCCATGTCCGGACGGCCACCGCCGCCCTTGCCGCCCAGTGCCTCAACGCCAACCCGCACCAGATCGACCGCGCTGATCGTGCCGGTCAGGTCGTCGGTCACGCCAACAGCGATCGTCGCACGCCCATCTACCACCGCCAGCACGGCGGACACGCCGCTGCCGATCGTCTTCTTGTTGCCATCGACGATGCCGCGCAATTCCTTGGGGTCCAGCCCGTCGATCACCTGCGCCAGAAACGCGATGCCACCGACCTGCTCCGGCCCGGCCGCCGCCGCGCCCGATCCACCACCGCCCAGCGCCAGTGCCTTCTTCGCTTCGGCCAGTTCGCGTTCCAGCCTGCGGCTCTGCTCGACCAGCGCAGCCACGCGCGCAGGCACCTCGTCCGGCGTCGTCTTCAACGTCGCGGCGGACTGGCGCAGCCGGTCCTCACGATCGGACAGCCACAGCCGCGCCGCTTCCCCGGTCAATGCCTCGATCCGGCGCACGCCGCTCGACACCGCGCTTTCCGACACGATCTTGAACAGGGCGATGTCACCCGTCGCGCGCACATGCGTGCCACCGCACAGTTCGACCGAATAGCTGTTGGCGTCGCCCTTGCCCATCGACAGGACACGCACTTCGTCGCCATATTTCTCACCGAACAGCGCCATCGCCCCCGCGCCGATCGCATCGTCAGGCGTCATCAGCCGCGTGGTGACGTCCTCATTAAGACGCACCTGCGCATTCACATCGGCCTCGACCTGCGCGATCTGTGCATGGGTCAGCGCTTCGGGATGCGAAAAATCGAACCGTAACCGGTCAGGCGCAACCATGCTGCCCTTCTGCGTCACATGCGCGCCCAATCGATGACGCAGTGCCGCGTGCAGCAAATGCGTGGCGCTATGATTGGCCCGCACCCGGTCACGATGATCGACATTGACCGTCAACTGCACCGTATCACCCAACTTGACGCTACCCGCTTCGATCGTCGCCCGGTGACCATGCAGGCGGCCCAGAGGCTTGGACGTGTCCGTCACCTGCGCGACCAGCCCACCCGGCGTCGTAATACGTCCGGTATCACCCATCTGCCCACCGCTCTCGCCATAGAAAGGCGTCTGGTTGGTGATGATCGTTACCTCGTCGCCCGCACTGGCGGCATCAACCCGCGCACCGCCCTTGACGATGGCCAGCACTTCGCCTTCGCCCTGCGTCCCGGCATAGCCGATAAATTCCGTGCTGCCGGTCATCTCGGCAATGTCGAACCATATGTCGTCCGACGCCTTCTCGCCCGATCCCTTCCACGCCGCACGCGCCGCTGCTTTCTGCTCGGCCATCGCGCTGTCGAAACCGGTGCGATCCACACTTAAACCGCGAGACCGCAGCGCATCCTCGGTCAAATCATAAGGGAAACCGAATGTGTCATACAGCTTGAACGCCGTCTCGCCGGGCAAAGTCCCGCCTTCGGTGAGATCACCCGTCGCTTCGTCCAGCAATCGCAGCCCGTTTTCCAGCGTCTTGCGGAACCGCGTCTCTTCGCGCAGCAATGTTTCCTCGATCAACGGTTGCGCGCGCACCAGTTCGGGATAAGCGCCGCCCATTTCCGATACCAGACTCGACACCAGTCGATACATCAACGGTTCTTTGGTCCCGATGATATGCGCATGCCGCATCGCCCGGCGCATGATCCGCCGCAGCACATAGCCGCGCCCTTCATTGGCCGGCAGCACGCCGTCCGCGATCAGGAAACTGGTCGAGCGCAAATGGTCCGCGATCACCCGATGGCTCGACTTATGTTCGCCATCCGTAGCCGTGCGCGACAGTGCGCCACTCTCGGCGATCAGCGCCTTGAACGTATCGGTGTCATAATTGTCGGTGACGCCCTGCAACACCGCCGCGACCCGCTCCAGCCCCATGCCGGTGTCAATCGACGGACGCGGCAGTTCGCTGACGATCTCGTTGGCCTCCTGCTCATATTGCATGAACACCAGGTTCCAGATTTCAACGAACCGGTCGCCATCCTCGGTCGGACTGCCCGGAGGACCGCCCCAGATATGGTCGCCATGGTCGTAGAATATTTCCGAACAAGGCCCGCACGGCCCGCTATCGCCCATCGCCCAGAAATTATCCTTGGTCGGGATGCGGATGATGCGCTCTTCGGGCAGGCCCGCAATCTTTTTCCAAAGAGCAAACGCCTCGTCATCGGTATGATAGACGGTCGCGGTCAGCCTGTCGGGCGACAGACCCCATTCCTTGGTCAGCAACGTCCACGCATGGACGATCGCCTGTTCCTTGAAATAATCGCCAAAGCTGAAATTGCCCAGCATTTCAAAGAAGGTATGATGACGCGCAGTATAGCCGACATTGTCGAGGTCATTATGCTTGCCCCCGGCGCGCACTGACTTCTGGCTAGACGTCGCGGTCTTGTACGGCCGCGTTTCCAGCCCCGTAAAGACATTCTTGAACGGCACCATCCCGGCATTGACGAACATCAATGTCGGGTCGTTATGCGGCACCAGAGGCGCGGACGGGACGATGGTGTGGCCGTTGGCCCCGAAATAGTCGAGGAAGGAGCGGCGAATGTCGTTGGTCGAGGTCATGCAGGCGATTTAGGCGAGAGCGACCCGCCGCACAAGACGGCCTTTTCGTCGTTATTTCAGATACTGGTGCCTAACGACTCCGCAGATCAGGCATAAGCATAGGGTCCGCCCGCCGCCAACGCCGCCTGATAGGCTGGCCGCGCATGCATCTCACCCAGCCAGCGCAGGATATGTGGGCGACTTTCCCCCAATCCGCCACGCGAACGCGACGCTTCCAGCGGAAAACTCATCATCATGTCGGCGGCCGTAAAGCCATCGCCCGCGAAATAGCGCCGCTCCGCCAGTTCCGTTTCCAGCCAGTCCAGATGATCGTCCAGCATCCGCTGCACCGTCGGCCGCGCCGGACGGCCCAGCAGGCCCAGCTTGCCGATAATCAGCAACGCCAACAGCGGCGGCATCATCGACCCTTCGGCATAGTGCATAAACTGGCGATAGCGGATCGCCCCCGCCGCATCATCCGGCGCGCCGAAACGCCCGCCCGCCCGCACGACGAAATATTCCATGATCGCGCCCGTCTCGATCAGGCGATGCCCGTCCACCTCGACCACCGGCGACCGACCCAGCGGATGGACCGCGCGCAAAGCCGCTGGCGCTCGCATCGTCTTGGGATCACGCTGATAGGATCGCACCTCATAATCCTCGCCCAATTCCTCAAGCAGCCACAATATCCGCTGGGAGCGGCTGTTGTTCAGATGATGGACGATGATGGTCATAGCGGTGCCGGTGCTCCATTGCGGGCCTGCGTCAGAACGTCAGCGAAGGCCGCGACACCAGCGCCCGGCCCTTGTGGATGGTTCCACACCGCCCCGCTCACCGCCAGGAAATCGGCCCCCGCCGCCACCAGAGGCGCGGCATTGTCGGGCGTGATCCCGCCGATCGCGACGCAGGGCAATTCGAACAATGTCGTCCACCACCCCAGAATCGACGGCTCGGCCCGATGCAGCGTATCCTTGGTCGTCGTCGGGTAAAAAGCCCCGAACGCGACATAGTCCGCCCCGTCTTCGCCTGCTTCCATCGCCAGATGGCGGCTGTCATGGCATGTCACGCCGATCTGCACCTTCGGTCCCAAAATCTTGCGCGCTTCACGCGCATCGCCATCATCCTGCCCCAGATGCACGCCGTCCGCGCCCAGCCGCTGTGCCAGTGCCACGCTGTCGTTGACGATGAAGGCCACCTCCCGCTCCGCGCACAACGCCTGCAATGGCGCCGCAAGTTGCGCGATCGCATCCTCGTCCATCCCCTTGATCCGCAACTGGAACGCGACCACCGGCCCGCCATTCAGCGCGGCGGCCAGTTGATCCACAAAGCCCGCGTCGATCATGGGCGGGGAAATCAGGTACAGTTGACAGGCGGGCCGAAAGCCCTGCTGAAACTGGTCGGCAAAATGCGGATCGAGCGCCAGCTCGTCATCGGTAAAATCGGTCATATCTTGCGCCGTAAAGCATCGCCGCTGGCCGCGAAAGCCTCTGGCGACAGGAGCGATGCGCGCAGGTCAGAAAATTTTTACCCGGTCCTGCTATGTGCTGATCCCCATGATTACTTTATCGACCCAGCCCCAGCATAAAATGGTGATTGCCCATATGTCGGGCCTGATGACCATTGCCGAAATCGACCAGTTCGAGCGCGACAAGGAATCCGCCATCCTGTCCATGGGCTGTGCGCCGAATGACTATGTCCTGCTCGTCAACACGGCAGACTGCGTTATCCAGACACAGCAGGTCGTCGCCGCCTTTCAAAATCTTGTAGCTAACAGCCCAACCAAATCAAAGAGAGTCGCCATTGTGCAGGCCAGCTCTCTGGCGCGGATGCAGGCGCAACGGGTGATGATCCGCGACGCCGCCAAAATCGTAAGAAGTGAGGAGGAGGGCGTCGCTTGGCTGCTTTCCCAGGAAAGCGCTTAGGCGACAACTGTTCGATGGGGATGACGGCGCAAAACGCCATCATCCCCATAGTCATCAGCCCTCACAAATAAACACTTCCTGATTTACATCGTCATGCCGAACCTGGTTCAGCATCCGTCGTCCTCCAGAGAATGAGCGCTTATCTATCCGCGTCAACCGTCCCTTGACGATCAGGCCGCGACGGGAACCTTCGACACCGAAGCGCCATGGATTTCGTCGATTGCCGTGCCCAGCGATGCGTTGAACTCATCGTCGCTCATCTGGTGGCGCAAATCGTTCAGCAGCGCGCGGCTGAAGCTGGCGATGATCCCGCGATTCTTGGCCAGTTCCACACAGGCTTCGGGACGGGCAAAGCCACCCGACAGCGCAACCACGCGCAACACGCCCGGATGATCGACCAGCGGATCGAACAGCCCGGCCTTCGTCGGCAGCGATAGCTTCAGCATGACCTGCACGCCCTCTGGCAACGCATCCAGCGCCTTGATCAGTTCTTCCAGCAAAATCTGGTCGGCCTGCGCGCGTTCGGGCGACTTGATGTTCACTTCCGGCTCGATGATCGGCATCAGACCGGCGGCCAGCACCTGCTGCCCCACTTCGAACTGCTGCTTCACCACCGCCGCAATGCCTTCGCGGTTGGCCAGGTTGATGACTGAACGCTCTTTGGTGCCAAACACGCCCAGCGCCTTGGCCCGGTGCAGCAGGATGTCGAGGTCGGGGTTCGGCTTCATCACCTGAACGCCGTTCGCTTCATCCTCCAGACCCTTGTCGATCTTGATGAAGGGCACCACGCCACGCTCGATCAGCGCCTGCGGGGTTGGCTTCCCATCGACCGTGCCGTCCATCGTCCGCTCGAACAGGATCGCGCCCAGTACCTTGTCGCCGGTAAATACAGGCGAGGTAATGATGCGGCTGCGCATGTCGTGGATCAGGCCGAACATTTCCTCATCATTGGCCCACGCGCCTTCCTCGACGCCATAGCCCTTGAGCGCCTTTGGCGTCGATCCGCCGCTCTGGTCGAGCGCCGCGATAAAGCCTTCGCCCTTGGCGATCTTCTGCTTCATGGATTGATCCAGCATCTGCACATACCTTCTCTTGTCGCCACCGCTGCGGCGGCGTTGCAATAATGATGCGAAGGGCGCTCCAACGCCCGCCGTCCCCTGAAAACCCCGGAAATAGGCGGGGCTTTGTCAGGCTGTTAGCTAACAGCCTGCCGCACTGCAAGGTGCATAAGCCCGCACGACCGGCCCGATCCTCTTGGCCCCTTCCATCGCGGCTGTTATCGACCCATCGTGGGACATGGGGGAGAATGAAAATGCGCTACGGGGTGTTGCAGGTGGCGGTATTGGCGATGATGCTCGCGCGCGCCGGAGAAGCGGAGGCCAAGGCAACGGTCGGCCAGCCCGCTCCCGCATTCGAGCTAACGCTTGTGGATGGCAAGAAGGTCGCTCTGACCGACTTGAAAGGACAGGTCGTCCTCCTCAATTTCTGGGCGACATGGTGCGTCCCCTGTCGCAAGGAATTGCCCACGCTCGACGCCTATTATGCGATCAACAAGGCCCATGGCCTGCGTGTCTTCGCTATCACGACGGAGGGTTCTGTTCCGACCAGCCGACTGGAAAAACTTTTCGCCGCCATGACGATCCCCTCCGCACGCAAGGTCAGAGGGCCATATGGCCCACTGACCGGTGTGCCGACCAACTTCATCATCGATCGGTCCGGCACGCTGCGCTACGCCAGATCCGGCGCGTTCGACCTTGACGCGCTCAATCGCCTGCTCATCCCCCTGCTCAACGAACCCAGCTCGGCCGATTGACGCCCCCCCAAACCGATAGCGACAGCTTGATTACGCGCCGATGGACACCCATAGCCACCCCATGATCACGCCACATGCAGCAGCCCAGCCGCCGATCTTATCTTCCTGGATCATCCTGTTGATGGCGGTGGCCTGCGGCGTCATGGTTGCCAACCTCTATTATGCGCAAACGCTGATCGACGTCATCGGACCGGAAATCGGCATGTCCACCAGCCTTGCGGGGTTGATCACCACGCTGACCCAGCTTGGCTATGGCGTCGGCCTGTTCCTTATCGTGCCCTTGGCCGACCTGTTCGAAAACCGCCGCATCATCCTCGTCTCCTTTGTCGCGACGATTTTAAGCTGCATCGCGATCGCCATGTCTAACGGGCCAGTCAGCTTTCTGATCGCCTCCATGTTGACCGGCGTCGGCGCTACGGGTGCGCAGGTGCTGATCCCGCTCGCCTCCCACCTCGCCCCGCCCGAAAAACAGGGCCGCGTCGTGGGTACAGTCATGAGCGGGCTGCTGTTCGGCATCATGCTCTCCCGCCCGATCGCCAATTTCCTTGCCGGAACAATGGGCTGGCGCGCGACCTTCATCCTATCCGCCATCGTTCTGACGCTGATCGCCGCCGCGCTGCTCGCCGCCTGTCCGCAAAGGCGGCCCAAAGGTGGCATGACTTATGGCGCTGTCCTCGCCTCGACCTTCGGACAATTAGGCAAGCATCGCGTCGTCCGCCTGCGCGCCTTTTATCAGGCCGCGATGTTCGCCGCCTTCAATCTGTTCTGGACCGCCGCACCCCTGGCGCTCATTCATCAATTTCACCTCGGCCATACCGGCATCGGCGTCTTCGCGCTTGCGGGCGCGGGCGGCGCGCTGGTGGCGCCGATTGCCGGATGGCTCGCCGACCGAAAACTCACCCGCCCCGCGTCGCTGATTGGCCTTGTCGGCCTCACTGGCGGCTTCCTCCTCGCCGACTGGACAGTTGCCGCCGGCAGCCTGATCGGCTTTACCATCATGGCGGTCCTGATCGACGGCGCGGTGCAGATGAGCCAGATCACCGGACAGAAACTCATCTTCTCGCTCGATCCCGACGCGCGCGGTCGTATCAACGCAGCCTATGTGACCGTCATGTTCCTTGTCGGCGCATTGGGGTCGGTAATCGGATCGACCACCTACGAAATGGGCGGCTGGTCGCTCAGCGCATGGTCGGGCGCAGCGATCGGTGGCATCGCAACGCTCGTCTTTCTCCTATACGACAAGGGTGCCAGCGTAGCACGCTGACGCCCCTGCATCGTTCAAACGGAGAGGCTCAGGCCGTCAGCGCTTTGACGCCAGGCAGTTCCTTGCCCTCCATCCATTCCAGAAACGCGCCGCCTGCGGTCGATACGAAGCTGAAATCAGCCGCCACGCCTGCATGATTGAGCGCCGCGACGGTATCGCCACCACCAGCCACCGACGTCAATTGCCCTTCACGCGTCAGCGCCGCCGCCGTCCGCGCCAGCGCCACGGTCGCAGTGTCGAAGGGGGCCATCTCGAAAGCGCCCAGCGGTCCGTTCCACACCAAAGTCCGGCAATTCTTGAGCACATCGCCCAATGCCTCGACCGCCGCAGGCCCGACGTCCAGGATCATCTCGTCCGCCGCGACCTCATGCACATTGCATGTCCGCACCGACGGAGGATTGGCCGCGAATTCCTTGGCCACCACTACGTCATAGGGAAGGTGAATGATGCACCCGGCCGCTTCCGCCTTGTCGAAAATCGCCTCCGCCGTTTCGGCCAGATCCTTTTCGCACAGCGACTTGCCGACATCCACGCCGCGCGCATGCAGGAAGGTATTGGCCATGCCGCCACCGATAATCAGATGATCGACCTGGCTCACCAGATTGTTCAGCACATCCAGCTTGGTCGAAACCTTCGCTCCACCCACGACCGCCGCGACTGGCTTCACCGGAGAGCCAAGCGCCGCCTGCAACGCATCCAGTTCCCGCTCCATCGCCCGCCCCGCAAAGGCTGGCAACCGATGTGCAACCGCTTCGGTCGATACATGCGCGCGGTGCGCGGCGGAAAAGGCGTCGTTGACATACAGGTCGCCGATCGCCGCCATCGCATCGGCCAGCGCCGGATCATTCTGCTCCTCGCCCGCATGAAACCGCGTGTTTTCCAATATGGCAATGTCGCCCGGACGCATCACCGCAATCCCGTCGATCGCCGCCTGCCCCACGCAATCGGGAATGAACTGCACTTCGCGGCCCAGCACCTTGCTCAGCGGCCGGGTGATCTTGCTCAGCGAAAATTCCGGGTTCTTTTGGCCCTTGGGCCGCCCGAAGTGCGCCAGGATCAGCACCTTGGCTCCGCGATCCGCCAGTTCCAGCACCGTCGGCATCGCCGAGCGCAACCGGGTGTCATCGCTGACCGCCCCATCCTGCATCGGCACGTTCAAATCTTCGCGCACCAGCACGGCCTGGCCATGGATGTCGCCCATATCGTCCATCGTCCTGAACGGCTTGGTCATATCATTTCCCCTGATCCCCAACGACGTCATCCCAGCGCAGGCTGGGATCTCTCTTCATTTCCTACGCTGAGGAAGCAAGGGAGATCCCGGCCTACGCTGGGATGACGCAAAAGAGAGGCAGGCCTGACCTGCCTCTCACACATTACAGAAACTTCGCGACCACGCCGCTGGTGTCGATCATGCGGTTGGAAAAACCCCATTCATTGTCGTACCAGCTCAGCACCCGCACCAGCTTGCCGTCGATGACCGCCGTTTCCAGACTATCGACCGTGGACGAAGCAGGATCGCCATTGAAGTCGATCGAAACCAGCGGCTCATCCGTATAGGCCAGCACACCCTTCATCGGACCATCGGCAGCGGCCTTGAGCAGGCCGTTGACTTCCTCGACCGTGGTTGCGCGGCTGGGGATGAACTTCAGGTCCACGACCGACACGTTGGGCGTGGGCACACGCACCGACGAACCATCCAACTTGCCCTTCAGAGCAGGCAGAACCTCACCCACCGCACGCGCCGCGCCGGTGGTGGTCGGGATCATCGACAGGGCAGCGGCGCGGGCGCGACGCATGTCCTTGTGGATCTGATCCAGCGTATTCTGGTCGTTGGTGTAGCTGTGGATCGTCGTCATGAAGCCGCTTTCGATGCCGATCGCATCGTGCAGCACCTTGGCGAGCGGCGCCAGGCAGTTGGTGGTGCAGCTGGCGTTCGAAATGACGATGTCGTCACCGGTCAGCTCTTCATGGTTCACGCCGAACACGATCGTCTTGTCCACGCCCGAAGCAGGCGCGGAAATGACCACCCGCTTGGCGCCAGCGGTCAGATGCGCGCTGGCCTTCGCCTTGTCCGCAAAGATGCCGGTGCATTCCAGCGCGATTTCCACGCCCTGCGCCGCATGGGGCAGCTTGGCGGGGTCGCGCTCGGCGGTCACGGCGATACGCTTGCCGTCGATGACCAGGAAATCGCCATCGACGCTGACGTCGCCCTTCCAGTTGCCATGCACCGAATCCCGTTTGAACAGCAGGGCGTTCGACTTGGCGTCGCCCAGATCGTTGATGCTGACCAGTTCCAGATCATGGTCTGTGCGCGACAGGATCGCCCGCGCCACCAGCCGACCGATACGTCCAAAACCGTTAATTGCTACCTTCGTTGCCACTGCACTAGCCTCCTTAAGGTGATATTGATCCGGGCGGCCTCCATCGGAAACCGCATTATTATAGTCAGCTGTCCATTGCCGCCACGATGCGCGGCGCGATCTTCGCGGGCGTCAGCCCGAAATGGTCGTACAGCGCGTCCGCCGGGGCCGAAGCGCCGAAACTGTCGATCCCGAAACGCAGGCCACCAATGCCGGTATAGCGTTCCCAACCAAAGGTCGTCCCCGCCTCGATCGACACGCGCAGCACGTTGGCGGGCAGGATGTCGTCCTTGTAAGCCGCATCCTGCGCATCGAAATGCGCCCAGCTCGGCATCGACACCACGTCCGCGCCGATCCCCTGCTCTTCCAGCATCTTGGCCGTATTGACCGCAATTTCCACTTCCGACCCCGTCGCCATCAGCACGACCTTGCGATCGGCACTGGCCGCCACGAGGCGATATGCGCCCCTGGCCGACAGGTTTTCAGCTTTCTCCGTGCGCAACTGCGGCAGGTTCTGACGAGTCAGCGCCAGCACCGACGGCCCGGTCGTATCCTTGAGCGCCAGTTCCCAGCACTCGGCCGTTTCCACGATGTCGGCGGGACGATAGACGTCCAGGTTCGGGATCATGCGCAGCGACATGACATGCTCGATCGGCTGATGCGTGGGACCATCCTCGCCCAGCCCGATGCTGTCATGCGTCAGCACATGGATCACCCGCTGCTGCTGCAACGCGGCCAGACGGATGCCGCCGCGCATATAGTCGGAAAATACCAGGAACGTGCCACCATAGGGGATCACGCCGCCATGCAACGCCATGCCGTTCATCGCGCAGGCCATGCCGAACTCGCGAATGCCATAATAGACATAACGGCCCGCATAATCATCTTTCGTCAGCGGCCCGGTCGATTTGGTCTTGGTATTGTTCGATCCGGTCAGATCAGCCGATCCGCCCAGCGTTTCGGGCAGCAGGTCGTTGATCGCGCCGAGAGCCAGTTCGCTCGCCCGGCGCGTCGCCACCTTCTGCGGCGCGGCGATCAGGCTGTCGATATAAGACTCAAGCGAGAAGTCCGCAGGCAATTCACCCGCCATGCGCCTCGAAAATTCCGCTGCATCGCCATGGCTTGCAAGGCGCGCTTCCCACGCAGCGCGAACGTCACGGCCCTTCGCGCCGATTGCCTTCCACGCAGCCGCAACATCGTCAGGAATGACGAAGGGCGCAGCGTCCCAACCCAGAAATTCGCGCGCGGCAGCGACTTCGGCATCGCCCAGTGCGGAGCCATGCACGCCCGACGTGCCACCCTTGTTCGGTGCGCCATAACCAATCTTGGTGGCGCACGCGACCAGCGAGGGACGCGGATCGGCAATCGCCTCGGCCAGCGCACGGCGCACATCGTCGGCATCCTGCCCGTCACACGACACGACATGCCAGCCGGTCGCAGCATAGCGCGCGCGCACATCCTCGCTGCTCGACAGATCGACCGCGCCGTCGATGGTGATCTTGTTATCGTCCCACAGCACGATCAACCGGCCCAGGTTCAAATGCCCGGCCAGGCCGATCGCCTCATGGTTGATACCTTCCATCAGGCACCCGTCGCCTGCGATCACCCAGGTGCGGTGATCGACCAGATCGTCGCCATATTGGGCGTTCAAATGCCGCTCGGCAATCGCCATGCCGACCGCCGTGGCCAGCCCCGAACCCAGCGGGCCGGTCGTGGCTTCCACGCCCGCCAGCTCGAAATTCTCGGGATGGCCGGCGCACGGGCTGTGCAACTGGCGGAAATGGGCGATGTCCTCAATCGTCGGCCGCGCATAGCCGGTCAGGTGCAGCAGGCTGTAGATCAGCATCGACCCATGACCCGCCGACAGGACGAACCGGTCGCGGTCTGCCCATTTGGGCTGGGTCGGATCGAATTTCAGAAAGTCCCCGAACAACACGGTCGCCACGTCCGCCATGCCCATAGGCATCCCCGGATGGCCGCTATTGGCCGCCTGCACCGCGTCCATGGAAAGCGCCCGAATGGCGTTGGCGAGCGACTTTTCGGAAACTGTCATCTTCGGCGGGCGTCTTTCGTTTCAGCATGGCTTTTGGCACCGCCCGCACGCAGGCAGGCGAGTCGAAGGTCGCGCCCCCTTTGTCGCCTCGCGCCCCATGCGTCAACCGCGCGTCATCCGCCGATCGGCCTGATTGCGCCGCTATTCTGGTTAAAACTGTCCTAAAGACTGCTTTTGCCAGAAACAAAATGCCGCTATGCTGGGGCATGGCAAGTGAGCGCATGATGCAGGCGATCGGTACGCTCGAACGAGCGGTTCATCGCCTCGAACAGGACGCCGATCGCGTCGCGGTGACTGTCGCATCCCCTCAGGATCACAGCATCGACATCCCCGCCGCCCGCGCCGCCCTGCGCTCGCTCGACGATCTGATCGATGATCTGAAGGGGAAGGCGCATGGCTGAAATCACCCTGCACATCGCCGGACGCCAATATGATATTCGCAGCCGCGATGGCGAAGAATCCCATCTCGCTCGCCTCGCCAGCCTGATCGAGGAGAAGGCACGGGTCGCCCAGCAATCGACCCCCGGCCTCACCGAAGTCCGCACACTCCTGTTCGCCGCGCTCTTTCTGGCCGACGAACTGACCGACCTGCGCCGCGAAATGGCAGGCCGTCAGGAAAAGCTGGTGCTCGAAGCACAGGATGATGACGCCGCCGTCGCGATAGAGGCGCTCGCCGCCCGCATAGAAAAGCTGCGGACAAGGCTTGCCGCACCGGCTCTGGACGCCTAGATTGAGTTTGACGGGTTCTGCCTGGTACGAGCTTTAGCGAACATCCCTGAGGCGATAATCACATCCAAGGGGGCTGTCCCTGGGCGGATTCCGGTCCGTTCTACATGGTCCCCACCTGACGTTGAGGCGTCAGAGGATATTCCAGCAAACGGCCAAGGCGGTCCCGTCACCCCTGCCCTATCTTCCGTCTAGCGGGTGTCAATGTCAGCCATACATCCAGCAAGGCGCTGCCACGCCAACCGGCATCCTCCCCTGGAAGGGGGGGGTGGCTGGCCGCAGGCCAAACGGAGGGGTGTCCCCCTATCGAGAGGGCACCACGGAAGCGAAATTTCACAACAGCCCGCCCCCATCGAAAGAGGCTCATGCGCGATAACAGCGACAGCACCGACAAACAAACGCTTCGCACGCTCGCCCGCGATCGCCGCAGCGCTTTCGTAACGATGCTCGATCCGCTGGCCCACCGTCTTGCGTTCAAGGTCGTGCCATCCCCCCTCGCCCGCCGCATCGCAGGTGCGCAGGTCGTGGCGCTCTACATGGGGCTGGACGACGAAGCCCCCGCGCAACGCCTTGCCGCGCCGCTCATCGCGATGGGGATGACCGTCGCGCTGCCCCGCGTCCTTGACCGGCTGGGATCGATGGATTTCCTGCCCTGGACGCCGGACGACATCTTGGTCCCCGGCCCGTTCCGCACCAACCATCCGCATGTCGGCGACGGCCCCGTCACGCCGGACGTCATCATCGCGCCCATGGTCGGCTTCGACCGCAATCTCAATCGTCTGGGGCAGGGCGGCGGCTATTACGACCGCAGCTTCGCCCGTCTGCCCGACGCGCTGCGCATCGGCCTGGCCTGGTCGGCGCAGGAACTCGACGCCGTACCTGCCGACCCCTGGGACTTGCCGCTGGACATGATCCTGACCGAAGTCGAACTGATCGAAGGAAGCGCGCCATGACCATCGACCCGCGCCATTATCACCAGCCCAGCTGGCGCAAGCCCGTGGGCATGCTCGCCATCTTCGCGCTCATCACCGGATGGGCGGTCATGGTCGCCAGCCTGTCGTCGTGGATCGGCCTGCTGCCGACATGGGCACAGGTGCCGGTGTATCTCGTGCTGGGGATCGTGTGGATCTGGCTCTTGCCGCTCAAGCATCTGATGAACTGGATGGAAACCGGCAACTTCCGGAAATATTAAGATCACCCGTTCGCTTCGAGCGAAGTCGAGAAGCCCCGAGGGGCCGTCATCCGATTTTCTGAAAATTCACTTCCCCTAACAGGAAGTGGCGCGAGTGACGGGGCTCGAACCCGCGACCTCCGGCGTGACAGGCCGGCACTCTAACCAACTGAGCTACACCCGCGCAGGGTGACGTCCTTTTGCAGCCTCGATGGACTGCCAGACGACGCATGTCTGAAAAAACCGATCCATTTCCCGTAAGAGAAATGGCGCGAGTGACGGGGCTCGAACCCGCGACCTCCGGCGTGACAGGCCGGCACTCTAACCAACTGAGCTACACCCGCGTTCGGCGTGAGCGGTCCTCTATGATTGCCCGCCGATGCTGTCAACAGTCCGTAACATCAGTTTCGTCTTTCTCGTCACTTTCTTTGCGCGGTGCGACCGTCAATGTCCCCCGCTCGAACAGGAAACCGGCAATATCGGGCGTTCCGGCCGCTGCCACGATGGTCTGGACGATGATGAGCAACGGCACGCCCAGCAACGCGCCCGGCGTCCCCCACACCCATCCCCAAAATGCCAGCGACACCAAAATCAGCAGCGGGTTCATCGTCAACCGCCGCCCCAGCACCGTGGGCGTGATGACATTGGCTTCCACCAGATGAAAGCCCACCTGCAACGCGGCGGGCAGCAACGCCACCCATACATCGTCAAACACCATCAACCCGCCCAGCCCCAGCAGCACCGCCGCCAGCATCGGCCCGAAATACGGAATGAAGTTGAGCAGCGCGACGATCCCGCCCCACATCATCGGCGATGGCATCCCGATCAGCCATAGCGACAGCGCGATCGCAGCGCCCAGACACAGGTTGATAGTCGCGATCGTGATGACATAGGCCGACGTCGCATCGACCACATTCTGGATGACTCGCGCCACTGCCAGCGCGCCGTCGAAACTGCCCCTGCTGTTGATCGTCCGCTGCCGTAACCGCGTCCATCCGGCCAGAAAAAAGTAGATGATGAGCAGCGCGAACACCATCTGGATGATCGCCGCTGGTGCCGATGTCGCTGCAAACTGGAGCAGCGACCGGGGTGTATCCACCGCCACCGTCTGCGCCGCCGCCACTGGCCCGCTGGCCAGCATCCGCACGGTTTCATCCACGAACCGCTGGAGGTTGCTGTAAAAGTCGATCAGCGGCGCCAGGTTCGCCTGGATCTGCGGCAATCGTTGCGGCAAGACAACGAACCAGTCGGTCGCGGGCACGATGATCAGCACCAGCGCGGTATTGGCCACCAGCAGAAACCCGATCACCGCCATGAATGCGGCCGGGGCCGAAGGCACGCCGCGCCGCTCCATCCATTCCAGCAACGGCACCAGCGCGATCGCGATGACCAGCGCCGCCGTCAACGGCAGGAAAAACTCGGCCCCCGCGCGCAACGCGAACGGCAGGGCCAGCATCAGCCCGATCCCCGCCGTCAGCGCAATGGACGCCAGCAAGCGATCACGCCTGCGGTTGACCTCCTGCAAATCGCTCCGTTCGACCGCGCTCATCTGCTTTTCGCCCGCTGCCACGCTCGCCCGAATCCTTCTACACCAACGGAAATCGGTGTGCGCCCGCTGCGCCGGGGCGTCAATTTGCAATCCTCGCCTTTGCACGCTCCATACCCAGTCAAAACAGCGCCTTAACCAAATATTGGGTGACAGCGGATATAGCGACCGGGGAACTACGATAACGGGGCTTGAAATGCGGACTGCCATTTTGCCGGGGATGATCGCGCTGATGACGGTCTGCGTGGGGAGCGCCCTTCCGGCGCAACCGCATATGGAAGGCAAAGCGCCGCTGCGGCTCGATACCCAGATTTTTGTCGAACGGGTCACCACCGACGTCAATGGCCGCCCCCGCCGCCTGCTCGCCAGCGCGGGGCGCGCCGCGCCGGGGGATCAACTGATCGTGATCGTCCATTGGCGCAACGAAGGCGACCGCCCCTTACGCGCGCTCGCCGTCACCCGCCCCCTGCCGCGCGGCGTTGATATCGACCCAGCCAATCCCGCCATTCAGGTATCGGTCGACAACGGCGCGCGTTGGGGCCGGATGGATCAACTCTGGCTGCCCACACCGCTGGGCGGCGTGCGCCGCGCCGTGCCCGCCGACATCACCCATGTCCGCTGGACCCTGCCCGACACGGTCGAACCGGGCCGGGCCGGTCGCCTCAGCTATCGCGCGACGATGCGCTAAATCACTACGAAGGCGACCTACCCCACCCCCGTTCGTTTCGAGCCTGTCGAGAAACCAAGCGCGACATTGCCGCCTTCTCGACTTCGCCCAAAGCGAACGGATGTTGGTGAACTCAATCCACGAACAACAGCGCCGGATTTTCCAGCAGCTTGCGCACCACCTGCACGAAACTCGCCGCATCCCATCCGTCCACGACACGATGGTCGCAACTGATCGACAGGTTCATCAGCTTCGCCGCAACCACTTCCTTGCCGCGAAAGACGGGCCGCTCGATCACCCGGTTCGGCCCGATGATCGCGACTTCGGGCCGGTTGATGACCGGCGTCGTCGCAATCCCGCCCAACGGCCCCAGCGATGTCAGTGTCAGCGTCGATCCGCTCAGTTCCTCCGACTTCGCCTTGCCACTGCGCGCCGCGTCCGCCAGCCGCCGGATTTCCGACGCCAACTGCCACACATTGCGGTCCTGCGCATCGCGGATCACCGGCACCATCAACCCCGCATCCGTCTGCGTCGCCAGCCCCAGATGCACCGACCCATGGCGCGTCACCACGCCCGCCTCGTCATCGTAACGCGCGTTAATCATCGGAAAGTCCGGCACCGCCTTGCAGATCGCCGCAATCAGCAGCGGCAGCATCGTCAGCTTGGGCCGGTCGCCCCGCCCGTCGTTCATCTGCTCGCGCAACGTCTCCAGCGCGGTCACGTCGATTTCCTCGACATAGGAGAAATGCGGGATATGTCGTTTGGAAGCGGCCATATTTTCCGCAATCCGCCGCCGCATCCCAATGACCTTGATCGCTTCGTCGGGCCGCTTGGCCGACCGTCCGGTTGGCCGATATCCCTGCCCCTGCCCATAGAGCAGATAAGCGTCCAGATCGGCATGGCGAACATGATCGCCCGCCGATTTCACTTGGCGCAGATCAATCCCCAAATCCGCCGCCCGCGCACGCACTGCGGGTGAAGCAAGAACGGGTGCTGCGTCGTCGCGGCCCGCCCCACTCCCATTCGGGCTGAGCTTGTCGAAACCCTGCACTTCTTCTTTGGCGATTTGCTCAGAAGAAAAAGATGGCCCTTCGACAGGCTCAGGGCGAACGGAAGGTGTCGCCACATCCTCAATCACCGCCTCTCCAACCGTTTCCGCAGCGATCGTTTCATCCGAAGGCATGGGCGCAGCCACGCTCTGCGCGTCCGTCTCGATCTCGACCAGCATCGCGCCGATCGCGACTTGCTCGCCTGCTTCGCCCGCCAATCGCACGACGATGCCCGACACCGGACTTTCCATCTCGACTGTCGCCTTGTCGGTCATCATGTCGGCGATCGGCTGGTCCTCCTCGACCCGATCGCCGACCTTGACGTGCCAACCGACGATTTCCGCTTCCGCTATGCCTTCACCGATGTCGGGCAGCTTGAATGTAAACAGCGCCATACCCTAGTCCTTCATGATCTTGTTGATGCCTTCGCGGATGCGCACGGGGCCAGGAAAATAGGCCCACTCCAGACTGTGCGGATAGGGCGTGTCGAAACCCGTCACTCGCTCGATCGGCGCTTCCAGGTGATAGAAGCACCGCTCCTGCACCTGTGCCAGCAACTCCGCGCCAAACCCGCTGGTGCGCGTGGCTTCATGCACGATCAGGCACCGCCCGGTCTTCTTCACCGACTCTTCGATCGTCTCGATATCCAGCGGGATCAGCGTGCGCAGATCGACGATTTCCGCGTGAATACCCAGCTTCGTGACCATATCCTCGACCACATGCACCATCGTCCCGTAACACAGGATGGTCAGCGCCTCGCCAGCCCGCACGATCCGCGCCTTGCCCAATGGTATCCGATAGTATCCGGTCGGCACCTGCGCGTGCGGGTGCCCGGCCCAGCTTTTGGCCGGCGTGTCATAATGGCCGTCGAATGGCCCGTTGTAAATGCGCTTGGGTTCGAAAAAGAGCGTGGGATCATTATCCTCGATCGCCGCGATCAACAGACCTTTGGCGTCGTAGGGGGTGGACGGGATCACCGTCTTGATCCCCGAACAATGGGTAAAGATGCCTTCAGGCGACTGGCTGTGCGTCTGCCCACCAAAGATGCCCCCGCCAAAGGGCGACCGCACCGTCATCGGCGCGATAAACTCACCCGCCGACCGATAACGCAACCGCGCCGCCTCGCTCACCAACTGGTCGAGCGCGGGATAGATATAGTCGGCAAACTGGATTTCCGGCACCGGACGCAATCCATAGGCGCCCATGCCGACCGCCACGCCGATGATCCCACATTCGGTGATCGGCGTGTCGAATACCCGGTTCTTGCCATATTTGGCCTGCAACCCCGCCGTGGCGCGAAACACCCCGCCGAAAAAGCCGACATCCTCGCCCATCACGACCACATTGGGGTCGCGCTCCATCATCACATCCATGGCGCTGTTGATCGCCTGGATCATGTTCATGTGGGTGGTATCAGTAGTGGTTTCGGTCATGAGAGATCCTTTCCTCGCCCCAAGGGGGAGAGGATAGCGAAGCTCGCCAGCCTGCTGGCTAGCGCAGCTTGGAGAGGGGGAGCAGCGATGATGGAACGAGCAACCAAAGCCCCTACATCCGTCATCCCAGCGAAGGCTGGGATCTCCCTTCCTTTTGAAACCCCGACGAAAGAAAACGGGATTCCAGCCTTCGCTGGAATGACGGGAGTTAAGCTACCCCCCCTCACAACCCGGCCGCCTTCGCTTCGTCCAGCATCTGCTGCTGCTGTTCCTTCAAATGCCAGGGCATTTCCTCGAACACATCCTCGAACATCGTCTCCATCGGATGATGAAGCCCGTGGCCCAATATGCCGTTCTTCTCCGCCTCCCGCGCCGCATCGCGCACCTGCTCGGCCAATTCCTTGTCCATCGCGGCGTGGCGGTCCTCGTCCCAGATGCCAAGCGCGATGCAATGCGCCTTCAACCGCGCGACCGGGTCGCCCAGCGGCCACAGACTGCTTTCCTCGGCGGAACGATAAGCGGTCGGGTCGTCCGACGTGCTATGCCCTTCCACGCGATAGGTGAAATGCTCGATCAGCGTCGGCCCGGCATTGGACCGCGCCCGGTCGGCGGCCCATCGCGTCGCGGCATAGACCGCCAGCACATCATTGCCATCGACCCGCAGTCCCGCAATGCCATAGCCGATCGCCCGCGCGGCAAAGGTCGTCGCCTCTGCTCCCGCAAAACCTGAAAAACTACTGATAGCCCATTGATTATTGACGATATTCAATATGACCGGCGCGCGATAGACGCTGGCGAAGGTGCAGGCGGAATGGAAATCCCCCTCCGCCGTCGATCCTTCGCCACACCATGTCGCTGCGATCCGGGTGTCGCCCTTCGCCGCGCTCGCCATCGCCCAGCCAACGGCCTGGGGATATTGCGTCGTCAGATTGCCGGAGATCGAAAAGAAGCCCGCCTCCCGCGCCGAATACATGATCGGCAACTGGCGGCCCTTCAACCGGTCGCCCTTGTTCGAATAGATCTGGTTCATCATGTCGATGATGGGCCATCCGCGCGCGATCAATATCCCCTGCTGGCGATAGCTGGGAAAGCACATGTCATCCTGCGCCAGCGCCATCGCCGCGCCGATCGACACCGCCTCCTCGCCAGTGGACTTCATGTAGAAACTGGTCTTGCCCTGCCGCTGCGCGCGGAACATCCGCGCATCGAACGCCCGCGTCAGCGCCATCGCGCGCAACATGCGGATCAGCGTTTCGGGCGGTAATTTCGGGTTCCACTGGCCGACCGCCGCGCCATCCTCATCCAGCACGCGGACGAGGCCATAGGCCATGTCGCGCATCTGCGCAGGGTCCGCCGCTTCATCGGGACGCGGCGCGGCATCGGCCGCCGGAATGTCGAAATGGGTGAAGTCCGCGCTTTCGCCGGGGCGGGCGGGTGGTTCGGGTACATGCAGGCGCAATGGCGGCAGGTTGCGCCCCGCATCGCCCGTGGCGCTTCCGGTCTGCTGCGGATCGGTCATCCAGCCTCCTATGGTGCATCGCAATAATATTGCTTCATGCGGATATTATATTTCAACGCCAAAGAAGGCAAGCCTTCCTTACCTTATTTTATCAGACCCAATTTCCACCCAGTGCGTTTACCCCTATGTCTCACTCTGGAAATCACACCGCCACTGGCGCTGCGATATGGGCCTGCGGCGTATAATCCGTGACCTCGAAATCCTCGATCTTATAATCGAAAATGGATGAAGGCCGCCTTTTGATCCGCAGCTTCGGCGCCCCCACCGGAACCCGCGCCAACTGAGCCTGCACCAGGTCGGCATGGTTCAGATACAGGTGAACATCCCCCCCCTGCCAAACGACATCCCCCGGCTCCAGATCGCACTGCTGCGCCAGCATCCTGGTCATCATCGACAGCCCGAAAATATTGAACGCAAAGCCCAGCCCCAGATCGCAACTACGCTGGAACAGCAGGCCGTTCAGCTTTCCGTCGGACACCTGGAACTGATAGGTCATATGACATGGCGGCAAAGCCATGTTCGCGATCTCCGCGACATTCCATCCGGTAAACAGCAACCGCCGCGAACCCGGAGTCGCGCGAATCGCAGCGATCAGATCGGCGATCTGGTTATGCCCCTTCTCCGTCCGCCGGAACAGGCCATCCCCCGTCGGCTCATAGCGCGGCCAGTTCACCCACTGCGCTCCATAGACCGGACCCAGATCGCCCCAGCGCGCCGCGAAGTCATCGTCGGCAATGATCCGCGCCTCGAACCCGTCCCGATCGATCGCCTCCCCCGTCGCCCGGCGATAGGCATCCAGCGGCCAGTCGGTCCAGATATGCACGCCCTGTTTGACCAACTCACGAATATTGGTGTCCCCGCTCAGGAACCACAGCATCTCCCGCGCCGCGACCTTCCAATAGACCCGCTTGGTCGTCAGCAAAGGCACCGCATCGTCCGCCAGCGAAAAACGCAGGCACGCGCCCAATATCGACCGCGTGCCCACGCCGGTACGGTCGATCCGCTCATCCCCGCTCGTCCAGATCGTCCGCATCAGGTCGAGATATTGCTGCTCATAGTGCGGCGCGGAAGGAAGGGGCATATCGGTCAAGGCAGCGTCCTGTAACAATGGTCTCCCGTTCTTTAGCCCAGCCGTCGCCCTCTCGCCAATGGTTCGATACGGACCCAACGCAGCCAGGTCTGCGCCACATCGGAGCGGCTTGGACTGGAAAGTCCCCTGTCCTTCCGGCCACCTTGACTTTCATGACCAACGTTCATTCGTTCGATCTGCTCATCCTTGATCCGGCATGGCGTCCCCGCCACCGCATGGCGATGACGACCGACTGGCGCACCGCCATCGGCCATATCCTCGCCCTCGATGCGCACTGGGTCGCCCTCGACCAGCACCGTCCGGGCAAAATTCCGCCGTTGCCCAATCCCGTCGATATTGCACTGACTCGTGCCTTCATCAGGCGTCTTCGCCCACTCGATCTCTACCTCGCCGACCATATGATCTGTGCCGACGGACAGCGCTTCAGCTTCCGCGCCGAAGGCCTGTTATGAACCAGCAAAAAAAGCGCGCCAGCCCGCTTGCCAGTCCCAAAACCCGTCTCTATAGGCTGCTGCCTGCCTTACGGGGGTGCCTTGCGGCGTTTCCGGCATCGGTCGGGGAATAGCTCAGCCTGGTAGAGCACTGTCTTCGGGAGGCAGGGGCCGGAGGTTCGAATCCTCTTTCCCCGACCAACAATCTTTCAGCACAAATAAGGCGATCCGCCCCTCTGGGGGCTTCTATCCTCATGTGTGCGATACCTGCGCGCGGCACTTACTTTTCGCGCCATGACCAGCCGCTTTCGACATATGTCATCTGTCGAAACCCACCCGGCCCATGTTACGCAATTGTAAAAGATATTTGACCCGCCGCGTCACCTTGGCGATGATCCGGTCTATCGACGCGACCGCCCGGTCGCGATCATGCACAATCAGACCCGCATCATGCTGGCATCCGCAGGTGGAGACGAAATTTGCACAGAAGAGATTTTCTGGCCTTTGGCGCCATGGGCATGGGCAGCCTTGCCTTGCCCGCGATGTTCGGCAGGGCCATTGCCGCCGAAGAACTGACCAGCGCGATCGACGTCGCCGTCAAGAAGGCGCTGGCCGACGTCGCGATGAACACCGCCAAAAGCGCGGGCGCATCCTATTGCGACGTGCGCATCGGCCGCTACCTGCGCCAATTCGTCATCACCCGCGAACGCAATGTCCAAAACATCGTGAACACCGAATCGAGCGGCGTCGGCATCCGCGTCATCGCCAACGGCGCATGGGGATTCGCGGCCACCAACGACATGACCAACGACGCCGTGGCCAAGGCAGCCGCGCAGGCCGTCGCCATCGCCAAGGCCAATGCGCCGGGCCAGAGCGCCCCGGTGCAACTCGCGCCGGTCAAGGGCGTGGGCGAAGTGTCGTGGCGTACCCCGATCGTCAAGAACAGCATGGCCGTGCCGATCAAGGACAAGGTTGATTTGCTGATGAGCGTCAACGCCGCCGCGCTCGACGCCGGGGCCAGCTTCATCAACTCCACCCTGTTCCTGGTCAATGAGCAGAAATATTTTGCCAGCACCGACGGCAGCTATATCGATCAGGACGTGCATCGCATCTGGGCGCCGATGGAAGTCACCGCCGTCGACAAGGCCAGCGGCAAGTTCCGTGTTCGCGAAGGCCTGTCCGCCCCGATGGGTCTGGGCTTTGAATATCTCGACGGCGCGCCTTCGGGCAAGACCGTGCTGCCCAACGGCGTCATAGTCTACGGCCAGTCCTACGACATGAAGGAAGATGCCGTCGCCGCCGCGAAACAGGCGCTGGCGAAAATCAAGGCACCCTCGGTCAAGCCGGGCAAATATGATCTGGTGCTCGATCCCTCGCACACCTGGCTGACGATCCATGAATCGGTTGGCCATCCTCTCGAACTCGATCGCGTGCTGGGCTATGAAGCCAATTATGCTGGCACCAGCTTCGCGACGATGGACAAGCTTAAGGCCAATTTCCAATATGGCAGCGACAAGGTGAACATCGTCGCGGACAAGACCCAGCCCGGCAGCCTGGGCGCGGTGTCCTTCGATGACGAAGGCGTGAAGACCAAGAAGTGGGATCTGATCCGCAACGGCAAGCTGGTCGGCTATCAGGCGATCCGCGATCAGGCGCATATCGAAGGCAAGACCGCGTCGGACGGCTGCGCCTATGCCGATAGCTGGTCGAACGTCCAGTTCCAGCGCATGGCCAATGTCAGCCTGGAACCCGGCAAGGCCAAGCAAAGCGTCGCCGACATGATCGCCAATGTAGAGGATGGCATCTACATCATCGGCGACGGCAGCTTCTCGATCGACCAGCAACGCTACAACGCCCAATTTGGCGGCCAGCTTTTTTACGAGATCAAGAACGGCAAGATCGCCGGGCAGATCGAGGACGTCGCCTACCAGATCCGCACCCCGGAATTCTGGAACGCCTGCGCAGGGGTCTGCGACTCCAGCGACTATCGCATGGGTGGATCCTTCTTCGACGGCAAGGGGCAACCGGCGCAGGTATCCGCCGTGTCGCATGGTTCCTCGACTGCCCGTTTCAACGGCATAAACGTCATCAACACCGCCCGTTCGCTCGGTTGATCGGTTAGGGAGAGAGAAATATGAGCATCCTTACCGAAGCACAGGCCAAGGCGATCCTGACCAAGGTCGTGGGTTTTTCCAAAGCCGACGAATGCACCGCCCAACTGATCGGCGCGATCCGCGGCAATGTGCGCTTCGCGCGTAACGACGTGTCCACCGCGGGCATCACCGACAATATCGAACTGTCCGTGCAGGTCGCGTTCGGCAAGCGGATCGGCACCGCCACGATCAACCAGTTTGACGACGCCGCTTTGCAGCGCGTGGTGCGCCGGGCGGAGGAACTGGCGAAGCTGGCTCCGGAAAACCCGGAATATATGCCTGCCGTCCCGAAACAGACCTATATGAAGACTGATACGTTCAGCGCTTCGACGGCGGGCATCAACGCCGCCTATCGTGCAAAGGTCGCAACGGATTCTATAGGCCCCTGCCGCGCCGAAAAGCTGATCGCGGCGGGCTATCTGGAGGATCAGGCGGGCTTCGTCGCGTTCCTCAACAGCAAGGGCAATTACGGTTATCAGACGACAACCAGTTCCGATTACACCTGCACCGTCCGCACCGAGGATGGTCGCGGATCCGGCTGGGTCGGCCATAATGTGCAGGATGTCGCCAGCTTCAAGGCAGGCGAAGACATTCGCGTCGCCATGCGCAAAGCATCTGCATCGGCCGACGCCAAGGCGCTGGAGCCGGGCAAATATACCGTCATCCTGGAACCGGCGGCGGCGGCGGGTCTCATCGCGTTCATGATGTTCTTCTTCGACGCGCGGTCGGCCGATGAAGGCCGCAGCTTCCTGTCGAAGAAAGGCGGCGGCAACAAGCTGGGTGAACAGGTGTACGGGCCGCAGGTGACGATGTTCACCGACCCCGCCTATCCCGGCGCGGCCGTGCTGCCGTGGGACGACGGCGACAATCTGCCGCGCAGGAAGATGCCGATCATCCAGAACGGCAAGCTGGTGAACATGAACTACAGCCGCTTCTGGTCGCAGAAGCAGGGCAAGCCGGAACAGGCGCAGTTTGGCAACGTCATCATGGAGGGTGGCAACAAGTCAACTGCAGACCTGATCCGCTCTACCGAGCGGGGCATATTGGTGTCGCGCACCTGGTATATTCGCATGGTGGACCCGCAAACCGTGCTGCTCACCGGCCTGACTCGCGACGGCACTTTCTATATTGAAAACGGCCAGATCAAATATCCGGTGAAGAATTTCCGCTTCAACGAAAGCCCGGTCATCATGCTCAACAATGTCGAAGAATTCGGCAAGCCGGTGCGGGTGAAGAGCGACGAGTCCGAGATGGTGATGGTCATCCCCCCGATGAAGCTGCGCGACTTTACCTTCACGTCGCTGTCGGACGCGGTGTGAGGATGATCCGCACGGCATGACGCGTGGCGAATTTCTCCGACTGATGGTGGGCGGGCTGACCAGCGCGATGCTGGCTGGTCCGCTCGCCGCCGCCGGGGGTTTTGATTTCCGGTTCACGCGACTGCGCTATGATTCGGGGGACTGGGACGTCGATCAGCGCATGCCATCCAACATGATCACGTCGCTGATCGACTATACCACCCTGCGCGTCGATCCGAAGGAGCATGTTCTGGCGCTGTCTGACCCCAGGATGCTGACGGCGCCCTTCTGCTATATGGCCGGGCACAAGCTGGTGGAGTTCTCCCCCGCCGAACGGCGCAATTTCGAACGCTATGTCCGCAACGGCGGCTTCGTTATGGTCGATGACTGCAACCATGACATCGATGGCTTGTTCGCCCGATCCTTCGAAGCGCAGATGGCAAAAATCTTTGGTTCAAAAGCACTTAAAACTCTGCCCGCGAGCCACCCCATCTATCGCAGCTTCTTCAAGTTCGACGGGCCACCCAACACGGGACTGGAACTCAATGGATGGGGCGACGATCTCGTCCATGATTATCTCAAAGGGATCGAAATCAACGGGCGGCTCGGCGTCCTCTACAGCAACAAGGATTATGGCTGCGAATGGGACTATGACTGGCGCAACAAGCGCTTTCTGGCCGAAGACAATACGAAGTTCGCCGTCAACATCGTGATGTACGCACTGTCGGCATGATTGCCTATCTGTCAAATTTCCGCCCCTTGCGGGGGAGGCGGCAGGACGCAGTCCTGACGGAGGAGCGTCACCCAATCGACAGCATGACACCCCTCCACCGCCTGCGGCGGTTTCCCTCCCCTTACAGGGGATGACGTACAGGCTTTTCGCGTTCGACAAGGGATCAGCATGACCGAACTGACTGAAGCAGACATTCAGACCCGCCTTGCCAGCCTGACCGGATTGCGCGACGCGATCGGGCAGGCGATCGTGGGGCAATCGCAGGTCGTCGAGCAATTGCTTATCGGCCTGCTGGCAGGCGGTCATTGCCTGCTCGAAGGAGTGCCGGGGCTTGGCAAGACATTGCTTGTGCGGTCGCTCGGCGAAGCGCTGAAACTCGACTTTCGCCGTGTCCAGTTTACCCCCGACCTGATGCCCAGCGACATTCTGGGCACCGAGTTGCTGGAGGAAGATCATGGCACCGGCCATCGCAGCTTCCGTTTCCAGCAAGGACCGGTCTTCACCAACCTGCTGCTGGCCGACGAACTCAACCGCACCCCGCCCAAGACGCAGGCAGCGCTGCTTGAAGCGATGCAGGAAAAGACGGTCAGCTATGCGGGCGTCACGCACAAGCTGCCTGCCCCCTTCTTCGTGCTGGCGACGCAAAACCCGCTGGAGCAGGCGGGTACTTATCCCCTGCCCGAAGCACAGCTCGACCGCTTCCTGCTCCACATCCGCGTCGATTATCCCACTGAAGCGGAGGAGCGCGCCATCCTGTCGCAAACGACAGGTGTGCAGTCCGGCACAGTCCCTGCCGTCATGCATGGTGATGAAGTCCTAGCCCTGCAACGCTTGGTCCGAGAGGTGCATTTCGGTGATGATTTACTGAATTGGGTCACCCGCATGGTCCGCGCCAGCCGCCCCGGCGACGGCGCGCCCGAAGCGATCCGCAAATACGTCAAATGGGGCGCAGGTCCGCGCGCGGGCCAGTCGCTGATCCTGGCGGCTAAGGCACGCGCACTATTGCACGGACGGTTGGCCGTCACGCGGGATGACATAGGCGCGCTGGCCGCCCCGGTCATGCGACACCGCCTGCTGTTGTCATTTGCCGCCGAAGCGGAAGGGCGCAGCGCCGATGATGTCGTCGCCGCGCTGGTCAGTGCGATGCCGCTCGACTGAACGCCCCATGGTCAATCTCATCCCGGCAGACGTGCGCAACAGACTGAAAGGCGTGAGCATCGTCACGCGCCGTGCCGTGGGATCGCGCGGCATTGGCCTGCATCAAAGCCACAGCCGAGGCGCGGGCATCGAATTCGCACAATATCGCGCCTACGAACCGGGTGACGAACTGCGGCAGATTGACTGGAAACTCTACGCCCGTTCGGACAAATTCTTTGTCCGGGAAGCCGAGCGGGAAAGTCCCGTCGCGGTGTGGATCCTGATCGACGCCAGCGCATCCATGGCGCAGTCGGACGCAGCACGCCCGGACTATAGCCGCCTCGACGCCGCTCGTGGCATTGCTGCCTGCGTCACCGAACTCGCCTTGCGGCAGGGCGATCGCTTCGGTTACATGGCGCTGGGCGACGAAGGCCTGCGCCTGCTTCCGCCCGCGTCCGGACCACGCCAGCGCAACCGGATGCTGATCGACCTTCTGGCCATCCAAAGCGCGCGCGGCTTCCCGGCAGAAAAGCAGCTTGGTCCGATTTGGGAGCGCATCGGCGCACGTGATCTCGTCCTCTTGCTCAGCGACTGTTTCGACGAAGGCGCGATTGCCTTGGCTGAAAAACTTGCCGCTGCCGGGCGGGAAACATTGGTCATAGAAATGCTGACGGTGGCCGAGCGCGATTTTCCTTTCGATGGCGGCCATCGCTTTCGCGACCCCGAAACGACAGAGGAATTGCTGGCCGATGGTCCGGCGTTGCGGGCGGAATTCCTGTCTCGCTTCGCCGCCGCCCGCACGGCTTTGCACGCCCGGCTTGACATTGCAGGCATCCGTCACGCCACCCATTGCCTCGACCAACCGATCGACCTGCCACTGCGCGCACTGTTCGCTGCACGCGGGATGGCGGACAGCGCATGACGTTGGGTCTGTTGATTCCCGCGGCCCTTGCGGCGTTGGTTGCGCTGGTCGTCCCGCTTGCGATCCACATCGCGCGCAAGAGCGAACAGCTACGGATCGACTTCGCCGCGCTGCGGTGGCTTCGCCAGAAACCTAAGCCCCGTTCGCGTTTGCGCTTCGACGAATGGCCCCTGCTTCTACTGCGCCTCGCCATCGTCACACTGGTGGTGCTGGCCTTGGCCCGGCCATTCCTGTCGGGCCCGCCTGACCGAACGCCCTATCTTGCGATAGTACCCGGCTCATCGCTTACGCAGACGGGCGTCGATAAGGACAGCCGGGCACATTGGATCGCGCCGGGGTTTCCCTCTGTCGGTCAGCCCGCGCCGTCTGCGGATTTGCCGACTGCCAGCCTCATCCGCGATCTTGATTCAAGACTGCCAGCAGATACGCCTCTCACCATCATGGCACCAAGACAGATTACGGGCGCGGATGCCGAACGGATGCGCCTTTCGCGGAAAGTGGAGTGGCGGATCGTGGAGGGCGCAGGTTTTCACGCACCCAGTTTTTCGCCAGCCAGCGCCATTGCATTGGCCATCCGCCACGATGACGGGCATCGTAACGGGCTACGCTATTTCCGGGCGGCGGCACTGGCGTGGAAGGGCACAGCGCCTGATGTTGCCGCGCTCGATGCCCCCCTTCCTGCGCGCAGTCGGTCGATGATTTGGCTGGGTGGGGGCACCGTGCCCAACAGCGTACTGGGATGGGTCAAAGCGGGCGGCACGTCGCTGATCGCCAGCGACGCCATTTTTCCATCGGACAAGAGACGCGCCACACTTTGGCGCGATGCCCTAGACACACCATTGGTCGAAGGCATCGCACTGGGCCAGGGGCGTCTACTTCGTTTTACCCGCCGCCTTACCCCAACCGACATGCCCGAACTGGTGGAGAGCGACTTCCCAGAGCATCTGCATGCGCTGCTCTCTCCGCCGGTGCCTCCCTCCAGGGCTTTGGCAGAGGATTATGCGCCGAAGGTTGGTGGACGGTCTTATAGTCAGCCGCCGGAGGATTTGCGCAACTGGCTTGCTCTTCTGATTGCCCTGCTGTTCGCAGCCGAAAGGTGGCTGGCAACCCGCCGCAGCCGGAGCATCAGCCCTTGATGGGTGGCCAGACCCTGCGCCACTGGACCGCCCCGGCCCGCAAGCGCGCGTTCCTCGATCGACTGGCGCTCGGCTTGCCGCTGGTGATCATGCTCGCCGCTGGAAGCGTGCGTTTTGCTGGGCCGGTCGCGGCTGTTGGCATGATAGTCGTTGGCCTGACTGTCACCCTTTTCGTCGGCTGGCGGGAAGCGGCGCGGCATGATCGCGACTGGCTGATCCATAGCCTAGACCGGCGACGGGCCGATATGGACGACAGCGCCGCGCTGCTATTTGCCGATCAGGACATGATTGGCCCGTTGCAAAGACTGCAGCAGGCGCGGCTGTTCGCGCGGCTGGATGACTACAGTCCCAACATCCTTATCCCCAATTGGCATGGTCGCGCGATCCTCATCCTGTGGAGCGTAGCGGTCGCTGTGACGGCGGCGGTGCTGCTGTGGCCGCGCACCGGAGAAGGACCGCCCGACCTCGTCCCCAGCAGCGAGGGGCTGGCTATGCCGCCAGGGCAAGCAAGGTTAGTGGCGCAAAATCTGCGTATCATTCCTCCGGCTTATACCGGACTGCCCGTCCGCGACTCTGCATCGCTGGACGCGCGAATTCCGCAGGGATCGCGGATCGAGTGGACCTTGCGTTTCGATCCGCAGGCGACTGCTCCGAAGGTCGCTACGCTGGCTGGGCCTTCGCCTTCGCTGCGCCGATCCGGGGGTGATTGGTTCGCCAGTCATATTGCGAACGCGGCTTTCCTCTATCGCATCGAACCAGCACCCGGTCGCAAACTCGTTCCGCCGCTCCATCGGATCGACATAATTCCTGACAGAGCACCACATGTGCGCGCACTTAGTCCAAAGGGGGGGGTGACCATGGTTGCGCCGGGGCAGCGGAGTTGGTCGCCTGTTTTCGTCGCGACAGATGATTACGGTATCGCAACGATTGCGCGACTGCGCGTGACGCTCGCTATCGGGGAAGGCGAGAATGTGACGTTCAGTGATCGCGAGATCGCCGTGAGCGGTAGCGGCGCGGCGCGGGACAAGCGGTTTGCGCCGCGCCTCGATTTTGGGGCACTCGGCTTTGCGGCGGGTGGCGATATGGTCGTGCAACTGATCGTGCGGGACAATCGCAATCCGGCGCCACAGGAGACGCGCGGACCCAGCATTATCCTGCGCTGGCCAGCACCGAAGCAGCCCGAAAGCAGCGGGTTGCAAGGGATGGTGAACACCACCCTGCCCGCCTATTTCCGCAGCCAGCGCCAGATCATCATCGATGCCGAAGGGGTGTTGAAGCAGAAATCGCGGATCGCAGCCGACCGCTATGTCGCCCGATCAGCCGCAATCGGTAGTGACCAGCAAATCCTGCGTGGACGCTACAGTCAGTTTCTGGGCGGGGAGGAAGAGGGCGAACCCAAAGCCCCAACCGCCGATGGAGCCGACCATAGCGAGGGAGACGGCCACGACCATGGCGGACCGCCGCGCCAGCCAGCGAGTGGTTTCGGCGCGCCCGAAGATGTGTTGGCGGCGTTTGGCCATCCCCATGACAATAGTCCCGCGTCCAGCCTGGACCCGGAAACGCGCGCGATCCTGAAAAACGCAGTCGATGAAATGTGGCAATCGGAAGTGCAGTTGAAACAGGGGCGGCCCGACCTCGCCCTGCCATTTGCCTATCGCGCGCTGCGCTTTATCAAGCAGGTGCAACAGGCGACGCGTATCTTCCTGGCCAGGGTTGGCCCGGAGCTGCCGCCGATCGACGCCAGCCGACGCATGACAGGCAAGCGCGAGGGCCTTGCCAGCCGCGCGTTGCCGATCGCGCCGGTCGCGGGGCAGGACGGCCCCGCTGCGGCAGCGTGGCGGGCTTTGGGTGAAGGGCCGGACGCCACGACTGGCCCGCTGGCGCTGGATGCGCTGGCGCGGTGGATCAATGCCAACGCCGCGCGCCTGCCCGATGCGCTGGCCCTGACAGGCGCGCTGGATGCAGTGCGGCGCGATCCGGCCTGTGCATCCTGCCGCGCCAAGCTGCGTGCGGGCCTGTGGAGCGCCATGGAGCGGCCGCCCGCGCATCTGGCGCGCAGGCGGCCAGCAGATTCGGCGGGTCAGCGTTACCTGCAATCCATTTCGGGGGCGCGATGATGAACGCGAAACTGATCGTCGCCATCATTTTTGGCGCTGTTGTCCTTGTAGCGATGGCGCGATTGGTGCTGTGGCGGCGGGCGGCGGGCGATTTTGGCGGGACGACGACGCTGCGGCTGGCTGCCTTGTTGTTGCTCCAGCCGACGTGCGCGATCCTGCTGTTCCTGACGCTGTTCCCGCCTGCCGGTGCGCAGCGCAGCGGCATATTGCGGATCGCGACGGCGCATACGCCCGGCACTGCTGCGCTGGCGTCCGGGCCGCCGATCGTGATCTTGCCCGAAGCGCCAGCGATCGCGGGCGCGGCGGCGATGCCGGACCTTGCCACTGCACTGCGTCGTTATCCTGGCACGGCACGGGTGAGTATCCTGGGTGATGGACTGACGCCGCGCGATCTGGAGGCGGCGCAGACGGTTGCCGTCGATTTCACGCCGTCGTCTCTGCGCCCCGGCATCCGGCACCTCACCATGCCCCAGCCGACCGCGCCCGGTGCGCCCTTCAGGTTAGGTGGGCAGTTGGTCGGACTGTCAGGCGCGACGGCCGAATTGATCGACCCGGCTGGACGCCTGACCGATCGAGCAACGCCCGACGCTGCGGGCCAGTTCAGGCTGACCGGCACAGCGCGTGCAGCAGGCACAGCTATGTTCATGCTGCGCATCCGTCGCAATGGACAGACGGTCGAGGAGGCGGCGGTGCCGCTGATCGTCCGCGATGCGCCTGCGCCCCGCGTGCTGATAGTCGCGGCCGCCCCAAGCGCGGAGGTCAAGTTCCTGCGCCGATGGGCGAGCGACGCTGGCTTTACCGTCGTGACGCAGATGCAGGCGGGCGGTGGCATCCAACTGGGCGACGCGCCGGTCAACCTAGATGCGGGTACGTTGCGCCGGTTCGATATCGCGATTTTCGACGATCGAAGCTGGGCGGCGATCGGGGCGAAGCGCGGTGTGGTGATGGGCGCAGTGCGTGATGGGCTGGGCCTGTTGTTGCGGCCTACCGGACTGCTGGACTCTGGCAAACGTGGCCAGTGGCAAATGGCAGGCTTTACGCTTTCGGGACCAAATAGTCTGTCGCCGCTGGCCCTGCCCCCTGCGACCGACCCGGCGATCAGCGCGACGCGGCAGGGCATTGGGAGCGAGGATGCGCCGACCGACATCGCCCTGCCCGACGATCCTTTACCAGACATCAGCCGATTATCGTTGGTGCCGATGGGGACGGACAGCGTGCCGATGCTGCGCGATGGAGCGGGAACGACCATCGCTGCCTGGCATGCGGCAGGTCAGGGACGAAGCGCAATGTTCACTGTTCTGGACAGCTATGGCCTGCCACTGACCGGAAGGCGTGCGCTCTATGATGACTGGTGGAGCCAGATGTTGTCCGCCATCGCCCGTCCCGCTGCTGCGCCGTCGCCAGTCGAAGGCGTGGCATGGGCCGGTGAGCGTGTCGCATTGTGTGGCCTGTCGACGCCTTCGCGCGTGACCGCGCCCGATGGTCGCGCGGCTACAGTCCTGCCCGACAGGGGATGCGGTGCCTATTGGCCGATGATGGCTGGATGGCATAGCCTGTCTACGTCAGATGGGCCGCGGCTGTTCCATGTGCAGGCCGCCGATGCACTGCCCATCATGCGTGCTGCGCGCAATATGGACGCGATGCTGATGTTACGCGCGCCCGTGGCGAATAGGGGCATGGTATCGGACGTGCAGGAACGTCCCGGCGCATCCTGGCCCTTTGCGTTGGGCTGGTTGGTGGTGAGCGCTGTGTTGTGGTGGCTGGAACGCGCCCGGTTGGGTCGTGTCACGCGGGCGGATCAATCGGCTACGTAGAAATCCCGTAAGGCCCGAGCGTCATGCAGCGCATTATGGGGCACTCGGCTGTTTGCCGCTGCGCTGAAACCCGCCGCGTTGATCAGTTCCAGACGCAGCCCGAAATCGACCCCCGCCATCAGGCCCGGCCCTTTGACCAGCAGCGCGCAGAAATGCGCCAGATCTTCTGGCCAGTCGGCGATGATGACCGGATCGCCATCCCCCTCCAGATAGGCGGCGACATGATCGGCCGCCTCGATGCGGTTGAGTTGCAGGTCGATGCCGGGCGGAACGTGGCGCAGATAAGGGATCACATGCTTTGCCACCCATGGCTCGATCTCGTCGGGCAAGGGTAGCGTCACGTAAAATTCCTGATCGCCATGTTCAGGCACCAGCGCGACACTGAGCAGAGTGCCGCCGAAGCCGTTAAATTCCGTATCGAGAAAATAGCGCATGAAAGAAAGAACTGCCTGTCCGAAACTGCGTGAAGCGAAAGGACGGGCCGGGCGTCCGCGATGCCCTGTAGCATTTGCGTGACGGAAGCCAAGCTGCCATGCGCACAGGCGTGCGACCGATACGACAAGAAGGAACCGAATATGACGCCGCGTGAATATCTTGGCTCCGCGCTTGTGCCCGGTGGCGAGGAACTCAAACTGTATCGGCGCGGCGGCGATTTCATGATCGTGCTGGACCGCAACGAACTGATGAGCAGCCGGATGAGCGGGTCGGAAAAGGCACTCGCGGTTATGACGATCGAGCGATTGCGGGGGACGAAAGCCCCGCATTTGTTGATCGGCGGATATGGGATGGGCTTTACCCTGCGCGCGGCATTGGCGGCATTGACCGGTGATGCCCGGATCACGCTGGTCGAACTGGTGCCGGAAATTATCGACTGGGCGCGCGGGCCGATGGTAGAGCTGGCCGCTGGATGTCTGGATGATCCGCGCGTGGAACTGGTGATGGGCGATGTCGTGCCTGCGATTGCTGATGGTCAGGGAACGTATGACGCGATACTGCTGGACGTGGATAATGGGCCGGACGGGCTGACTGCGGCGGCGAATGACCGACTATATTCAGCGCAGGGGCTTAGCGCCGCCAAGGCGGCGTTGCGACCCGGCGGCGTGCTGGCAGTGTGGTCGGCGGGGTCCGACGACGCCTTTACCCGTCGGCTGCGCAGCGCGGGATTTACGGTCGATGAAGTGGTGGTCAAGGCACGGGACAATGGCAAGGGGCCGCGCCATGTCATCTGGTTCGCCCGTAAGCCGGGCTGAAGCGCCAGACCTAGATACCGCCTGAGGTGACTGGCCAGCCGCCCTGTTCCAGCGCGGCGGTCAGGTCCGTAAGGCAGGCGTCGAGGCTGGATTGCTGCGTCGATCGCACGACGAAATTGGCCCCGGTGCGGCCTTCGCGAAAGAAGGGGTAGCTGCCGATCTGGCATCCTTCATGCGCGCGCTCGGTGGCGCCGAGCAGGTCGGCAATCTCGCTTTCGGCTACCCAGCAACCGATGGTGGCGGATAGCAAAGGCGATCCGCCCTCCAGCGTGCCCGTGAGCCGATCGAGCATGCCTGCGGTGATGTGCGGCACACCCGCCATGATGAAGATATTGCCGTGACGGATGCCCGGCGCGCCCGACATGCGATTTTCGATGAGGCTGGCTCCACCTGGCACACGGGCCATGCGCAGCCGTGCGTCGGTCAATCCGCCGCGCGTTGCGTAATAGTCGGTCAGGATCGCGCGCGCTTCGTCATGGATCACGACCTCGACGCCTAGCGCGGCGGCGATCGCATCGACGGTGATGTCGTCATGCGTCGGGCCAATGCCGCCGGTCGTGAACAGATAATCGTTGCGCGTGCGCAGGATATTCACCGCTTCCACGATCGCATGTTGATCGTCGGCCACGACCCGCACTTCACGCAGGCGGATGCCCTGCACATTGAGCCATGTCGCAACCTGCGCGACGTTCTTGTCCTGAGTGCGGCCCGACAAGATTTCGTCGCCGATCACGATCAGCGCTGCGGTCCAGATGCGGGTCGGATCAGTCATGAGGCTGGCCATAGCCTGCACAGCCACGCCTGCCTAGCCGCCCTCTCGCATTATCCGTTTTCGCGTCCTATAATCGGGGCATGACCCAATATATGACAATGACGGCGGATGCGCCCACGACGCGATCGACCGCGATCAAGCTGTATGACGAGACCGGTTTTGCCGGGATGCGCAAGGCCGGACGGCTGGCGGCGGAGATACTCGACGCATTGGTGCCCCATGTGATGCCTGGCGTGACGACGGGCGAACTGGACGACATCGTGCGGCGCATGACGCTGGACGGCGGCGGGGTGCCCGCAACGCTGGGCTATCGCGGCTACACCCATAGCTGCTGCACATCGATCAATCATGTGATCTGCCACGGCATCCCTGGCGACTATCGATTGAAGGATGGCGACATCGTCAATATCGACGTGACGCCGCTGGTCGATGGCTGGCATGGCGACACCAGCCGGATGTTCATCGCCGGGGAGGCGCCGATCAAGGCGCGGCGGCTGATCGAGGTCACCTATGAATGTTTGATGCTGGGCATAGAGCAGGCCAGGCCGGGCAATCATCTGGGCGACATCGGCCATGTCATCCAGCAGCATGCCGAAAAGCATCGCTATGGCGTGGTGCGCGATTTTTGTGGGCATGGGTTGGGCCGAGTATTCCATGATAGCCCCGAGGTCGTGCATGTCGGTCGTCCGGGCACGGGTCCAGAACTGAAGCCGGGCATGTTCTTCACGATCGAACCGATGATCAATATCGGCAAGGCGGACGTGCGGATGCTGGACGACGGGTGGACGGCGATCACCCGCGATCGCACGTTGTCTGCGCAATTTGAACATTCCATCGGCATCACAGAAACCGGGTGCGAAATATTCACGCAAAGCCCGACCGGCCTAAACGCACCGCCCTATGCGTCATGACGCCAACCATTGCCCAAAAAACGGGCAGGGCGATGCGATATTGCCCTGAATCCGGGCAATATGGACAAATATTGCTGCATCACCGAAAGCATAGCCTAGCGATTCGCGAGTTGGCACGGTAATTGATTGTTAAGAGAGACGGCACCTGCCTTTGGGGGGCATGATGATCGTCGCTTGAAGGTGGAAAGGGGATGCGGGTCGCGCCCGTATCTCGTCGCGCGTCATGGGTTGGGATTAAAAAGATGAAGAAAATCGAGGCGATCATCAAGCCGTTCAAACTGGACGAGGTCAAGGAAGCGCTGCATGACGTCGGCGTGTCGGGCATCACGGTGACGGAAGCCAAGGGCTTTGGTCGGCAGAAGGGCCATACCGAATTGTACCGTGGCGCTGAATATGTCGTCGATTTCCTGCCGAAGGTAAAGTTGGAGGTCGTGGTCGACGATGCGCTCGCCGATCGCGTGGTGGAAGCGATCTGCGCGGCGGCCCAGACCGGCCGTATTGGCGATGGCAAGATTTTCATTTCCGCGATCGAAGGCGCCGTCCGCATCCGCACCGGCGAACGGGACAGCGACGCGATCTGATTTTTTAGACGATTTCTACCCGGCCTGATTGGGGTCGGCTGAAATGGGCAACCTTACCCCTTCGGGGGGGTATTTCTTAAAAGAAGGGCAACTGCACATGGCCAATACGCCAAAAGACATCCTGAAAATGATCGAGGAAAAGGAGATCGAGTGGGTCGATGTCCGCTTCACCGATCCCAAGGGCAAGTGGCAGCACCTGACCATGGTGTCGAGCGTCATTGGCGAAGATGAGCTGACGCAGGGGCTGATGTTCGACGGTTCGTCGATCGAAGGCTGGAAGGCGATCAACGAGTCGGACATGATCCTCAAGCCCGATCTGGACGCGGTCTATTTTGATCCGTTCAGCGCGACCCCGATGATGATCCTGTTCTGCGACGTCGTGGAACCCGACACGGGCGAACTGTATAGCCGCGACCCCCGCTCGACCGCCAAGCGCGCCGAAGCGTTCGTCAAATCGGCCGGTTTCGGCGACACCGTCTATGTCGGGCCGGAAGCCGAATTTTTCATGTTCGACGATGTGCGTTTCGAAAACGACTATTCGCAGAGCTATTACAAGATCGACGACATCGAATTGCCGACCAACACCGGCAAGGAATATGAAGGCGGCAACCTGGGCCATCGCCCACGTGCCAAGGGCGGTTACTTCCCCGTTGCGCCCGTCGATCCATGCACCGACATCCGCGCCGAAATGGTCACTACGATGCTGGAAATGGGTCTGCCCTGCGACAAGCATCACCATGAAGTCGCCGCTGCGCAGCACGAACTGGGCCTGACGTTCGGTACGCTGGTGCAGACCGCCGACCGCATGCAGATTTATAAATATGTCGTGTGGATGGTCGCGCAGGCCTATGGCAAGACGGCGACGTTCATGCCCAAGCCGATCGCGCAGGACAATGGTTCGGGCATGCACACCCACATCTCCATCTGGGACAAGGGCAATCCGCTGTTCGCTGGCGAAGGCTATGCCGGTCTGTCCGACATGTGCCTGTATTTCATCGGCGGCGTCATCAAGCATGCCAAGGCACTGAACGCGTTCACCAACCCGACCACCAACAGCTACAAGCGGCTGGTGCCGGGCTTCGAAGCGCCCGTTCTGCTGGCCTATTCGGCGCGCAACCGTTCCGCTTCCTGCCGTATCCCATACGGCGCGGGCGCCAAGGCGAAGCGCGTCGAGTTCCGCTTCCCCGACGCGATGGCCAACCCCTATCTTTGCTATTCGGCGCTGCTGATGGCTGGCCTCGACGGCATCGAGAACAAGATTCACCCTGGCGCTGCCATGGACAAGAATCTGTACGACCTGCCGCCTGAAGAATTGAAGCAGGTTCCAACCGTTTGCGCATCGCTGCGTGAAGCACTCAACAGCCTGGAAGCCGATTACGAATTCCTGCTGAAGGGCGATGTGTTCACCAAGGACCAGATCGACGCCTATATCGAGCTGAAATGGCCCGAAGTATATCGTTGGGAAATGGCGCCGTCGCCGGTCGAATTCGACATGTATTACAGCAACTGATCCCCTTTACGGATCAGTATGCGAGAAAGGCCCGGTCGCATCGGCGGTCGGGCCTTTTTCTTGTCTGGCATATTTTCATCCCGGCACGGCAAGGCAGGATGACGAGCGCGAAATATTAACGGGCTGCCCCTATGGATCATGCAAACCGACCCAAGCCATGGATATTGGATGCGCAGCGAACGAATGATGGCTCGACATGGGATAGAGGCTGGCCTGTCCGCCCCCTCTCCCCTGCCCGCTCTCGAAAAATTGCTGCTCGCCGCGATCTGCGCCGCTACGCTGTTTTTTGCCGTTGTGACGCCACCGTTTCAGGCACCTGACGAAAACCAGCATTATATGAAAGCGCTGCTGCTATCCGAGGGCCGGATGCTGGCGGAGACACGGGGCGGCTTGATTGGCGCCGATCTTCCGCGCGCTGCTATCGAATTGCACAGCGTGGATTTTCCGACTGATGTGCCAGCCACGGCCCGCGTTTTTGATTCCGCGATGCTGGCCAAGGCATGGACCGCAGACGCAAGCCGTCCTGGCAGGGTTTTTGCCGAATTTCCCAACGTCGCCAGCTATGCGCCGACAATTTATGCACCCGGCGCGGCAGGCCTGCTGATGGGCGATGCCATGGGGCTACCGCATCTGGGGGCATTCTATGTCGGGCGCATCATCAACGCGGTGACGGCGCTGGCCCTGTTGTGCGCTGCGCTTTGGCTACTGCCATTCGGACGAACCGCAATGTTGGGCGTCGCGTTGCTTCCTACATTTTCCTATCAGATCGGTTCGCTGTCGCCTGATGCGGTTATCAACGGCATCGCCTTTGTCGGACTGGCTCTGGCGCTACGCATCGGCTTCATCGGTAACTCTGCGCGGCGCACGACGGGACTGTTCATCATCGCGCCTATGTTGGCGCTGGCCAAAGGTGTCTATCTGCCGCTGATCGCCGCTGGCCTGCGCTGGCCAACTGGTCGCCACAATGGCCGTTTGCTAGTCCTCTTCATGGCCATGGCGATCGGCGCACTGACTTTCATTGGGTGGATGAAATATTCTGGCGGCAGTCAGGCGCTCTATCACATCATGTCTCGCAAGACGGGGGAGAGCGTGCTGACGGCTCCACTTGCGAATCAATTGGCAGTGATCCTGGGCGATCCGATCGGTTATGTTCGCATCCTGATCTCCAGCGTCGTCGAACGCGCACCGGTCTATGTGTTGCAGATCGTGGGCCGCTTTGGCTGGAACGCCATATTGCTGCCGCTGCTCGCTTATCCGCTGGCTGGGGTGATGATAGTGGCTGCAATGGCTAGCGGTGCGGGCGAACGCTTTGGCATCGGGCAACGGCTGTGGTGGATCGCCGTCGCGGTCGACACCGCACTGTTGATCGAGACGGCCATGTATCTGACCGGGACGCCGCCAGCCGCTGATTTCATTCAGGGGACGCAGGGTCGCTATTTCCTGCCATTGATGCCACTGCTGCTACTGGCATTGTCCACGGAGCGACCGATGCGCGGAGCGCGGCCGCTGTTTGCTGGCTCCGCGCTGCTGCTGCTGGCCATAGCCAGTGTCAGCGCCTTCGACAGTTTTTGGGTGAGGGGTTTCGTCACGAGCGACGGGATGCCGCCGCACAGTGATCCGCTTCGCGCGCTATTGCTACCCTCGCCGCGCTGGTAGCCAGACGCGGCACAGGGCGAGCCAACCAAGCCCCTCAATCCATCCAGCCGTCACGTCGCTGGGCCAATGAACGCCCAGCCAGACGCGACTGATGCCAATCAGAGCGATTATCGCCGCTGCCCCAAGATAAGTGACGCGGCGCCCGGCCAGCATGGCGAGCGCGCCGAATAGCATCATGTTGCCCGCTGCGTGGCCGCTGGGGAAGCTGTAACTATGCACCGCGTCGAGATGCGGCAGAAGATTTGGCCGGGGCGCGGCAAAAATCTGTTTAAGGACAAGGTTGAGTGCTGTGCCGCCCGCCATCATCGCTGCCAGCCATATCATATGCGCGCGCCTGCCCGTCCATAGCAAAGCGGGCAGCAGCACGGCGAGAATCACGAGCCGCCCCGCCGTATCGCCGATAATGGAAAAGAGCCGCATCAGCGTCGTGACATGCTGGCCGGTCACGCTGTCCCGTGCGGCCCCCGCCATGCGCATCAGGCCGAAGTTCACACCGTCCAGCGCGCCGTTCCGCTGCAATAGCGCGATCGCCAGAACGCACAGGAGCGCAAGTAAGAAAGCCCCCGCGCCCCTGACGATCAATGTGCGACGATCAGATATGGATCGCACGGCCATAAGCCGCCAGCACGCTTTCATGCATGGATTCCGAAATGGTTGGATGCGGGAATACAGTGTGCATCAGTTCCGCTTCGGTCGTTTCGAGCGTCTTGCCGATCGTATAGCCCTGAATCATCTCGGTCACTTCCGCGCCGATCATGTGCGCGCCCAACAGTTCGCCGGTCTTGGCGTCGAACACTGTTTTGGTGAAGCCTTCCGCTTCGCCCAGTGCGATCGCTTTGCCATTGCCGATGAAGGGGAACATGCCAACCTTCACTTCATAGCCTTCTTCCTTGGCCTTCGCCTCGGTCAGGCCGACCGATGCGATTTGCGGGTGGCAATAGGTGCAGCCGGGGATGTTGCGCGGGTCCATGGTGTGGGGATGCTTGCCCGCAATCGCTTCGGCGGTGATGACGCCTTCATGGCTCGCCTTGTGCGCCAGCCATGGCGGAGCGGTGATGTCGCCGATCGCCCAGAGGCCGTCCACATTGGTGCGGCACATTGCATCAGTCTTCAGGAAACCGCGATCGTCCATGTCGACGCCCATTTCCTTCAAACCAATGTCGGCGGTATTGGGAACGATGCCGATGGCGACGATCATATGGCTGAACTCGGCAGCGCTTTCCTTGCCCGCCTTATCCTTCAGCTTGGCCTTGATGCCGTTCGCGCCCACCTGAATATCGCTGACGCCAGCGCCGGTCAGGATGGTCATGCCCTGCTTCTTGAGCGCCTTTTCGAGGAAGGCGGAGACGTCCGCGTCCTCGACCGGCACGATCCGATCCATCATTTCAACGACGGTCACGTCAGCACCCATGTCGTTATAGAAGCTGGCAAATTCGATGCCGATCGCGCCCGATCCGATGACCAGCAGCTTGGTTGGCATTTCCGGCGGGGTCATCGCATGACGGTAAGTCCACACGCGCTTGCCGTCGGCGGGGGTGCCGGGCAGGTCACGGGCGCGCGCGCCGGTCGCAACGACGATATTCTTGGCCGTCAGTTCTTCGGTCTTGCCGTCCCTGGTCACGGACAGCTTGCCTTTTCCGGTCAGCTTGCCATCGCCCATATGGACAGTGATCTTGTTCTTCTTCATCAGGTGCGTGACGCCCTGATTGAGCTGCTTGGCAACACCGCGCGAACGCTTCACCACGGCGGCGATGTCGGCCGTGATATTGTCCGCTGCCAGGCCATAATCCTTGGCATGCTGCATATAGTGGAAGATTTCCGCCGAGCGCAGCAGCGCCTTGGTCGGGATACAGCCCCAATTGAGGCAGATGCCGCCGAGATTCTCCCGCTCCACGATCGCGGTCTTCAGGCCAAGCTGGGCGCAACGGATCGCGGCGACATAGCCGCCCGGTCCCGAACCCAGAACGATGACATCATAATTGTCGGCCATGGTCATTCTCGCTTACTATGTCTGAATGGAATTGGTGGTAGGCATGGGCGGAACGGATCGCGGCTGGCGATCCTCCCCCACGGCCACGAAGGTGAAGGTCGCGCGGGTGACGCGGTAGGATCGGTCGTCATGGCGGGTCCGACGCCACGCCTCTACCTCTATTTTCATAGAGGTACGGCCGACCGACTGGAGCGTGGCGAACACCGACACTTCGTCACCGACCACCACGGGGCGCAGGAAGGTCATCCCCTCCACCGCGATGGTGACAGCGCGCCCATGGCTGTGGCGGGCGGCGACAGATCCCGCTGCCGAATCCATCAGGCTCATCAACCAGCCGCCGAATATGTCCCCATAGGGATTGGTGTCGGCGGGCATGGCGATGACCCGCACCGCCGGGCTGGTTTCCGGCGGCTGTTCGTCGGTATAGGCCATCAGGCCAGCATGCCGATCGGGTTTTCGATCAGTTCCTTGAACGCCTTCATCAAGCGAGCGCCGTCCGCGCCGTCGATCGCGCGATGATCGAAACTGCCCGTCGCGGACATGACAGTCGCGATCTGGAGGCTATCATCGACGATATAGGGACGCTTTTCGCCAGCGCCGATCGCCATGATCATCGCCTGGGGTGGGTTGATGACGGCTTCGAACTGCTTGATACCGAACATGCCCATGTTGGACAGTGACGCAGTGCCGCCCTGATATTCCTCAGGCTTCAGCTTGCCGTCCTTGGCGCGGGCGGCCAGATCCTTCATAGCGGTCGAGATGGCGGCGACGCCCTTGTTGCCTGCATCGGTTACGATCGGCGTGATCAGGCCGCCGGGGATCGACACGGCGACGGAAATGTCGGCGCGCTGGAATTGCAGCATCTGGTCACCGGCAAACTGCACGTTACATTCGGGCACCTGCACCAGTGCGACGCCCAGCGCCTTGATGAGCAGATCGTTGACCGAAAGTTTGACGTTGCGGCTGGCAAGACCAGCGTTGAGTTCGCCACGCAGCTTGAGCAGTTTGTCGAGCTGAATGTCCACCGTCAGGTAGATGTGCGGCACCTGCTGCTTGGATTCGGTCAGGCGGCGCGCGATCGTCTTGCGCATGCCGGACAATTTGACGACTTCATGCGGGATGCCAAAATCCTGTGCGGCGGCCGGAGGTGCTGCAGGTGTCGGTGCTGCGGCGGTCGGGGTAGCGGCGGCAGGAGCGACCGATCCCTGCTTTGCGCCATCCAGATCCGCCTTGACGATGCGGCCGTTGGGACCGGTGCCCGATACGCTGCCAAGGTCGATGCCCTTGGCACTGGCGAGGCGGCGAGCAAGCGGGCTGGCCTTTACGCGGTCGCTGGATGCTGCTTTTGCGGGAACTGCGTCGGGCTTCGGCGCGGCGGCTGGGGCAGTGTCAGCCTTGGCAGGCACGGCGTCAGCTTTGGGATCAGCCTTGGGCGCAGCTTCTGCCTTCGGAGCGGCATCACCACCGCCAGCGGCAGCTGCGGCGACATCTTCGCCTTCTTCGGCAATAATTGCGATGACGGTGCCGACCTTTACGCCTTCGGACCCTTCAGCCACCAGTATCCTGGCGACTATGCCTTCATCGACAGCTTCGAATTCCATCGTCGCCTTGTCAGTCTCGATTTCCGCCAGCAGATCGCCGGACGATACCGTGTCCCCTTCCTTGACCAGCCATTTGGCCAGCGTCCCTTCCTCCATGGTGGGGGACAAAGCGGGCATCTGGATCGTCTTGCTCATGCTTGCGTAGCCTCTTCTTGCCTTTTGGCTTGCGCCATTGGCTGCGGTTTTCACCCATTTGCCGTAACGGTCAAGGCGCGGCTTGCAGAAGGGCGGTTTATCGCCCACATTTCACCGGACTGGTTCGTTGGGCCTTGATGGATGGTCCATCGACGTCATCGGGGCAGCAGGGGTGGTCGAGAGTGCGCACATATCTGGTCGTCGTGGACGAATCGCCGGAAGCGGAAACCGCGCTGCGCTTCGCGGCTCGCCGCGCCGCCAAGACGGGCGGCGCTATCCGCATTCTCGCGCTGATCCCGCCAGCAGAGTTCGTTCAATGGGGCGGTGTGCAAGCGACGATGGAGGATGAGGCTTTGCAGCGGGCCGAGGCGCTGGTGACCAGCGCGGCGGGCACGCTGACGAATGAGTCGGGGATACGCCCCGGCATCACCGTACGGCAGGGGGACGCCGTGGCAGTGGTGCGCGCCATGCTGGAGGAAATGGACGATGTTGCTGCACTCGTGCTGGGCGCGGCGGCCAGTGGGCCGCCGGGTGCGCTGGTGTCGCATTTCGCGGGCGCGGATGCAGGGAAGATGCCCTGCCCCATCATGATTATTCCCGGCGGGCTGGATGCCGATGCCATTGATCGGCTGAGTTAGAGGCGGCGCTGGCATGATGCTGGCGTTCCCCGGCGAGGTAAGCCGGGGAACAGTATCTAGCGCTTATGTTTGCCGCGCTTGCCACCGATGTGGCGAACATTGGTGGGACGACCGCGATGAGCGCCCGGACGCGTGCGATCACGCTTCATCGGGCCGCCGCGTGAAGGGGGCTGGTCGGGCAATTCGAAGCGCAGCGACCCGTTAATTGGGTCAGCCTCTGCCAGCCGTAGTTCGAGTTTCTGCCCGACAGTGTAGCGATCGCCGCTTTCGACGCCTTCCAGCGCCCTTCCCGCTTCGTCAAAATAGAAGCGTTCGGCGCCCATGGTCGATACTGGCACCAGCCCATCGCCACCCAATCCATCGACCGTCGCAAAGAAACCAAAATTCTGCACGCCGGTGATCCGTGCCTTGACGATTTCGCCGACATGCGCGGCCAGGAATGCGGCGACATAGCGATCGACCGTCTCTCGCTCCGCCTCCATCGCACGGCGTTCATGCTGGCTGATCAATTCGCCGACGCGGGCCATATTTTCATAATCCTCGACACTGAGCGAGGATGAGGCCGGGATAGCGCCGCCTTTCGGCGCGGGCAGTTCCAGCTTATGTGCGCCCACCAGCGCGCGATGCACAAGCAGGTCGGCGTAGCGGCGGATCGGCGAGGTGAAATGGCCGTAGCTGCCCAATGACAGGCCGAAATGCCCCATGTTCTGCGGCGCATAATAGGCCTGGGTCTGGCTGCGCAAGATCTGGACCATGATCTGCTCCTTCTCCTCCGCCCCCTCGATCCGTTTGATCAAATGGTTGAAGGTCGCCGGGCGGATCACCTGCCCCAGCGCAAAATCGATTTCGAACGTGGCCAGATATTCCTTGAGCGCGACCAGCTTTTCACGGCTTGGCGGCTCATGCACGCGGTACATGACGGGCGCTTTCTTCTGCTCCAGCGCCTTGGCCGCTGCGACATTGGCAGCGATCATATAATCTTCGATCAACATATGCGCGTCGAGCCGTTCGCGCACGGCAACGCTGACAATCTTGCCCCATTCATCCAGGACCACGCGTCGTTCGGGCAGGTCGAGCGCCAGCGGTTCACGCGCATTACGCGCCTTTTGCAGCAGCGCCCAACAATCCCAGAGCGGCCGCAGCGCGACGTCGAGCAACGGTTCGTCCCGCGTGCCGTCGATCGCCGCTTGCGCATCTTCATAGGCCAGCACCGCCGCCACGCGGATAATGGCACGGGTAAAGCGCCATGACGTCACTTTCCCCTGCGCATTGATGACCAGATGGCAGGCCATAGCCGCCCGATCCTGCCCCGCACGCAGTGAGCACATGTCGGACGAGAGTTGATGCGGCAGCATCGGCACGACCAGATCGGGGAAATAGACGCTGTTGCCGCGCTTGCGCGCTTCGCGGTCCAGAGCGCTGCCGGGGCGGACATAATAGCTGACGTCCGCGATGGCGACGATCGCCTTATATCCGCCGACGTTGCCTTCATCGTCATCGGGCGTGGCCCATACCGCATCGTCGTGGTCGCGCGCATCGGACGGGTCGATCGCGACGATGGGCAGGTGGCGCAGATCTTCTCGCTTATCCTCATGCAGGGGCAGGTTGGAGGCGAGGACCGCTTCTTCTTCCACTGCTTCGGGAAAGACGTTGGGGATGCCATGTTTGTGAATGGCGATCAGGCTGAAACTGCGTGGGGCGAAGGGGTCGCCCAATATGTCTGTGACGCGCGCGGAGATTCGCGGGGGGCGCCCGGTCGGTTCGGCCAGCACCAGATCGCCCTTCTTGGCGCTGCCAAGATCGCTGATCGGCGTGTCCTTACGGATGCGCTTGTCCACCGGGCGCAGCCACAGCTTGCCGTCGGCCATTTCCTCGACCACGCCCAGCAGCATCTCTTCGGACTTGGCCAGCTTCTTCATGGGATGCGCGATCCAGCCGCGCCCGGCTTCCTCCGTGCGCGCCAGAATACGATCGCCGACCGTCAGCGCGCCGCGCTTGCCACGCTCCACGATGCGCAGGCGTGGTGCGGGCTGCCCCTCCGCCTCCCACCGTTCGGGCGTAGCGATCAGCGTGGTGTCGTCGACATCGATGATGCGCAGCACCGTCACTTTTGGCACGCCGCCCAATTTGTGAAAGGCGCGCGCAGGGCCAAGGTCGATCAGCCCTTCGTCCGCCATGTCCTTGAGCAGCGCCTTGAGCGCGATCTTTTCCTGCCCCTTCAGCCCAAACGCCTTGGCGATTTCCCGCTTGCCCGCTGGCTGATCGGACGTGGTGATGAAGTCCATGATTTCGTTGCGTGTGGGGAAACCGGCGGGGCGCACTCTGGTCCGGCCGGGCGCGCGGGATGCTGGGGATGTTGTCTTGTCGTTGAATACCATGCACCAGCTATAGGCACGCCCCGCCGCCGATACCAGTGGCATGGCGGAGGACCCGGATCGGATCGTTAAAGAGGCTATGCAAGCGCTTATCCTCTCCCTTCTCGCTGCCGCTGCCATCGCCAGCCCGATCGCACCGCTGCCCGTCCCGGTGCAGCAGGAGGGTGCGGAGCATTATGTGTGGGGCGGCGTGAACGACGGTTGGCATCTGGTGAAACGGGACGACCTGTCCGTCATCCGTGAACGCATCCAGCCGGACGCTTCCGAAGTGCGGCATTATCATGTTCATGCGCGACAGTTTTTCTACGTGTTGGCGGGCGAACTGACGATGGAGGCTGGTGGGCAGACGCACAGGCTCAATATCGGTCAAGGCATCGAAATCCCGCCCGGCGTGCCGCATCAGGCGCAGAACCGGAGCGGCGCGCCGACGGAGATATTGGTGACGTCAGTGCCCAAGAGCCATGGCGATCGGGTGGAGGTGAATTAAGGACGGGGTCTTCCCTATCCGGTCATATCATCCGGCTCATCGTACCGTCGCGACGGATGACGCTGTGAAAAATAGCCATCAGGATATGGCCTGCAATGAGACAGGATAGCGTCCATGCAAGCGGAGTGTGAAGACGATCGGCAGGCGTCCTGAGCCAGGGGATGATGTGATCGGTTTTGGGAACGAGATGGAGTCCCCAGAGGGCATAACCCTGTCCGCTTCCATAGGCCCGAAGAAGCGCGAGAACCGGGACTATGAACATCAGAATGTAGAATAGCGTATAGACGGTTTTGGCGAACCGGCCGAGCAGCGAAATGTCGGCCACGGGGCTTTGATGGCGGTTTGACAGCGCCCATAGAAAACGAGGAATGACGAGGGTCAGAACAAGTATCCCCACGACTTTATGAGACGGCCCCAAAACAGAAGCGACCTGCATGATTTTATTGTCGCCAAACATGCGCCAGCCGATGGTCATGCAAAATTGCCAAAGGAGCAAATAGGCTGTCATCCAGTGAAAGAAACGGCTGACCAAGCCGTAACGTAGAGGCTTATCACGTAGGCCGTTCGTTGCGCCTTCCAGCATCATAGCCTCCCATTTCAGGAAGAATGATAGATGCGCGGCCGAACCGAAAATGCCGAAATCAGCATGTTTTGATGAGTCATGTTCCGAAAATGGATCGACCGCCGGCGCGCTACAAGCCGGCAGCTAAGCCATCCCCGCCAACTTCCACGCCCTGCCCCGCCACGCGTCCGCCAGCACCGGCATCCCCGCCAGCGCCCGCACGCCATCGGGATCGCCCTTATGCCCGCCGCCGATCAATAGGCGAAACACGCGTTCCATGCTCCAGTCCGGCAGGGGGCGATCCAGCAATGTCATGCGCATACCCTCTTCCGCTTCGCCTTCACGGATGACGCGGAAATAGATGCCTGCGCGGCCAGTCTTGACGATGGTAGCCATGACGTCGCGCGCGCCGAAGCGGTGATCGAGTTTCCAGCAGGGCTGACGGCCGTGGCTGACCTCTACCACCGCACTACCCAGAGTGAAGCGATCGCCCAGGCATAGCTGCACTTCGGTCATGCCGCGCGAGGCTATATTTTCGCCGAATGCGCCGGGGGCGTTGAAGAGCGGATGGCCCGGCTTGCGATCGCGCCACCAGTCATAATGATCCTGCGGATAGAGGTGGATCGCCTTGTCCCACCCGCCATGATGGATCGGGTCAGCCACCGCATCGCCAGCAAAACCGGACCAGGTGATGGCGACCGGCCCTGTCACTGGCGTCTTGGCGATGGCGCTGTGATCGTTTCCGCGAAAAGGGCGTGGCGTGCCGATCAATAAAGCGTCGATGGTCATGAATGGATCGCTCATGCCCGGCGATATGCCATAGCGTTCTGCTCAAGGCGATAGACGCAGAAGACAGAGTAGTTATGCTTCGCTGAGTTCCGAACCCAGCTTCAGCACCTCGCTGCCAGAATCGACATGGATCAGATAGGCCGGATCGTCCGCCGATCCGTTGCGACGGACCAGCGATCCTTCGATCGTGCGTTCGACATGGCGTTCAAAATGTTCGACGATGCGTCCCCGGCCGACGCCCTGTCCCCAATTCCATTTGACCCGTGTTCCTTTTCGGAATGTCTGGGCCATGGGGCATCCTCTCCATTTTCGGGCGCAACCGCGCCGACCGGTCTCTCGTCTTAACAAATCGCATAATTCCCAACGGCTTGACCGGTTCCCTTGGGTTTTGCCTTTCTATGGGCTAAGGGGCGCAGATGGATGCTACCGGCCTTCGCGTTGCGCTGTTCAGCGGCAATTACAACTATGTCCGCGATGGCGCGAATCAGGCGCTTAACCGGTTCGTGGGCTATCTGATCCGGCAGGGTGCGCAGGTGCGCGTCTATTCGCCCACGACAGATACGCCCGCGTTCGAACCCACAGGCGATCTGGTCAGCACACCATCCTTTCCCGTGCCGGGGCGCAAGGAATATCGTGTCCCCTACCGCATGTCGCTGCGGGTCCGCCGCGACCTTGCTGCCTTCCGCCCCAATCTGGTCCATCTGTCCAGCCCCGACCCGCTGGGCCATCGGGCGCTCAGCTGGGCGCGGGCGCATCGCTTGCCGACCGTCGCATCGGTGCATACGCGCTTCGAAACCTATCCGCGCTATTATGGCCTCGCCTTTCTGGAGCCATTGATCGAATCCATGCTGCGGCGCTTCTATCGGCGTTGCGACGCGATCGTCGCGCCTTCGGAATCCATGGCGCAACTGCTGCGCGAACAGCGGATGAGTTATGACGTCGGCATATGGACGCGGGGAATAGACCGCGACATATTCAACCCCGGTCGGCGCGATCTGGCATGGCGGCGCGCGGCGGGGATTGCCGATGATGTGCCAACGATCGGCTTTATCGGGCGGCTGGTGATGGAAAAAGGACTGGACGTCTTTTCCGACACGATCGACCAGCTGACTACGCGGCAGGTGCCGCACAAGGTTCTGGTCGTAGGCGAAGGTCCGGCCCGCGACTGGTTCCAGCATCGACTGCCCGGCGCAATCTTCACCGGTTTCCAGCAAGGCCATGATCTGGGCCGCGCAGTCGCCAGCATGGACATGTTGTTCAACCCGTCAGTCACCGAGACGTTCGGCAACGTCACGCTGGAGGCGATGGCGTGCGGCCTCCCCACCGTGGCGGCACGCGCGACCGGCAGCGAAAGCCTGTTGACCGATCGGCTGACCGGACGCCTGATTCGCCCCGGCGCGATCGGCGCGTTCACCGATGCGTTGCAGGATTATTGCGACGATCCGGCTTTGCGTGCGCAGGCGGGCGCGGCGGCGCAGGCGCGGGCGGAACATAATGGATGGGATCAGGTGAACCAGGCGCTGGTCGATACCTATCTGCGGGTCATTCGCCATCGCGAACAGGGCATCGTCGCCCGATCCAGCCCCGTTCCCTAAACGCCCCATCCATCCTATATCGGGAATAATGGCTGACCTCTTTGCTCCCGACACCGCGCTGACCGACATCACGCCTGCCGACGCTCCGCTGGCCGACCTGTTGCGCCCGCGCGCGCTGGCCGACGTGGTGGGACAGGAACATCTGACCGGCACGGATGGCGCGATCGGGCGGATGGTTGCAGCGGGGCGGCTGTCATCCATCGTCCTGTGGGGGCCACCGGGCACGGGCAAGACCACCATAGCGCGCCTGCTGGCCGACGCGGTGGACATGCGGTTCGAGCCGATATCTGCCGTGTTTTCCGGCGTCGCTGACCTCAAGAAAGTCTTCGCCGCTGCCAAGGAACATGGCCGTCGCGGTGACAAGACATTGTTGTTCGTGGACGAAATCCATCGGTTCAATCGCGCACAGCAGGATAGCTTTCTGCCCTTTGTCGAGAACGGCACTGTGACTTTGGTGGGGGCGACCACTGAAAATCCCAGTTTCGAACTGAACGCCGCATTGCTTTCCCGCGCGCAGGTGTTGATCCTGCGGCGGCTGGATGCGAACGCATTGGACCAACTGATCGACCGGGCGCAGGCGCTGACCGGTCGCCCCCTGCCCCTGACGCCCGCTGCGCGAGAGGCGCTGGTCGCGAGCGCGGATGGCGATGGCCGCTTTCTGCTCAATCAGGTCGAGACGCTCTATGCGATCGACATCCCTGCTCCGCTCGATCCTGCCGCCCTGTCTGCCCTGCTCCACCGCCGCGTCGCGGTATATGACAAGGATCGGGAGGGGCATTACAATCTGATTTCCGCCCTGCACAAATCGCTGCGGGGGTCCGATCCGCAAGCGGCGCTCTATTATCTTGCGCGGATGCTGACGGCCGGGGAACAGCCGCTTTATGTGTTGCGCCGACTGGTGCGGTTTGCGGCGGAGGATATTGGCCTCGCCGACCCCCAGGCGCTGGTCCAGTGCCTCGCCGCCAAGGACGCCTATGATTTTCTGGGTAGCCCAGAGGGCGAAGTCGCGATCGTGCAGGCGTGCCTTTATTGCGCCACCGCGCCCAAATCCAATGCCGCCTATGTGGCGATGAAGGCATCGTTCAAATCGGCGCGCGACACCGGGTCGCTGATGCCGCCGCAAAACATTCTCAATGCGCCCACGAAGCTGATGAAGGATGTCGGATACGGCAAGGGCTATCAATATGATCATGATGTAGCGGATGGCTTTTCGGGGGCAAATTATTGGCCCGAAGAGATGGCGCCGCAGTCTTTCTATGCACCGACGGATCGCGGTTATGAAGCGCGGATTGCCGAACGGATCGCGCATTGGGACCGACTGCGCGCGGATCGTCGGGAGGAATGAAGCCCCGGTTCGCGCGCTTCGCCGCGATTGACTGGTCGGGAGCTAAGGGCGCGCGGCATAAAGGGATCGCCATTACTCTATGTGAAGCCGGACAGGCGACGCCCCGCCTGCTTACGCCGCCCGATGGCGTCTGGTCGCGGACTGCTGTGGCCGACTGGCTGATCCAAACCGCCGGGGATGTGCCGACGCTCTACGGGTTCGATTTCAGTTTCGCACCTCCCTTCGTGGCGCGTGGTTCCTACCTGCCGGGCGAAGCCGTGCCCGACACTGCGCCTGCGTTCTGGGCCTATGTCGATTGGCTGTGCGATGATGTGGATCTGGGCGCGGGGAGCCTTTTGGAAATAGCCCATCGACCGCATTTCTATTTCGGCAAGGCGGACGGCGTGAAGGCAAGATTCATGCACAACCGGCGGTGCGAAGCGCTCTATAATGCAGGCGGCGGCGGCAAGGCATCCACTGTCTATGACGCGATCGGCGCAGCGCAGGTGGCCAAGGCCAGCTTTGCCGGGATGCGCCTGCTTCATCGGGTGCGGGATCGCGTGCCGGTGTGGCCCTTCGATCCCGTGCCGTCGGACGGATCGCTGGTCGTGGAAATTTACACGACCATTGCCGCCCGCGCCGCCGGGCGAGCCAAGGGACGCAGCAAGATGCGCGATCTTTGCGCCCTCAACACCGCACTATCTGCCCTGGGCACAGACCCGCACCATGGCGACCCACCCGACGATCATGGCGCCGATGCCATCGTCGCCGCTGCATGGATGCGCGCCGTCGCTGATAATGAACGACTTTGGACACCGGCAGCCCTCACACCGCATATTGCCGCAACAGAGGGCTGGACGTTCGGCGTCATCTGATAGTAAGGGCGTGGACCTAGCCCTTAGGGCGGGCCGGCTTAGCTCAGTTGGTAGAGCACCTGATTTGTAATCAGGGGGCCACGGGTTCGAATCCTGTAGCCGGCACCATTATGTTTTCACCCTTACGCGCCGGGTGGTCGCTTCCGCGATCGTGGCTTTCTGAGTATAAGCTCAAGCGGTCGTTCGGATTTGCCAACCCTGACATGTTCGAGCGCAGGCCAAGAAGCCAGTTCCGCCATAAAACAAAATGGGGGCCGACATTGCTGCCGGTCCCCACTTCCGTCGGGTCATGCGATCCGCTTCTCTGGTGGAGAGGCGATCATCGGCCCGGCGATGTGCCATGCACCAGCCTGAAAGGCTGCTCCATCGGCATGACCGGGTTTTAGCCAAGGGCTGCCATCCCGGCTTTGGTCCCCAGCGTCCGATGCCCGACGTTCACTTTCGCGCGTACCCGGCAACGGCCTCTGCAGACCCACCCGTCGGCCACTGATGCCCGTTCAGGCATCGCGTTCGGCGGATCAACGAAGCCTCAATCAAACCATTGGTTTCCCTTGGGTTTTTGAACCGGATCACTCCGCTCCATGATGCTTCGATAGACAGAAGGTGTCACCGATTCCGAGTCGCACAAAGCGGAATCGACAGGTTAGAAAGGGCGACGCCACTGAAAGCTGTGGATAAGTGTGGATAACTATTCTTCGCCTATTGGGCCTGACCCGGAGGAACTGGCTGTACCGCTCCGCAAGCGAATTATTATTACGAAAAATCAATATTTTACATCGTTGTGGAAGGTTCATGCAACTTGCATCAAGATATAGGGGTTCAAGCGTTGAACACGCAATTGGAGGAGATATTCATGCGTAACGCCCTACTCGCCCTGGCCGCCATCTCGCTGGCCGTTCCGGTATCGATGGCTATTCCCACTGATGGTGCGCAGGCTCGCAAGAATCATCGTTATAAGGAATGGCGCGGTCGTGATGGCCGGACTTACTGCCGCAAGTCCAACGGGACTACCGGTCTGATTGTCGGCGGCGTGGGCGGCGCACTGGCTGGCCGTGCGATCGATACGCGTGGCGATCGCGCGACCGGCACCATTCTGGGTGCTGCTGGCGGCGCGCTGCTCGGCAAGGCGATCGATAGCAAGCGCACCTGCCGTTGATTGAAAAAGGGCGGCTTCCGATCTGGAAGCCGCCCTTTTTTTCAGCCGTAAGGCCTTGAGCCTCAGTTAGAGGCAGCCCCGCGCGCTTCGTCTTCCTTGAACGCTACGGACCGACCACCCGATACGCCCGAAACCTTGCCGTCCTTGACGGACAGGTTGAACGCGACGGCGTCGGGGAAGCGACGGCCCGAGATGACCTTGCCACCCTTGGCTTCCTTCACTTCATACACATAGGTATAACCTTCGTGCGTGAAACGCTGCTTGCCAGTCTCTTCAGCCTGGGCAGGCACGGCAATAGCGATGATGGCGCTCAGAGCGCCGGTGGCAACAAATTTCGACAGCATTCGCATGGGTAAACTCCTTGTGAATGCCGATCAAACACCTCTGAATATTCTTGTTCTGTTGAGACGCTTTTATGCTGCGATGCGGTAGAGCGGCAAACGCAAAGAGCGCAGAAACAATTGCGTGTAACGCAACCGTATCGACCCGCGCCGCTTAAGCCTTCGACATAGCGATGATATGATCAAAGTGTGCCTTGGTCAGCGGTGCGACAGACAGGCGCGATTGGCGCAGCATGACCATATCGGCGAGTTTGGGATCGGCTTTCATCGCCTTCAACGTCACTGGTTTTGCCAGCTTTTCATGCGGTGCGACGTGAACGGCAATCCATTTGCCGGTATCGTCCGTGCTGTCGGGCGCGGCTTCCTCGACGATCTTCATGATGCCAACGGCTTCCAAGCCGATATTGCTATGGTAGAAAAAGGACAGGTCGCCCTTGCGCATGGCGCGCATATGGCCCTGCGCCGCATGGCTGCGCACGCCGTCCCATTCGCCCTTCCCCTTTTTGACGAGATCGTCGTAGGAAAAGACGTCGGGTTCCGATTTCATCAGCCAATAGTTCATGCTGCAACCTTGCATCAGCGATCCCGCGCGATCAAGAATGCTCTCATCGACGGGCGGTGGGATAACGGTTCCCTGCCTATACATAATGGAGAATAGAGACGTGTCGCAAATAGTGCTGGATCAGGTTCCGGTCCTGTCCCTGGCGGACATGAGCAAGGGCGATTTCGCGCAGGCGTTCGGCGAGTCCTTTCAACGCTTCGGCTTTGCCATGGTCCGCGATCACGGCATGGATCAGCGGTTGATCGATGCAGGATGGGCGCAGGCCCGTGCCTTCTTTGCCCTGCCCGAAGCAGTCAAGCGCAGCTATGACGCAAAGTTCAACGGTGGCCAGCGCGGCTATACCGCGTTTGGCACGGAAATCGCCAAGGGTGCGAGCGAGAATGACCTGAAAGAGTTCTGGCATGTGGGCCGCGACCTGTCGCCCGGCGACCCATTGAATGACACCATGCCCGCGAACGTCTGGCCCGATGACATGCCCGAATTTCGATCGGTGTTCGCCAGCCTTTACGCCGAGTTCGACCGCGTGGGCGCGGAATTGCTATCGGCGATTGCGCTTTATCTGGGGCTGGAGGAACGCTGGTTCGACGGCCCGATCGAAAACGGCAATTCCATCCTGCGATTGCTGCATTATCCACCCGTATCGCCGCAAGCACCGGGCATTCGGGCGGGCGCGCATGAGGACATCAACCTGATCACGATGCTGCTGGGCGCGGAAGAAGGCGGGCTGGAACTGAAGGACCGGAGCGGCAACTGGCTGCCGGTGGTGCCGCCGCCCGGCGCGCTGGCGATCAATGTCGGCGACATGCTCCAGCGGTTGAGCAACCATGTGCTGCCATCGACCAGCCACCGCGTGGTCAATCCGCCACCAGAACGACGCGGCCATTCGCGCTATTCCATGCCGTTTTTCCTGCATCTGCGCCCCGATTTCATGATCGACGCGCTGCCGCAGTGCGTGAGCGATAATAATCCGCGTCGTGATCCGCCAATCAGCGCGCATGATTATCTGACCGAACGGCTGATCGAGATCGGGCTGATCAAAAAAGGCTGATCACCGAACGGCGCGGGATTATCTGCGTGCGCGACCCAGCGTGATGCCGATATCCTCGCCCCGTTCGGACAGGGCGAGCTTGACGATCTTCACCTCGACATGGGTGACATTGTCGCCCTGAAGGAAAATGGTGTCGATGATGTGATCGGCGACCGCTTCGATCAGGGTGAAATGCAGTCCGTCGGGCAAAGCCGTCGATGCCGCATGTTTGAGATCCATATAATTTTTGGAGTGCGACAGCGGCGTTGCCGGATCATAATGGTCGGCGATCTTTAACCGCGCGCGAATGGAAATGCGCAGCGGCTGCGGTAGGTGGGTTTCCTCCGAGTAAATGCCGGTAAGCACATCGACGTGCAGGTTGTTGACCTCCAGCGTCAGAAAATCGTCAAATTCAGTCTGCATGATCCGCCACATGTCGCTCGTCCTGCCGTCAGACAGGGCCAGTTTAGTCTTTCATTTTGCGAGCCGGACGCTAAATCCCGCGCTCCCGGCGCGGTCCATGCGCCATTGACGGCGGATCGGCAAGACGTGTCTATGATGGTGCCACTGGAAAGCCAGCCCGCCGACGCGATCGAGCGGTTACTCGATGCTGCCTTTGGCTTGGGCCGCCACGGACGCACGGCCTATCTGATCCGCGATGCGATGCCCTGGCTTCCGGCCCTCTCCTTCGCCATGCTGGACGAAGATGGCGAGCTGATCGGCTCGTTGCAAAGCTGGCCCGTGGCGCTGACACGGGCAGACGGTACGCAGTTGCCGCTGATCATGGTTGGTCCGGTGGCGGTCGATCCCGCGCATCAGAGCGGCGGCCATGGCCGCGCGATGATGGATGCGGTAATCGCCGCTGCCAGGGCGCAGGCGACCGAACCGCTGATGATGATTGGCGATCCGGAATATTATGGCCGCTTCTGGGGCTTTTCGGCAGAAGGCACGGGCGGCTGGGCCGCGCCCGGCCCGTTCGAGCCGCGGCGGCTGCTGGCCCTGTCGGTCGATGGCCGCCCGGTGGACGGCATGGGCATGCTTGGCCCCAGAATCGCTTGGCCTGCCTGAAAGCCCTTTGCGATCGGGCGACACGACCCTATCTGCATGACCATGCCGATGGACCCGATCCCCAATCTCGCCGACCTTTCGCTTGCCGATATAGCCCGCCTGCTGGCGGACAAGAAACTGCCGCCAGTGGACAAGTGGAATCCCGATCATTGCGGCGACAGCGAAATGCGGATCGCGCGCGACGGCACATGGTTTCATCAGGGGTCGCCGATCGGGCGCGAGGCGATGGTGCGCCTGTTTTCCACCATATTGCGGCGTGAAGCGGACGGCAGCTACGTTCTGGTCACGCCGGTCGAGAAATTGACCATCGCGGTAGAGGATGCACCTTTCGTCGCAGTCGAATTAAAAAGTGAAGGCGAAGATCGCAGCCGGGCATTGGCATTTCGGCTGAACACGGGCGATCTGGTGACGGCTGGCCCGGACAATCCCATCGTCGTGCGCGAGACGGCGGATGGGCCCCATCCCTATCTGCATGTGCGCGGTGGGCTGGAGGCGCTGGTCGTGCGCAGCGTTTATTATGAGATGATGAACTTGGCGCTGGAAGATAGCGATGCCATGGACACGCCTCGTGTCGGCCTGTGGAGCCAAGGTCGATTTTTCCCGCTGGACGGACAAGCATGATATTGGCGGAGCGGCTGCGCGCGGCGCTGGCGGAAGGGCATAGTCGCGCGGATCGGGTGCCGCTGTCCGACATACGCGACCCGCGCATCGACAGTGACATAGCGCTGGCCCCTGCCGCCGTTCTGGTCGCGATCACCGATCGGCCCGAACCGGGCCTGATCCTGACCATGCGGGCGGACACGTTGCGCAAACATGCAGGGCAAATCGCTTTTCCCGGCGGACGAGTCGATCCCGGCGACGCCGACGAGATCGCCGGCGCCTTACGGGAGGCGCAGGAAGAGATCGGCCTGCCCCCGCATGTGGCGGACATCATCGGCGTAACCGACCGCTATCACACCTTCACCGGCTTCGACATTGTGCCGGTGCTGGCCGTGATCCCGCCTGACCTGCCGCTGCGCGCGCAGGAGGCGGAGGTCGCCGACTGGTTCGAACTGCCGCTGGCCTTTGCGCTCGACCCGGCGAATCGGGTGCGGCAGGAAATTGAATTTGCGGGTGCGACGCGCCATTTTTACGAAATCATGTGGCAGGGCCGTCGCATATGGGGAATTACTGCTGCCATTCTCGCCAATCTGTCGCGCAGGCTGGGCCATGACCGTTCAGCTGCCTGACGCTTCCTGGCGTCATCGTCCGGGGCTGGACGGCTTGCTCGAAGCACTTGGCGCGGCGGAGGGCAAAGTGCGCTTCGTGGGTGGCGCGGTGCGCGACGGTTTGCTGGGCCTGCCGGTCAACGACCTCGACATCGCGACGACAATCAACCCGCATGATGTGGTCGATCGGCTGAAGGCTGCGGGGATCAAGGCGGTGCCAACGGGCATTGATCATGGCACGATCACCGCTGTCATCAGCGGCTGGCCCGTGGAAATAACAACCCTGCGCCGTGACGTCAGCACTGACGGCCGCCGTGCGACCATCACCTATACCGATGACTGGCGAGAAGATGCGGCGCGGCGCGATTTCACGATCAATGCGCTTTATGCAGACCCGCTGACGCTGGCGGTGACGGATTATTTTGGTGGGCTGGACGATCTGACTGCGAAGCGACTGCGCTTTATCGGGGACGCCACGGCGCGCATTGCCGAGGACCATTTGCGCATCCTGCGCTATTTCCGCTTCCTCGCCAGATATGGCAGTGATGCTCTGGACGACGCGGCTTATGCCGCCTGCCGGGCCGCCGCCAACAATTTGATGGCCTTGTCGCGTGAGCGGATTGCCGACGAATTGCTCAAGCTGATCGGCGTTGCAGCGCCTGTTCATGCGCTACGCCTGATGGTCGATGGCGATATTCTGCGCGCGGTTTTGCCTGAGGTCGATGGCGATGGAATTGCGCGCCTCCAAACACTGATCACGCGCGAAGGGGAAGCCGGTGTTGCGGTTGCACCTCTGCGCCGCCTCGCCGCCCTGCTGCCGCCCGATCCGATTGTTGCAGACGCCATCGGCGCGCGGTTGAAGCTGTCGAAAAAGGCACGCAAGCGGCTGACCATAGCCCTGGATGATGCAGAGTATGAAACGCCCCGCGCTCTGGCTTATCGCGTTGGTGTGGAAGGGGCTATCGATCGCCTGTTGCTCGACGGACGGCGGCCTTTGTCGGACCTGACCGCCATCATTGGCTGGACGCCGCCTGCCTTGCCGATTGGCGGCGGCGGGTTGATTGAGCGTGGCTTGCCACCCGGCCCCGACGTGGCGAAGGCGTTGCATGAGGTGCAGCGGATGTGGGTCGAGGAAGGCTTCCCCGATGCTGGCAGGGTCGCGACGATCGCCGATCAGATCGTTTCGAAATTCCAGCGGGCACGCCAATAATCGAACGCGTCGGCTTCATTCATCGGCTTCGCGAAATGATAGCCCTGCCCCTGCCAGCAGCCCATGGTTTGAAGCGCATGAGCCAGTTCCTGCGTCTCGATCCCCTCCGCAGTCACGCGCAGATTGAGCGATTCGGCAAGCGACAGGATCGTGCGGACGATGATCATCTTGTCCCGATCCTGAAGCATGGACGTCACGAAGCTGCGATCGATCTTCAAAATGTCGATTGGCAGGCTGTGGAGGCTGGCAAGATTGGAAAAGCCGGTGCCGAAATCGTCCATCGCGATGGACATTTTCAAATCCTTGAGCGCGAAGAGCAGTTTGCGTGCCTTGTCAGGATCCGCAACGATGGCACTTTCAGTCAGTTCGGCAGTCATGCGGTTGCCTGCGATTCCTGAATAACGCAGCGCTTCTTCGAACATCGACGCCACATCGTCGCGCGCCATCTGAATCGGTGACAGGTTGACGTTAACGCTGATTGGCAAAGCCTGTCCAAAGCGCGAATCCCAGCGCGAGAGCGCCTGCGCGGCCTCATAGGCGGCCCAGCGGCCCAGCGTCGTGATGAGACCGCTTTCCTCGGCCACGGCGATGAACTCGACAGGCGAGACGTTGCCCAGATCGGGATCATTCCAGCGGGCCAGCGCTTCGAACCCGGTAATCTCCCCGGTGTGGAGATGGATCAGGGGTTGATAGGCGAGCGTGAGGCCACCATGGGCCAGGGCGTCGCGCAGGCGGCTTTCGATCGAAAAACGGCGCTGTGCTTCCTTGAGCACGCCGTTGCGGTAGATTTCGACCTTGCCGCTGCATTTGGCGATCTTCACTGCCGCCTGCGCCTTGCGCACGACATCTTCGGGATCGTCGGTCAGGCTGGTCGACAGGGCGCAGCCGATGGCGCAATCCACACGGATCTGGAGATCGGACAGACGGATGGGGGATGCCAATGCTTCCTTGATGCGCTGCACGATGTGGAGCGCATCGGACAGGCCGTTGTTGAGACGCGCGAAAATTGCAAAGTCGTTGCCGCCGATCCGGGCGAGGACGTCGCCCTGACGCAGGCTGGACTTCAGACGCTTTGCCACGGTGATGAGCAATTCGTCCCCCGCCATGGAGCCGAGCGATTCGTTGACACGGCTGAACCGGCTAAGGTCGATCGCGATGATGCCGAATTGCGCCTGGTCGGGCCAGTGGGCGTTGGCCAGCCGGTCATCAATCTTTTCGCCAAAGCCGGTGCGGTTGGGCAGCGCGGTCAGGCCGTCCGACAGAAGTTCGCGGCGAAGGTTTTTTTCGATCGTGCGCTCGCTGGTGCGATCCGTCGCGGTGAAGAGATACAAATCGTCACCGCCTGATGCTCCCTTCAATCGGCCAAAGGCGCAGGAAAAATATTCCGGGCCCAGCTTTCCGTCGCGCCGCAGTTCGAAATTCACATGGGGGCGATCCGATTCGCGAAACTCGCAGAAATGCTTCTTCCACTCCGCATCGATGATGATCGGACCAACGCCATTTTCGGCCCGATCGCTTTGCACCTGCACGAAACGCGCATTGCCGCGAACCATCAGTATCTGTTGATCCTGAACGGCAAAAATGGCTGCGACCTGCCCCAGCGCATCTAGCCACTCGCCGTCCTGACCAATGTCGTGACGATGCACGTCCCCCTGTTCCGCAGAGGTGGGACATCTGGTCCTTGCTACCGGCCAGCTATGCGCAGAGGTGGACTCCATGTGCCTGCTATTACCGCTCAGGAGTAAATTTTCTGAAAACGCGATGTTTAGCGATGAGACAAAAGGCGGAAGGCGCGGCGGTTAAAAGCGGTTGTCGCGCGGGAAGCCGGTCGGGGGCATGCGTCCGGCCGCGCCGCGCGCGACCTTCCATGGGGTCATGTCGCTTTCGGTACGGGTACGGCCGGTTTCGCCTCCCATAGTCCAACTCAACCCATCGGACAGGCGGAAAGCGATGGCGTCGGACAGGCCGCCGTCGCGATAGCGCTGCATCTGGACGCCCTGCCCGCGCGTCATGCGGGGCATTTCGCCGATGGGGAAGACGAGCAGCTTTCGGTTTTCGCCGATGACAGCGATACTGTCCGCTTCGGCAGGAACGGTGCGGATGACGGCCAGCTTGGATCCTTCACGGATGTTGACGACCTGCTTGCCCTTGCGGGTTTCGGCGATGAGGTCGGCCATGGCGGCGATGAAGCCGCGTCCGTCGGACGAAGCCAGCAGCAGGTCGCCGCCGATCCGTGCAGGCATGAAGGCGACGATCGCGCCTTCCTGATCCATGTCCACCAGCGAACGGACCGGATCGCCAAAGCCACGCCCGCCCGGCAGCTTGTCCGACGCCAGTGTGAATACACGCCCGGTGGCAGTCGCGAGCAACAGCTTGTCGGTGGTGTAGGCGTGGAAAGCGAATTGTGGACCGTCGCCTTCCTTGAACTTGAGCGTGTCGGCAGCGGCCAGATCGCGATGCCCGGTCATGGCGCGAATCCAGCCCCGATCGGACAGGATGACGGTGATCGGTTCGCGCTCGATCATCGCCTCCAGCGGGATTTCACGCGTTGGGCCAGCTTCCTCCACCAATGTGCGACGACGGCCGAGGTCGGTTTCGGGACCGTAGCGCTTGCGCATCGCGGCGATGTCGCGCTTCAGGCGGGTGCGCTGTCTGACCGGACTTTCGACCAGCTTTTGCAGCTCATCCTGTTCGGCCATGAGTTCGGCATGTTCGCGCCGCAACTCCATCTCCTCCAGCTTGCGCAGCGATCGCAGGCGCATGTTGAGAATGGCTTCGGCCTGACGGTCCGTCAGGGCAAATTCGTCCATCATCACGACCTTCGGCTCATCCTGCGTGCGGATGATCTCGATCACGCGGTCGAGGTTGAGGTAAGCGATGATATAGCCGTCGAGCAGTTCGAGCCGGGCGGCGATCTTGTCCAGACGGTTTTGCGCGCGGCGGACCAGCACGTCGATCTGGTGCTTTAGCCATTCAACCAGAACGGCCTTGAGGCCCAGCACGCGTGGGGTGTGGGTCGCGTCGAGGACGTTCAAGTTGAGCGGAAAGCGGTTTTCCAGATCGCTCAGGCGGTAAAGGCTGTCCTTCAACACCTGCGGATCGACGTTGCGGTTTCTGGGCGTGATGACGATGCGGATCGTCTCGTCGCTTTCGTCGCGGATATCCTCCAGAATCGGCAGCTTGCGATCGTTGATGATGCCCGCGATCTGCTCGATCAGCTTGCCCTTTTGCACCTGATAGGGAATTTCGCTGACGACCAGTTGCCATGTGCCGCCGCTCAATTTCTCGATGCCGGTCGGTTCCCAGACGCCCTTGTCATCCTTGCCGGTGGAGAAGCGCGCGCGGGTGCGGAAGCCGCCGCGACCGGTGGCATAGGCTTCGGCGATGAGCGCGGGGTTGTCGACCAATATGCCGCCGGTCGGGAAGTCCGGGCCAGTGACGATTTTCATCAGCGCGGCATGATCGGCTTCCGGATCGTCGATCAGCAGGCTGGCGGCGTCGAGCAGTTCGGAGACGTTGTGCGGCGGGATACTGGTGGCCATGCCGACCGCGATGCCGCTGGCGCCGTTGGCGAGGAGGTTGGGGAAGAGGCCGGGGAAGACTTCCGGCTCTTCATCTTCGCCATTATAGGTCGGGCGGAAATCCACCGTGCCTTCGTCCAGACCGGCCATCAGGTCGGCGGCAGGCTGAGTCAGGCGTGCTTCGGTATAACGCATGGCCGCGGCATTATCACCGTCGATATTGCCGAAATTGCCCTGCCCGTCGACAAGGGGGGTCCGCAGCACGAAGTCCTGCGCCAGACGGACCATGGCGTCATAGACCGACGAATCGCCATGGGGGTGATATTTGCCGATGACGTCGCCGACGACGCGGGCGCATTTTTTGTAGCTGGTGCTATTGCGCGCCGGGTTGGCGACGAGGACGTCGGGAGATGCGCCCGACGGTTCCATCTTGAGCAGGCGCATCGCCCAGAGCAGGCGGCGGTGGACGGGTTTGAGGCCATCGCGCAGGTCCGGCAGCGAGCGGGCGGTGATGGTGGAGAGGGCATAGACGAGATAGCGTTGCGACAACGCTGCGTCGAAAGGGTGGTCCTTGATATTGTCGAGGGGGTCGCGAAAATCGGTCATTACGGGTGAGATAGCAGGACGGGGGCAAAACGGAAACGGATTTGCTTTTTCCAGAGTGAGGACCACAGGTAAACGCGATTGTGGGAATTGATGCTCTTTAGCCAGTTCCTGCAGAATTGTATTATTATCGTTATATATCAGTTAGATATATAAGATTTCGATCCAGAATCGGACGCACTTGCGCGATTGTGCAAATGCAGCAATTTTTCGTTTCGGGGGTTGCGCATTGCGGGCGGGACGCCACTTTGGGGTGGTGCTTGATTCCCTCGGTTCATCCCAAATCACCCTGCCCGCGCCGCCGGTCGCCTTGCTGTCCGGCGCGGCGCTGTTCCTCGATTTCGACGGGACGCTCGCGCCGATCGCGGAGCGGCCCGATGATGTGCGGGTGGATGCAGCGCTGCTGGATACGCTCCATGCGTTGCGCGCCCGCCTGAACGGGCGGCTGGCAATCGTCAGTGGGCGGTCGGTGGCAACGCTGCGCGATCTGGGCTTTGGCGATTTCCTGATGGCGGGCACGCATGGACTGGAATTTGCGCGGCCCGGCGAAGATGTCGATGCGCCGCAAAGGCTGACAGCGATCGACACGGTGGAAGCGGCGTTCAACGATTTCGTCGCGGACAAGCCGGGCCTGCTGGTCGAGCGCAAGACGATCAGCGTGGGGCTGCATTTTCGTGGCGATCCGACCTTTGCCGACGAATCCGATGCGTTGGGCGTCGCGCTGGCCAAGCAATATGGACTGGCGATCCAGCGCGGTAAAATGCTGATCGAACTGCGCCCCGGCGGAGCGGACAAGGGCAGCGCCGTCGCGCGACTGATGCGCGAAAGCCCGATGGAGGGCGGCGTACCGATCTTCATCGGTGACGATGTAACCGACGAGGAAGGCTTTGCCGTCGCGGTCGAACTGGGCGGTGCTGGCATATTGGTTGGCCCCTATCGCACCACGCGGGCCGCATATAATCTGGAACAGGTTGCAGCGGTCAGGCATTACCTAGTCGAGGGGGTCGCCACACTGGGTTGAGCATACCCTGTTACGCGCCCATTTTTTTTCACCACCGGGGGACGACCGATCAGCGACACCAGTGACACACTTCATGGCGGGAACGAGCGCACGCTCGACCTGTGGCCGATCGGCAATTGTCAGGCCTCTGCGCTGATCGATCGGGCGGGCCGGATGGTGTGGGGATGTGTCCCGCGCGTCGATGGCGACCCGGTGTTCTCCGCTCTGCTGGACGACAAGGCATGGGAAGACCCCGACGCCCGTGGTTTCTGGGCCATCGAGCTGGAAAATTGCGTCGCTGTCGAACAACATTATATCCGCAACACCCCGATATTGGTCACGCGCCAGAGCGATGCGCAGGGCAATGCGGTCGAGACGTTGGATTTCTGCCCCCGCCATCGCCACAAGGGCCGGATGTATCGGCCCGTTGCGTTCATCCGCATCGTGCGCCCGGTCGCCGGATCGCCCCGCGTGCGGGTGCGACTGCGGCCTACGACGTCGTGGAACGATGAAGCCGTGCCGATCAATTACGGGTCGAACCATATCCGCATGGTGCTGTCCTATATGGCGATGCGCGTATCGACCAATGCGCCCATCGGCCTGATCGCGCAGGAAAGCTGGTTCCGGCTGGAAGACGACATCCATTTCTTCATGGGGCCGGACGAAGGATTTTCCGACGCGCTGCGCCCGGCGATGGAACGGATGCTGGACGACACGATCGAGGAATGGCGCATCTGGGTTCGTGGGCTGGCCATCCCCGCCGAATGGCAGGAAGCGGTGATCCGATCGGCCATTACGCTCAAGCTGTGCCAGCATGAGGAAACCGGCGCGATCGTCGCGGCGCTGACCACCTCCATCCCCGAACATGCCGACAGCGGGCGCAACTGGGACTATCGTTACTGCTGGGTGCGGGACGCCTATTATACGGTGGAGGCGCTCAACCGTCTGGGCGCGCTCGACGTGCTGGAAACCTATCTCGTCTATCTGCGCAACATCGTCGATGGCGCGAAGGGCGGGCATATCCAGCCACTTTACGACGTGCGCGGCAATGCGACGCTGACCGAATGGGAGGCGCAGAACCTGCCGGGCTATCGCGGCATGGGACCGGTGCGGGTGGGCAATGCGGCCTATAGCCAGATCCAGCATGACGCCTATGGCCAGATCGTGCTGTCATCGGTGCAGGGCTTTATCGACCAGCGTTTGTTGCGCATGGCCGGTCATGCCGATTTCGAGGCGCTGGAGGTCGTGGGCGAGCGGGCATGGGCCGTGTATGACAAGCCGGACGCGGGCCTGTGGGAACTGCGCAACCGCACCCATGTCCACAGCTATAGCGCGGTGATGTGCTGGGCGGCGTGCGACCGGCTGGCCCATGCGGCGACAGCGCTCGATCTGCCGGTGCGCGCGGCGCATTGGCAGAACCGGGCCGACACGATGAAGGCGAAGATATTGGAATCGGCATGGCGGCCCGAAAGCAACGCCATATCCGCCAATTTCGAGGATGATTCGCGCGACGCTTCGCTGCTGCAACTGCTGGACCTGCGGTTTCTGAACGCCGACGATCCGATGTATATCGGCACGCTGGCTGCGCTGGAGACCGACCTGCGGCGGGGCAACGACATGTTGCGATACAGCGCGCCCGATGATTTCGGCGAGCCGGTGACGGCGTTCAACGTCTGCACATTCTGGCTTATCGAGGCGCTGCACCGCACGGGTCGCACGCAGGAAGCACGGACATTGTTCGAGGAGATGTTGAGCCGCCGCACTGCCGCTGGTTTGCTGTCCGAGGACATCGACCCCAACACCGGGGAATTATGGGGCAACTATCCCCAGACATACTCGTTGGTCGGCATTATCAACTGCGCCGTCTTGCTGAGCAAGCCATGGAGCGTGATGCGTTGAGCCGTCTGATAGTCATTTCAAATAGGGTCAGTCGCCCCAGTAAAAGCGGCAATCAGGGGGGACTGGCCGTCGCCCTTTCCCAAGCCCTGCGCGAGAGCCGGGGCATCTGGGTCGGATGGTCGGGCGAAGTCACCGACAATTTCACCGGCCATATCGGCTTTGCCGAGGATGACGGCGTCAAGACCGCGACGATCGACCTGGAAGAACAGGATATCGACGAATATTATAACGGTTATGCCAACAAGACGCTGTGGCCGCTGTTCCATTTCCGCATCGACCTGGCCGAATATGAGCGCGATTTCGAGGGCGGCTATAACCGCGTCAACAAGCGTTTTGCCGATACCGCGACTCCGCTGATCGAGCCGGAGGATGTGATATGGGTGCATGATTATCACATGATCCCGCTGGGCCAGATGTTGCGCGACAAGGGGTTGAAGAACCGGATGGGCTTCTTCCTGCACATCCCATGGCCACCCACGCGCCTGCTGGTATCATTGCCCCATCACAGCAAGCTGGTCAGCACCATGTTTGCCTATGACGTGGTGGGTTTCCATACCGAGGAATGGCTGGAATCGTTCCGTCATTATGTCGAGCGCGAAATGGGCGGCACGGTGAACGGCGATTTCGTGACCGTGGGCGACCGCACGATACAGGCGATCGCCTGCCCGATCGGCATCAATGCGCAGGAATTTGCGGAGGCCGCCACCAGCGATGCGGCTGAAGCCATGGGGCAGCAGGTGCGTGCTTCGTTGCAGGACCGCACGATGATCGTCGGCGTCGACCGGCTGGATTACAGCAAAGGGCTGGAGGAGCGGTTCAACGGCTATGCCCGGTTCCTCAAGGACCATCCCGAACAGCATCGCAAAGTGTTGCTGACGCAGATCGCGCCGCCTTCACGAGGCGAGGTGGAGAGTTATCAGCAGATCCGCGCGACGCTCGATTCGCTGGCCGGGCGGCTGAACGGGGAATATAGCGATGTGGACTGGACGCCGATCCGCTACGTCAATCAGGGTTATCCGCGCGACAAGCTGGCGGGCATCTATCGCAGCGCCAAGATCGGGCTGGTGACGCCGCTGCGCGACGGGATGAATCTGGTGGCGAAGGAATATGTGGCGGCGCAGGACCCGAACGATCCGGGCGTGCTGATCCTGTCGCGTTTTGCGGGCGCGGCGATGCAGTTGAAGGACGCGCTGCTCATCAACCCCTATAGCCCGGAGGAGATGTCTGACGCGATCAGCCGGGCTATCGCCATGCCACTGGACGAGCGCAAGCGGCGCTGGCGCGCGATGATGGACAGCGTGGAGACGCAGGACATCAGCTGGTGGCGGCAGGCCTTTACCAGCCGGTTGATGGCGGTGGATCGGGCGGACATGTCGGTCGAGGCGGAGGTCGAGACGACGGCGGGATAGCGGTTGAGCAGGTGCGCGCGGATGGCTATTGCACCATCATGACGCCAATGGATCATGATGATGACGAGCCGCGCAGTCTGTGGTCCGCAATCCATGCGCGGTCGGGCGTGATATTCGGTGCGGTCGGCCTGATCGCGTGGTTCGCACTGGTGTGGCTTGTCGTAGGTGACGTGCTGTAACGGTCGATGCCCGCCGCTTTTCTTTGCAAGGCGGCGGGCGATTTCGGTCAGGCTATGGTCGGAATGATCCCCCCCTCCACCCGCACGGCCGCGCCGTTGGTGGCGGCGGCGAGCGGGCTGGCGAGATAGGCGACCATGGCACCCACTTCGTCCGCTTCGATCAGGCGCTTAATGAGCGAAAGCGGGCGCAGCTTGGTGAAAAATTCCGTCTCGCGATCGGCTTCGCTGGCATCCTTGTTATCGACGACGGAACGGATGAAATCCACGATCCCTTCCGATCGGGTCGGGCCGGGCATCACGCTATTGACGGTGACGCCGGTGCCGCGCGTTTGTTCGGCAAGGCCGCGCGAGATGGAAAGCTGGGCCGATTTGGTCATGCCATAGTGGATCATTTCGGCGGGCGGCAGCAGGCCGCTTTCGCTGGCGATGAAGATCACCCTGCCCCAGTTTTGCGCGAGCATCTGCGGAAAATAATGGCGCGACAGGCGCGCGCCGCTGACCACATTGACTTCGAACAGGCGGTGCCAGTCGTCGTCGGTGATGTCGGTAAATGCTTTCGCCTCGTAAATGCCGAGATTGTTGACGAGGATGTCGGTGCGGGGAACGGCAGTGATCAGCGCGGCGGCGCCCTCCGCCGTGGCCGGGTCCGCCAGCACGGAGTTGACTGGCAGGCCGATGTCCGCAGCTGCGGCGTCCAGCTTGGCCTGGCTGCGGCCAGTGATGGTGACGGCGACGCCCTCCTGCGCCAGACGGCGGGCGATGGCGAGGCCGATGCCGGCGGTTGATCCAGTGACGATCGCAATCTTGGCGGTGAGTTTGAGGTCCATGTGCGTTCCCTTCGATGTGATGGACCCAAGATAGACATTTGCCGATTGATGATTAGAAAGCACTTCATCATTTCAGAAGTGATTTCAAATCATGGATAACCGGTTTGGCGACATAGAGACGTTTCTGATGGTCGCAAGCGAGGGCAGTTTCGCGGCGGCGGCCAAGGCGCTGCGCCTGACGCCATCGGCCGTCAGCCGATCGATCACGCGGCTGGAGCGACGGCTGGGCGTGGCGTTGCTGCGGCGTACGACCCGCGCGCTGGCGCTGACGAGCGAGGGCATCGCCTATCGCGCGCGAATGGCCACCTTGCTGGGCGACATGCAGGACGTGGAAAGCAGCCTGGGGCAGGATGGACACGAGCCGCGCGGCATGGTGCGGATCAATGCGTCGCCGTCCTTTGGCGTAGCGTGTCTGTTGCCGATCCTGCCTCGCTTCACCGCACTATATCCTGCCGTGACGATCGACCTGACATTGACCGATGCGATCGTGGACATGGTGGAGGAGCGCGCCGACATCGCGATACGCATCGGGCCGCTGCGCGATACGCGGCTGCGCGCCAAAAAGCTGGGGCATAGCCGCATGGCGTTGGTCGCCAGCCCCGATTATCTGGCGCGGCGCGGCAAGCCCGTGACGCCGGACGATCTGGACGCGCATGATTGCCTGCGCTTCAGTTTCCGCCGGTCGGTGGACAGTTGGCCATTCCGCATCGACGGGCGCGTGGTGCAAAGGCCGGTGCAGGGCATGTTCTTCGGCAATTCTGGCGAGGTGGTGCGCCAGATGGCGGTCGCGGGCGGCGGCATAGCGCGGCACGGGCGCTTTCATGTCGCGCGCGATCTAGCCGCCGGGCGGCTGGTCGAGATATTGGCGGACCATAATCCGGGCGATGGCGAGGATATTCATGCGCTCTATGCAGCGGAAAACCGGGCTTCGGTGCGGATCAGGGCGTTTCTGGATTTTCTGGACGCGCATATGACTGTTGCGGAATAAGTCGCGCTGCCCCATCCAATTGCACCCCTGCCCACTTTGCTTTATGGGCCAGCCGAGCAGCCCCGGCACCCGCTGATCCTCATCGATTCGCGTGTCGCCGGGGCGCAGTATTTTTGACCAGACAGGAACGCGCATGGCCCGTCGCCGCCAGATTTACGAAGGCAAGGCAAAGATCCTTTATGAAGGCCCCGAACCGGGCACGATCATCCAATATTTCAAGGATGACGCCACTGCTTTCAACGCGCAGAAGAAGGGCACGATTTCCGGCAAGGGCGTGCTGAACAACCGGATTTCCGAGCATATCTTCACGCTGCTGGGCCAGATCGGGGTGCCCACGCACTTCATCCGTCGCCTGAACATGCGCGAACAGCTGGTCCGTCAGGTCGAGATCGTGCCGATCGAGGTCGTGGTGCGCAACGTCGCCGCCGGATCGCTCAGCAAGAAGCTGGGCATCGAGGAAGGCACGCAACTGCCCCGCACGCTGATCGAATATTGTTACAAGGATGACGCGCTGGGCGACCCGCTGATTTCCGAGGAACATATCGCCTGCTTCGGTTGGGCCACGCAGGAAGAGATGCACGACATCGCCGACATGGCGATCCGCATCAACGATTTCATGTGCGGCCTGTTCGCGGGCATCGGCATCCGCCTGATCGACTTCAAGCTGGAGTTTGGCCGGTTGTTCGACGGCGATTACAGCCGCATCATCCTGGCCGACGAGATCAGCCCGGACGGGTGCCGCCTGTGGGATTCGGTGACGAACGAAAAGCTGGACAAGGACCGCTTCCGCCGCGATCTGGGCGGCGAAGTCGAAGCCTATCAGGAAGTCGCGCGCCGATTGGGCTTGCTGCCCGAAGGGCTGGACACGACGGTTCTGGACCTGGATACGCATCGTAAGAAGCGTGAGAAGGAAGAGGGCTGATCGGCTTTTTCGGGCCTTTGGGCTTGGATGAGTGAGACAAATATGGGCCGGTGGCGACTTTGGGTTGCTGCCGGCTTTTTTATGTTTGTTCAGAGGCTGACCGAAAAAGAAGTTGGGTGATATCAGCGAGATGTGATTCAGTCGGAGTTGCGAAACGACGACGGAGTGACACATGTGGACCGACACCACCCGTCGGCAGTATGCCAGAGCCGAACTGCTTTTGCCAAGTGATCTGACTGACGCGGAATGGGCGATTTTGGAACCGCTGCTCCCACCGCGTTCGAAGCTCGGTCGTCCGCCAGTTTGGGATTACCGGCAGA
>NZ_JBAQOK010000017.1:0-32297 GCF_049304695.1 Sphingobium sp.
GCTCGACTATCTCGTCAACCCAGAATTCCGGCGCGAGGTTCATCGGCTGCTTGCCCAGGGTGAATCGCTCCATGCCCTGCAGCGCGCATTGTTGACCGGACGGATCGAGGCCAAGCATGGCCGAGCCCAGGATGATGCAAACGCCATCAGCGGGGCCCTCTCCTTGCTCACCAACGTCGTGCTGGCTTGGAATACTGCGGCGATGCAGACCGAAATTGAGGCCAATCCTGCCCTCTACCCAACTGAGCATCTGACGCATATCGCGCCAGTCGCGCACCGTCACATCAACATGAAGGGCGTCATGCGTTTCACCATCGAGCCACACCACCAATTGGTGCGTAACGGCACCGGAAAAGTCCAAAAAGCTCCCAGCTCTGTAAATTCAAATACTTAGAAAAATAGAAGCGTCAAAAATGGCTGTTTTCCGCCATTCTAACTACCGCTACTTTTAGTGGAAATGTTACGGAAACCCCCAGAAGGGTGAAAGAAGGCAGCGCGGCATGCGCAACTCGCTCCGCTGCCGACCGTTCCGCTTCGGCGAGAAGGCACCGGGGGCGAGAAAACGAAACGCGGGTAAAGGCGTTGGCAACGGCTCCTTACGCATCGCGGTTAAGCCCCCTGCAGCAGCGGTGTCGCTGCCGCTGCGCGTGCGACAGTAACGCTGAATCCTGCCGGGCTGGTCGTCATCGTGACTTTGGCATCCAACTGCTTAGCGAGCGCCGCCACGATCGTGGTGCCGAGGCCACCATCGGCCTTCGGCGGCTTGTCGGCATCTTTGCCGACACCATTGTCCGAAACGATCATCGTCCAATCGTCCTGATCGATCGCATAGCGCACATCGATCGTTGCTTCGGGGTGATGAATGGGAAAGGCGTATTTGAGCGCATTGATCACGAGCTCGGTGACGATCAACCCTAGGCTCACTGCCTTCGCTGACGGGATCATGCCGGTGTCGGAGCTCACGGTTATCGTTACGGGCTGGCTGTCGCCGATCATCGACGTGCCAAGACCGGTACATAGCTTTTGGAGATAGCTGCCGACCTCGATCTGGTCGATGCCATCGGACATGTCGAGATGCTGCTGCACAGCCGCGACCGACATTACCCGTTGGTGCGCATCCTGGAGATGGAAACGCGTCTCGTCGGAGGAAACCGCCCGCGCCTTCAGCATCAAAATGCTGGCGATGATCTGAAGGCTGTTGGCGACGCGGTGCTTCATCTCCTGCAGCAAAACCTCGTTCTGCCGCCGCAATTCTTCCGAGCGTTTAAGCAGGGCTTCCTTCTCCTGTTCGATCGCGCGCCGTTCGGTCACGTCGCGAAAAGCGAGAAGAATCGCCATGGTATCGCTCTCGTCGTACAGGACTTTGCGGGCGTTAAGCAGCATGATGCGGTGGCCAATCACCGGAAAATCGTGATCGACCTCAAACCCGTCCATTGCTACTCGTTCAGGCAATATCGTCTCGAGCAGCAACCGCAGCGCGGGAATGTCCCATTGCCCATGGCCAAGAGCATAGAGCAGGCAGCCCTGCGTCTGCCCAGGCGCAACCTTGAAAATCTCGTAGAAGGAGCGGCTTGCCTCAAGCACCCGTAGATCGGCGTCGAGGACGAGAAAGGGCTCGGGGATCGTGTTCACAATCGCATGAGCGAGCAGATTCGCCTCTTCGAGGTTCCGCACAGGAAGTGTTGTCGGCACTCCGGTCAGCCCGTTGCGATGTTGAGGGAATCGGCAAACGTCATTGTCCGGCCTTGCACTTGCAGGCGAAGGCACGATGATCCCTCTGTCACAGGACGCCTGCAGAGGAGGTCGGGTGATAAATCAACCTACCACGCTGCCGACGCCTTGCCTATGCTTACCCTATTTTAGGCGACGACATTGGATCTTCGAGCTTGCTATCGGTGGTCCCGCATGCGCGCTCGGTCATCCGATCGGAGCGACTGGCCCCATGCTGATTGGCACGCTTCTCGACGAGCTGGAGCGTCAGGAAGCCAAACGCGTGAGTATCGGACATTCTGGTCGATCATTGCCGTGGCAGTCTTTCGCCAAGTCTAGCAATGCTCCGCGCATGGCGTTGAGCGCATCGGCCTTCCGACCGAGGTCTGCGGCGCGCGATTCCGCCAGCGCCTTGACCTCGGCGCTGGCGCGATCGCGATCGGACCAGAGATCGAGCAACACGCGGATTTCCTCGATCGGAAATCCCAGATCCCGGGCATTCGCGATAAACTGCAGGCGATGTATGTCCGCTTCCGAATAGTCACGATATCCGCTGTCACGTCGCGGTGGCGACGGGATAAGCCCGATCTTCTCGTAGTGGCGGATCATCCGCTGCGAGACCCCGCTCGCCGCCGCCGCGCCGCCGATGTTCACAGCTTTACCCGATTGAGACGCAGCGCGTTGGTGACGACGCTGACCGATGACAGGGCCATCGCGGCAGCGGCGATCACTGGCGACAGAACGATGCCGAAGACTGGGTATAGAAGCCCGGCGGCAATGGGGACGCCAGCCGCATTGTAGATGAAGGCGAAGAACAGGTTCTGGCGGATGTTGGCCATCGTCGCCTCGCTCAGCCGTCGCGCCCGCACGATGCCATTGAGATCGCCCTTGAGTAGCGTTATTCCGGCGCTTTCAATGGCAACATCGGTGCCCGAGCCCATGGCAATGCCGACGTCCGCTGCCGCCAGCGCCGGCGCGTCGTTCACCCCATCGCCGGCCATGGCGACGACATGGCCTTCACGTTGCAGGCGCAGGACGACGGCGCTCTTTTGTTCGGGCAGCACCTCTGCTTCAACCGCGTCGATGCCGAGTTTCCGGGCCACCGCCTCGGCGGTCGTCCGGTTGTCGCCCGTCAGCATGACCACGCGCACGCCCTCCTTCCGCAAGGCGACCAGCGCCTTCGCCGTAGTCGTCTTGATCGGATCGGCAATGGCCAGGATCCCGGCGACCCGGCCGTCAATGGCGGCAAAAATCGCCGTCGCCCCGTCCGCCCGCAACTCATCGGCCCTTGCTGCCGCTGGCGACACGTCGATGCCACTCTCTTGGAGATAGGCCGCGCCGCCCAGAAAGATGCGCTTGCCGTCCACGGTGCCGACCGCGCCCTTGCCCGTGGGCGAGTCGAAGTCGGAGACCTCGGGAACTGGGATGCCACGATCCTTCGCGGCCGCAACGATCGCGAGCGCCAGGGGATGCTCCGACGCCCGCTCGACGCTCGCCGCAAGACGAAGAAGATCGTGCTCCGAAAAGCCATCCATCGCCACGATGCTTGTCACCGAAGGTCGCCCTTCGGTCAGCGTGCCGGTCTTGTCGACGACGATCGTATCGACCTTCTCCATACGCTCCAGCGCCTCGGCATTCTTGATCAGGACGCCAAGGCCCGCACCCCGGCCGATACCGACCATGATCGACATCGGCGTCGCGAGGCCCAGGGCGCAGGGGCAGGCGATGATCAGCACCGCGACAGCGGCTACAAGGCCATGCGCCAGTCGCGGCTCCGGACCCCATATCGCCCATAGTGCGAACGAGAGCAGCGCGACGCCGAGCACCGCCGGGACAAACCAGCCCGCGACCTTGTCGGCCATGCGCTGGATCGGCGCGCGCGAACGCTGCGCGTCCGCCACCATCTGGACGATCCGCGCCAGCATCGTATCGCGGCCAACCTTGTCGGCCCGCACGATGAGCGATCCGGTCTGGTTCATCGTTCCCGCGACCACATGAGCATCGACAGTTTTCGTCACCGGCATGGATTCGCCTGTGACCATCGACTCGTCGATCCAAGAGCGGCCATCCTCAACCACGGCATCCACGGGCACCTTTTCGCCGGGGCGAATGCGCAGTCTGTCGCCCACGGCGATCAGGTCGACCGCGACTTCCTCGTCGCCACCGTCTGCCATGATCCGGCGGGCGGTCTTCGGCGCGAGATTGAGGAGCGCCTTGATCGCACCCGAGGTGCGCTCGCGGGCGCGCAATTCCAAAACCTGTCCGAGAAGCACAAGGACGGTGATGACCGCAGCGGCCTCGAAATAGATCGCGACCGTACCGTCCATCATGCGGAACGCCGCAGGGAATATGCCGGGTGCGAGCGTTGCCACCACGCTATAAGCCCAGGCGACCCCTGTTCCCATCGCGATCAGCGTAAACATGTTGAGGTTTCGCGTCTGGAGCGATGCCCAGCCGCGCTCAAAAAACGGCCAGCCCGCCCAGATCACAACGGGGGTCGCCAGCGCGAACTGGATCCAGCCCGATATCCGCTCGGAGACGAGGTGGTGCAGTGCCGGGAACAGATGCCCGCCCATCTCGAGCAGGAACACGGGCACAGTGAGCGCCAGAGCGATCCAGAAGCGCCGCGTCATATCGACGAGTTCGGGACTGAGTCCGGCCTCGGCCGTCGCGACCTCGGGTTCGAGCGCCATGCCGCAGATCGGACAGGCTCCTGGTCCCGGCCGACGGATTTCGGGATGCATCGGACAGGTCCAGATCGCGGTCGTAGACACTTCCGGCTGCGATTGCCCGCCCTTCGAAAGATAGCGTGCCGGGTCGGTAACGAACTTGGCGCGGCAGCCGGCACTGCAGAAATGATAGGCCGTGCTGTCATGTTCGGCGTGATGCTGAGTCGTCGCCGGATCGACGGTCATCCCGCAAACAGGATCGACGGCTTGCTGAGAACCCGCGGGATCGACCGCATTCTTCGCGTGACCCGCGCAGCAGACATGATTTTGGCTGTCATGTGCCGTGGATTTTGGCTCGGACATTCCCGTTCTCCTTATCGACGCCCCCTATCTAGGGTTTGACATCGTGTCAGGGTCAAGGGCCGCGAGTAATTATCTATTTGGCGGCGAGGGGCTTCATCGCGGCGAACTGGCCGAATACACGTACCGCTCATCTACGCCCCTGTCGCGATCAGCGCATCGCGCTGCAGATCAACGGACTGGCGATCGACCTCGCGGCGTTTGGCCGACTGGGCAAGCCGGAGGAGATCGCCGACGCCGTGCTCTGGATGAGCACCGACCTTGGTGCGTTCGTCACTGGTGCATCTATCTCGGTCGATGGCGGACGGTCGCTCTGACCGCGACAAGGCGACTCTGATAGCGTTCTCGAGAGCACATAGGCCATTCTCAAGGTCCTGGGCGGGCTTCCCCACAGAGCGGTCCGCATTATTTGCTCCGTAAGGTCTGATTGATGCCTGCGCGCTCAGCAGCTGGCTGGATAGCAGAATTGGCTGCTCCACGAGAACCAATCCGACACTCGGCAAATGGAGTGACTGTCAGTGTGGAGGGGGCAGCTTAATCTGAAGAGAATCGAGCGGCCTGATGTAGAGCCCCCAATAGGCCTTCAGCGCAGCGATCATCAGTGGAATGGCGCCAAAAATGATGAAGATCAGATCGGCGGGTAAGCGCATCCATTCGAGCTGCCGCGCGATATTGCTGCCAGTGTAAGCGATGCTTCGTGCGTGCCAATAGCCATGTTGCAGCACATCCCATACCTGCAAAACTCCGGCAGGGAACAAGCTCAGGATTACCATCAAGGCGAGCCCGATGTTGCTCCCCCAGAACCCGATGCGGACGTATCTCTCGATGCTCGGCCAGCGCGCGACGTCAGTCGTCTGGCGTAGCACAAACACCATCAGGGCAAGGGCGAGCATGCCGAAGACGCCCATCATAGCGGCATGGCCATGATTGGGCGTCAGGATGGTTCCAACCTCATAATAGCTCACGATCGGCAGATTAATCATGAACCCGAAGACTCCGGCGCCGAGGAAATTCCAGAATCCCACGGCCATGAGGAAATAAAACGTCCATTTATGGGGTAGCGCCGAGGCGACGCCACTTTTGTCGGTTTCGCTGCGCGTCGTGCGGACAAAATCCCATGCGTCGAGCGTCAGCAATGTCAGAGGCACGACCTCCAGCGCGGAGAAAAGCGCTGATGCCGCCATGTTGATCTGGGTCTGTCCTGAAAAATACCAGTGATGCCCCGTCCCCATCAGCCCGCCGAGGAAATAGAGGATCGCGTCGAGATAAATTACCCGCAGCGCTGTGTTCCGGCCCGTGAGGCCCAATTGGAACAACATCAGCGCGACTACGGTGGTTGCGAAGAATTCGAAGAATCCTTCAACCCACAGATGGATGATCCAGAAGCGCCAGGTATCGACCACGGTAAAGTTGGTCTTGGCGCCAAAAAAGAGGGCGGGAACGTAGAAGACGGGGATGGCCAGCGCGCCGAACAGAAACATCCGGGCGATCGGCCGTGCATGGACGTTGGAGACCTGGCTGGGCCGCGCAATCCACCAGAGCAGCGCGAACCACGCCAATAGTCCCACAACGAGCAGATACTGCCAGAAGCGGCCGATCTCGAGATATTCCCAGCCCTGGTTTCCGAACAGGAACCACCAGTCGCCAAGCCACCCGGAGATGCCCGCCCATTCGCCAAGGAGACTGGCGCCGATGACGATGGCGAAAGCCGCGAACAGAAGATGGATGGCTGCGGGCAGCCAGCGGGGTTCGTCGGCGCGCAGCGAGCGGCCCAAAAACAGCGCGGCGGCTACATAGGCCGTTGCGATCCAGAAGATTGCGGTCTGCAAGTGCCAGATGCGCATCAGGTTGCTCGGAAAGATAGTCTCAAGCTGGAAGCCGTAGAAACTTCCTGGATCGGCGCGATAATGCGCAACCGCAGCACCTACGAGCGTCTGCATCAGAAACAGCAAGGAAACGACAACGAAGAATTTGACGAGGGCGCGCTGGCCGGGGCTTGCCTGTCCCGGGATCACCTGCGGCGTGGCGCTATGGCCCCGCGTAATCCAGCCCAGATAATCGAATTTGCCGAATGCAAGCAGTACTGCCGCGATGCCGCCGAGCAGGGCGATCAGACTAAGCGTGCTCCAGAGGAGCGCCCCGGCCGGAGCGACATTGCCAACGCCGGGATCATAGGGAAAATTGTTGGTATAGGAATAATCCGCCCCAGGCCGATCGGTGACCGACGCCCAGGCCGTCCAGCAGAAAAACGCAGTCAAGTCGCGCAATTCTGCCGGATCGGTGATGAGCTTGGGCGCGAGACCGCCGTTGCGCGCTGGGTTGATGAAATAGGATGTCCAGCGGGCTGTCTGCGCGCGGTAGGCAATAGCCTCCGGCGCAGTCAGGCGAAGAGTGTTGCTGGCAGGATCGAAACGATTGGTTTTCAGCGTGACGGCGACCTGACCGCGGATCGACCCTGTCTCGATAGGGGTAAGTGCGTTCAAAGCCTTGGCGAATTGTTGTTGTGCCAGGGAGGTGGCTAGGCTCTCACCAATCTGATGCAGCGTTTCGGCTGAAAAATCAGGGCCAAGATAGGCCCCATGTCCCCAGATCGTGCCATTGTCCATCAAGCCATAGCGCAGAAATATGGCCTGTCCCGAGCGGATCTGATCACCTGTGAACAGGGTCTCTCCGTGAGCATCAATCACGGTATCGGGGATGGGTGGCGCGTTCCGGTAGGAGAGCATGGTGATCGCCAGAAGCCCCACAAAGCCAAGGATCATCACCATCAGGACCGATCGCAGCCACCATTTCGACAAGGGGCTGACTTCAGGATCAAATTTGGGTTGGGCGGCTTCGTCCATTGCGCGTCTCCTGGCGAAACCGAAGGGTTAGAAAGAGTTGAACGGTCCGGCACACGTTCAACATCCGAAATGGGCCCAGCTGACCGTAGACTGATAGACGCCCCGCCATTGGCGGTTGAAGGCAGGGCAGCGCGGAGAGTGGAAGGTGCCTCTCATAAAGAACAGCCGAAAACGGCTGATGATGATCGCAGTTCGCATGCGCTCAGCTTACGGTTGAGACAGTTGGGTGCTCGAACAATATCGTGAGCAGCAAGGCTCCATCTTCAATGCCTTCGATGCCATGCTCCTCGCCGCGATCGAGATACATCCAGTCGCCGATCTCCAGGATGGCCTTCGCGTCTCCGAGCAATACATGCACTCTGCCACGCAGGCAGTGGAGCGTCGCTTGCCCGGCAACGTGGTGCGGCGGGATTACGGCGCCAGCGTGCACGAGGAGGTGGATCGCCTCGAAGGCCTCGGTTTTGACGAGGGCGGTCGTGTGGGCATCATCTCCGCCCACACCCAAGCCTGAGAGATGTACGATCTCGCCGTGCTGCGCGTGATGAAGTGCCATGATCAATTATCTTTCTACCGTTGTCTGAAGCGGTCAATGTCGGCCTGAAATCCATGCGGGCGGGTCGCTGGCAGGAAAGGATTCCCGCGATGCCTCGTCGATTGCGTCGGACTCGGCTTGGCTCTCTTGTAGCTGCTCCACCCTCTTTGTTACGGCCGTTTCCAGCGCAGCGCGTTGCGCGAGAATAGAATCCGTCATCGGTGCGGTGCCTGCAAAATGCTGGGCGACCGCCGCCGCCACATGCGCCGCTAGCGATACATCGGATCGTCCGTGGCAAAGCGCATGGACGGCGTGCGCGACCGCCTCGATGCGTTCGGGATCTATCGATCTGTTTTCGGTATCAGGCACAACGGTCGGACTCCTTCATCGGCTATCTAAAGTGGCGAAAACCCGCGGCTTCCGGCAACCGCACCGATTACGGTAACCAGGCTGAGACCAAGTAGAAGGACATGCGCGCGGTGGAGCAGCCTGAACGCTCCATCCGGAGATCTTGCCGCCCAAACCTCGAACCGGCGACGCAAGATCAGCGGTTCAACGATAAACAGCACCACAAAGAAGATCGACCACACGCATAGCATGGCGTGCATCCACCAGAAATGGAGATCACCGAAGCGATCCCACATTCCTCCGCGCTGGATCATCCACAGGCCGCTTGCGCCCGCGAAGAGAAGCCAGATGCGCGCTTGCGGCGCGAACCGGCTTTCAATGCGGTGAAAGGCAGTCAGCCGCTCCGATGACGGCAGGGCTTTGACCGACGGGATGACCACGGTGGTTGCAAACGCAACCCCGCCGATCCAGCAAATGACGGCCAGGATATGGATCATGCGCGCGATGGTGAGGTCATCCATGTCGGTCGGTCCCTTCAGGCGGCGAGTAGTTCGTCGGCGGGGCCGAAGAACTCATAATGAATTCTGTCCGATGCGACGCCAGCGAGCGACAAGGTGGCGACGAACGCGCGCAGGAACGGTCGCGGGCCGCATAGGTAATAGTCTGCTTCTTCGATCGGCGTATGGGCCGTGAGCCACGGCTCGTCGATCAAGCCATCATGGTCATAGTCCCGGCCCGCAACGTCTTCTGCCCGTGGTGTCTGGTAGAAATTCGTGACGCGGATGTTCGGGTGACCGGTTGCGAGCGCGTGGACGTCATTGGCCAGTGCGTGGGTCGAGCCATCCAGTGTTCCATGAAGATATTGGACGGGAAGGTTAGGATGCTGTTGCGCTATGGCTTCGAGCATTGCCACCATCGGGGTCAGGCCGACTCCGCCGGACATCAGCACGACCGGGCGTTCGGGATTGTCCGTCAGGAAGAACTCGCCTGCGGGCGCGGCCACCTTGAGCACGGTGCCGGGCTTCGCCTGGTCGTGCAGCCAGCCCGAGGCGAGACCCATCTGCTCGCGTTTGACCGAGATACGATAGGTCTCGCCATTGGCTGCTTGTGAAATGCTATAATTGCGTTTGACCGGAGGATGCCCGGGAATCTCGAGCCAGAAGGTCAGATATTGACCGGGCTTGTGGCGAATAACCGGACGCCCATCGGTGGGGCGCAGGATGAACGAGGTGATGACGCTGCTCTCGGGACGGACCTCGTCGACCGCGAACGTGCGCCAGCCCGCCCAACCGCCGTCGGCCGTGCTGTGCTCCTTGTAAAGCCGCTCTTCGCGTGCAATCAGGATATGGGCCAGGAACCAATAGGCTTCGCCCCAGGCAGCGAGAATCTCTTCGGTGGCGGCATCGCCGAGCACGGCCTTGATGGCACCGAGCAGCGCTTCACCGACATGGGGATAATGTTCGGGCAGGATCTGCAGACCGACATGCTTTTGCGCAATCCGCTCGACCGCTGGGGCAAGAGCGCCCAGATTCTCGATGTTCGCAGCATAAGCGAGGATCGCGGCGGTCAAGGCTCGTGGCTGTGACCCCGCGTCACCATGGTGCGACTGGTTGAACAGGTCGCGAATCTCGGGATTTTCGAACATCCGCGCGTACATCTCATGGACAATATCGAGACCATGGGCTTCGAGTGCGGGAACCGTGGCTTTGACGAGCGCGATCGTGCGCTCGCTGAGTGTCTGTGACATCAACGTCTCCTGTCGTGATAATGGGGTAGGCTGGGGCGGGCGGGGTTAGCCGCCCGGCGGTTCACTGTAGAAATCGACCCGCATCTTCATCGCGCCGATTGGTTCGACAAAATGGGGCTGTTCGGGAAGCAATGGTCCCGGGGTGTCGGGATCAAGCAGAAGTTCGGAAGTCGGCTCGAGATAGGTCAGTTTCACTGTGCCTTCGAGCACGCGAACCATGCCCCAGACCCCGGCCTTGGTCGTGTGTCGCGCGCGCAGCGCCGCAGGGAGGCTGGTCTCGTCGAACACCGGGGTTGAGCGATAGGGTTCGGCCATGTCAGGCTGCCAACCGAATGTCGTCGGCGTGGTCCGGATAGGGCGCCACCGCCGCATGGTTGACCGGCAATCCGGCTAGTTCGTTTGCAAAGCTATGATTGATATCGCGGTGATGTGCCTCATCGGCGCGGACCAGGAGCACCACGTCGCGCAAGGTCGCATCGTCTCCAAGCTTCCAATAATGCCGCGCGATTGCTGGCGCCGGGCCATTGGGGGAACGGCCCTCGTCAAGTTCGGCGAGATAGAGCGTGTAGCTGATCACCGCCTCTTCCTCGAAATATCCGACCACGCGGTGTGCGGTCTTGGCGCTGACCAGGTAGAGCGTGAAGAAGGCGAGGTAGAAGACCCACTGAACGGCCAGAATCACGAGCCGCTCGAACATCGTCGGCTTGGCCACCTCGATGAAGGTCATCAGGTGCATCCGTTCGTTCTCCGCTTCCTCCATCAAGGTGCGGATCCAGCCCTTGTCATCGCACATGCGCCGCAGGCAACGCAGGTGCGTCAGCGTTGCGCCGACCATGCCCGGCACCGCCGCTACAGTCTCAAGCACGATGGCACGGTGGCCGTAGCGCTTGGCGAAGAATGTGTCGGCCGTGAACCGCAGTATCTTGGTGAAGGCCAGCGCGATGCGATCGGACGGACCGCGCGGTTTGCAGTGGACGCTAAGGTCAACAAAGGGAGCGGTTGGCATGACGGATTCCTTGACGGTCAGGCCGCCGCGCGGTCTGGTTTGGTTTTTGTATCGAGCTTGAAGAAGAGCGCCAGTTGCAGGCTTTCTGCGATCCGCGCGGCCTTGCTCTGCAGCGCAGCGGCTGCACCGGGCTCCAACACCTCGGCCGTGGTGCTGTTCCAAAGCGCCAGCCAGCGCTGGAACAGCTCGGGACTTATGCGCGTCCGGTGCTTGAGATGCGCGGCCACGGGGTTGCCCTTGTAGCGGCCAGTGGTCAGCATCACCGACGACCAGAAGGTAACCAGCTTGTCGAGATGTTCGGGCCAGTTTTCGATCGCATCGTTGAAGATCGGACCCAGCGATTCGTCTTCGCGGACGCGCTCGTAGAACAGGGAGACAAGCCGCTTGAGGCCTTCCTCCGTGATCTCATTCCCGTCGTCCATCGACCGACTCCAATTCATGTATCGAGAATGCATCTATAAGGCGGCTTTGAAAGATGCAAGAGAAATGCATATATGAATGCAAGGAGATTGCATGCGGCTTACGCGCTACACGGACTATGCCCTGCGGGTGCTCATTTACCTGGGCGCGCGGCCCGATGCGTTGTGCTCCATCGCCGAGATATCGCGCGCCTATGACATCTCGCAGAATCACCTGATGAAAGTGGTCAACGATCTGGTGAACGCGGGCTATCTGGCCAGTGCACGGGGCCGCTTTGGCGGCATCAAGCTCGCCAGGCCTGCAGTGGAAATCAAAGTGGGCGCGGTCATACGGCACACCGAGGATGGTTTCGACTTGGTCGATTGCGGTGAGTGCATCATCGCCCCGGCTTGCGGGCTGACGGGCGCTTTGCGGCAGGCGCTGGCCGCGTTTCTAAACGTGCTGGACGGTTACACGCTGGCAGATCTCATCACAAAACCGGCAGAACTTGGGATGCTATTTAGCGCCGCAAGGAATCGGGATTTGCCCCAGACCGGTTAAAATGGGGTGTTGTGGCCATTGCGAACCGCCAAGCCGGTTCAGCGATGCTTTGCCATATAGTCTGCAAGGACGATCGCGTGATTGTGTTGCTCGTCATGGGCTGCGTACAGCAGAATGCCGGGCCCCCGATCGAGCAGTGACGCCAGTTCAGTGACCGCAGCGCCGTTGGCATCCAGCTCCTGGCAATAGCGGCGGTTGAATTCAGCCCAACGCTGCGGATCATGACCAAACCATTTGCGCAGTTCAGTACTCGGGGCGATACTCTTGCACCACGACGTTAAAGCTGCCGTGTCTCGTCCCAGACCGCGGGGCCAGAGCCGGTCGACAAGGATCCGGCTACCATCGCTTTCAGCGGGAGGAGCATAGACGCGTTTGATCCGGACTGGGGGTGGGATAGCCATGGGCCCGGCTCAGGTTTTCGTCTCGGCGATGCACTCTTCCGTGCGCTGGATATTCTCGACATGGCTGGCCCTCATCTCGCTCAGAGCAGCATGCAGAATATCGTCGCGCACGCGTGGAAGCAGCTCTTCTAGCTTGCGCACCACCCAGGCCTGGCCGCGATTGAGGAACGCGAGTCGTTCATGTGAATCGGCGATGGCCATGGCCTTGTCATAGAATGCGCCACAATGCGTAGATGGGATCACCCCAATACGCTTGATCTGGGCAGACAGCATCCCGCACCACTTTGCTTCATCCTCATAGACCGCCTTTATCAGATGCTTCGTCGGCGGATGACGGGCGTCGTTTGCGCTTTCGAGGGTAACACGCGCCCCTGCGCGCTCGGCCTCTAGCAAGACATTGAGCGCGGCAGCGATCTCGTCACGGCCACCATAGCCCATGTAGATGTCATCGCCTTGGGATGCATAACATACAGGGGAGGCAGGCTCGTCGTTCATGACGCAATAGCCGCAGCGGCCCGCAAACCGGTTCTAATGCGCGCCATGACGCCTTCGTCGGCCTTGGTGGAATGCACGGCATAGGCAGAATAAGAGAACTCGGGACTATCGGGCACCAGCGCGAGCCGGCCTTCCTCGAGATAGGACCGTACGAAGCCTTTGCGGAAGTAACCGGTTCCACCGGTGGCGAGGATATAGTCGAGGGCCAGCGGACCGTAGCTGATTGCAACGACGGAATTGGGTTGATCGGGATACGCCGCCTGATAGCTCGCAGCGAATTCTTCGCCCCAGTCGATAAGGACATGATCTTCAGCGCCTAGCACCCGATCGGTAGGCGTGGTGCGCACCAACACCAGTTTTTCTTCGAAAAGCAGTTCTGCAATCACACCGGGGCGGCGTGGTGCGCCATAGAGGATCGCGACATCGAGAGAGCCATCCTGGACCTGCTCCATGAGACTTCCCGCGCTATCGATCTGCGTGCTTACCGCGAACTCGGGACATTCGCGGCGCATCCACAACAGCCAGTGACGTAGCAATGGGCTCCACAAGCTGAGCTCAGCGCCGATGGTCACCACGCTCTCGCGCCCGGGAGGCAATGCGACCGACCTGCGCGCGCGCTCCCACACTTGCACAAGGGTAGTCGCAAATCGCAAGAATTGCTCCCCGGCCGGGGTAAGCTTCGCGCCTGATTTGTTACGGATGAAGACCGGCCGATCGAGCTGCTCTTCGAGCACGCGGATTCGGGCACTCACCGCTGTCTGGGTGAGATTGAGATTGGCAGCCGCGTTCACAAACGTGCCCGTTTTCACAACTTCCAGAAATGTCCGCGCAACTCCGATATCCATCCAGCACTCATTTTCTGGTTAAATAACAATTATATTCATTTGCATGATGACAATAGCAGGAGGAACGAGGGGTCGGCAAGGAGGCACGCCACCATGAAATATCCCGGACCGATCCGGCCTGCTCCGTCGTCGCGCCCTTTTCGCCGCTGGTGGCCGATCCTTTTAACGGTCGCGTGCGCTGCAGGAGGGCAGCTCATATACTGGCTTTGCGCGAGCGAAATCGTCAGTGCGGATACGATTACATTGGCGATCGTGATCGCGGTCCCGGTCGCGGCGTTTTTCCTCGCCGACGATGGCGCCAGGGCTCTTTTCCGCCGACCTACAAGCCAACAAGATGCCGTGCCGCCCTTAAAGCGCTCGTTGCTTCCACCAATCGGTCAAATGACAGACCTTCCTGTCGCCGGCGCGAAACGGCCCAAGGCAAAACCTCACAGCACGCACCTACGCGATGACCGGACGGTGACGAAGCCCCTCGCGATCGACGGTAAAATGCGTGATCCGACAGAGCGTGGAAGCAGCATGCCGGCATCGCCACATATTGGGCATCATCCATGGAGTTAACTGTCATGCCATTTACGCTTCCCCCACTTCCCTTCGATCGGTCCGCTCTTGAACCTGTGCTCTCGGCTGAAAGCTTTGACTATCATCATGGCAAACATCACAAAGCCTATGTCGATAAGGTCAATGGTTGGATCGACGAAAAGGGTCTGGCGGGTAAAACGATCATCGATATTGCGGCGTTTGCGAAAGAAGGTGGTGACAAGCCGCTGTTCAACAATGCAGCCCAAGTCTGGAATCACAGTTTCTTCTGGCAATGCCTCGCACCCATGGACTCGACCAAGCCGTCGGAGAAGCTCTTGAAGATGATCGAGAGCGACTTTGGTTCGCATCAAAATTTAATTCAAAAACTGGCGGCTGAGGCTGTCGGTCACTTCGCGAGCGGCTGGGCCTGGCTGATACTCGAAGGAGACAAGCTCAGGATCACATCGCTTCACGATGCCGATACGCCGATCGTGCACGGCATGACGCCGTTGCTGACCATCGATGTCTGGGAACACGCCTATTATATCGATTACCGCAACGCACGACCAAAATTTGCACAAGAACTGCTGTCTAAAGTGGTCAACTGGGATTTCGTTTCGCGCAATCTCGACGGGGCGGGTGCGGCTCGGGTCGACCAGACCCAATAAGCGCCTCGGTTTTTTTCCGCAAAAATATCGCTGCAAACAACCAATAACATTCGTTTGTTGGAGGCGTATTGCGCGCGGATAAGGAGCCAAGCAAAAATGAGGAATGAGCATGAGTATTCAGCTCGGACAATTAGCGCCTGATTTTGATCAGAACAGCACCGAAGGACGCATTCGTTTCCATGAATGGCTTGGAGACTCGTGGGGCGTTCTCTTCAGTCATCCCAAGGACTTTACGCCGGTTTGCACGACCGAGTTCGCCGAGGTTGGTCGGCTCAAGTCGGAGTGGGACAGGCGAGATGTCAAGGTTATCGGCCTCTCGATCGATCCTGTCGAAGCGCACCGCATCTGGGAGGCCGATATCGAGTCTACTCAAGGGCAGCAGGTCAACTTCCCGATGCTCGCTGACAACGATCAAACGGTCGCGCAGCTCTATGGCATGATCCATCCGATGAGCGATCCGACCGTCACCGTGCGGTCCGTCTTCGTCATTGATCCGCTAAAAAAAGTCCGCCTCATCCTCACATATCCGCCAAGCACGGGGCGCAATTTCGTCGAGATTCTGCGGACGATCGACAGCCTGCAATTGACCGACCGACGCAGCGTCGCGACGCCTGTGAATTGGAAGCCTGGCGACCCAGTCATCGTCTCTCCGAAACTGTCGGACGAGGAAGCCTCGCGACAATTCCCACAAGGCTACGCGACGCTCAAACCATATTTGCGGATCGTCGATCTCGAGGGAGGTTCGGCCGGTGAGCAACCCGCTGCAGCCTGAATCAGTCGTACAAGCCGGCAATGATGATATCGCCGATTTGCTTGAACGAAACCGGCAATGGGCGGGCCGGAAGACCCAAAGCGACCCTCGCTTTTTCGCACGCCTCGTCGGTCAACAGAGCCCGCGATATTTCTGGGTGGGTTGTTCAGATAGTCGCGTTCCAGCAACCGAGATTGTCGATCTCGATCCAGGCGAAATGTTCGTCCACCGCAACATCGCCAATCTCGTGCCGGCCAGCGATACCAATTTCAACGCCGCTCTTTTGTTTGCCGTCAATGTGCTCCGCGTCCGGCATGTTCTGGTGGTGGGGCATTATGGCTGCGGGGGCATTCGCGCGGCTCGAAATGCCGTTGCGAACGACGCAATCGGTTCGTGGCTTGCACCCGTCAGAGCCCTATACTGGCAACATCGCACTGCGCTTCATGCTTTACCGGATGAGCAGGCACGCGAGGATCGACTGTGCGAGCTCAACGTCATCGCCCAGGTTGAGCAGGTCTGCGCCAATGCTGTGGTCGAGCAAGCATGGCGAGATGGTCACGACCTGACGGTACATGGGCTTATCTACGCTATCGGCGACGGCCTCCTGCAAAGTGTTTGCGAGCCAGTCTCGCGCATCCCCGTGGGTAAGGCTCATGTCCGCGACGATGATGATGACGAGAATATATTGTGAGCGATCAGACGCTCTGTGCTGCAGGAACCTCGAACCTGGCCCGAGAATGCCGGGATCTCGCCCACCTTTGCGAGGCGACAAGCGCGGCCAGCCGGGAACTGGACGGTCGAATTGCCCGAACGGTATTTCCCGGACTGGTGGATCTGGAAGAACTTGAGATAGCGGTTTGGCGCTATGGCGACGGTAGCCGCGTTCGCGCGCTACGATATTCCGGCGAGAAGGCAGCGGCGGCGACCCTCGTTCCACCGGGCCACTGGATGGAACGCGATGCGGATCTGCCCGATCGCATCTGGATCTACGGGCCCGGCAGCGACGATGCAGTTTCGGCGAGGCATGTTCTGGAACCGCTGGCGATATCCGCCGCGTGCTTGCGCATGCACGCGCGGCTCAAGGGGATGTCACCGTCAAGGTGATTATTCTCATTCCGTCATTTTGATCATCATCCCCCTTCTGGAGAAAGAGAAATGCTCATCACCGTCTATCACGGCGTTGACGTCGGTACCGCCAAAGACAAGGGCGCAATGCATTTTGACGCCCTGCCTTCGTGCGGTGAAGAGGTCGAGATCGACCGCAAGGCCTACGTCGTTGGCAGAGTGTGGCATCTTCCGAGCGCCCGCTTTGCTGGCGCGAAGCTCGCCATTCTGATAAACGAGGCAGTCGATGAAGCGATCATGTCGCGCACGCCTGCCTTGGCCAGCGCCTAGACCGTGCGCTCGTGGCTTATATCGCCGCAGTGGCTACCAGTTCTGGTTGTCGGCTTGGCTACCTCCGCAGTATATGCTGGCACCCCTGAGCATCCGGCCGCTCCGACTTTGCGGTTCGCGGACATTGAGACAGCTTTTGGCCAAACGGACCAATTGCCGGCAGCGCAAGCTGCTGTCGCCGCCGCCCTACCGATCGGCATGCCGCTACCGGATGCCCAAGCGATATTGGTGCGTGCTGGTGCGCGCTGCCAGCTGCAACGCCGTAATCCTGAAGTGATCGAGTGCGTCTACTCCCAGAGGACCACTATCGATGATTATTACGCTGCGGACATCGTCTGGACGACGGCGCTGCACGGCGAAGGCGCGCGGGTCGCACAAATCTCGATCCGTCGCGAACTTGATAAGCACTGATTCCCGAGAGGCTTCTATGCCGTTCTACAGTGCAGTTTCTGGCGCTTTGCTCGACGGACTGACAAAACGGGCACGACCGGTTTCCGATTGGCGATGCGCGCTGCGTGCCTTCAACAGATCCTGGCGGGAAAGAATGCCGACGACGCGGCGGCTGCCCGGTTCGACGATCGGTATCCGGCCGACCCCGGAATCGACCATGAGGTCGGCCACCACGCCGATCGGCGTCGCGGGGTAGGCGACAAGAAGCGATGCGTCGGAGAGCGTTTCGGCAAGGCTGGTATCGGCGGGATGCTCGCCAACCTGCCACCGCAAGGCATCCGTTCGGGAGACGAGGCCAAGCAGCGCATTATCGTCATCGACAACGGGATAGCTACGATGATCCGCACCATCGGCAAAGAAGGTTGCGGCCGTAGCGATCGTCATTGTACCCGGAAGCGTGGCGGGATCGCGTGTCATCAATTGAGCGGCTTGCACGAGGTCCAGTGGATCAACGCTGTATTCCTGGAGAATGTGGCGACCCCGCCGCGCAATTTTTTCGGTCAGGATCGATCGACGCATCAACAGGACGCTGACGGCATATGCGCAGGCTGCCGCCGTGACGGTAAGCGGCAGAGCGTCGAAATGGCCCGTGAGTTCAGCGGCAAAAAGGGCGCCGGTAATGGGCGCCCGCATGGCACCACTCATGATGCCTGCCATGCCGATCATGGCCCAGAAGCCGGGGCCACCTGGCAGGAGATGTCCGAGCAGACACCCGGCCGCGCCGCCCAAAATCAGCAACGGCGCCAGCACACCGCCCGATGTCCCCGAACCCAGCGCTACGAGCCAGACGACCGCCTTGACGACGAGCAGCGCAACGACGACCCGCGTTGTCAGCGACCCGTCCAGCAAGGCCTGGATGCTCTGATAACCTGCGCCCAGCACATGGGCATCGATCAGGCCGCCGAAACCAACCACGATGGCGCCGATTGCCGGCCAGCACATCCAGTGAACTGGCAGTCGGTGAAACAGATCCTCGACGCGGTAGAGGGATGTCGAGAGCAGGGCCGCCTCGAGTCCCACGACAATACCAACGCCCGCCGCCGCCGCGATTGGCCAAAGGCCCGTCGGGGTGAGCGCGACAAACGGAAACATGGCGCCGCTGCCAATCAGCCAGGGGCGCCATGCAAACGCAACTATAACACCGACCACGACCGGCACGAAGCTGCGGGGTTTCCATTCGAAGAGCAGCACCTCGATCGCCAGCAGAATCGCGGCGAGCGGCGTACCAAAGATCGCCGTCATCCCGGCTGCGGCGCCGGCCACGAGCAATGTCTTGCGCTCGGCCGCGCTCAGATGAAAGCATTGCGCGAACAGCGATCCGATCGCGCCGCCGGTCATGATGATCGGTCCTTCCGCGCCGAAGGGGCCGCCGCTGCCGATCGATACCGCAGACGAAAGCGGCTTCAGGATCGCGACCTTGAGCGACAACCGGCTCTCGCCATACAAGATCGTCTCGATCGCCTCGGGGATACCATGCCCACGAATTTTATCGGAGCCATAGCGGGCCATCAGCCCGACGATCAGGCTCCCGATGATCGGAATGGCGATGATCCACAATCCGACGGTGGTATCGGTTATAGACACCGATTGCGCCGAAAGCCGCCCAAACCAGAACAGGTTGGTAGCGATCGCGATCAGGCGGATCAGGATCCAGGCGCCGAGCGCGCCGCCCGTGCCGACGACGAGCGCCATGGCGGCGAGCATGAGCATGCGCCAATTCGCGCTATGGTCGGCCAGACGATGTGTTTCTGATATGGCTTTTGCTGCGGACGTCATGAATCGCCTTTGATACGGTGTGGGCGATCCGTTATATCGCAGTGCGATATAATTCAATGGGTGAGATGGGGTTGCATGACAAATAGCGTTGCGTTGACGGATGAGGATTACATTGCGCTGGCCGACTTTCGCCATGCGTTGCGTCGTTTCCAGGCATTCAGCGAGGCGAATGCGACGAATGTTGGTCTCACGCCCCAACAGCATCAGGCCTTATTGGCAATCCGCGCGGCGTCTCCGGCCGAGGTGACCGTCGGCATTATCGCCGAGCGGCTTATCCTCAAGCCGCATAGCGCAACCGGACTGGTTGATCGACTGGAGGCGCTTGAGCTGGTTACCCGGCACGAGGCAAGCGTCGACCGCCGTCGGGCAATGCTTCGGATCACACCTAAGGCGGAAACGATGCTCGCTGCTTTATCTGCGACCCATTGCGAGGAGATCCGTCGGCTGAAACCTCTCCTTGCGGATCTATTGGCCAAATTCGGTTAGGGTGGCTCCACGCAGGTAAATCCACAAAAATATTGCTATTAACCGGCAATAATACTCGTTTGTCTTATGCTCATGTTACCGTCAACCTGTTCGCATACGAATTGCCCCCCAATAAACGCGCCCGGAGAGGATTCTGCTTTGGCAGACCGGAGCGCGCGGGGGCCACAATGTTGAGGTTGTGCAGATAATGACGAAAACCGACTCTCCAGGGCACATCCAGATCCTGGGACAAAGGTGTCTCGCTCGGGAGTGTCCCGCCGCGAAGTGAGCGAAGGGCGCCAGCGCAATGACTGAGAATCTTTCCCCGGGGCGCCCTGCTCTGGAAACAATCGCTGCCTCGCATGGAGTCGCGAGCGATACGGCCTTCGGCGCGGTAACGCCGCCGCTCTACATGTCCAGCACCTATACGTTCGAAGGCTATGACCAACCGCGTGCTCATGATTATGGCCGATCCGGCAATCCTAGCCGCGATCTGCTCGCCGACGCACTTGCAAAGCTTGAGGGTGGCGCGGGGGCCGTCATTACCTCGAGCGGCATGGCCGCGATCGATCTTCTTCTTGGTCAATTTGGCCCCGATGATCTCGTCCTCGCGCCTCACGATTGCTACGGCGGCACCTATCGCCTGTTGAATGCGCGCGCCGAACGCCGCCAGTTTCAGGTCGTCTTCGTCGATCAGTCGAATGACAGGGCACTCGATGCCGCGCTTGAGGACGTGCCGGCCCTCGTTCTGATCGAAACCCCGAGCAACCCCCTCATGCGGATCGTCGATATAGCGGCGATCGCCGCCAAGGCCAAAAGTGCCGGTGCCGCGGTTGCTGTCGACAACACCTTCCTTTCGCCCGCGCTGCAGCGACCGCTGACGCTCGGTGCCGATTACGTCATTCATTCCACGACCAAATATCTGAATGGCCACTCCGACGTTATCGGTGGCGCGATCATCGCGGCTGATCCCGCACAGGTCGAGGTGCTGCGTAAATGGGCGAATGTCGTCGGCTCCATCGGCGCGCCCTTTGACGCCTGGCTCACCTTACGCGGCTTGCGTACGCTGTTTCCTCGCATCGAACGGCAGCAACTGACCGCAACCGTGATCGCCAATCATCTCGAGCATCATGCTGCAGTGGCGCGGGTGCATTACCCGGGTCTCAAATCCCATCCAGGCCACACGATCGCCCGCCGTCAGCAAAGAGGCTATGGCGCGATGCTCAGCTTCGAGCTTGTCGGTGGTGTCGAGGCGGTCCGTCGCTTTATATCGCATGTTCGTATGTTCACGCTGGCGGAATCGCTCGGAGGCGTCGAAAGCCTCGTCGCACACCCTGCGACGATGACCCATGCAGATATGGGTGATGAGGCCCGCCGCATCGCTGGCATCAGCGATGGCCTGCTGCGTCTGTCGGTTGGCCTGGAAGATGAAAGGGATTTGATCGCAGGGCTCGATCTTGGGTTGTCCGCATGTTGAAGCGACGACTCACCGCCGAATTCGACCACTAGGCGAAAGGAGGCGAGCCATGCCCACAGCTGTCATACTCATCGATCTACTGGGGCTAATTCTGATCGTTCTGGGATTCCATCTGGCGTTCCGCCAGAATCTGGTGCGCCGATGGTGGTCAGTGCTGCGCCATGAATGCCATGCGCCGGCTCGCTTAACCGCTGACCGATGAGGATCCCGCCCGCTATGCAATGCGCATTTCTGGAGTGATGATCCTTGCTTTTGGTGTCGCGATAACCCTCCTGTTCACGCTTTCCCACCTCCGCTGAGGTCGCTGGTGATGTTCACCCCAAATGCGCGTGGAGACGTACCGCAATATATTTGCGCTATGCCATAAATATTTTGAACTTCGGAGACCGGCTTCCGTGAGGCAATAGGCGCTCGTCTTCGGACGATGTTCTCACAATGACCGTCGCTTTTGCCGTCGGTCTGTACAGCGACGCGATAGCCATCTTCATGCCAGTACAGACTAGCGCGGGCGCAGCGCAGCCCTTCTTCGCGATCGACTCTCAGAAGTTTCTCTTTTCCTTCAGCAGTTATATTGCTGCAGCGGCTACGCTTGCGATCGCCTTTTCCGCAAGCTTGCCGCGCCCATGGTGGGCACTTCTCACCGTCTACGTCACCGCGCAACCTATGGCAGGGGCCTTCAGGCCCAAGATCTTCTATCGTCTCGGCGGTATAGTGACGGGTGCTGTGGTTACGGTCGCGCTAGTTCCGAACCTGCAGAATTCGCCCGAGCTTCTGATATTATGCCTGGCGGCCTGGACAGGCTTTTGCATCTATCTTGCCGTTCTCGACCGTACGCCGCGTGCCTTCCTGTTCCAGATGGCAGCGTTCAGCTCAGCCGTGATCAGTTTCCCTTATCTCGACGACCCGGGTAATATCTTCACCACAACCATATCCCGGGTCGAGGAAATGACGGTGGCCATCGTGTGCGTTTCGATCGCGCACGCCCTGCTCCAGCCATGGAGCGCCACCCCGGTCATCCGCAGCAAGGCGGAAGCGTTTCTCGCGCATGCGTCCCGCTGGACCGCCGAGGCGCTTGGAAGCCGCCATACGGCGCTGGAATATGAGCATCGTCGGACCCTTGCCGCCGACGTGACCGAACTTGGCATGATCGCCATCCACCTTCCGTTTGATCAACGCGCGGCGCCAGCAACGCGACGGTTGGTTCTGAGCCTGCAAGAACGTCTGGCAACGGTGCTGCCACTGGCATCGGCTGCAGCAAACCGGCTCGACCTTCTGCGGGAGCTTTCGCCGCTCGACGCCCCGCTTGAGGCGCTGATTGACGACGTCATCCTCTGGCTTGGGGGCGTGATCGACACGCCTGGCGCTGTTGAGCGTGCGCTTGTTGATCGGTGTCGAGCCCTGGCAGCTCTTCATGAACAAACAGCCGACTGGGAGGGGCTTTTGGTCGTCAGCGTCTGCGAGCGCGTGGCTGAGTTTCTGGAAGCGCTGGATGACAGCCGCCGGCTCGTCCAGCAAATTGGGGGTGCGCCCGAAGGGCCACAGCCTGTCACGCCGGAAACGGTTAGCGAAAGCTACCCGCTTGCGCGGGACCATAGCGTCGCGGCGCTTGCTGGGCTCGCAACAGCCACGGCGATCGCGCTCTATTGCGCAGTGTGGATTCTTCTGGCCTGGCCCAATGGATCGGCCACGGCTGCCTTTGCCGCGTTAATCACCTGCTCGTTCGCGGTGCAGGACGACCCGGCGCCCGTGATTGGCCGTTACCTTGGCGCGACGCTGATGACATTCCCTCTGGCGGCGCTCTACCTGTTTGCGATCTTGCCGCGTGTCGATGGCTACGGAATGCTGATCGTCACTCTTGCGCCAGCGCTGCTCTGGATGGGGTATATCCAAGCCGACCCGCCGCGGTCCGCACGGGCTTTACCGATGTTTTCCTGTTTCATCGTCGGCCTTGGTTTTCTGGCGCGCTTTCAGGCGGACTTTGCCGTGTTCATCAACACCGGGCTTGCCCAGGTGGGGGGTGTCGTGACCACGCTCGCCGTGACCAAGTTGTTTCGTTCGACCAATGTGCTGTGGACGGCGCGCCGGATCGTACGGGGAAATTGGGCTGATCTCGAGCAACTCGCTAACATTCGCAGACCGTTCGAAGCCGAACGCTGGACGGGCCTGGCAGTCGATCGGCTGGGACAGATCGCGGCGCGCATGGCGGTTGCGCCCGCCGGCGATGCGCTACACGAGACCGATGGTCTTGCCGACCTGCGTATCGGCCGGAACATCATCCCGATCCGGCGCGCGCTGGTCGCCGTGCCCCATGACGTCCGTCACGCCCTCGGCATGGTGCTGTCTGAGACATCCTCCTTATTTCGCGCGCGCCGACAAGCCGGTGAAGCCGTGTCACCCCCGGTGTCTTTGCTTGAAGCGATCGATGCAGCAATCGACGATATGCTTGCGAGCGCGCAGCTTGCGCCACGCCATCAAGCGCTGCTGGCGCTCGTCGGTATGCGGTGCAACCTGTTCCCGGCAGCGCTGCCTTTCGAGAGTGCGCGCGCGCGATGATCGAGGAACTGCATCTCTTTGGCATCTATATGCCAGCCGCGCTCGTCTGGGCGGTTGTAGCGGGAACCCTCGCTTATTGTCTTCGCAATCTGCTGCAGCGCCTCCCTTTCTCCCAATTGCTTTGGCACCCGGGCGTTCTCGAGCTGGCGCTGTTCGCGACGCTTTGGTGGGCTCTGACCTTCCTTGCCGACAACTTCCTCTCCCGTGCTCTGGTATCCTGATATGATCCATCGTCGTTCCCTTCTGCGCACAGCGGTCACCGCGCTGGTGATCTGCATCGTGCTCGCGGCAATCTACGCCTTGTGGATGCGCTACCAGGTTGAACCGCTGACGCGTGACGGCAAGGTTCGGGCCGATCTCGTGCCGGTCGCCGCTGATGTCAGTGGGCTTGTCACCGAAGTGCGCATCCGTGACGATGAGGTCGTGCGCAAGGGCCAGATCCTGCTGGTCATCGACCGCCCACGCTATCAGCTGGCACTCGATCAGGCTGACGCGAACCTGGCGACCCAGCGGGTGAGCCTGGCGCAGGCCGCGCGGGAGGATCGTCGCAATCGTTCGATGACCGAGTTGCTGGCGGCCGAGGTGATCGAGCAGGGGCGGGCGCGGGTCGATGCCCTTAGGACTGGACTGGATCAGGCCATTGCCGCGCGCAATCTGGCGCGGCTCAATCTGGATCGTACCTATGTACGTGCGCCCGTCGACGGGACGGTGTCGAACATGACGCTACAGCCTGGCGTCTACCTGAACGCCGGAAAGCCAGCGGTCGCGCTTGTCTATGGCCAGTCGCTGCGGGTGGAGGGGTATTTCGAGGAAACGAAATTGCCCGCTATCCATCTCGGCGATCCCGCGAGCGTTTACCTGATGGGCGTCGCTGACGAAATCACCGGTCATGTCGAAAGCATCGCCGCCGGGGTCGAAGATCGGGAACGCGCCGGGGGGGAAGCACAACTTGCCAACGTCAACCCGTCCTTCACCTGGGTCAGATTGGCGCAGCGCATTCCTGTGCGAATCAAAATCGACAAAGTGCCCAGTAATGTCCGGCTGATCCCGGGCCAAACGGCGACCGTGATCGTTCATGCCCGCGCTGTCGATGTGCCCGTTCGCCGGAGCCTGCCATGGTGAACCTTCGCCGGCTGCTGGCGCCGCTCGCGCTCTTCTGCCTGTCCGCCTGCGCAACCGTTGGCCCGAATTATCGGATGCCGGACGAGGCCCTCGTCAACGCGCCAAAAGGGCAGGGCGCGTTTATATCCGGCGGGCAGGGGACCACTAACGATCCGCTACCCGATCAATGGTGGAAGCTATTCGACGACCAGGTTTTGAACCGTTTGATCGAACAAGCGCTCATCGCCAACACCGACCTGCGGGTTGCCGAAGCCAATCTTCAGCGCAGTGACGCGCTGCTCGCCGAGGCACGAACCGGTCGAGAGGTCGGAGGCACCGCAAATCTGGAGACGAGCTGGGCGCAGCCTTCAGCAGAAGCGGTCATGCAACATGTCCAACCGCCGGAACATCAGATCTACAATGGCGGGCTTTCGATCAGTTACGACCTTGACCTGTTTGGCGGGATCCGGCGCGGTGTCGAGGCAGCCACCGCCGAGGACGAAGCCGCGGTTGCCGCCCGCGATCTGGTCCGGATCAACGTCGCGGCCCAGACAGCGCAGGCCTATGCCGATGTCTGCAACGCCGGGCACGAGATCGCGGACCTTCGCCAGCTAATTGCTGTACTGGACGAAGACCTGCGCCTCACCCGCCTTATGATTGCGCATGGCCGTGCGCCGAAGTTCGAGCAGGATCGCCAGCTAAGCCTGCTGGCAAACACCAGGGCGCGCTTGCCCCGCATGGAAGCAGGCCAGCGGAACGCTGTATTCCGCATTGCGACGTTGATGGGACGGGTGCCTGCAGAATTCGATCACGGCCTGCTAGGATGTCACGCGCCGTTGGTGCTGCGCTCGCTGATGCCGGTTGGGGACGGACAGGGGCTGCTCAAGCGACGACCCGATGTTCGCGCGGCCGAACGCCGATTGGCTGCGGCGACGGCACGGATCGGTATAGCAACGGCCGCGCTCTATCCCGACATCAAACTCGGGGCTTCGCTTGGCTCCACCGGCGCTGCGACAGACCTGCTATCGTCGTTGACCAATCGGTTTGGCATTGGCCCATTGATCAGCTGGAACATCCACCGAAGCGCAATTCGGGCGCGAATTTCGCAGAGCGAGGCGCAGACACGCGCTAATCTCGCGGCCTTTGACGGCACGGTGCTGAGCGCCTTGCGGGAGGTGGAAAGCGCACTGAACAACTATGCGGCCGATCTTGTGCGACTGGAAGATTTGAAAGCGGCACGCGATGGCGCGGTACAGGTCTCCGAGCGAACGGCCGCTTTGCGGCGGGGTGGCAAGCTGGGAGGTCTGGTTGCGCTGGATGCCCAGCGCAGTCGGATCATTGCCGAGCAAGCCGTTACAGCCGCGCAGACCGATATCAATCGCGATCAGATTGCGCTTTTTTTGGCCCTCGGGGGAGGATGGTCAACACCGTCAAAGCAATGAGAAAACTGCACACGGCGGTTGTTCGCGGCCATGAGATCGACAAAATGCATCAGCCCTGTCTTTGACGGGGTGCAGCAGCGCCTGATCCTGTCTTCGCGCGTCGCGTTATCCAACCAATGTACCCGAGCACGACGAGAGCAGCTACCGCCGCAACGATTAGGCCGGTGGTTGTCACAATATCGGTCCTTTGTTTTAAGCTCCCCCGCGAATTCGGTTCCCTAAAGCTTTGTGTGCCTGTCGTTCAGTCGTTCGAGCATTTTCGTGATGGCAGTTTCGCCTCTGACACCGAGCGCTACTACGGCAACTCGAAGGACTTTCCTGTGCTCCGCTGATCCGGGGACAAGCATCGACGACCGCCGCGTCTTTGCGTCCCGGGTCTCATTCCACACGCGAGCGGCAACCAGTTCGATCTCCTGTCGCTCCGGCAAGCGCGTTTCGTTGATGCATGCCACGATCGCAGGATAGATGGCCAAGGTACGTGGCATTACGTCATCCTTTCAGGTGATTTCGATCCAGGAATTTGGCTCCCCGCGTGGATGGTAATGCGCCACTCTCAGACGAAGGGTGTGCATCGGGACTCGCGTTTCGTCCTTTTGATTTGTGGCGTTCGCGCCAGTCGCCGCCTTCGGCCCAAACGAGCATGCCCGCGATTGCGCTAAACAGAACCACCATGCGCAGGAAGTCGCTCGATCTGAGGGCACCACCAGAAACTGCCACGAGCAAAACCAGCATGGCTGGCGGCCCCCATTCGGGATGGCGGACGACCTTGAAGGCAGTCCAGCCCAGCCATGTAAGCACCAGTGCGGCTGCTAGACCGCCCAAGACTGCCGTGATTGCTTCGAAAGCGATATCAAGCATGTTCATCGAATGTGGACGGGTCAGTTCGCCACCGATTCCGGTGACTCGCTCGACCGCAATCCCCTCCATTTCTGCTTCTCATTATATATCGCGTTACGATATAAATAGCAAGACTGAGAGGGTGAAGTTTCTATCGTTAAGGAAAGGCGGCACCACAACAAGCTGAGCGAACCGACCTGAACGCTGGCAGCATGTCGGGCTACCGTGGTGTTAACGCACGCGATGCCCACGAGGAATACAAACCAGCTAGATTCTGCTAGGGCGTCCTTATGACAACGACACAGCATGCAGCCCTCAAAAGAGGTGCTGCCGACCTTGCGATCGATTTTGGAACAGCGAACACGCGGATCTATGTGCGCGGTTCTGGAATCGTGTTCGAAGAACCCTCGCTTTGCTGCTTCAGCGATGAGACCTGGGAACCGAAGTTGCTCGCTGTTGGTGAAGCCGTCACTCGCATGGTCGGTCGAACGTCGGGGCCGCTTCGCATAGCGCGTCCCTTGGCCCGTGGGGTGTTGAACGACATCGAAGCTGGCCGCGAAATGTTGCGCCATGCGATCCATGCAAGCATCGGTCGCCGTCGACTCCGATCACCGCGCGCGATCATCGGAGTGCCCGCCGATGCGACACATGCCGAGAGAACCGCCTTGGTAACAACCGCCAACGATGCCGGTGTCCGCGTTGTTGAACTGGTGCCCGAGCCGCTCGCAGCAGCGTTCGGGGCGGGACTACCCGTGGAAGAGCCGGAAGGTTCGATGCTCATAGAATGTGGCGCCGGGACGACGGAAGTCGGCGTGCTCTCACTTGGTGCACTTTGCGTTCAACGGTCGGTGCGTATCGGCGGGCATGCCCTAAACCAGGCTATCATCGATCATCTTCATTCCAGGCATAAGTTTCTGATCGGGCAAGAAACAGCCGAACGCGTAAAGCTGGAGATCTCTGAGCGACTCTTTGACGATCAATCCAATACGTCGGATCTGGAATTGAAAGGCCATAACGTTTTGTCGGGAGGCCCCGCTACTTTTTGTGTCAGCGCGCAAGAATTAATCGGCGTTATCGACCGCCATGCGGCTCTTATCGTAGACGTTGTTCGAGACGCTTTGAACGAGACACCGCCAGAGCTATCCCGCGATATTCATGATCGCGGGATCTACCTCAGCGGTGGCAGTGCCTCAGTGAAGATTCTTCAGCATGCTATAACGCAGGCGACAGGCCTGCGAACGCACGTCGCCGACGAACCCCTTCGCTGCGTCGCGAAGGGTCTTGGCGCTATGATGGTCTGAAGTCGGGCAGGGCTCGATCGCGCATCACTGAGTTTTAGCACTATCAGGCTGCTCGATATTCGCGATCGGCCGTCACGGCAGTTCGCCGTCCCGGGTCACCTTGACGATCCGAAGCCGTCGCTCGTGATGTTCGCGATCCGGCCAGAGAATCGATTGACCTTCTGCCAATCCGATCAGGCCTGCACCCACGAGCGTCAGTATCGATATTCGTCCGGCTTCGATGTCTGCGTCAGGCGGAAATACCAGCTTGAGGGTTCGGCGCGTGTCGCTCCCTTCATCGACGAATTCGACCGTCGAAAGCATCGTCACAATCCCGGTTGGCAGCTTTCCTGGACGATGAATTTTGGCGCGTTCAATCTCGGACAGGAGCAAAGCACTGACCTCCGGCTGGCGGTCTTCAATGCTCATAGCCAGGTCGGAGAGGCGGTCAGCTTCGCTGTCCAAAAGATGTATTGGGGGGCGCGCCGCGGGGCGGGTCATGATATGATACTTTCATGTGACGGGCGCGCAAATGCTTGCGCCGCACTCGTATGTATGTGTGTGAAAGGTAGCGACCCCGAACTCGAGCGGGAAGCCGCAAGGGAGTCCGGGGCTATTTGCCGGTCAGGAGTTGACCCGCGTGCGTGCGGACACGCTGCAAAAGATTGACGGTGCTCATCGTTTCAATGTGGAGGTTGATCCAAGGATTGTCAAACGCGGCACCACTTTCTCGCGTTCGAGCGATATTAGTTACCGATGAGCTCAAAATTATCCAAGTCACGCGCCATCAACGGCGGGGATGACATCTCCATCTAGCGCGGCGATTGCGGTTTGATAATAATAGGTATGTTAAACTCGTGCATCTCTGCTCTGAACAGATGTCGGTGGAACCGAGAGCGGTTTGACCAAATCTCAGGGCATTTCATCGCATATCTTGCAATGTGGGGTACATAAGGGGGTGCTCTGTATTTGAAATCTTAAAATTGTTTTATAGATCATAGGGTTATCAAAGGTGGCAGTTGAGTGAAAGGTCCTACTCCCGCAACCACCGAAACCGACAGTCCACAAGGCCCCGACGCGAAAGCGCCGGGGCCTTGTGCATTCTCGGCCAATCGACGCTGTTCGATCCATTCCAGGATCCTGCCAAACTCGCCGTAGAGCATGGCGTTGACCTCACCACGCTTCGCGCCGGGCGTAAGCTCGATCCGCTCGATCAGCGCCCGCAACGCATCCGCGGCTTCCTGGCGCTCTTCCGGCTGCGATAGTGCGTGCGTCAGTCGTTCCACCTTGCGCCGATAAATCTCGGAGATGTTGGGATGGATGTCAGGCACATCAGCAGGGGCCGCAGCCAAACGAGCGCGGATCGCATCTTCCTGGGCTTCCAGCTCCAATAACTCATCGACAAGCGCGCGTGTGCCCTTGCCTGCCTTTGCGAGTGTCACGAGGCCCTTGATCGCCTTGAGGACTTTCTGCAGCTCGGTTCGATCAGCACTTTCTGACGCGCGGCGCTGGTGGTTGATCCGGTTGCTCTCCTCGACATAGGTCCTAATGGCCTCTGCTGCGACCTCCGGGGTCATCATGCGATCGCGCAGACCATCAACGACGCGCTCTTCGAGTTTGTCGCGCGTGATGCTATGCCCGTTCGAGCAGCTTTTCGTATCAACATGGTTCGAACAGGCAAACCGCTCCTGCCCGCGAAGGGAATAAGGACCGCCGCAGCAGCCGCAGTAAACCAGGCCGGAGAGAAGGCTTTTCGGGCGATGCGTGCGATTAAGAGCTGTATGGGCGGAGCGAGTTGCCTCGATGACGTCGGCATATTGGATCGCGATATTTTCCTGCCTTGCCTTCACAGCCTGCCAGAGTTCTTCATCCACGATCCGCAGGTCAGGAACCTCGGTCACAATCCATTCGGATTTGGGATTGATGCGGGAGACGCGCTTGCCGGTTTGCGGGTTCTTCAAATAGCGCAGCCGGTTCCAGACAAGTTTGCCGATATAGAGTTCATTGTTGAGCAGGCCGGTGCCGCGCTTGGCGTGGCCGCGGATCGTGGTCGATGTCCATAGCTTGCCCGTTGGGGCTGAAATCCCGGCATCATTCAGACGACAGGCGATTGCGTGGGGGCTGAGCCCGTTGGCGAACTGTCGAAAAACCTGGCGAATGACTTCAGCTTCCGCGGCATTGATGCTCCGCTCACCATGGACAGGTTCGCCTTCGCTGGAGAAGCGTCGCACGACATCATAGCCAAAGCAAAGCCCGCCCCCGGATTTGCCCTTCTCGACGCGGCCGCGCAGACCGCGATGGGTCTTCTTCGCAAGATCCTTGAGGAACAGCGCGTTCATCGTGCCCTTGAGGCCGACATGCAATTCGGAAACTTCACCCTCTGCCAGGGTGACGATCTTCACGCCGGCGAACTGGAGATTCTTGTAGAGCGTGGCGACGTCGGCCTGGTCGCGCGACACCCGATCCAACGCCTCGGCCAGCAGAATGTCGAAGCGCCCCATCTGCGCATCGTGCAAAAGTGACTGGATGCCGGGACGCAGTATGACGCTCGCGCCCGAGATCGCTGCATCCTTATAATTGGCGACAATCCGCCAGCCTTCGCGCGCCGCCTGTTCACGGCATATCAAAAACTGGTCGTCAATGGATGCAGGGCTCTGCTTGTCGTCGGAATAGCGGGCATAAAGCGCTACGCGGGGCATTTGGAGTCTCCAGAGATGAGCTTTGGGGTCAGTCTACAGATTTGATCATGCTTGCCAATCTGAGGAAGATATCAAAATTGCAGCGCGCTGTTATGCTGTTCGCGCGATCCCAACCGCTGGTTCGGGGGGCCTTAGGATCGTGATCGATCATTCCTCGCGGCGTGCTGCCGTCGGCTCTATTCGGTTAATCGTCGGAATATATTCATTTCGCGTGTGCAGTCCGTCTTCTGCTACTCCCGGCGGGAGTCGACCAAATTAGGTCGTTCCGGCACCAAGGCGTGAACGACTGATTGAGTCTCAACCAGACATAACGGATTTCACCTCAGTCCGTCCGAAAACGCAGTTGCGTACCGTCCGGCGGTCAGCCGAGGAGCAGCGCATGCTGTAGCTGCTGGTTTTTCGGCGCGAGAGGCATTCGGGTAGTCTTGGTGGCCATATTGGGGAGTATGACGCGATATTTTGCTAAAGGTGTGGATCGGCGTGCAAAAAGGACCCCGTTAGCGGAGTGATCGGCGTCTAAAAGGGGACCCGTCATTTCGATGGTTTAAGCAGCTGGCTGGATTTTCAGGCGGCGAGATCGGGATGTCGGTTTTGGAGATAGTTGTTCGGATCCGGCGCGAGTATGCCGGAGGCAAGGCGATCAAGGCGATCGCACGGGATCTGCATGTGTCGCGGAAGGTCATCCGCAAAGCGGTCCGAGCGCCGGAGGGCGCCTTTGATTATCAGCGCAAGGTTCAGCCGCTGCCCAGGATCGGTCCGTTCCAAGAGCGCCTGAACACGCAGCTGGAAGAGAACGAGCTGCGCGGCAGGCGTGACCGGCTGCGGATGACGCGGATCCATGACCGACCATTATATGGTCGAGCCCACGGCCTGCTCGCCTGCGGCGGGATGGGAGAAGGGTCAGGTCGAGAACCAGGTGCAGACGATCCGGGGTCGCTTCTTCCAGCCCCGGTTGCGGTTCGCCA
>NZ_JBAQOK010000018.1:0-17178 GCF_049304695.1 Sphingobium sp.
GAGATCGATCGTGCGGGTGGCGATCGAGCCCGTCAGGCGGCCGTTCTGATTGAAGATTTCACCGATGTTCATCGTCTTGACCTTTCGAATGTCGCTCGAAATCCATTTTCCGGCGACACCCTCCCCGTCCCTTCTCTCCTCTCTGTCCCGCCCTTGCCCCGCGCGCCGCCCGTCGAAGGAACAGCGCTCCCCATCCTTCCCGCGCGACGCTCGCCCCTCCGCCACCCGCAGCCCTGCGACCGGCCCACAATTCAGCGCAAAACCCCGGCAGGACGGGTCGCCAATACAGCCCTGCCGGGGGCAGCGCAGGTGGATGGCGCGCGAGGCTGAAGGCGCGGTGGGGCTACGGTCGGGCGAATAGCGGTAGCGGTGCGCATGGTGAGATCATGCCGCCATCGCCAGCCAGCGATCCGGCCAGGCCGGCGGCCTTGTCGTCACCCGATAGGCCTGCAAGGGTACGATCCCGCGGATGACATAATGCGGGATGCCGGTGTCCCGCCGAAGATTGAGGGCGATTTTATAGGCGTGATCGAATGAGCATAAGCGGCGTCGGCAAGGTGACAACCGGGCGGGCAGATCGGACGAGGGCATCATGGCCTCCATGCTGGAATAGGATCAGGCAGCGATTGACCGGTTTGCATCGACCGCCGCAGCGGCGTTAAGTGCAAGCAGGCTTTGGAGCGTGACGGGTGTGCGATTTGCCCGCCGGGTCCTGGGGCCTCGGGACGGTCTGGCCGGATCGTTGAACCGACAGCCGATACGTGCGGCGCGCTTACCGATGACGGCGGGATCGCGGCCAAGCGCATGGGCGACATCGACCATCGAAACGCCATGGGTCCAGGCGTTACGGATCGCCCGGTCCTCATGCGCGCTGAATGCGCGCATGAAGCCATGCACCAGCCCCAGACGGTTGGCATGATAAAGGACAGCGCGCACGCCGCGACCAAGGTCTTTGGCAATGTCCCGTGTCGGTACCTTGCCATAATCCGCTCGCAACCGAGCTTCTTCCCCGGCCGTCCAGACAGGTCCCTGCCGAAACCCGTCGCGGCGGACATGCGTGCCGCGCAAGCCAAGCGCCTCTGCACGCCAGCGGATGGAATGCGGGCTGCGGCCAAGCCGCTCCCGCAGGGGCGTAAGGCTCGCCCCGGTAGCGTAGGCGTGGCGCAGCAGCTCGTCTTCCTCGATGATCCACGGCCTGCCCCACCCTCTGCCGTAACCCAGTTTGCGAAGGCGTTGGCCAAGGCTGCGACTGTTCCGGGCCGGAAATCCCTCAGAAGCGAGCGCCCTGGCAATGACGACATAGGGCACGCCTGTGGCCGCGAGTGTGAGTGCGCGAGCCATTTCCGCGTCGCTCCAGTCGTCCGGCTGGCAGGCATGGCGCAAACCCAGCGCCGAAGCGCGGGAGATGACGCCAGCGAAGGGACGGCCGATGAGGCTGGCAATCTGGGCGACGGGAACACCCTTGGCGTAACCGGCGCGAAGCTGTGCATCTTCCCAACCGCTATAGGGCGGCGATCCGGGCTCGGAGAGTCCGAGCAGTTGCGCACGGGCATAAAGGGCGCTCACAGCGCGGCCGAGGCGGGCGGCCAGTGTCGCGGTTGGTTCGTGCATATAGCAGCGCGCCAGTTCCTCATCCTCCCACGCGATCCAGGATCGCCGCGAGTTTCGGCGGAGGCCAAGATCATAGATACGCGTGGCGATGCTGGCACGCGATCGGCCCAGCACTGTGGCAATCTCCTCTAGCGTGCAGTCATCGGCGAAGGCGGCGCGCAAACGCAGCGTTTCATCGGGGAGCCATGCGTCGGCACGGAAAGCCAGTTCGGCAAGTGGCGCGGTTGTACCCGTTTGCTGGTCAGGGACGAACGGGGTGAGTTCGACGATTTCAGCGTCGAGATCGAAGCTTGTCTCTTTCATGGCACTCTCCGTTCAGACCAGGCCGATAACGGGCGTATCGACGACACGCAGGCGCAACCGGGCCGACAGCCGCGCGATCCGCGTATCGCCGCGCGGCATGGTGTCGGACGCACCGATCGCGGCGAGCAGGTCGAGCCCGGCATCGATATCGTTCGCAGGCAGGGCAAGGTGCCGCACCAGATCGTCCGCCGTGGTGGCGTTGGGCGCTATGCTGCCCAGCGCGCCGACAATCCGTGCAGCGGCGGGGGCGGCGGGATCGAGGAGGAAGGCGTCGAGCGCGCGTTGGCCTCGCATGGTCACCTGGTTCCCTCTGGTCGGCGCGACCTCGCGCAGGGTGTCAAGATCGAGCAGGGTCCGGCTTTCATCGGCATCAAGATCGGCGGCAGCGACTAGATCAGGCGTGCGCCCGATATGGGGGGTGATCGTGGGATCGATCTTCGCCAGCACTGGGATCGCCGCGAGCGCGGGGCCAAAGGCGAAGAATTCGCCGGGCGGAAGCTGGCGCAGCAGCGCCGCCTGATCGCTGCCGAACCCGAGAAGATCGGCAGCGCGCGCAACATCGCGGTCGAAGACATTGAGGCCGATCAGATGATTGTGCAGTTCGGAAACCACCGAACTTGCGAGCTTGGCGAGACGCTGGGTCGCGATGATCGTACCGATCCCGCGCTTGCGACCCCGCGCGCACATATCCGTCAAGGTGGCGACGCCCAGACGGCGGGTCTCCGCGTCGCGGGCCGAGGCTGCCATATGTGGCGCGAGCAGATGCGCCTCGTCGATACATACCAGCACGGTGTGAGCCCAATGTTCGCGCGGCGTCGAAAGCAGGCCCGCAAAGAAGGCCGCCGCTTTCTCGATGCGATGATCGGGCTCCAGATCGGTAAGGTCGAGATGGAGGGCGATACGATGCTGCCGCGTTCGCAGCGCGAGCGCTGTGAGACCATCATTGGCATATTCGCGTGCGATGACCGTCGTTGCGCCGATATGGGTAGCAAGGTTGGCGAACTCGCCTTCCGGGTCGACAATGATGGTCGTGAGATAGTCGAAGGCTTCTTCGATGATCCGGCGCAGCGTCTGGCTTTTGCCCGCACCCGAAGATCCCTGAATCAGACAGCGCCCCGACATCAGCTTGCCGAGATCCAGTTCGAGCGGACCCGTTGAAGAGCGGCCGAGCGGGACTTTCGTGTCACGGGTGAAATCATGGTTGGCGATGGTCATCTGATGTCCTTCTTCACCCGGCGTCGCGCAGAGCGGCCGGAGATGCTGGTCGAGGAAATGGGCTTGACGCGATAAGTGGCTGGCGGCCTGGCGATCAGGGATGCTTGTGCTGCGATCCCTCGATCGACTGTTCGGAGAGCGTGGTGTCCTTTTCACAGGCCTCGCAAAAAGCTGCGTCGAACACAGCGCCGAGCGCCCAGTCCTGGGCATCATCGTCCCAGCGCGCCCAGGCATCGCGCATCACCTCGGCGCTGCCACATGCAGAACAGCGGATCGTGATCCTGGCAGCGGGGTTTGCGGCATTGACCGATTTCCCCGCGTCGCCCGTTGCCTCCCCCTGCCCTGCTGCGAAGACCGGGAACCGATCGGAAGGCGGTTCATCACGGTCGAAGCTCAGCCAATTCGCTCCAGCCTTGCGGGCGTCCGACAGCAAAGCCCAGAATTCGGGCGAAAGCCCATCGGGGCGATCGGGCCAGTCATCGATGAAGCCAAGATGGACCCAGAAGCCATATTGGTGGGCCTCGATCGACAAGATCGGATGATCGACGATGATCCGGCCGCTCCTTCGCGGCGCGTACTGGATCAGCCGGTCGATGGCGTCATTCTCGGCGCGGGGAAGGTGCGCTGTCGAACAGGCGCAGACGGGGAAGCGGCGCATGGCCGGTCTCCTTGATTGGGTTGGGACAGGGGCGACAGGCGCGGCGAGCAAACTCAGGCGCCCGTTCAATTCGGCAAGAAATCGACCGTGATGGCACCGCGCTCGGCGTGAATGACGATCTTGCGATCGAGCGGGATCAGCCAGCTCAGATTATCCCATGCGCTCATGTTGATGGCTTCCAGGGTGGCAGCGTCCTCCCCAAGGAGGATATGCGTAGCGTGCTGCCGCGCCTCGCGTTCGAAGGATCGCGACTGGGTGTCCCAGCTGTCGCAGTCGCCATCATCAGCCCCACAGAAGATCGTCGCATAGATCATGCGGCTCAGTCTGTCCGGGGTGATACCATCATCGCGCGTGGCCAGGATGATGGCCCCCTCAATATCCCAACCGCCATTGCGGCAGACGAGCGCCGGGATTTCGATGGAATGGACGCTGTGTGGCGCGTTCGTGCGACCGGTTTCACAAACCGTCAGCTCGATGACGATCCGGTCGACCAGGCCACAAGCGAAATCGGCGGGGAGACACATGTCGTCGTCATAGCGATGCACGGAGCCTTCCTGGTCGATGCGCAGGGAAATATCCCTGATCACCGGGAGCGTGTCATACCAGGCGTAGCCTTGCAGCGCGTCTTCCGCCTCGACGAGTTGCACATCCTCAATGGGCGGTTTGCCCCGCGCCAGCGCAAGCGCCTGCGCGATATCGGGTTCCAGGGCGGGGACAACGAGCATTGCGCCTTCAGGAGCGATCATGCGGCTGCTTCGCCCATGACAATCGTCGGCGGTCTGCGGCCGCCAGATCGCCAGCCCTGAGCGCGCCTGCGGCAGCGTGACGCCCAGCTCGCACGCCCGCTGCCAGGCGGTAAAAGGCAGCCGGTGGTCTGGCCGGGTAGCGATGGCTCTGAATATGATCCGCTCAGCCGCTTCGAGAAGCGCCTTCAACGCCGCGTTGTCGATAACCTCCTTGCGCGCCGGCAGAACCATATCAATTTTCGGCGCATCCATAATATCGATCCGGACCGTCCAGAGACTGCCGCTATCCTTTTCTTCCCGCACCGTCGGCAAGGCGCATTTGACGCGGTGCCCGTGAAAATTGATGCGTTGGTCTCTTGGCCAATCAGGATCCCGGTCATAGACACCGATACGGCAGCCGCAGGCGTTTTCGACAAACATGGCGTCCTTGAGGAAGTCTTCGCGGGGCAGCAGCGCCCCGTTCAAAGTGACCGGCAAGGGATAGTGACGGGCTGCATCGGCGACGACCGCAGACAAGCCTTGCTTCCAGTCGGGCGGCAGTTCGATCGAGATCAGCGTGCCCCAACCGATCATGGCCGGGGCGATGGCAAGCGGCACGCCGCTGTCCCATGCATGCGCCGGGATCTCGACTTTCCAGGCCGTGGCGGCAGAGGGGGAGAAGGACTGGATTTCGACCGCGCGGCCGGCAAGGCTGAACATGCCCATGCCGGCCGGGTCTTCGCTGCGGGCAATGTCATCGCTCCAGCCCGAATGGCCCAACATCAGCAGGGCGGCTGGATCGTCGATGCCGCAGCCATCATCGCGGATGTGCAGAAGGTATCGGCCGTCCTGTTCGGTCGGATCGACCGTGATGCAGGTGGCGCCGGCGCGTCTGGCATTCTGGAACATCTCATGAAGGCAGTCCCGGCTGTCGCCTGAAAAAAGGCGTGAAGCGCGGCGGATCGCGTCCGGACTGACGGCACTATGGATCGTTGGGGGAAGGGGCATGGCGGTCTCCTTGGGTTCTCCGGACTGGAACCCATCATCCCCTCCCCTCTTCCTCCCCTCCATTTGTCGTCAAAAGGCATGGTGCCCGTTGCGGCCCATGTGCAAGCTGCTGTTGCGGCAGCGGTCCCCGGCTGCGAAGAACGAGGAATGCCTCAGGATATAGATTCGCAACTGACCGCCTTGCTCCGGCGCCTGCCGGACTGGATGCGCCGGGACATCGCCGCCACCGATCTGGCACGGCGCGAACGGGCCGAGGAGGCACTGCACGCCATGCTGCTTGCCCTGATCCAGGGAACAGCAGGGTCGGTATCAGGGCAGGACGGCTGATGGCTGCCTCCAGGCAGGGCAGTCGCGGTTCGGGCAAGATGACGTCCGAAGCGATCGCGGCGCTGGGAGCCGGTCGCCTTGCCCGGCTTGTTCTCGCCCAGGCCGAGCGTGACGCCGTCTTCGCCCGCGCCGTCCGCATGGAACTGGCGGCCAAGCACGATGGCGTCGCGCTGGCCCACGAGATCGACAAGCGACTGAATACCATCCGGCGTTCGCGCGGGTTCGTCGAATGGGACAAGGCCCCTGCACTCGCGCGCGAACTCGATCAGTTACGCGAAGCGATCATGGGGCCGCTGGCCGAACACTCTCTGAGCCAGACGATCGATAGCATGCGGCTGTTCCTGAGCCTTGCCGAGCCGGTGTTCGAAAGGTCGGACGACAGCAGCGGGTCGCTTGGCGAGATATTCCGGCAGGGCGGTGAGGATCTTGGCCGACTATGGTGCCAGGCGGACATGTCCGATGTCGAACTGCTGGCAGGTAACATTCTGATGCTTGTCGAGGGCGACGGTTATGGCGTCTTCGACGATCTGCCGGAAGCGGCTTCTCCAGCCTTGGGGCAGAAAGGCCGCGCAGCCTTGCGCGCGATGCTGCTTGAGCGGCAGGCGGCCAAGACAGGGAATGACCGGCGACAGTTCGACTATAAGGTCGGCTGGCTGCTACCCAAACTCGCCGATCTCGACGGCGATGTGGACGCCTATATTGCAACTGTCGATCCCGATCGTCGCAACCCCGTACTCAATGCGCAGGTGGCCGCCCGATTGATCGCACATGGTCGTGCGGCAGAAGCCCTTGACTGGATCGACGCACCGCTTGAGCGCAGCCATAACGAGCGCGAGCTTGCCGATCTCAAATTACGGGCCTTTGAGGCGCTCGGCCGCAGGGACGATGTACAGGCGCAGCGCAAGGCGATCTTCGACCGCTGGCTCGACGGGCAGGTACTGCGCAACTGGCTCAGGGCTTTGCCCGATTTCGAGGATGTCGCTGCGGAGAGGCAAGCCCTCGATCAGGCCATGACCTATGATCGAGCGACATCGGCACTGGAATTCCTCATTGCCTGGCCCGATCTCAAGCGCGCGGGCAGGCTGACCAGGGAAAGGCTCGAAGGTCTGGAAGCCCGGGCCTATGACATTCTGCGTCCTGCCGCCGAGGCATTGTCTCAGGCCGATCCGGGTGGGGCCACCTTGCTCTATCGCCGACTGGTGACTGGCGTACTCGACCGGGCGAGTTCGAAATATTACCCCTATGCCGCGCGGGACTTTGCAGCCGCGACGGATTTGGCCGACCGTATCGCAGGCGATGTCGATGTCGTACCGCATGAGGACTGGCTGGCCGATCTTCGCAAGGTGCATGGACGCAAGATCGGCTTCTGGAATCAAGTCGCGGGGAAATTCGGATAATCGCGGAGAAGCCGGGGCGGCCAAATTGGAAACCTCCCTACCAATGGTGGAGCGGCAGTCCGTCGACGTCACCGCCGTCACAGTCGAAGAGCAGGAACTGGAAGCCGCGCGCGCGGCCGAAGGCGATGAGGCGCAGGAGGTCCTGCGGCAGTTGCGCACGGCGGTCATCATCAATGGCGCGCGTCGGCACGAACCAGCCATAGACCGAAGCCGCGATGTCGATCGGTCGATCACTGGGCGGCCAGGACGCCCAGTGATCGAGGCATGAGGCGGTATGGACCGTGAGATGGGCGGTCGACAGCACGCAATAGCGACCCTGCTCGATCGATCCGGCGACGAGCGCGCGCTGATGTGCGACGGGCGCAATACGCATGCGATCCTTCGTGCAGCTTTCCGACGGATGACATTCGAAATAGCTTGATATCGCTTCGGTGTCGGACAGGTTATTCGGGTCGCGCGCGTCGTCAATCTCGCTCCAATATTCACGGCAATAAGCAGCGATTTCCACGTCGAGCGCCGTCGCGTCGACCGCGACGTGGATATTCATTCCATGCCGATGTTCAATCACGGCAGTGTGGACCTCTATCGCCAGATAGTCCTCATGGCTGGTCCCGATTGCGGGTTGGAGGGTTGCGTCATATCCTATAGGTGGAAACGACGTCGATCTGACGTACCGAACGGGCGCAGTTGCGCGAATGACCGGAAGGCGCGGATCTGACCAGTCGATCGTGTCGGCAATCCAACGGGGCACGAAATCCCAGTCGAACGACAACGGATATTCGCCTTCTACTGTACGCCATGCGGACTCCACCGCATCGACCCAGCCTACCACGATTAGACGCAGCGCCGCCGTGCCGAGCGTATCGACGCATGTGCGCAAGGCGAGCGCCAGACTGCTTGCATCGGGAGTGGTCTCTGGCCGATCGCGCAGTTCGAGGACGGCTTCCCAAAGACAAGCAGCGGTTTCGAGATGGGATAATGTGTAGCGGGTCATGGAGATGGCTCCAGGGGGAGGTGGCACGGCGCCCACGGTTCGGACAGCGGCTGGATCGGCACACCCATCACAGGATTTCGGCTTGGAAGAGATGTCATCGAGATTGATTGCAGAGCATGATCAGGCCGTGCGGACGGTAGCGGTTCGGCTGAGGTCGGGAATGCGCGCATCGTCATAGACACTGTTTACCGACATCTGCAGCGCCTGTTGCTCCGCAGCAAACCAGGTGGATGCAGGAACAGTGTAGGTCTCGGTGGCATAGTATTCGCCGCCGCTGAAGAAGGCGATGTCGACGATAAATTGCGGCAGGGGCGGGGACGAATGGGCGCGCATGGCGGCATCCTTTCATGACAATGGCCACCCCGGCGCTTGACCGGGATGGCGAGGAAGAAGGTGGAGAAGGCATGAGAGCGGCGGCGCCGGGCCTCAAAGCGCCTGTTCGAGCAGCTTTCTGGCCTTGTTTTCCAGGTCGAGGCGGCTGTCCTGATGCGGCTTCGATCGGGCCAGCGCCGTTATACCCTGGACGAAATCATAGATGGATTCCGGTGGACGGCCTTCCTCGGCCAGCACGGTCTGGATGATCTTTGCGGTCTCGGCCTTGGAAAAGCCGCGTTTGCGCAGGAAGGGTTCGCGCTCTTCCTCCTTGCGCGCGACGATCCGCTCGCGAGCGGCCTTGATGCCGGAGATGAAATGCGACGGCGAGGAGTTTGCGAAATGCTCGAGCGCGGGCGCGGCCTGATGGGCAAAACGGGCGCCGGCGAATTTCGAGTGGCGGATATTGACCTCCTCGAAATCCTCGACACCCCACAGACAGCGGTTGGCACACACGCCGCGCAGATAGAAAGTCGCGATCCCGAGTGTTTTAGAGCCGACCTCACTGTTCCAGGCGTAGAACCCTGGAAAATAAAGGTCGGGATCGCCATTTGGGAGCTTGCCAGCCTCGATAGGGTGCGTGTCGTCCACGAGGAACAGGAAAATGTCCCGGTCCGATGCGTAGAGCGTGGTCGTCTCCCTGGTGATATCGACATGCGGGTTGTAGGTCATGCTGCCCCAGTCGATGGTTCCAGGCACCTTCCAGCGCGTGTCGCCGACGCCATCGCCGGCAAAGGCCATCACCGCCTGGACCAGTTCCCAGTCGAAGATCCTGCCATATTCCGACCCGGTCGCCGCCCGCAATTCGGTGCGACCATTCTCGGTCTGGAGCAGTTTGACCTGCTCGCCACGGTGGTTGATCAACCCATGCTGCAGGTTGATGCCGGCAAGCGCGGCAGGAAGCTGGCGCAGATAAGAGGCCGGGGCACCGACGAGACTTGCTACCTGGCCGAAAGACCAGTTGGTGGGGGCAAGCGGTCGATCATCGCCAGGCGCCACCAGCATCAGTCGCTCTGGATTGTCGCTTTTCGCCTCGACCCGGATCGACCGGCTTTCAACGATACGCGTGGTCGCACGGTCCGCGCGGCCGCGCACGGCATCATAGAGACTGGTCAGCGAGAGATATTTCTCATCGTCGGGACGGGAGAACCACTCGGACGATACGCGGCTGCTCATGCGTCCGCGCGAGACATCGATCCGATAGGGCGCCGTGACGCGGGGGCTTTCGTTCATGGGGGCAAGGGTCGCCATGGAAATCGTCTCCTTGAGATGCAGAGCGACAGGCGCTTCACCGCCCCTGTCACATCCCCGCCCCTCACCTCCCCTTCCCTTCGCGTGCCGCGATATCGGTTTCACGAGACCCCGACCGGCGGCGGCAGGTACGACGGCGACTTGTATGTTTTACAAATTGGCGTATATGTTCAACGAAAGGAGGCCGTGATGGCGACGAAGCACGAGGATCATCTGTCCCAGCGACATGGAGCGGTCGTGGCCGCTGCCAAGGCGGCGGGTTTGCTGTCGGGCACGAACAGCGCGGTCGGCGCCCGCGTGCCACGCGAACTCATCGATCGCGCCAAGATGCGCAGCGGCATCGCCTCGACCACAGATCTCGTCGAATATGCGCTCGCAAAAGTGGCGCTCGAAGATGATTTTGGAGCCAGGCTTGTGCGCCGAAAGGGCACGATCCCTGCGGATATTGCGCTTGGGATTTGATCGTAAGGCCTCCTTGCGCAGGATCAGGCCGCAGCGATCTGGCGCCAGGCTGTCGCGACGGCCCGAAAAGGAATTGCCGCTGGTTCACAAGGCCGCTGTCATAGGCCGCGAACTTCTGCTCGACACGTGCGTCTATATTGACGTGCTTCAGGGTAAGACACCGGTTGAAGTAGACTGTTTGCTGGAAAACCGGATCGTCAATCATTCCTGCGTGGCGCTTGCCGAAATGACCCATTTGATGGGCGCGCTCGATCCTGCCGACAAGCGCACGGCGTCGGTCCTCAAGACGCTGGGACGGACCATCGACGATATCCCGGAGCATCGCCTCAGCGCGCCCTCCTCCCGCATGTTCGGAGAGGCCGGTATGCTGGCAGGCATGGTCACACGGCTTTGCGGCCAACCCCATTCGATCGCCCTGCTCAACGATGCGCTGCTGTTTCTGCAGGCTGCGGCGACCGGCTGTGACCTGCTGACCGGCAACCGGCGCGATTTCGATTTTTTCGATCAGATCATTCCTGGGACGGGCGTCATCCTGTATTGACCCGTCACATAGGCACGGGAAACCGACCATGATCTCGACCGCCAGGATCGGTCAGGCAACATGCCAGCAGCACCAGCGTTCAGCCGCCTGCCGTGGACTGAGCAGGCCATGATTGCCGGCGCACCATGAACGAAAAGAAGGATCGAGCGCGAGTCCCGGATCGGCGAGCCGGTCGATGACGTCCTGCATGTAGCGATCGACTGGAGCGATGGCGGCCCCGGCTCGAACGTGAGCGACCGCAGCCTGAAGCTGCGTCACCATTTTCTCGGCTTCATCGATCGAAATATCCTCGACGGCGCGCATGCCGCCGCGCGGTCCGCAAATGGCCAATGTTATGATTGCCGTGCCAGACGGAATCCGGCCCAGAGCGTCGATATGGACATGTCGGGACATGCCAATCTCCTATGATGTGAGGCGCGAGAATGTCAGAAGAGGCTCAACTGTCGCGGCATCGATCGCTGCGATGCCCCTGGTTCGTGCGATGGCGGAACGGCGCCTTGCGATGGTGATGTCGCGGCGGTGACGGTGGTCGCGCGTTGGGCGGTCTCAGCCACGGGTTCATGACGTTGGCGAAGGGAGAGCCGAGCGGTCCATCCCCCCAATATATGCGCCGGGGTGAACCAATTGTCCTGCATCTCGCCTGATAGGGAGTTTCCGACCATGAGATGTGCTGGAATATGAAGCAATGAGAGTTGAACATAGGCCATGTGGATCGCACGCGGATCGATATCGATCGCCGTCACATGAAGGTGCCGCTGATAGTTATGCCCGATATCGCGCATGGCCTCGGCAAGCGCGATCACCATAGATCCAGCGCCGCATGCGGGCTCCATGGCGGTCACGAAGCCGTGCTGCGCGATCATCGCTTCCACATTTTCGCGACTCCCCAGAGTGGCCTGCGCCATGCAGCGGCTGAGCGCATAGGGTGTGAAATATTGCCCGCGCGCCTTGCTGTGAAGGTCAAGCTCGTGGAACAGGCTGCCGAGCACGTCGCCAGGCCCGGCCTCGAGAGCCCGGACCAGTTCGGCGAGAAGTTGCGGGAACAATTCGAGGATTTCGCGCGGGTAGCGCCCGACAATATCCAGATAACGAGCCTCGCGCGGTGCGCGAGCGCGCAGGTCGATACTGTTCGCCATGGCGATCGCGATCGCCTCCATACAGTCACCAAAGACGGTATAGAGGTCATAGCGCGGCTGGCTACGGCGCAAGAGCGCCGCCATGGCTTTGACATGCGGCTTGTGCATGAATGCCTCCGCAATTGACGATGAGATGGAACGGCGCCGAAAGGCCGAACAGCGACGGGCTTTCTTCTCAAGCCCTGTTTGCGTCCGACCGGCGTTTCGGCGGAGAGGAAATGGCGCTCAGGAAGCCCTTAGCCATTCGTAGAGAAGATGATCGTCAGGACCATATTGCGAGCCGATGGCGATCCGGATCAGACGGCCGTCGCAGGCGAAGGCAGAGGCCCTGGGAAAGGACAGGTAGGAACGACCTTCGAGGATCAGGTCGCCCGAGCGCACTTTGGTGATGTCGCGGGTCGTACCAAGCAGTCGATGACCAGACGGTGCGTCCAGAAGCTTCAGCCGATCACCTGCTTTTACGCGCTTCTTGAACGCCGCTAATGATAGGACCGTATCGACGGGATTGCGGATACCCTGACGTTTTGCCAATGCCGCCCAATAGGCCTGGCCGATGCGCGCTTCGCTGTAGAAACTGCATGACCAGAAATCCTGCACGGGATTGGTCCGCGTAAAGCCGAACCGTTCCATCTGATCGCGCACCTCGCCAATAAAAGCGTCCTGCGCTTCACGGCGGGTGAGGTCGTCAGGTGTATCGAGGATTTCCGCGATGACCTTGCGTCCGCCCGCAAATGTCTCGGTGCGGATCGCAAAGCTGGTGCCGGTAAAATGCTGGGCGAGATGGCGTTCAATCCGGGAGGCGAGCGATGGCAACGCTTCGCCAGCGCTGTATAGGTCGCCTTCATAATGGAAATTGCCGCGTTCGTCATGGTCGGTCTGGCTATACAGGCGCGCGGACGCGCCCGGCGCGTTAGCGTCGGTCATGATGTCATCCTTATGGCTCGATCAGATTTGGAGGGGCGGGTGCGTCAGGCCGACGGCACTTCCTTTGAAGGAGGCACGCTGTGGTCGGCCTCAGTTCGGGCAAGAGCCCAGTCGAGATAGCCAAGACGCGTGTCGCCGTTGGCGACTTCGGTCTGCCAATCGGCCGAGGGATATTGTGGATAGTCGATCCATGGATCAGGCGGTTCCACCGGTGGCGTCACTGCAGATCGGCCCAACCGACGCGCCAGTTCCTCCTGGGTGCTGGCAAATTCGACATGATCGGCAAATATCGCGCACCATCCTCCGCCAAAGGCGTCGCGACGTGGGCGCGAACAGCCATAGCTCCAGTCGAACCCGACAGGCGCGGTTTGCAAGCTCTCCTGGCAACAGCGTCGGATGAGTTCTGCAATCGGACCAGGCTGGAAGTCGGTCGTGCCATAAATGGCGACAATGCACTCGGCTGCTCCCGCAATCTCGATCTCAGCCCCGAAATGCGGGAAGTCCGGATCATCGAAGATTTCAAGCAAGCCGTTGAACGGATTAGCGAGATCGGTCGGCATGAAGGCGGCGAGGAATTCAGCGCTCGGTTCCCCCGGGGCAAAATCACCCAATAGATCGGACGCGTGCTGCCACGCCTCCTCGATCAGCGCGCTTTCACGGGCCGTGCAGGTGAACGCAAAGGAAGCTTGAACATAATGGTCAGCCATGGACCGGCTCCATCATTGCTTCATCGATCTGTTCTTCATCGATGAGCACCAGCGGCGGCGGGTTCTGGCGTGCAAGCTGATAGTCATTTTCGATTGCCGCGATGCTTCCCAGTTCTCGAATGCGTTCGATCGAGAAGATCTGCTGGTCATCTTCGGTCGTCAGATAGTGTCGTGGTTCGCCATGGCCCTTGTAAATGACGCGGACAGAGGGGAAGCTTCCCGCATATCCGCCTGACCATCGGACGTAGGGAAGGCCAAGACGTCGACAGCATGATTCGATTCTCCCGAAGCATCCATTGGCCACTTCGTGATCCATCAAGGTGAGAGGGTTATTTGCGGGAATATTGGCGGGATCGAAGGGCGTTCCGTCCCAATCGACAGCCGCATTGTCGTTGCCGATCGCCTGAACGAGAACGGAATATTGCGCGCGGGAGAGCACACCGCCTATCATGATATGCGCGGACACACGGTCGGCCATGACATGCCTTTCGTAGTTACTGGACTCCAGTCGGTCTCTCCATCCTCACCCCCTCCCCTTTACCGGACCGTATGACCGTCACTCATTCCCGTCTTGCATGAGCTGCAGATTCCCGCTTAGCTACAGCGCAGTTCCAGTCCGGCGATAACCGGCATCCTCCATTCGTTTCTCAACCAGGAGTCCTTTCGTGGCCGATACCGAGCAGCCTGATTTCACCGCAATGACGGTGCAGTTACTGAGCGCCTATTTCTCCAACAATCAGGTTCCGGCGGGCGACATCGCCGGCATCATCGAAGCGACCCGCGGCGCGCTCGAACGGAAGGCCGACGTGGAAGTGCCAGCGGCACCCGAGCATGTTCCTGCTGTATCGATCCGCAAGAGCCTTGGCTCACGCGAACACATCATCAGCATGCTTGATGGAAAACCGTACAAGACCCTCAAGCGGCATCTGGCAGTCAACGGGCTGACACCCGCCGAATATCGCGAGCGCTATAATCTTCCCAAGGATTATCCCATGGTCGCGCCTGCCTATTCGGAACAGCGGCGCGCCGTCGCGGAAAAGCTCGGCCTTGGACGGCGGGTTGGCGCGAAAGCACAGGATGCAGCTCCGGTGGTGGAAGCATCACCCGTTGTAGAGACGGCACCAGTTGTCGAAGTCGCGCCGGTAAGTACAACTGAGGCAAACCCCAAGCGCGGCCGTGGCAAGTCGGCCGCTGCCAAACCCAGCGTTCAAGCAGAAATCGTATCGTCCGAACCAAAGCCTGAACCTGCGACTGTACCCGCAAAAGCGGAGGCCGCGGCAATAAAGCCTGCCAGGAAGAAGCTGGGCGTACAAACCGCACCGCGAACTGCGAAGGCCCCGACAGCATCCGTGAAGGAGCCTTTGGAACCCGCAGTAGCAGAGCCCGCAAAGGCCAAACCTGCCAAGCCAGCCAACGGGAAAAGGACAGTTGGAAAGACCGCAACGCCAACAGCTGCGGCATCCACGAAGCCGAAAGGTGCAGGGCGGCGGGTATCCGGTGTAAAGCAGAAGAAAGCGCCTGTTCCAGCACCGACATCTACGGAATAATGGTCACCGACGAGATATGGGTTTATCCAACCCATATCTCGTCTGACCGCTGACCTTGCGAGCATCATCGGTCGCGCGATGGGGCGCACCGCGGCGAAGACTAGCTCCGCTCTGCCATAATCCTGGCAAGGATGTCGCCCGCACGGTCAGGAGGCAGGAAAATCCTGGTCTTGAAGGCGACGACCTCACTGAACGCTCCGCAAGCCTTCAACCAGGTCCGATCCTCGGGTCGATAGTCTCGTATTTCGAGGCGTGCACTGTCGTTGACATGAACCCGGGCAAGTCTGGCCGGACCAAGACCTGGGATCGATACTCCGCCCACCGAACGCGCACCATCGATGATTTCGTCGGGACCAAGAGCTGTCGCGCCATCGAGGCCGAATTCACTTTGAATCCGTTCCACGGCTGCTGGATGGATGATGCGACCCAGGATTGAACCGCCAGCGCCATCGTCGATCCGCCAGACGCGCACGTCATCTTCCGGCAATTTATGCCATATGGGCAGCAGCAGCCCGGTTGCCATGGTGATCGTTTCGACCATGAGATTTTTCATCGCTTCGGCCACTTCCCGCTCCCAAAAGACCTGGAAAGCATCGGGCTCGATCTCGCTCCAATGGCTGGCTTTTAGGGCCGCTCTATCCATGCGTAGCTGACCGCTGGGACGAATGAGATAGCAGCGTTCGATCCATTTGCCATCGTCGTCCTGTCCCGGCCATGTCGGCATGCGCAGTGCGACCCGGCCGGACCGGGCATTGCGGAGCCAGGCAGTATTGTCCGTGTTCTTGCAAATAAGCTGCAACGCAGCCCAGTTGGTAATCGGTGGCCGCCGGTGCAGTTCCAGACGCAAAAGCCGTGTCTCGGCGCCGATTACAGGATCGGTGCGCAGCAGACTGTCGGAAAGCAGAACCACTTTCTCGGCGCGGATGGTTTCAATGCCCAGGTCAAGCGTGCCGGCAGCGCGCGCAGCTTCGACGCGGTCCTCGACCAACCCCAGAAACTCCTCGAATATGCTGTTCTGCGTTGCGATCCGCAGTGCCAATATGCGGTTGAGCCAGCGATGAATGGGCGGCAAACGTTCCAGAAGTTCCCCGCCTTCGTCGCAAAGCTCGAGGCCCGTCATCTCCTGGAAATCAGCGAGCGAGACGCTGCGGAGTTTGCCCTCATAGAGGAGATGGAACCATTGAACGAGCGCATCGTGGGCATAGTCGGATTCCAGATTGTCGGAAGGATCGAACAGGTTTTGCGATCCGGTCTGGCGTTGCCCCCTGGTCAATGCGCCCAACGCTTCCAGACCGCAGATGATGGTGCTGAGGAAGCGCCGCTCCCCCCGGCAATCGGTGGTGAGCGGGCGATAGACGGGCGGCGTCAGCTGGTTCGTCCGATGGCTACGACCAAAGCCCTGTACCGCCGAGAGGATGCGGAACCCAAGTTCCAGCAGAAAATGCGCGCGGCGCCTGTGCGCGCTGGCACAGTTCCGATCGGAATGCATGGATCGTCCGGTACTCCCGGCCAGGGAAAAGGCGGCGATGTGCTTGCGGCCATCCTGAAAGGCCTGAACCTCGAACAGATTGGCCCGAGCGCTGCGCCGCTCAACCTTTTGTCGTCCGTTGATGTCGGGCACGATACGCCGCGAGCGCCCCGTAATCTCGGCGACCTGGTCGGTTCCGAAATGCGCGATAAGTGCGTCAAGCGCGGTCGGAATCGCGGGCAGTGCGCACAGCTCCTCGATCAATTCGTCGCGTGCGGCGATCGCCTGGCGGGAAAGCACCGGATTGCCCTCAGCATCGACCATCGGTTCAGCACGCATCGCGCCATCGTCGGCTCGAAAGACCCGCATCTGACGCACAGGAAAGCCGTTTTTCAAATAGTCGATCAAGGTTTCTTTGCAGTCGAGATTTATGTCGAGCGGTTCGCACGCAGGCGCGGATTTACGGGATGAAGACATCGATTTTACTCCAGATAATTAAGGTGCCCCCAGCCCCAACAAGCTGGAGGATCTA
>NZ_JBAQOK010000019.1:0-23282 GCF_049304695.1 Sphingobium sp.
TTTGGCATTGGGCCCTCGGCGCTGACGGAGGCCATGGGCATGCTCAACCACCATTTCGCAGCAGCCGCCTGATCGGCGCAGAGCGACAGCCTACCTCTGACTGCCGCCAATCTTTGCAACAGAGCCCGACCGACGACAAGCAGGCGGGTATCCGGGTCGGGAATGACGGCTTCAGGGGCGAAGTCCTGGCGCTTGGCCCTGTGGTCCGTACAACCTTCGGCAAGGTGCCGCTTACGTTCCAGTGGCAGCATGAATTCATGGCGCATAATCGCCCGCAGGGAGACAAGTTCTGGATCAAGAGCGTATTCCGGTTTTGATCGCGCCCGGCCTCTCTGGAAGGCATAACGCAGCCTCCGCCTGACCACGAGCGTGACAGGATCCGACGGTACGATGAAAGACATCCATCCGATAAAGTGGTTTCAGCGCAGTTCGGTACGGCTCGGGTTGGCCACGCGCATCGTCGTTGCCAGCCTGCTGACCTTTCTTCTCTGTCACGCCCTCGCTCTCCAGCAGAGTCAGTGGGCGATATTGACAGCCATCATCGTCATGCAATCGAGTGTCGGCGCATCGCTAAAAGCGACATTCGACCGGTTCGCCGGCTCGATCGGGGGTGCCTTATGGGGTGTTTGCGTATTGCTTGTGGTTGCCCATGATACCCCACAGGCGATGGGGCTGGCCTTGACCATCACGCTGGTCCCGCTGGCCCTGCTTGCGGCGTTCAAGCCATTCTATCGAATCGCGCCGATCACAGCGGTGATCTTGCTGCTGACGCCGACATTGCAGGGAAGCGATCCGCGCTGGACCGGCCTGGACCGGATATTCGAGGTCGGGGTTGGCAGCATTGTCGCCATGGTTGTGGCGTTGGTCGTTTTCCCGGTGCGCGCGCATGAGACGCTCGCCGGGGTCGTCAGCCGCACACTCGGTCTGTTGGCTGACCTGAGTGACCAGTTGTCCAGGTCGATGAGCGACCACGGCGATCCGAAGGCGGTAATGGAGCTCCATCATGAGATCCGCCAGGCAATAACACAGGCGGAAAGCATAGCGGAGGAAGCTTCGCGCGAACGCAGAAGCTATCTGGTCAACGCACCGGATCCGCAGCCTGTCTGCCGTACACTCAGACGGCTTCGAAACGACCTGACCATGATCGGCCGCGCGATGGACAGGTCTTTCGCCGCCCCGTCGGTTGCGCCACTGGCGCAAGCAGCCGAGCGAGCAGCAGTCGCGATTGCAACCTACCTTCGACAGGGTGCGCAGGCGCTCGCCAACCGGGAGAAAGCGCCGTCCATGGTGGAGGTCAGCCAAATGCTGGCTACCCACGCGGCGGCGATGGCGCAAGCTCGCCAGGCCGGGACTACCCGCAATCTTCCCGACGAACTGGTCGGACGCATTTTCGGCTTGGCCTTCAGCTTCGAGCAACTGAGCGAGAACCTCAAGGATTTGGCAGCTCGAATCGACGAATATGGCGGACACGCGCCGAATGCGCAGAAAGACCTCAATGTGGCCTCGGATATGCGCGTCGCCTAGGCCGTGTTGACAAAAGACTTCAACCATAGGCGCGAGGCGGCGAGGTTGAGGAAGCTTTCGAACGAGAGGATGGTCTTGTCATAGCGGGTGGCGATGCGGCGTTGCTGTTTGAGCTTGCCGAACATGCGCTCGACGCGGTTGCGGTCCCGGTAGCGGCAATAGTCGGGATGCTCGGGCATCTTGCGGTTCGAGCGGGGCGGGATGATCGGCAGGATGCCGCGGACCAGCAGGCTTTCCCGGAAGCGATCACCATCATAGCCCTTGTCCGCCAGCAGCGCCTTGGGCGTGGCGACGGGGATCGCCATCAGCGGTTCGGCAGCGGTATAATCGGAGGCCTCGCCGCTGGTCAGGATGAAGCCGACAGGCAGTCCTTGATTGTCGCAGCGGGCGTGGATTTTGCTCGTAAAGCCGCCGCGTGATCGACCAAGAGCGTTCGCACAAGCCCCCCTTTTCCGCCCGCTGCCGAGACGTGGCCGCGAACGCTGGTGCTGTCGATCATGTGTTGCCAGTCGTCGGTCAGACCCAGATCGACCAGCGTTTGCAGCAAGGCATCCCAGACACCCTGTTCGGCCCAGCGACGGAAGCGCACATAGACCGAGTTCCATTTGCCGTACCGCTCGTGCATGTCGCGCCAGGGGCAGCCGACCCGCAGCACGTGGAGCATCCCATTGAGGAAGAGCCGGTTATCGCCCGCCGGCCGCGCCCAGCGACCACGCTCAGGCGGCAGCAGCGGCCCAATCAACCCCCACTCCGCGTCCGACAAATCCCCGCGACCCATGACTGCCCCCCCAAAAAGCAGTCTTGAATCAGAAGAAGGCCGGTTTGGGAATCCCTTTTGTCAACACGGCTAGGCCGGGAAGCAATGGAAGAATAGGCGCCGTCTCACTTGATGCTGCCGCATGCAATTAATTCGTCCTTAGAGATCGCGTTACAGCAACTTCAGCCGAATGTTCCGATATTCAACCCTCATCGGCGGACCTACGTGCACCTGCATCCCTATTTCGCCATCGCGCCGACGGCCCTTTGCCTCATCAATTGCCGCCGCCATCAGTTGGCCGTTCAACAAATGATAAAGCGACGGGCCCTTGGCTATAATGTGAGCCTCATTCCAGTTAGGTTTGATCGTCCTCAGAGACCCTGGCTCCCCAATCGCTCCAATTACCTGGGAAGGCGGTGTGGTCGTTCGCGAAAATTGACCGCGGCGGGCGATAAAGCTACGCCCGCGCTCTTCGTAAACCATAGCGGTAAAGAGATTTTGCCCATCAATGTCGAACTGCAGCCCCGATAGCGCAAAGCGGTTGGCTGGAGTGATCTCGTCTTTGACAACAACGCTGCGATAATTCACCCCGCTGTTGCCGCCCGGCGTAATTTTGTAATCGAGCTTCAATTCGAAATCTTCAGGTTTACCGCCGCTCCATATCAGAAACGTATTGCTGCGGAGCAGAGTGTCCGGCGTAACCTCGCCGACTATGGAGCCGTCCTCCACACGCCAGTATTTGGGATCTCCACGCCAGCCCGAAAGGGTTCGGCCGTCAAACAACGGTTTGAACCCGGGGCCGTCGCCGTCGACCGGCTGGGGCATCGGTGGCATGGTGTATCGACCATGGCTCTCCGGCTGCTGCGCCGCTGCAGCTAGGCGCGGGAAAACCGCCAAAGTGCCCACGCCCGCAATGAAAGTACGCCGCGTCCTCTTGTGATCCATGACCCTCTCCATCATGCCAGCGTGCAGGCTTTCGTTCACTGCATCGTTGCCGAAAGTATTGCTGAGCGCAAGCAGAACGCCTGCGTGCCCGTACATCTTTCGCGACCGACCTCGACGTCTATGCGCCCGAGCGCTGGCGGGACGACGCACTGTTTGCGCGGGAAGTGCGCGCAGCCTATGGCCGGTTGCTTGCCCAGGGCTGGACCGACGCGGTGCGGCATCTACACCCCCATGCAACCATCTAAACTTTCTGGAAATATTGGCGGGGAGCCTTCGAGCGCAATGCCGGGCTTCGTATCGATCATGCGCCGCTCTGCATCGAGCTTTCTGATCTGCCAGTCGGTGCCGGCAAGGCGGGATCACGTTCGCGAAAGCGTGCTCGAGCATCCTGAGCGGCCGAGCAATGCCGATGCAGAGCGGGCTTCGTGCTCACCTTGCGTCCATACTCGCTCGCGAGGGGTGAGAACAAATTCTGACAATCCATAACACGTCTTTAGACTAGGATGGCCACAGGTGGAGCGCTTCAGAGCAGGCCGACCAGTTCTGGGCGCTCATCGCCACATTTAGCGTCCCAGATTGTTGACGTTCGTCAATCGACCCGATGGCCGCACAATGTCAAAGCGAGCCGACCCGGCTTCAATTTGGCTCCGACCTCGTGGCGGAAGGTGGCCGTCTCCGAGCTATGAACGCTCCGCGCGTCCGCCTGTAATAGCGGTCTTCGAGGCCGGCAGCGGTGGGCGCCAGATATTCGACATCATCGAAGCCGAGGAATTTCAGGGATTGCACCACAGCCTGGAGGTTGGGCTTGAACTGGCAGTGACGGGCCTTCCGCCAAAGACCTGTGGTGGTGTCTTTGCCTTCCACCGGCGCTACGACACTCATTCCCCAGAGAGGCATCTTCAGAAAGCGGTGAATGTAAGGAAGTCGCATCAGGTGCGTATCGATCACGATTGTGTCCGTGGTCAGGGACGCGATCCGCCGCAAGCCGCCGATCGGATCCTCCAGATGGTAGAGAATGCCGAAGAAGAATGACACGTCGAAACGTCCGTATGATTCAGCGCTAACATTCTCCAGTTGATCGATTTCGAAACGGACGCGATTCTCCTGACGAGCTTCCTGAATAAACCTCGCCTGCGCGATATATCTGTCCTCAGAGTCGAAACCTACGACTTCATCGGCCCCCGTCTCCGCAGCCAGGAAGGAGAATCCCCCGCAGTTACAGGCGACGTCCAGCACGCGCTTCCCTTGCAAGGTGCCGCCGAACTGCTCGAGCAATCTCGGCCAGACATGCTTGCTCATGCTATCTATCCGGCCCAAGGACTGACGGTCCTGTCCGCGTAGGGACTCGTCGTAGGTATTGAGACCGAAGGGCAAGTCAATCGCATGGTGAAACGGGGCCAGTTCCAGAATGCGGCTGCGCATTTCTGCTTCGGTCATGTTCGGCTGTTCGTAAGCGCGCCGGTCTTCCGCATAATGAGAAGCCATTCCGATCTCCCTTGGCAACGGTCGTTGCAACCCTTTGCAGGTGGAGATCGACAGGCGAAGGCATGGAGACGTGAACGACCGATGGGTGTGACGAACGACAGCTTCGGGTCGGGGGTCAGGCGCTCGTCAGCGCCGTCACATCTGCGGCATATCGGCGGCCGACCGGCAGTTCGGCGCCCCCATGCAGAATGATTACCAGTGCGCCGCATGACTTGCGTTCCACGGCCTGGATGCGTTGTTTGCGGCAAAGGGCCGAACGATGCACCCTGATGAAGCCGCTCGATTTCAGCCTGTCCTCCAGCGACGAAAGCGAACTTCGTAGCAGGCCACCCGAATCGGCAGCATGGGCGTAGACATAGTTGCCCTGCGCTTCGAGCCAATCGATGTCGTCGACGGAAAGAGGGATCGATCGCTTGTTGCGCTGAACCCAGATAGTGGGACTTGCCTCCGCTTTCGCTTCAGCCGCCTTCGGCGGTTCGACAGCTGCCTTCCTTGCCGAAGAGATCAGCGTGATTCCACTCAGGAAATAGCCGCTCCAGACCAATATCCATCCCCCGTGATCAGCAAAGCCGAATGAGCCGGGATCGGTCAGGTCGTCATACATGATCCGTAGGAGCAGCAATGCCACGGAAGCCGCGATCGTGCTGATGATCGGCCAGACAAGCGGACGTTTCACGCTCAGGCCCATCCGGCGTCCTGTCCACGCAACCGCGAACAGGAATAGCATCGCGCCGCAAAAGGTCATCGCCAGGCGCTTGAGACTGAAAAAGTCGATCGACGTGGGCGGAAAAAATACCGACCTGACTGAAAATATCACATAAGTGCTTCCCCAAAACAGGATGGCGAAAAGCGCTGCGGTCTGCGCTTCCGCCAGCGGCTTGCCACTGGACATGGTGAGCAGCCCGTGCCGGTCGTCGCCGGGACATCGTTTATCATATGGGCGATGCAAGCGCACAACCGCTCCCTTCGGCTCGCAGTTATAGCACCGGCGCTCCCCAGCGTTGGCACTCTTTAGGATTATGGATGTTGGGATTAGCCCAAAACTGGACTTGTACGGTTTTGCGCCGGTCACCTATCTCATTATACCACCTTGGCAGCGAACGCGGGCGGGCTGATACCGCCAATGGAAAGGCAACCCTCTGGTGGGTGACACCGACACAATCCCCAGTTAATTGGGCGGTCCCTTCGTATCTCGTCTGGCGGCCCCATAGTTGTCAGGTCAACGAAAGCGGGAGATTGGAGCCAAAAGCGCGAAGCCGCGTTCTTTCGCGATGGCCGATGCCGATCCTCTCCGGCCGGACACTCCGGCCATCCAGAAGCCGCTTCCCTATGGGTTCGCGAGCGGCATTGGTCCCACCTTGTCCCGCACGCGCGAACGATGGGGCACGCTTCCGCTACCGGTACGCATCCTACTGTGGATCGTCGCGATCATATTCGCCATCTGGCTGATCCTGTTCATCACCAAAGGGCGGTTCCTGAAGGAGCCGTTCGAACGCACATTGTCCAGTCGGCTTGAGCGCCAGGTTCGGGTGGGAGGTGACTTCCAGCTCTATTTCGCACCAATCGACATAAGGCTCCGTGCCGAGCGGATGACGGTTGCGAACGTCTCTTGGGCAAGTCGCCCTGATTTTTTCCGCGCCGACCTCATCGACACGCGGGTTGCTCCGTTCAGCCTCATCTTCGGAGAGAAATATCGTGTGCGATGGCTCGAACTTCGTGATGCGGCAACTGACCTCGAATGGTCCAGCGACGGCCGGAACAACACATGGACCTTTGGCGATCCCGACAAAAAAGGCGAGCCTCTCGACCTGCCATTGATCCGCCGAGCGTTGCTGGCCGGCACGACCCTGCGGTATCGCGACCCGCGCATGCAGCTCAACGCCGATATCGGTTTCGAGACTGTAAAGGCGCAGGATACACGCTTTTCCAGCGATGTGCGCTTTTCGGGCGATGGCACCCTGCGGCAACGTCCCTTCACCTTGCGCGGCGGCCTTTTGTCTCCCAACGCGACGGTCACGGGCGGCAAGAACAGCCTTGCCCTGCATGCGCAGGCGGGCTCCACCGTGCTGGAGGTGAGCGGCACGCTGCCCGGTGCGACCGAGATTGAGGGCGCGGACCTTCGTCTCGTCACCCAAGGTCCCAATCTTGCCCTGCTGTTCGATTTCCTCGGCGTAGCCATTCCCGAAACACGCGCCTATCGCTTTACCTCCGCGCTTACCAAGCAGGGCGACGAATGGCGTTTCACGCATCTTAAAGGCCGCTTCGGAGACAGCGACCTGGCCGGGCGCATGACCGTATCGCTTCCTGATAACCGTTTACTGCTGAACGCTTCGCTTGCTACCCAAACGCTCGATATCGTCGATGTCGGCCCCTTCATCGGCTACGATCCCCAGAAACTGGAAACTCAAGGCGCGAAAGGGACGATCCAGACTGTCGGCGGCACTCCACGCCTACTTCCCGATGCCCCGCTGCGGGTCGAGGCGCTCCGCAATTTCGACGCTAAGGTGGAATATAATGTGCGCCGCGTCCGCGCCGAGAATTTGCCCATTTCCAATATCGCGCTGAAGCTGGCGCTTGAGCGCAGCCTGATCACGCTTTCGCCTCTCACCTTCGATATGACAGGCGGACATGTGAGTTCTGACATTGAAATCAACGCGCGAGGCGCTCCGGTCCGCACGGCCTACGATATCCGTCTGTCGCCCACGCCCATGGGCAAGCTTTTGGGGCGTTGGGGTGTTGAAGAATCCGGCACGACGGGCACAGTCAAGGCCCGCGTACAGATGACTGGCCTGGGTGACACGCTGCACGATTCGCTCGCTACGTCCAACGGCCGTATCGCGGTGATCCTGCCCGCGGGGTCCATGTGGGCGCGTAATGTCCAGCTATCCGAACTGGACATAGGCACGTTCATCACCAAGATGTTCGCGGGAAAGCTTAAAAAGCCGGTCCAGATTAATTGCGGCCTGATCGCGTTCACTGTGCGCAATGGTGTGGCGGCGGCTGATCCCATAATCATCGACACGACAAAGAACGTGATGGTCGGACGGGGTGGCTTTTCGTTTCGCAATGAAAGCCTGGACCTGGCTTTTCGAGCGGATGGCAAGAAGTTCAGCTTGTTTTCCGGTCAATCCCCCGTGGGCATCAAAGGCTATTTCGCGAAACCCAGCATTGACGTGATCAGCCCCGAATTGATCGCGCGAGGCGGGGTGGGCGCTGCCCTTGGCATTGGTGCCACTCCGCTGGCCGGAATCCTCGCCTTTGTCGACATTGGCGACGCGAAGAGCGCAGCTTGCGGACCAGTACTTGCGGGGGCAACGGCCGCCGCCCAGCGGACCAAGGGCGGGACGCCTCGTGATGACGTAGGGCGCGGCACAACGGCCAAGGATGAGGCGGGCAAAGAAAGCAAGGACGAGAAAAAGAGCCAGGATAAAAAATTTCTAGGCATCTTCTGATTCGCTGGAATGTGAAGTCGGGACAGGGAATGACTGACGAGCAAGTCCGAAGGCCACGCCACCTCTGATTTTAGAGAAGTGGGCAACCAAACGGCATGATATTCATCCTACTACAGGCCGCCCGCCCGGATGAGCCACACACCATCTTCCAAGAGCGACCCTTCTCCGTCGCTCAGCGGCCGAATTGCTCCTTCGGATTGCAGACCGGCGGCTATCGCGTGATCACGCGTGAAACGCTGCCTTGCGGTTGCTTAAGTAAAGCGTAGGCTCACGGCATGATTGATCGAGCCCCACATCAGCTTGTGATTGTCGGCGGCGGTCCAGCTGGGATGATGGCGGGCCTTCTGTTCGCTCGCGCTGGTGTACCGACCCTCGTGCTTGAGAAGCATGCCGACTTCCTGCGCGACTTTCGCGGTGACACGGTACATCCATCTACCTTGGACTTGTTCGACGAGCTCGGCCTTCTTGAAGCCCTTCTGACCCGCGAGCATGACAAGGTCTCGTCAGTGGGCGCTGTGATCGGCGGCCGCGAATATCGGATCGCCGATTTCAGCCGCCTTCCCGGTCCTGCTCGCTTTATTGCAATGATGCCGCAATGGCATTTTCTCGACTTCGTGGCAGACGTCGCGCGGCGGCTGCCCGCGTTCACCCTGCGCATGGAGGCTGAGGCCGTAGGCCTGGTCGAGGGCACCGATCGCGTCGAGGGCGTAAGACTGGCAAATGGCGAAACACTCGAAGCGCGACTGGTCATCGTCGCCGATGGACGCAGTTCCCGGCTGCGGGAAGCGGCTGCGTTACCGTTACAAGATCTCGGTGTGCCGATCGACGTGCTCTGGTTTCGGGTGCCAAAGGCGCGGACACCTGACAATCGCACACAGGGCTACATCGATCGGGGCGAGATGATCGTCACCATTGACCGGGGCGACTATTTCCAGTGCGCCCGCGTGATCGAGAAAGGCGCGGCGGACAGAATACGCGCGGCGGGCATCGAGCGCTTCCGGGGCGATGTGTCGGCGACGGCACCATCGCTGACAGACCATATCGCAGCGGTCGCTGTCTGGGACGATGTGAAGCTTCTCACCGTATCGCTTGACCGGCTGACCCGCTGGCACCGACCGGGCCTGCTTGTTATCGGGGATGCAGCGCATGCCATGTCGCCGGTGGGCGGCGTCGGCATCAACCTTGCGATCCAGGACGCGGTCGCCGCCGCAAACATTCTTGCCGCTCCGCTGAGTGCCGGAATTGATCCTGATCCGCTGCTCCGCCAAGTGCGTGCCCGACGCATGCTGGCCGTCCGCACGATCCAGGCCATACAGCGCGCCGTCCATCGGAATGTCATCGGTGCGGCCATGCGCAGCACAGCGCCACGCGCGCCGGCTGTCCTCCATTTGCTGCAAACGATCCCAGCGCTTCAGGCCCTTCCGGCAAGGTTGCTCGGTCTCGGCATCCGGCGCGAGCACATTCGCTCTCCGGCCTTGCCTGCGTGGCGCTGAACGAAGCCGACCCATCGCGGACACTTAGCGATCATTTCCGATCCCTAGGTGTCGACGGTCCGCTTTTGCGACGGCTACCGACCAGCTTACGACGTTTACCAGCAGGGATGGGAACGGCCGCTTGTCCCAAGACGAGCCGTTTGCTGGACGTAACGCTGCCCGGCAGGAACGCGCTGAAATTCGGCCGCAAGACACCCTGATCGGCAAAGATGAAAGCTACCGACCGATCTGGCTTTTCAAAGCCAAAGGGCTTTCACTTCGATCTCGGCTGCATCAGCTTGATGCGGATGGAGCCGATCCGATCGGTCGGGACCACACTCAAGCGCTCATCGCCATTGAGTGTGCGGCCGGGCTTCCAGCCTTGTGCGGCGAAACGACCCTCTTCCACGCGATCGACTTCCGCCAATCTCGAACCAATTGCAAAATCAGCGGTAAATCCCTTTCCGACAATGAAAAAGGAATCGTTCCCTTCATCGATGATCAGACCAAATGCTCGGCTGTCTCCGGGGGCCGGACGCGTTCCGGGGCCTTCGGTTTCGCTCGGCATCGGAGGGGGCGGAGGGGGCGCTTGCAAACCGACGTCGAGCAGCATTTGCTTGAGAAGAGCCATCGTTTCCCGAACAGTGATGGTGTAGCCGCCAAGGTTGATGACCGCGGGATTCCCATCATTCAGGAGAACGCCTGCGATACGTCCTTCAGCCTGCGCTTTCGTGATCACTTGGTCCATGTCGGACAGTAACGAGTAGGCTTGTGCTAACTGCCCATCGATGCGGCCATCCTCGATTCCGAAGACGGAATAGCCGATCGTACGGTGCTGGCCGAGCACCCAAAAGATGTCACCAGTCCGGAACTGCGCTTCCGGGACGAACAGCGGATTTCCGGCACGGTCGTAGTCCTCCAGCACTTCCTTGGTGTTGGGCGTGTATCCTTGACCGTCCCCGCGTCAATCTTCTACTCGTGGACCGCGCTCGCCCGCCTCTGCTCGCGAAGCTGCCAACTATCGGCGATCATGGAAATCCACTCTGAGTCGAGCATTCGACGCATGGCCAGGCGCCGATGTCCTCGCCGACGAGCGACCCGATGGTACGCATATTCGCCTTCGCCGACGGAATCAGCACTTCAGGCAGCACCAGCACGCCTAGAAATGAGAGTTTCGCTCTCACCCCTGCAAGCAGCTTATCAAGTATGTCATTTTGCCCGGTCGCCGAGATGAGGGAGGCGCATTTGCTGCCGTGCATGGCACGGCGATCTCGCCGGACGGGCTCATCGAGCGAGACCAGCCTCAGATTATCGAGACCTACAGGCGACCCAGGGGCAATGGCGCATTACCGTTCCACTTCCTATATCGCAGGCCGAACCCAGCAGCGGGTTCACGCTTCCCGCAATCGCCACCTACGCATCGGTCGCGGCCAGAGATTGCGTCGCGGCCATCGGGGGGCCCGACCGCTTAACCTGATTGTATGATCTCCAAAATCTCCGCGTCGAAACCCATGAGCGAGAACCACCGCCGATCAACATCTGCCCGGTGGATCGCCTGCTCAAGTACCTTGTCCCTGATCGTGGCGCTTGCAGCCTTGTCCCCATCATCGACGAGAGCGACCAACAAACCGTCCAAGGCTTTCTGGAGCGTGTCGGTTTGAGCAAGCGCAGGCAACCCTTTGCTTTGACCCAACGCGACCGTCAGGCTGGTAGCGGCCGCCATCGTTGAGGCTCCACCTATCGCATGCTCTGCGACGGTAATCGCCAGATCGCGGAAGTCGTCTGCTTCCTGCTGCTCGAATGCGGGCGTTTCGGCATATTGCGCAAGCGTGATCTGCAAATGGCCGATGACGAGTTGGGTCTGCTCGCGGGCACCTGTGACAAGTGTTCTGACGACGGACAGTCTGCGACGCCAAAGGCCGCCCTCACGTCCTCCTGCTGACGCCCGGCAACGTCCAAGACTGCAAGGTCGCGAAGAACTGCATCGAGGCCCTGCCACCCTCCGGCGAACTCGTCGCCGATAAAGTTATGACAGCCAAGAGCTGCGCGGGTGGCTCGACGACCGCGGTACCCAGGCCGTCATCCCGCCGCGCCGCAACCGCAAAATCCACGACGACTACGACCGCGCCATTTACAAGCAGCGCAACGTCATCGAGCGCATGTTCTGCCGCCTCAAGGACTGGCGACGCCTCGCTACCCGCTTCGATCGCAACGCAAAACTTTATGGGAGCTCTCGCGCTCTCCGCGGCCGTCATCTGGTGACTGTGGTGAATCCGGACCCTAATCAAGAGAGTGAGCCGACCGTGGTGCTCACGTCGCGGAGAGTCTGTGGGCGGTCCGACGCCCTGGGGAACGACGCGGCCCGCCGCTCCGCGCGCAAAACTGCCAACGCACCGGATGACGAGATAACTAAACGATTGACTATATCCTCAGTGCGGCTAGTGCGTATGGAAACACTGGGAGGATGATATGAATTTTTGGGGTGTGTCGAGCGGCGCGTTTATACTTTTCTCATGTGCGCTGGCAGCGTCTGGTGCAGGGGCTCAGACTCCCGTGGCTGCGGGTGCCGGCGCAACCGAGCCCGGGTCGGCCGCGTCAGAGCCTCAGGCCCCGCCGTCGAGTGGCGGCAATGACGGCTCCGACATCGTCGTGACCGCGCTGAGGCGCAGCGTCAGCGTTCAGGATATTCCCGCTTCGATCACCGCCGTGAGTGGCGACACCCTTCTCAGCCGGGGCGTCACTGATACCATAGCCCTGGCCAATGTGATTCCTGGATTGGTGTTCGTCCCCAACTTCGGCAACACCATTGTGACTATCCGCGGCGTCGGCTCGACCCTTGTGGCTGGTTCGTCCGAACCGACGGTCGCGATCTATTCGGATGGCGCCTATTTGCCCCGGCCTTTCATGGGAACCCTGCGCGCGGTCGACCTCGATCGCGTCGAAGTCCTGCGCGGGCCGCAAGGGACTCTCTATGGCCGCAATGCTATGGGCGGTGCGGTCAACTTCATCTCCGCTAGCCCAACCAAGACGTGGACGGGGCGCATCGACGCTATTGTAGGAGGCCGCAATCAGGTCGGTATAAGCGGGTTTGTCTCAGGGCCACTCTCCGATGGCGTGCAGATCAGGCTCAGCGGCGGACGTGAGAAGCAGGATGGCCCGGTCGAAAACATCCTCAGGCCCCTTAACGTGGTGGAGCGTATTGGCGGCGGAACGGACGCCAAATATGGCCGTGTCGCGCTGCGCCTGACACCTACGTCTAGCCTGACGGTGGACCTGTCGCTCCGCTATGATGAGGACAATGCGGCCAAGATCGACCAGAGCCCGGTTGGGCCGATCAGCCTCGGGGTCGAAGGGGTGGATTGGACGAATGAGCCTTGGAAGGCGATCTCGAATCGCCCGCACAGTGCGGTAAACAAGCTGCTCATCGGCCAGGCAGGCGTGACGTGGGAGGCGTCCGATGCGATCACCGTCAAGTCTCTGACGAACTATATCCTTGGGAAGACGCGGACCGCCAACGACGACGATGGCACCGCATTTCCCTACTACTATACGGCGATTTATCCGCGTCGATCCGAATCGATAAGCCAGGAGTTCAACCTGTTCGGAAATTTCGATAAATTTAATTTCATCCTCGGGGCCTTCTATTACCACGAGGAATATAAGAGTGTTATAGATGTCATCATCGAGAATCCGGATCCGGCGGCGGTCCTGACGCAAAATCTTGGCCAGCAAGCCAAAGTGGACAATTTTGCGGCATACTTCGACGCGACCTATTCGTTCACGGACGCCTTGAGGCTGAATGTGGGTATGCGCCTCAATTACGACAAGAATGAGTATGAGTCGATTTCGGGCCTTGAACCCCTCATCCCTACGGTAGCAGTCGCGGGCGGCACCATCAAAAAAACCAAGTTGCTCCCAAAGGTTGCCCTTCAATATGATTTCACGCCAGAAATCCAGAGCTACATCCAGTGGAGCCGCGGCTACAAGGGCGGCGGCGGCAACCTGCCGGCAAGCGATGGCTCCGCGCCGGCTTTTGGAACGGAGACGCTCGATTCCTACGAGCTTGGCGTGAAGTCCCGCCTGCTCAACGGCAAACTGACTGCTAACTTCGCGGCCTTCTACTATGACTATTCGGGCCTGCAGGTCGAAAAGCAGGTTCCCCCGAACGGCGTCCTCACGGACAATGCGCAAGCGAAGGCGTATGGCGCCGAACTTGAGATCCGATACAGCCCAGTCCCCGACCTCACCTTCACCCTTGCGCCCACATACGTGCACACGGAGTTCACGGAGTTCACCTCGACGGAGCCGCTGACGCTCGTCCCCTACGATCTCGCTGGAAAGACGTTGAATTTCGCGCCGAAGTGGACCGTTAACGCGAGTGCATCCAAGCGTTTCGATCTTGGCGGAGAACTGTTGAACGAGCTAGAACTCACCGCAAGTGCGCGGCACAATTCGACCGTCGTCTTCTCCTACTTCAACCTCGACGCCCTTGACCGACAACGGCCTTACACCGTGGTTGACCTAAACGCGACGATCTCCGATGTGGACAGGAAAACCACGCTGTCGCTGTTCGTCAACAATTTGGGCAACAAGGCATACAAGACTCTTACGGGTAATTTCGGGTTTGGATATATCGGTCACTGGGGTGCCCCCAGGACGTGGGGCGCGCGCCTCAGCCGCTCCTTCTGATCCGAGCGAGCGCCATGCGGGCAGGGTCGTTCGGATGAGCGATCCTGCAAGCTCAAATCAGTTAGATGTTTGATCGCGGGGTTTGATGGTAAAACACCCACAGAGGTGGGTCGGGAAATTTGACCAGCGGGATGAGTGGGTCGCCGGCCTGACGACAGCCATGGTGGTGGCGGCACAGGAGGCCAGATGAGTAAGCGACCCCGCCGGAATCGCCGTCTGGCGTTCAAGGCGAGGGTTGCATCGTCGCCCGCAGGTACGCGCGCGACCTGGAAGATTACCTCGGACGCCCCTTTTCGCGGTGAAGCGGCGCCCGGGCGAACGCAACGGGCTACGAATTCCTCTGTGTCGCACGATGTGTTGTGGCAAGATTGAGGACGCGCCAAGCAAAGGAGAGAAAGATGTTGCGGATGTTAAGCGAAGCGCATGGGAATGTTGTTCTTGCCGATGATTTGCCCGCCAAACCGGTCGGCGTCATGAAGCCGGGCATGGTCGAGATCGGGGCGGCGACGCACGATAGAGCATCGCGGCGTTCACCGACGATCCGCACCACAGAGGCTCTTTCGCGCCTGACTGCGGTGACAGCCACCAAGATTCGGAGGCTCGCGGTCGTTGCCCCGCTCGGCCTAGCCTGTCTGTGTAGCGGATGGCCGGCGTCTTCCCAGGTCGTCATTGGTCCCGGCGATCGCCCCGAAACCGGGCTTCAGGGCCAAACCACGATCGAAGACGTGGTGAGCGGCCGGTCCAAACTTCCTTATCATGCTGGCGTTCGCCTCGTCGGTCGCACGGACATCTGGAACCGCGGCGGCAATTTGCAGCTCTCATGGGTCGATCAATGTGCCTATGTATCCACCTTCAAGCAGACAGGCCCGGCAACCGCCAACAGCCGATCTGCCTTGTTCCTCCGCGAGCCAGCGGGCGTCGCGGTTATCGACGTAAGGGACCCCCGGGCTCCAAAGCCCGTGCGCTTGCTGCGGGACCGGGGCTCGATCGATGCGGTAGAGACGATGCACGCGATTGCGGCACCAGGTCGCAAAGTTCTCGTCGCCGGCGCCTACTCGGGAGGAATTGCTGGCCGGGGCGAGGAGGACGCAGCTTGGCTCAGCATCTACGATGCCTCGAACTGCCTGAATCCCAAATTGCAGAGCGAGTTCAAGTGGCCCGCCAACATCCACAATGTGACAATCTCTCCCAACGGTCGTCGCGTCTACGGTACAGAAGTCGTGCCCGGACTCGGTTCGGGGAAGGGTGGCGTGCATGTGCTCGACATCAGCAACATGAAGCGCCCCCGCTATCTCGGCCGCTTCGGCGCCACGCGACCCAATGGATTGACGGCTGGGTTCACGCCACATGAAGTGTCGATCAGCCGTGATGAGCGGCGGATCTACGCGGCTGTCGTCGCCTCCGAAACCGGGGACGTGCCTGTGGAGAACGGCAGCGTCTACATTCTCGATAACAGCGACATCGTCGATGGGCGCTCTCAACCGAAGATGAGGCTCGTCGGCGAAGCCAAGCAAGGCGGTTGGCATTCTGTCGTGCCCGCGTCGATCAACGGAGTTCCACACCTGGTGGGTGCGGCCGAACTGGGCGCCTGTCCTGGAACATGGCCGCGGATCATCAATATCGCGGACGAGAAGAATCCAAAGGTCGTCGGCGAGTTCAAGCTGCAAATGAATATCAAGGAGAACTGCGACGCGATACGATTTACTCCTCGGAAGGAGGATCCCTATGCGAGCTTCATCCCAATCCCAGACATCACCGAGCGCCTCGGCGCGGTTGCCTCGCATTACAACGATGTCGACGATGCAAGGAACACGAGGCTTGGTCTGTTCCCCTTCTTCGCTGGCGGAGTGAGGATCGTTGATTTGCGCGATCCTACAAAGCCGGTTGAAGTCGGCTACTATAAGCCGGGTGCGAATCCCGATACCCCGCTAAGTGGCAACGGGCTAAACTGGATAGGGTTGAACGACCAGGTAAGCGACGCGTGTGCGTCGCATGTACGCTATGTTCCCGAGTCCGGGCACATCTGGTTCGCCTGCGTCACGACCGGTTTCCACGTTGTCGAACTGAATCCGGACCTTCGCGCTCGCCTCGGCTTCCCGACCGTGAAGTGATAACCTGTGTCGGCCGCTGGCGGCTCGGCTTGAGGGCTGTCGGCGGGGGGTAGATGACGGAGCCCCTTTCGTCGCGGCGAGGCGCAAAACAGTGCGGGAGGCTTGTTCGCGCTCGCCGCGATCATGGCTGGGCGCGTTCTCCGCCTCCCGCCGCACATTGCTGGACCGAGCAACTTGAGCGACCGATCAGGCAATGAGCCAAGGGTCGCTCCAAGGGAGAAGAACATGCGTTACGAACACATCACGCTGGAATGCATCGAAGGCGTGGCGACGATCACGATTAATCGTCCCGAAGTGCTGAACGCGCTGTCCATGCAGACCCTCGACGAGATGATGGATGCGGGCGCGGAGGATTTGCCTACGTTCGAGGAAAATGGCGTCTGGGGCCGCCTGGTCGCGGGCACGGCGCTGGGTCTACATGCCGATGTCCAGACACACTCGCCGCTTTTCTATCTTCACTGGGCGCTGGCGCCCGGAGCCCGGGCCGAACTCCCCGCGGATTATCCTGAGCGCGCCATCTATGTCGCCGAGGGTACAGTCACCGTGGCGGGCCAGCGCTTCGACACTGGTCAGATGCTGGTGCTGACGCCCGGCGCACTGGTTACGATCAAGGCGGAAACGCCGGCTATCGTCATGGCGCTGGGCGGCGAGCCGCTTGGACCGCGCTTCATCGACTGGAATTTCGTGTCGTCGTCGAAGGAACGGATCGAGCAGGCCAAGGCCGACTGGCGCGCCGGTCGCATGAAGCTGCCCGACCTTGATCACGACAGTTTTACCCCTTTGCCCCCCGAGCCGGGCGCGCCTGCGGAGCAGTTGGGCATCCCGCGCCGGACCTTCTATCGCTGGTACGACCGCTATCTCGAAGGCGGCCCGGAGGCGTTGGAGGATCGGCCATCGGCCCCGCGCCGGGTGTGGAACCGCATCGGCGACGATATCCAGCAGCAGATCATCGACATGGCGCTGGATACAACCGATCTGTCGCCCCGCGAACTGGCGGTGCGCTTCACCGACGAGAAGCGCTACTTCGTGTCGGAGGCCACGGTTTATCGCCTGCTCAAGGCCCATGATCTGATTACCAGCCCGGCCTTCGTCGTGATCAGGGCAGCCGATGCGTTCCACACCAAGACGACGCGGCCGAACGAAATGTGGCAGACCGACTTCACCTACTTCAAGATCATTGGCTGGGGCTGGGTCTATCTGTCGACCGTGCTCGACGACTTCTCGCGCTACATCATCGCCTGGAAGCTGTGCACCAACATGCGAGCCGAGGATGTCACCGACACGCTGGACCTCGCGCTCGAGGCCTCGGGTTGCGACAGCGCAACGGTGCTGCACAAGCCTCGGCTGCTGTCGGATAATGGCCCGAGCTACATCGCGGGTGAACTGGCGGAATATATCGAGGCCCGGAAAATGAGCCATGTGCGCGGAGCTCCGATGCATCCCCAGACCCAGGGCAAGATCGAGCGCTGGCATCAGACCCTCAAGAATCGCATCCTGCTCGAAAATTACTTCCTGCCCGGTGACCTTGAGGCCCAGATCGAAGCCTTCGTCGAGCATTATAACCACCGACGTTACCACGAGAGCCTGAACAACGTGACGCCCGCCGACGCCTACTTCGGCAGGGCCGATGCCATCATCAAACAGCGCGAAAGGATCAAACGGAAGACCATCGAACATCGCCGCTTGCTCCACCGCAAGATCGCCGCTTAATATCAACCCCAGGACGAGGCCCGCACTCCGCTAATTTACGCCGCGAGTTGTGCCAAATGTTCTGACGACGGACAACCTGAAAGGTTTTTCCATCTCGGGTTCCGCTCTGGGAGGAGACAATGGAATTCCGCCAGCTCAGGTATTTCCTTGCTGTGGCAGAAGAACTTCACTTCGGGCGCGCCGCGACGCGGCTGGACATGGCGCAACCGCCACTGTCGCGCCAGATCGCCTCGCTGGAAGAGTCTCTGGGCGTGCAGCTATTCGACCGCAGCCGTAGCCAGATCCGCCTGACGCAGGCAGGAGTCGTGTTGCAGGATCACGCGCGGCAGATCCTCGACCGGATGGATACGGCGCAGCGCGAGACGCGGCTGGTTGGCGCAGGCGGCGCGGGTCGGTTGCGGATCGCCTTCGTCGGTTCCGCGTCGCACGGGCTTCTGCCCATGCTGATCAAGTCGTTCCGGTCGGTCTATCCGGAGGTGGAACTGGCGCTGTCCGCGCTGAACAATGCCGAGCTGCACCGGGCCCTGATCACGCGGGAGATCGACATCGCCGTTGCCCGCCCCGAACTCAAGGACGAGGAGTTCCGCCAGCAGCTTCTGTGTCGCGAGAAGCTGATCCTGGCGCTGCCCGACAGCTCTCCGCTGGTCGCGGAAGACAACATCACCTTCGCCGACCTGAGCGGCCAGACCTTCGTGCTCTATCCTCGCCGCCCGCGCCCGAGCTATGCCGATGTCGTGCTCGATATTTGCGAGCGAGAGGGGGTGAAGCCCGGCGGCCTCGAGCTGACGCAGGATTTTCAAAGCGCAATCTCGCTGGTCTCGGTCGGCGTGGGGCTGTCGGTCGTGCCCGAATCCGTCAGCCGGACGACGCGACCTGGGGTCATCTATCGCCCCTATGTCGGCCACAACCCTGGAACCGCTTTGACGGTCCATTCCCGGTTGGACAACCGCGCCCCGCAGGTGCTGAACTTCATGGAGATCACCCGAAAATTCACCAGGACGGCGCAAGCCGCAGTCACTCGGGCCGAATAGCGCGGCACAGCGCCTGAACCCGCTATTCCCCGTCTGCGGATTCGCGGATGATCAGGGATCCCTGCGTCGATGGCCCAGGCGGTCAGAGATCCGCTGCGCCGCATCGACGGTGATAGTACGGAAAGCGCGCGGCTGGCGCGCATGGCGGCTGGCCGGAACCGTCATCGACAGCACCGCGACCGCGCGTCCGACGTGGTCCCGAATCTGTGCCGCGAGGCAGACCAGATCGTCATCATCGCCAATTGGGCCGCTGTCGAACCCCTCGGCCGCCAGTGCGGCCAGTTCGTCGCGCAAACGTTCCGGGGCGTCGATGGGACCACCGGGGCGGGCATGCTCGTCCAGCCAGTCGTCAAGCCGCATGGGGCTGAAGGCAGCCAGATGCAGTCTGCCGGGCGGCGCCTTGTGCAGCGGCAGATGCGGGCCGATCACCCCGGACGACACCCGCAGGGGCCGGGTGCCGTCGATGGCGTCGACCAGCAGCAGACGGTCGTGATCGTGCATCGTGAGGTGCAGCGTCTCGCCATGATCGGCGGAAAGCTGGGCCATCACCGACCGCGCCACCTCGACCAGATCGAAACTGTCCTCCAGCGCGTGGTAGAGCGTCGCCACCAGCGGGCCGAGCCGATAGCGCCCCCGCTCGACCTTGCGCAGAAGGCCGATCCCCGCCAGCCCATCCACCAGATCGTGGGTGCCGCTAATGGAATTGCCGATGGCCCGCGACAGGGCCGTGACGCTGTGTTCCGACTGCGTGGCGGAAAAGCAGCGCAGTACTTCGCCGATCTTGCGGATTGTCTTCATCGAGTGCTCCCTCGTCCTGCCGATCCCGCTGTGTTTTCCGGCAATGCCGGAAAAATGACAGGTATTACGCGATACCTTTCGGTGCGCACGCGTCGATGTCAGTCTTCACGTCGAGGAGCGTCAGGCAATCTGCCGCAGGGGAGGAAGACATGAAAGATCAAACCACCGCCACCCAGGCACCGTATACCGGTGCCGAATTTCTGGACAGCATCCGCGATGGGCGCGAGATCTACATCCACGGCGAGCGGGTAAAGGACGTCACCAGCCATCCGGCTTTTCGCAACTCGGCCCGTATGGTCGCGCGCTGGTACGACCGGCTGAATGCGGAGAAGGCTACAATCGGCCGACCGACCGACACAGGCTCGGGCGGGTGGACGCATCCCTTCTTCAAGGGAACCAAGACCGCCGAGGAACTTGTGGCTGGCCGCGATGCCATCGCCGCCACCCAGCGGGTGGCGAATGGCTGGATGGGCCGCTCGCCCGACTACAAGGCCGCCTTCCTGGGCACGCTGGGGGCCAATGCGAGCTTCTACGGCGAATATGCCGGCAATGCGAAGACCTGGTATGACCGCACGCAGGAGCGGCTGGACTACTGGAACCACGCCATGGTTAACCCGCCGATCGACCGCCACCTGCCCGTCGAGGAGACCGGCGACGTCTACATGCAGGTGGAGAAGGAAACCGATGCCGGCCTGATCGTCTCGGGTGCCAAGGTGGTTGCCACCGGCTCGGCCCTGACGCACTATAATTTCATCGCCCACTACGGAATCCCGATCAAGGAGAAGAAGTTTGCCCTGACCTTCACGGCTCCGATGGACAGCGCCGGCGTCAAGCTGATCAGCCGCGCTTCCTACGAGCTGAACGCGGCGGTCATGGGCACGCCCTTCGACTATCCGCTCTCCAGCCGGATGGATGAGAACGACGCGATCCTCGTGTTCGACAAGGTGCTGGTGCCCTGGGAGAACATCTTCATCTATGGCGACATCGAGAAGATCAACGCCTTCTTCCCCGCCTCGGGCTTCGTGCCGCGTTTCACGCTGCACGGTACCACGCGGCTGGCGGTGAAACTCGATTTCATCTCCGCCCTCTTTTCCATGGCGCTGGAGGCGACCGGCTCGGGCGCCTTCCGCGGCCCGCAGACCGCCGTGGGCGAGGTGCTGGGCTGGCGCAACCTGTTCTGGGGCCTGTCGGACGCGATGGTGAAGAGCCCGGTCCCGTGGCAGGGAACCGATGGCTACGTTCTGCCCAACATGAACTACGGCCTTGCCTATCGCATCTTCGCACCGATGGCCTACAGCCGGATCAAGGAACTGATCGAGCGCCATGTCGCCTCGGGGCTGATCTACCTGCCGTCCTCGTCGCTCGACTTCGCTTCGGATGCGGTGCGGCCCTATCTCGACCGGTTCGTGCGCGGCTCGAACGGCATGGCAGCAGTGGACCGCGTCAAGCTCCTGAAGCTCCTCTGGGATGCGATGGGCTCGGAATTCGGCGGGCGGCATGAGCTTTACGAGGCAAACTATGCCGGCAACTACGAGAACATCCGCATCGAGACCATGCTGACCGCGCAGGCGACCGGCGAGATGGCCACCCTTCAACAGATGGTGCACAACTACATGGCCGAATACGACCTGACCGGCTGGACCGCGCCCGACCTCATCAACCCCTGGGACGTGAACCGCCTGAAGGCGGGTTTCCAGGGCTGAGGCCACGGGTTCAAGTCCGTGAGGGCGGCCGATCATCCCGGCCGCCCCTTGCAAGAGGAGGAGCGGATGGGTCTGGATTTCTCCGGGGTTCCGGCCCAGGTCGTCACCGACCGGCAAGTCATGCTGCCTGCCAGCGTTGCGGCCCTCGGGGCCTTCGACGGGGTACATCGCGGGCATCAGGCGCTGATCCGGGCTGCCGTGGACTCGGCGCGGGAGCAGGGTCGGCCCGCCGTGGTCTGGACCTTCGATCCGCCACCCAAGGTGCATTTCGGTCGCGCGGCGCAGCTTTTGCCGCTGGCGGAAAAGCTCGCGCGGATCGCGGCGCTCGGCCCCGACTTTATCGTCGTCGCCCAGTTCAATGACTGCTACGCCCGCCGTAGCGCCGACGATTTCCTGGCCGATCTGGGTCGGATCGGGCCTGTGCAGATCCATGTCGGCGCCGATTTCCGCTTTGGCGCGCGGCAGGCAGGCGATGTGACGCTTCTGGCGCGGCATTTCAGCGTCGTCGAGGCCCCGGTCACCTGCTGCACGGCAGGAGAAACGATCTCGTCCAGCCGGATCCGTGGGCTCCAGGCCTCCGGGCGCGCTGCCGAAGCCGTGCCCCTGCTGGCCGCCCCGCTGCCCTTGCATGCTATCGGGGCCGCCCTTTTAACCAACGACATCCGCCATAGGGAGGACGACAATGCTTAGATTTGACGCACGTGATCTGCGCAACGCCTGCGGCAGCTTTGCCACCGGCGTCACGGTGATCACCACCCGCACGGATGACGGCGACCATGGCATGACCGCCAATGCCTTCATGTCGGTCTCGCTCGACCCGCCGCTGATCTCCATCTCGCTCGACCACAAGAGCAAGATGCGGGAGCGGATCCGCGCCTCGGGCCGCTACGCGGTCAGCATCCTTGGTGACGACATGGAGCATGTCGCCTGGCATTTCGCGGGGCGTCACAACGAGGCCCTGTCCACCATCCTCGAAGACCGCCACGATCTTCCAGTGGTGCCGGGCGCGGCGGCGGTGTTTCTTACCGAGGTGGAACAGGAGGTCGATGCCGGCGACCATACGCTCTTTATCGGACGCGTCACCCATCTCGAACGCCGGGCCGAAACCGGCCCGCTGCTCTTCTGCGGCGGCAAATTTGCGCGGCTGGCCGCGGCGATATAGACACGATGTCACAAAGGCAAGCGTTCGGAGGTCGATGGGGGTCGTGCATGGGAGGCGCCGCCTTAACCTGGGACCGGACGCACTTCTCTCCGCAGACCGTTTTTCACGCACTGATTGACGGGGCGATGTGTTGCCACGTTGCAATAGCCTGGGAGCGAAGTTTTCGGTGATCGGCAGCGGCCAGATGTCCGCGGTGAAGAAGGACGAGATTGGCGATCTGGCCATGAACTGAGACGAAACGCTGGCATTGCCGGGCCGACTTAAACCGCATCATACGCCACTCCCGTCGTCGCACGGGGAGATGTGAATTCTCTGCCCGGCTCTGTTGCAAAGATTGGCGGCAGTCAGAGGTAGGCTGTCGCTCTGCGCCGATCAGGCGGCTGCTGCGAAATGGTGGTTGAGCATGCCCATGGCCTCCGTCAGCGCCGAGGGCCCAATGCCAA